>NZ_LT607493.1:0-233147 GCF_900095235.1 Janthinobacterium sp. UMAB-60
CATCGTTCAGCGAGGGGGCGAATTATAGCCCTGCCCCGCGCGCCCCGCAAGGGCTATTTTCGGTCCTTTTTATGGCAAGACAAACGATTTGACCAAGGTCAGCTCGCCGGCGGCCCGCATCGGAACCTGGAAGCTCTGCAGCTTTTCACGCGGCGTGCCTTCGTTGGTGATGATCGATAAGCGGGCGACGGTCAGCATGGCGGTGTTCTCGCCGCTGCCGTAGTAATTCACATAAACGTGATAGTTGCCCTTCAGGGGCGCGGCACTGGAAAAGATTTCCGGGCCATAGCCAGTGGTCACGTCCACATCCAGCGCGCCGCCATCTTTCAAGACGCGATTACCGTACCAGGCGTGGCCACCGTCCGGCGTGACCACATGCAGATCGAGGTCGGTGCCGGCGCTGTCCCAGGACAGCACGATGCGCAAGCGCGCCTGGGTCTTGCCCTGATAGCTATCGACAAACTGGGTGCGCGCGCGGCTCTTGCCATCGGGCGAGCGCACTTCCACGCTGTTCGAGCCGCTGCCGAAGCCATACGGTCGCCCATAGCTGCCGTCCTCGCCCACTTCCATCGGCATCGCCACGCCGTTGACCACCAGGGTGGCGGGCTTGCCCTTGATAGCGCCTGCGATACGCCCCCGTATCTGCGCCGTCTCGGCTTGGCCCGGCTGCAGGTTGACCGACGCGGCGGGGTAGTTGACCGCCTGCGTGTATTCCTCAGTCGCACCGGCCGAATTGCGCCAACCGCTCCTGGGAGCGTCGATGGTGACCTGGGCCTGCGCCCAAATTGGCAATAACATCAGGGGAATCGAGCAACGGATATAAAAAATCACAGGGCCTCCAGGTTAAGGTCGACGAGCCGGCGAGCCAGCCGCTCGACATATTCTTCATCCTGGCCGCGCGGATGACGGCGCAGGCCAAGGTGCAAGTATTCATGGGCCAAGGTGATGCGGTCTTCGCGCGTGGCAAGCGGGCGCATGAAGATGCGGTTGCGCGACTGTTCCGAATACGGCGCGCCGCTGGACAGGGCACAGACCAGCGGCGCTTGCGGCGGCGCTTCGTAACCGGCCTCGCGCAGCAGCACGCGCTGCCAGCGCGGCACGGAGCGCGCCAGCCAATCCTCGTTCTGCGCCAGGCGCCGACAACGCGCGCCAGTATTGCCAAAGGTGCTCAGCGCGCCGCCGGGATAGGCCGTCGCCAGCAATTCATCATAGTGCTTGCCTTGTCTGGCCTGGCGCACCGCCTCGCTCCACGCCATCGTGCCCTCGGACGACAAGGTGCTGTGATAACGCACGGTGACGCCATCGACGATCAGCTGATCGGTCCAGCGCGCAATGGCCAGCGCCGCCGGCGTGGCAGGGCTGGGACTGACGCGCTGGGTCGCGCTGCTGTCGGCGATCTGCTGGCAGCCCGCCACGCTCACCGCGTTCTGCTGCAAATACGTGCGCGCGGCGATCGCCAGCGCCTTGGCCGCTTCCGGCTCATCAGTACTCGCTTCGCGATCGAGCACGCGCGCCACATATTCATTGACGCCGAAGCGGCCGCGCACTTGCGGGCGGCCGCCCTTCTCCTGCAACAGCATCAACTCGCCGCTGCTCCGCAAGGCGAGGTTCTGGCCATTTTCGAATTGCACATGGTAGCGCCCATTCAGCGGCCCGGCCATGGCCACGCCACGTTCGCCGCGCACGGCACGAATCGGATAGCGCTTGAAGTAATCGACCACCACGCAGCCGCCATCGTCGGCCGCGCCGACTTTCGGCAAGCTGGCGGCCAGCCTGGGCGCCCACTGTTCAAAGACATTGCTGCTGCCGCCCGCGCCGCCAAACCAGATCGGCGTGCCGTCGGCCAGCCAGCCGGCCGCGCCGCCGATACGTTCGTCGGCCCGGCGCTGCTCGTGCCAGGAATACGTCTTCACGCGCAGCTGGCTGCCGAACCAGCGCGCCGTACCTGCCCCTCGACCATCGAGCACCACGCGCAACAGCGCCGCTTCTGCATCCATCCGGCTGGCAGCCGGTATGCTGTCGAGCGCGCGCAGCAGGCTATCCAGCCGTACCAGGCGCCCCGGCGCCAGCTGGACGGGATCCGCCAGCCAGGCAAAGTCGCCTGCCGGGGCGCTACCTAAACGGGTGGTCCAGTATTTGCGCCACGGCGCGGCCGTAATCATCAGGCGCTGGGGAGAGAAGAAAGGGCCGCAGGACTGCGCCAGCGCCGCGTCGTGGCCAATGCTCTGGCCCGCATCGCAGCAATATACTTCTTCCGGATCGCGGCCACCGCAGCGGTAGTCCGGCATCGCCACCTTGTTATCGCTGGCGTATACATAGACGAACAGCTTCCACAAGCTGGCCAGCGGCACTTGCCGCGCGCCGCCAAACGGCAGCGGCGCCGTGCCGCCCTGACGCAGCTGGCGCACCTCCATCTTGCCGTCGCGCCACCAGGCCACATCCAATGAAGCCGACCAGGCAGGCATGGCCAGCAGCGTGGCAAGCATCAATGCTGGACATGCAAAGCCCATCACTCGACCTTCAGCGCGCGCGTGGTCTTGCCGCCGCCCTCGAGGGCTTTCTGCTCCGGCTGGTACATGCGGTAAAAGCGCGCCGGCGGCAGCACGTAACTGCCCTTTTGCGCGAAGCGCAGCAAATGGCGCACCGTCACGTCGCCGGCCAAAGGCTCGATCGGCACAGCATAGCCGTCGCGGCGCTCCGTGTGGCGCGCGCGTTCCAGCGCGGCCGGCTTGTCGCCCGCCATGACCATGCCCCAGGTGGTCGATTCGACCACGGCACCGGGCGGCAGCGCCACTTCCAGCAAGCCAAAACGGTGCTTCGCGCCCGGTGCTGCTTTCAAGGTGACTTCATCGAGGTACAGCGCGTCCGTGCTGAGCGCCTCACCCGGCTTGACCAGCTCCGTCGTGTAGCCGCCCTTCCCTTGCTTCATGCGCAGGATGCGTCGTTCGACGGCGACCGGCAAGGTCTGCGTTTCTGCCGCGTGACTGTCGTACTGCAGCACGGCCACCGTGCCCGCAGGCGCGGGTGCAGCGAGACGCAGTTTGTCAGGCAAGCCCCTGGCGTCAAGCCAGCGCCAGAGCGGCTGGCCGCTGCGGCTTTCGCGTTTTTGCCAGGCGCCGTCCAGCGTGACGGCCGGCCCCTTGCCGAACGATGCGCCGCCCAGCTTCTTTTGCACCCACATCAACGTCATCGCACGGTCGAGGGTCGGCATTTCGGCGCGCACGCCGGCCAGCACCGCGTCGGCCTGCGATGGCGGTACTTCGCCGGCCAGCATCAGCAAGGCCTGCGCCACCGGCGCCTTCGATTCGCGCAAGACTTGCCAGGCGCTGGCCACTTGCAGCTGCAGCCCATGCGGCAAGGCGATGCCGTTCTGGCTGGCGACCAGCGCCACCAGACCCAGCGCCATCGCTTGCGCCTCGCGATCAAGGGCGCCGCCCAGCAGCAGGCTGCCGCTGTCGCCCGCCTGGCGCGGCTTGCCGCCCAGGACGGCAATGGCGCTGTCGTCCACCAGGCCCGCTGCCAGCGTCTGCGTGGGCAGGCCCATCTCACGCGCCATCCACAGCACCAGCGCGCGGTCGCCCACCGCATCCTTCAAGCCATGTTCGCTGTAGACGGCCAGCAGCTTGTTCCAGTGCTCGGGCGGCAGCTCGATGTGCAGCGCGCGCGCCGCGTACCAGTCGGCGTAATAGGCGTACGCCGTCATCAAGGCATTGCCGGCCGTGGCGTTGCCCCACCAGCCAAAGACGGCGTTCGGACCGGCCATCGACACCAGCCGCAAACGCTGCGCGGTCAGGGTCGCCTGCAAGCGTTCATACGGCGCGCCGGCGTCC
The DNA here is from genome assembly GCF_900095235.1 of Janthinobacterium sp. UMAB-60. Classification (NCBI taxonomy): domain Bacteria; kingdom Pseudomonadati; phylum Pseudomonadota; class Betaproteobacteria; order Burkholderiales; family Oxalobacteraceae; genus Janthinobacterium; species Janthinobacterium sp. UMAB-60. The sequence continues at coordinate 3,831 of NZ_LT607493.1, forward strand.
GGGCCCAGGCTTTGGGTGGCCAGCGCCAGCGGAATCAGCCGGCTGGCCGTCTGCTCCACGCAGCCATAGGGATAGTCGATCAGGTCGTCGGCAATGCGCGCGAACTGGCTGGCCGCGCCTTGCGCGAACGCCACGCGGATATTGCGCGCGTCCGCCGGCAGCTTGAGTGCAATATCAGCAGTGGCGCCATCGAGCGGCAGCACCAGCGAGCGCGGGCTGCTCCAGGCGGCGGGCAAGGTTTGCATGGTCGCCTCTAACGCGTCGACCAGCTTGCCATTCTGTTTCACGTCCAGGCGCAGCGGCCCGCTAGCGCCAGCAGCGAGCGGGAACTCGACGTAATTGACACCCGGCTTGGCGGACAGCTTTTCCGTCTTCGGCTGCGCGCCGCCCGAGAGGACGACGTCGAGCGCCTGCTCCTTGCCCGTCTGGTTGAACACGGCCACCGAGGCGCGCGGCGCATCGCCGGCGCGCATCCAGTCCGGCGCCGTCCATTTGGCATAGAAATTTTTATCGGAACGCAGATAGGCGGTGCGCTGGCCGACGCGACCTTGGCTATCCATCGCGCGTCCCGTGATCCTCCAGCGGGTCAGCGCGTCGGGCATGGTGAAGCTCACGCGTGCGATGCCATTCGCATCGGTTTTGATCGATGGCGCCCAATAGGCTGTGTCGATATTGTCGCGGCGCGGACGTTCGAGCACCTTGACGCCGCGCTCGTTGTAGTTGTGGCGCGCGGGCGCGCCGGCAGTGCGCCCCTGCGCCATGTCGTAGCTGATGAAGGACAGGCTGGCCGTCGTGCGCACGTTGTTGCGGCGCGGGTGATAGAAGAAGTCGCCGATGTCCGGCGCGATTTCCGGCTGCAGCACATAGATCATTTCATCGACCACGCCCAGCGCCAACAGGGTGCTCAGGGGCTTGCCGTCCAACGTCGCCTTGACGTCCAGCGTGACCTTCTCGCCCGGCTGGTAGACTTCCTTGTCGCTCTTGAATTGCAGCGCGATGCGCGGCTCGATCACTTGCAGGCCGGCGTTCTCGAAGACGAAGTCGCCATTGCGCGTGTACGCCACCGAGAACGTCATGTTCGGGCCATGCTCTTCTTTTACCGGGATGCGCACTCTCCACTGCCGCGGCGCCACGCGCTGCGCCTGGTACCAGTCAGCGGCGCCGGCCATCAGGCCATGGTGTTCCACCTTGTCGCGTTCTAAGGTGAACAGCGCCTGGTCGACCTTGTCGGAAAAGGTGATCAGCGCCTCGGCCGTGTCGCCCGGGCGATAGCGGGCGCGGTCCAGCACGATCTCGATGCTGCCCGGCGTCGTCTGCACGCCATCCCCCGAAACCCAGTGGCTGGCGGCGGCCAGCAAGTTGCCGCGTTCGTCGCGCAGCGCCAGCTGATACGAACCCGATGCCGGGAATGTCACATCCCAGCCCTTGGCGTTGGGATCGAAGGCGCCCTCGGTCTTGCTCTGTTTTTCCAGCTGCACCATCTGCCAGCGCACGGGCTTGGCCGCACCCTGGCCGTCGGCCAGCAAATCGAAATGCACGTTTTGTCCCGGATCGGAAAACTGGCGCGTGGCCTTCAACTGATAGCTGCTGCTCGAGCGTTCTATCATCAGCTCGCGCGTCGCCTTGACGCGGTAGGCCGCGCCATCGGTCGCCAGCACGGTCAATATGTAGCGCGAGGGATCGGCGGCCGGCGGCAAAGTGAAGTCCACATTGCCGCTGCCATCGCTCGTCACTTCCTCGGTTTTCAGGGACACCGGGAACAGGCCGCTGTAACGCAGCTCGCCCTCGACCATGGTGTTTTGCTGGCCGCGCAGCGACAGGATCATCTTCGCGTTTTTCACCGGTTTGCCATCGGGGTAGCGCAGCGTGATGCTGCCCTTGACCGCTTCGCCCGTCTTGAACTCGGGCTTGGACGGCTGGACGTTGATTTCAAAGTGCGGCTTGACGTATTCGGCCACGCGGAAGGCCGCGCCATATACGTCGTCCTTGTAATTGAAGCGCAGTTCATAACCGCCGGCGGTGGCTTCCGTGGGCAGACGGAAGCGCGTATCGGCGCCCGTGTCGCCGGACAGCTGCAGCGTTTGCGTCAAGAGCGGCGTGCCGTTCGGATTGAGCACGGTGAGACTGACAGGCGCGCTGGCCGCGGCCTGCGATGCGCGCGCCGACGTAAATTCACGGCCCAGGAACTTGACGTTGACCTCGTCGCCAGGCCGGTACAGGGGCCGGTCGGTCACGGCATAAATCTTGGTGTTATAGATTTCACTGTCATAGTAAAAATTCTCGGACACGAACACGCCGCCGGCGCGGTCCTGGCCCAGCACATACGTGTGTTCGGGGCTGCCGCGTTCGAGCGACGCGACACCGTCGGCGCCGGTGACCGCTGACTGCAGCACGCCCGTGCCGTCGGTCCACGCCACGCTGGCGCCGGCCACGGCGGCGCTGTTGTCGCGCCGCGCCGTCCACACCAGCATCTGGCCGGACGACACCTTGGTGACGGCCACCGTATCCGACACGAACACCAGGGTGGTGGCGCGGTGCTCACCGATGATCGCTTCGACCAGGTACAAGCCCGGCTTGCGTTTGCCCAGCGGGATCATCACATTGCCGGCGCCGGCGACGATGAAGTCGCTGCTGGAGCCATCGAGCTTGACGCCTTTCGGCGGCGCGATGGCCTTGGCTTGCCAGATCGGATAACGGAAGCTGTCGACCAGCTCCATGCCCTTGATCGGTTTGTACTGCGGATGGTTGGCGAACACGGTCGGCTTGCGGATCGCATCGTTCGTCGCCAGTTGCGGCTGCTCTTTCGTAACCGCGCGGCGCGCCTCGCCGGAAAACAGCTTGCGCCAGGCCAGGCGCGACTGCTTCCACCAGCTATCCCACAGAAAGCTCAAGGTGTTGGCCAGGCCTTCGCCCTGGTAATTGCCCTCGACCTGGATGCGGTGCAGATTGCGCTGCTTTTTCAGGAATTCCATCGGTTCGGGCACGCGGTAGACGACGATGTCGGCGCCCGAATACGCTTCCAGGTTCATGCGCCCCATGTCGCGGCCCGGCACTTCCAGGCGCACGCGCGCTTCATCAAGACTGCCATAACTGGCGTCCGACAGCAGGAAGAAGGGTTCGCCCTTGAAGGTGCTGTAGTTGCTAGGCTCGCGTTGCTGCGCCGAGGCGCCGCCAATGAGCAGCAGCGCCAGCAGGCTGGCAAATAGCAGCTTCATGAGAAAAATCGGCTTCATGATAAAAACGCCAGCCGGAACACCCCGGCGAAATTGGGATTGTTGACCACAGGTTGCCACCGCGTGTCCTTCCAGCTCGTGAGTTCTTTGATATCGACGGTCCGCAGACCATTGTCGTCGGGGGTGACGGTGCCGGTGTGGTAGGCGATGCGCGCCCCCATCCAGACCATCAGATGTTGTTCGTCCCCCTGGTCGAAAAACAGCAGGTCGCCGGGCAGCGCCTGGCTGATCTCGCGGGCGACGAAGCGGCTGTTGTGCTGCACCAGCGCCAGCGCCGTGACGAAGGGGCCGATGCTGCCGTCCGTTTGCACCCAGCGGTTGCGCAAGGCGGCCTGGTCCGCGCTCAGTTCCAGCTCGGGCGGCAATCGCCGGTCGCTGGCGATGCCGTTCGCGCGCAGCCACTTCGCGTCATGCACGGTCAAGGCTTCATTGACGGCAAAGCGCACCAGGCCGGCGCAATCGCGGTGCGTCCAGCGCGGCGACGGGCCCCGTTCGATCTGCGCGTTGACGATGCGCAGCATCCAGGCCTGGAAGGCGCGGCTCTGGGCCTGCGACAGCAGCACTTGCGGCTCGGCGGCCGCACGCAGGGCCCAGGCCTTAGGTGCGGCAACAGCGGCGACACACACCGCCAGCGCAGCGCGCCGCCCATGCGACACCATCATCGCGCCGTCTCCTGCCATTCCAGCGTTTCCCACGACGTGCCGCTGGCTGGCTGCCGCTTGAGCACCATGCGCAGCGGCGGATATTTTTTCAAGGCGTCCAGGCGCGGCACCAGGTGTTCGTTGGCGGCTGCGCGCAAGACCGGTTCGTTATTGGCCGGCAGGGTATCGAAGGCTTCCAGCTGGATCAGCCGGGCCAGCGAGGCCGGCGCGATCAGGCCGATGGTGCGCGCGCCATCGGGCAGCAAGTCGCTGGCCGCCGGCGCCTGCTTGCGGCGCACGACCAGCACCTGGTCCACCAGCTTGCCGTCGGCCGAGAAGACAACCGTATTGCCGGCCACGGCCAGGGCCGGCGTGGACTGGCCGAGGGCTGTGGCGACGCTGCGCTCCCAGCGAATGGCGCCATCCTTGCCGGTGGTCTTGCGCACGGGGTCCTTGCCGCCGATGGCCGCCTCGAACAAACTGCCATATACAGCGTCGTCGCCTGCCTGCGCACTGCGCGTGGCCACAAAAACCGGCGTATGCAGCCGCGAAGTGCCATACCAGCACGCGGCGGCGGGGCCTTGCAAGTGCCCGGCCAGCGACACCACCGGTGCGGATGCCTTGTCGCCCAGGCGCTTGAGCACGGGCTGCAGCGCGGCCCAGTCCACCGGCACGCTGAAGCAGGCGCTCGGGTTATGCGGCAGCACGGGCCACAGGGCGCTGCTGTCATAAGCACCGTTTTTCAGTTTATCGGCATTGAGCAGCACCTTCGATTGCCAGGCGCCCTGTTGAAAATCGAAACGCAGCGCTTCGAGCGCGCCAAAGAAGGGCTGGTAGCCGAACGACAGGAAGTCCGCCTTGACGGCGATGCTGTGGCCCTCGGGCGCGGCTGGATCGAGATGGAATTGCGCGTGAAAGACGTTTTGTTTCGCCGGCTCCGGCGCCAGCAGGCTGGCCACCGTTTTCTCGGCCGTGCCATCGCCATGCTTGCCGTCGCCGCCGCCATACAGCATGCCGGGATGGGAAAGGATGACCAGGCGCTGGCCGTGCGCGGCAAACAGCAAGGTGCGCTGCCAGGCGTAATTGAGCGCATACACGGGCACCTGGCCGCCATCGACGCGCAAGCTGCCGGCCACGCGCATTTGCGTATCCTTCAAGGCGATCTTGCCCGCTTCTTCCAGCAGGCGCGTCAACTGGCTGCGCGACACGGCGATGGCGAAATGCTTGAGCGAGCCGTCGGCGTCGCGCCACAAGGCCACTTCCGCCGGCTGGTCCAGCACCATGCGCAGCAGCTGGTCGCCCCAGCCCAGTTCATGTTCGTAGGCGATGCGGCGCAGGCTGCCCTTGAGTCCCAGCCGGTCTTCGCTCTGCTCGTAATAGAACAGAAAATCCTCGCGCAGCACGTCGCGCGCCAGCGGCACCGTCAACAGGTCGCGTGGCAAGGCCGACAGGCTTTTCGTGCGGATCAGCGCATCGGGCCGCGACAAATCGAGCTTCAGGCCGTTAACCGGCCCCAGCATGCCCCAGCCGAAGACCCGGTAAGCGACCAGCGCGGCCGCCACCAGCGCCACCCCGGCCAGCGCCCCGACCAGGACTTTCTTATTGAGTACTTTTTTCGCCAGCACCTTGTATCCCTTTTTACCAGCCGTAGCATTGACAAGTTAGTAATTATTGACAAATGGTAACATGGCATTTGTGGCCGCAGCGCACAGCTGACGCGACAGCGTAAAATAGCGGTTTCGCCGTTTCCATCGCTCCCATGACCATCCTGCTCTCCACCCTGAACGCCCGCTACACCCACGCCTCGCTGGGATTGCGCTATCTGCTGGCCAATATGGGGCCGTTGCAAGCGCAGACGCGGTTGCAGGAATTCGTCATTGGCACCAAGACCACGGAACTGGTCGAGCGCATCCTCGTCAACAAGCCGCGCATCATCGGTTTCGGCGTATACATATGGAACGTCGAGGAAACGACGAAACTGGTGGCCATGCTCAAGCGCGTGGCGCCCGAGGTCATCATCGTGCTGGGCGGGCCGGAAGTGTCGCATGAGGCGGGCGAGCAAGAGATCGTCAGGCTGGCAGACTACCTGATCACGGGCTGGGGAGACGTCACCTTCCCCAAGCTGTGCGGCGAGATCCTCCACGGGCCGAAACCGCTGATGAAGATCCATGCCGGCGTGCAAGCGCCGCTGGCGGAACTGCAGCTGCCCTACTCCTTGTATACAGACGACGATATCCGCCACCGCACGATTTACGTGGAAGCGTCGCGCGGCTGCCCGTTCAAGTGCGAATTCTGCCTGTCGGCGCTGGACAAGACGGCCTGGCCCTTCGCGCTGGAAAATTTCCTGGCCGAAATGGAGTCCTTGCATGCGCGCGGCGCGCGCCTGTTCAAGTTCGTCGACCGCACGTTTAATCTGAACATCAAGACCAGTTTGAAGATCATGCAGTTCTTTCTGGACAAGATCGAAGCCAACCCGGACGATCCCATCTACGCCCACTTCGAGCTGGTGCCCGACCACTTGCCCGACGCCTTGAAAGAAGGCATCAGCAAGTTCCCGCCCGGCGCGCTGCAGTTCGAGATCGGCATCCAGAGCTTCAATCCGGACGTGCAAGCGCTGGTCAGCCGCAAGCAGGACAATCAAAAGGCGGCCGACAACATCCGCTGGCTGTGCGAAGAATCGAACGCCCACCTGCACGTGGACTTGATCGCCGGCTTGCCGGGCGAGGATGAAGCGAGCTTCGCGGCCGGCTTCAACAAGCTGGTGGCCTTGAAACCGCATGAAATCCAGTTCGGCATATTAAAGCGGCTGCGCGGCACGCCCATCATCCGCCACACGGAAAACTATGGCATGGTGTTCGATCCGCACCCGCCGTACACCATCCTGGCAAACAAACAGCTCGATTTCATGAGCATGCAGCGCCTGGTGCGCTTCGCCCGCTACTGGGACCTGGTCGCCAACTCGGGCCGCTTCGCCAATACGGTGCAATGGATGCTGGGCGAGTCGCCGTTTGAAAACTTCATGGACTTTTCGAACTGGCTGTACGCCCACACGGACGCCACCCACCGCATCGCCATGGAGCGCCTGGCCAAGCTGGTGGCGCAATGGCTGCAGACGCGCGGCATGAGCACGGTCGAGGCCAATGCCCTCGTGGCCAGCGACTATGCGGGCGGCGCGCAAGCGGCAAACCACGCCAAAACCAGCGACCAGCCGAAGGCGCACCTGGAGGCGGCAATACCGCAGCGACAGGCGCGCCATCTGGCCTCCTGAAAGCGTGACGATTGAACATCGGTGGCGGTCTGCGCCATTCTCCCTTAAACTGGCAAGATGCCGACTGTACAATCGCCGAAACTGACCCTCTCCCAGACCAGCTCCCAACAGGGAGCCCTTGTCACTGCCAGCGGCACCTGGCAGGTGCACGCGCTGGCGCATGACAATGCCATCAAGGCCATCGACGCCCAGCTCAAGCCCTTGCAGGGCGATGCGAAGACGCAATGGGACCTGTCGGCCATCGACAGCATGGACCATATCGGCGCCCAGCTGTTCTGGAATGCCTGGGGCAAGCAGCGCCCCGCGCAGCTGACCCTGGCGCCATCGCAGGAAGAGTTTTTCCGGCGCATCGAAGAGACTGGCCCCCTGGAAACGCCGCCCTCGCGCGCCAATCGCCTCACGCCCGTGATGAAGCTGGGCATGACCATCCTGCTGTTTTTCGAACATTTGAAGGGCTTTATTGCTCTGGTCGGCCAGGTGACGCAGGATATCGGCCGCTTCGCGCGCCACCCGATGCGCGGACCATGGCGTGAGATTTCCGCCAATATCTTCCATGCGGGCTTCCAGGCGCTGGGCATCACGGCCCTGGTCGGCTTTCTGATCGGCGTCGTGCTGTCTTACCTTTCCGCGCAGCAACTGCGTGCCTTTGGCGGCGACATCTACCTGGTCAACCTGCTGGGCATGAGCGTCATCCGCGAACTGGGGCCGCTCCTGGCGGCCATCCTGGTGGCCGGCCGCTCCGGCTCGTCCATCACGGCCCAGCTGGGCGTCATGCGCGTCACGGAGGAGCTCGATGCCATGCTGGTGATGGGCATTTCGCACGGTTTCCGCCTGATCATGCCAAAAGTGCTGGCCCTGGCCATTTCCATGCCCCTGCTCGTCATCTGGACGGACACGGCCGCGCTGATCGGCGGCATGGTGGCGGCCAAGGTGGAATTGAATCTGTCGGCGCGCTATTTCATCCAGAAGCTGCCGGACGCCGTGCCGCTGGCCAACTACATGATCGGCCTGGGCAAGGGCGTGATTTTCGGCATGCTGATCGCCCTCGTCTCCTGCCACTTCGGCCTGCGCATCAAGGCCAACACGGAAAGCCTCGGGCACGGCACCACCACCGCCGTCGTCACGGCCATCACCGTGGTGATCCTGGCCGACGCCGTATTCGCCATCGTCTTCAATGGAGTGGGCTACTGATGGCGAACGACACCGATATCGCCTGCAAGGCGAGCGAGGGCCAGGACGGCCAGTTCAACCTGCATGGCAACGCGCCCGTGGTGGAAATCACCAACCTGTGGACCAAGTTCGGCCGCACCGTCGTGCACCAGGACTTGAACCTGGAAATCGAACGGGGCGAAATCCTGTCCATCGTGGGCGGCTCCGGCACGGGCAAGACGGTGCTGCTGCGCCAGATGCTGGGCCTGGAACATCCGGCGCGGGGCTGCGTCAAAGTCTTTGGCGAAGATATCAACAAGGCAAGTTCCGACCAGTTGCAGCAATTGCGCAATCATTGGGGCATGCTGTTCCAGCAAGGCGCCCTGTATTCGGCCCTGACCGTGTTTGACAATGTGGCGCAACCGATGCGCGAATTGCGCGTGCTGCCCGAGGCGCTGGTGCACGACGCGGTATTATTGAAGATGAACATGGTGGGCCTGGGCCCGGAACATGCGCTGAAAATGCCGTCGGACTTGTCTGGCGGCATGATCAAGCGCGTGGCCTTGGCGCGCGCCCTGGCGCTGGAACCGAAGCTGCTGTTCCTCGACGAACCGACGGCGGGCCTGGATCCGGACTTGTCGGAAAGTTTTGTCTCTTTGATCCAGTCGCTGCACCGTGAGCTGGGCTTGACGGTCGTCATGGTCACGCATGACCTCGACACCCTGTTCGCCCTGTCCACGCGCATCGCCGTGCTGGCGGAAAAACATGTGATCGCCATCGGCCCCACGCGCGAGGTGATCGAAGTGGACCACCCGTTCATCAAGCAATTTTTCCTTGGCGACCGCGGCAAGCGCGCGCTGGCCGTCCTCGATGAAAAACAGGCGGCAGCAAGCAATGCGGCACAGCCAGGCGCTGACGCCGGCACAGACAAGAAAGCGGAGAAGTAATGGAAAACAGATCGCATGCCCTGATGACGGGATTTTTTACACTCACCCTGCTGGTGGCCGCCATTCTGTTCGGCGTCTGGTTCAACCGCGACCGCGTGGAAAGAGTCCCGTATTTGCTCGCCACCACCCTGTCCGTGCCGGGCCTCAACCCGCAGGCGACCGTGCGCTACCGGGGCCTGGAAGTGGGCAAGGTCGACGCCATCGACTTCGACACGCAAAAGGCGGGGCAAATCCTCGTGCACATCAGCGTGGCGCCCGACACGCCCGTCACCAATACCACCTTTGCCACCCTCGGCTACCAGGGCGTGACGGGCATCGCCTACATCCAGCTCGACGACGAGCATGTGGGTTCGACGTTGCTGGGTACCAGCAAGGACAAGCCTTCCATGATTCCCCTGCGCGCCGGCTTGCTGGACCAGCTGGAAAAACGGGGCAAGCGCATCCTCGACCAGGCCGAGCAAATCACCAACAAGGTCAACAACCTGCTCAGCCCCGACAACCAGGCCGCCATGCTGGGCGCTTTCAATGAAGTGGGCAAGGCGGCCAAGGCCTTCGGCGCCATTCCGCAGCAACTGGAACCGACCCTGACGCAATTGCCGCAACTGACGGAACAAACGCGCCAAACCCTGACGGCCGTCAGCACGGCCAGCAAGAACGTGTCGGACCTGACGGCCACCTGGAAAAAGCTCGGTAACGACATCCAGGCGCCTGGCGGCGTGCTCGACAAGGTCAATGGCACGGTTGAGCGGGTCGGCAATTCGGTGGAAACGGTGGCGAATGGCGTGTCGCTGGAAGTCTTGCCGCAGGTAATCGAGCTGAGCGGCGAGGCGCGCTCCTCGATGCGCGCCCTGAAAACCACCATGAGCACGCTCAATGAACAGCCGCAGAGCATCTTGTTCGGCGCCCCAGACATTCCGCCCGGCCCGGGCGAGCCCGGTTTTTCGGCACCGGGCAAATAAGGAGAACACCGCATGCCTATCCCACGCCATCTCAGCGTACTCATCCTGGCCAGCGCCTTCGTGCTGGGCGGCTGCGCCAGCCGCGGCCCCGTGCCCACGTTTTATGATTTCGGCCCGACCGCGCCGCTGGCGGCCGCACCCGCGGCGGCGCCAGCCGTGCCCGTGCTGGTAATCGCCGACGCCAACGGCCCTTCGTGGCTGGACAGCCAGCGCATGTATTACCGGCTGCTGTACGCCGACGCGCAGCAATCGCGGCCGTACGCCTACAACCGCTGGAACACGCCGCCGCTGCAACTGTTGAGCCAGCGCCTGAAAACGCGCGTGGCGCAGAGCGGCGTGAAAGTGCTGTCGACCACGGACGCGGCCGCCGGCATGCCCCTGCTGCGCATCGATGTCGATGATTTTTCGCAAGCGTTTGACACACAGACGCACAGCAGCGGCCATGTGTCGCTGCGCGCCTCGCTATTTCGCGGCCACCGCCTGATCGACCAGAAAACCTTCAGCCGCAGCGGCCCGGCCGGCAGCGCCGATGCGCAAGGCGGCGCGCAGGCGCTGGCGGCGGCCTCGGACGCCATCGCCGCCGACCTGCTCACCTGGCTGGGCACGCTGAATATCCCGAAAGAATGACCGACCCCGCAACCCCCGCCAGCCCGGCGGCGCCGCTGCCGCCCGTCCGTTCCTCGCCCGTGTCGCGCGCGACCCTGCTCGCCTACGTCTTCCTGATCGTGTACGCGAGCTGGTTCCCGTTCACGGGCTGGCACAGCAATGGTTTGTCGCCGCTGACTTTCCTGGAAAACACGCGCATGCCCCGTTACTGGACGGGCTTTGACGTGAGCATCAACGTTGTCGGCTACATTCCGCTCGGTGCGCTGATCGTGTATTCGCTGTTTCCAAGGATTACTGGTTTCTTTGCCGTCGTGATCGCCAGCCTGTGCGGTATGTTGATTTCCGGCAGCATGGAAGCCGTGCAAACCTATCTGCCCAGCCGCGTGTCGTCGAATCTCGACTTTTATACGAATTCGGCCGGCTGCTTCATCGGTTCCCTCATCGGCGCCTTGACGGCGCGCAAGCTGCTCGACCAGAGCCATTTGCTGCGCCTGCGCCAGCGCTGGTTTGCCCAACATGCCAGCCAGGGCCTGGTGCTGGTGGCGTTGTGGCCGCTGGCGCAAATCTATCCGCAAGGCTATCTGTTCGGTCTGGGACAATTGCTGCCCATCCTGTCGGACTGGGCCTCCAGCCTGATGGGCATGGACATCGACCTGGCGTCCTTCCTGCGTCCCGATGTGATATTGACGGTTGAGCAATATTGGCTATCGGAAACCATCATCACGGCCTGCGGCATGACAGGCGCCGTGCTCACTTTGCTATGCCTGCTGCGCCGCGCCGCACCGCGTGCCGCGCTGATGCTGATCCTCATCGCCGCCGCATTGATCGTGCGTTCGATGGCCAGCGCGCTGCTGTTTTCGCCCGAAAACGCCTTCGTCTGGATCACGCCGGGTGCCCAGGGCGGCTTTTTGATCGGCCTGATCATGCTGGGCGGCCTGGCCTTCGCGCCCCATGTGGCGCAGCGCCGCATCGCGGCCGCCACCTTGCTGCTGAGCCTGGTGATGGTGAATACGACGCCGATCAACCCGTACTTCATGTCCACCTTGCAAGGCTGGGTACAAGGCAAGTTCCTGAACTTCAATGGCGCGGCGCAATTCCTCGCCTTGCTGTGGCCCTTCATGGCCCTGTGGTTCCTGTGCCTGCCCTCGCATCGTTTGAACCGGCAAGATGACGTGCAGCGCCAGCGTCGCGAAGACCACCCATAAGCGTTATCATGGCGCATTGATGAATCAGCAGGAGCATAGTATGAGCGACGCACCGTATTTTGAACGCCACGTTTTTTTCTGCATGAACAAACGTGAAGACGGCCGCAACAGTTGCGGCGACCATGGCGCGGAAGCGGCGCAAAAGCATTGCAAGCGCCGCATCAAGGAACTCGACATGAATGGCGCGGGCAAGATCCGCATCAACCAGGCCGGCTGCATGGACCGCTGCGAGGAAGGCCCGCTGCTGGTGATCTACCCGGAAGCGACCTGGTACACCTATGTCGACACCAGCGATATCGATGAAATCATCGATACGCACCTGGTGGGCGGAAAAATAGTCGAACGCCTCAAGATTTAATGCCAATTTAAGAGATAGCCACCAGTATGAGCATCATGAACAGAAATTCGGAAAAATTTACCCTCGCCGGCCATGCAGGCAGCATGGAAGGCTTGCTCGATTTCCCGGCAGACACTCCGCGCGGCATCGCCCTCGTTGCCCATCCGCACCCGCTGTACGGTGGCACGATGGATAACAAGGTCACGCAAACCCTGGCGCGCGCCTTTGTCGCCCTCGGTTACGTGGTGGCGCGCATCAACTTCCGCGGTGTCGGTGCTTCCGAAGGCGTGCATGACCATGGCGCGGGCGAGACGGACGACATGCAATTGCTGTACGAACACATGGTCGGCCTGTATCCGGGCTTGCCCGTGGCCTTGTCCGGCTTCTCGTTCGGCACCTTCGTGCAATCGAAACTGCAGGAACGCCTGGCCGCCGCCGGCACGCCCGTCGAGCGCCTGGCGCTGATCGGCAGCGCGGCCGGCAAGTGGGCCATGGCGGACATTCCCGCCGACACCATCTTGATCCACGGCGAACTGGACGACACGATTCCCCTGTCCGCCGTCTTCGACTGGGCCCGTCCACAGGACATCCCCGTGATCGTGATCCCCGGCGCCGACCACTTTTTCCACCGCAAGCTCAACCACATCAAGAACCTCGTGATTGCGCTGTGGCATGGTGACAAACCCGCAATAGCAGCAGATGATCATTGAAGTGTGGGCTTACTACCGCCTCCACGGCTATAATTGATCCGTTTTTTCCACGCGGCCATGTAAGCAGCAACGACATGGCCCTCAGCCTTCATCTTTTTCGCAGACCAGCCTCCATGAAAAAACTTTTAGCGGCACTGGCCTCCAGTGTATTTTTCTTTTCCGCCGCCTTCGCCCAGAGCGTTCCAGCCCCGACCATCGCCGCCAAGTCCTGGCTGTTGCTTGACGCCACCAGTGGCCAGATCATTGCTTCGCAAGATCCGGACGCGCGCATCGAGCCGGCATCGTTGACCAAAATCATGACGGCTTACCTGACGTTTGCCGCCATCCGCGAAAAGAAACTGGCGCTGGACCAAAAAGTGAATGTCTCCGTGCGCGCCTGGAAAGTCGATTCGAGCAGCTCGAAGATGTTCATCGACCCGGCCACGCCCGTGTCGATCGACGACTTGCTGCATGGCCTGATGATTCAATCGGGTAACGATGCCGCCGTGGCCCTGGCTGAAGCCGTTGCCGGCGATGAAGGCACGTTCGTCGTGCTGATGAACCGTGAAGCGCAACGCATGGGTCTGAAAAACACGCGTTTTGCCAATCCGCATGGCTTGCCTAGCCCCGATAACTATTCCACGGCGCAAGACCTGTCCGTGCTGGCCAAGCGCGTGATCGCCGATTACCCGGAATTCTACAAAATCGATTCCGTGAAAAGCTTTACGTACAACAAGATCACCCAGCCTAACCGCAACCGCCTGCTGTGGCTGGACCCGACCGTCGATGGCATGAAGACGGGCCATACGGAAGCGGCCGGCTATTGCATGATCGCTTCGGCCCGCCGTCCGGGCGGCACCGGCGAGCGCCGTCTGATCTCCGTGGTGCTGGGCACAACGTCGGACCAGGCGCGCACGCAGGAAAGCCAGAAGCTGCTGAACTGGGGCTTCCAGAACTTCGATACGGTCAAGCTGTACTCGAAAGGCCAGGCCGTGGCCACGCCGGAAGTGTGGAAGGGCTCGAAAGGCACCGTGAAAATCGGTTTCGCCCGCGACGTGCTCGTCACCGTGCCAAAAGGCATGGCTGCCAAGATGAAACCTGTGCTGGAACGCAAGGACCCGCTGGTCGCGCCTCTGGCTGAAAACGCCCCTGTCGGCAAACTGAAAATGATGGTTGAAGACAAGGTTCTGCTGGAACTGCCTGTCGTGGCGCTGGAAACCATCAACCAGGCCACGATCTTCGGCCGTGCCTGGGATTCGATGCGCCTGTGGATGAAGTAATTATTTCTCGTATTCCATAAAAAATGCCCGCAGATGCTGCGGGCATTTTTTTCGTCCATCGACTTTACTTCGCTGGCGCATCCTTCAGGTGCGGCTGGCGCGCCACGGGCGGAAAGGTGCCATGGCGGCCTGCCGCAAACGTCGCTTCCGTCTGCGATGGCTCCACCGGCACGGACAGCTTGCGCACCTTGGCCACCTGCGCCGCCGTCACCGGTGTGCCGCGGTTACCCCAGCTGGTCTGGATGAACGTCACCACCTGCGCGGTCTGCTCATCATTGAAAATGTCGGCATATGGCGCCATCGTCAGCGCCGACGGCGCCGTGCGCGTGGCCGGCACGGCGCCGCCCGACAACACGATATTGATGGCCGACGTGGGATCGTTGGTCTGCAGCACGGCGTTACCGGCCAGCGCAGGGAAAGCCTTGTCGTAGCCCTTGCCGTCGGAACGGTGGCAACCGGCGCAGCGGTCCAGGTACAACTGCGCGCCCTTGGAGTTGACGATGCCGCTGAACAACTGCTTGCCCAGCTTGTCGTCGGCCACGAAGGCGGGCGTGGCCGGGTTCGAAGGCGGCAAGGACTTCAGGTATTTCGCCATGGCCGCCAGGTCGCCATCGGTCATGTGCTGCATGGAATGGGCTACCACGTCGTTCATGGCGCCAAACGAGGCCGTATGGCTGTTGCGGCCCGTTTTCAGGAATTCGGCGATCTGCGCCGCGCTCCAGCGCGCCAGGCCGCCGCCATGTTCATTGCGCAACGATGGCACGGACCAGCCGTCGATCACGCCGCCGCCCGCCAGGAAGGTCGTGTTGCCCTCATCCGTCAGCGATTTTTCCTGCATGCCCACGCCGCGCGCCGTGTGGCAGGCGCCGCAGTGGCCCAGGCCCTGCACCAGGTAGGCGCCGCGCAGCAATTGCGCGTCACCCGTCACCGGCGTTTTATATGGCTGCGGCGTGGGAGCGAACGCCCAGCGCCAGATGGTCAACGGGAAACGCATCGACAGCGGCCACGGAATGTCGGCCGCCTTGTTCGGCGTCGGGTCCGCTTTCACGCCATGCATGAAGTAGGCATACAGCGCCTGCATGTCCGCCTCGCTCAGGCGCGAATACGATGGATACGGCATGGCCGGATACACGGTATAGCCGTGTTTGGTCACGCCGGTGCGCATCAGCTTGTCGAAATCGGCAAAGCTCCAGTCGCCGATACCGGCCTTTTTATCGGGCGTGATGTTGGTGGAATACACCTTGCCGATCGGCGTTTCCATGCCCAGGCCGCCCGCGAACGGTTTACCCTGCGTGCCGGCCGTATGGCAGGCGATGCAGTCGCCCGCGCGGGCCAGGTATTCGCCCTGGCGTATCAGCTGGGCGTTCGGGACGGTGGCGGCAGCCGAACAGGCAGTACTGGGGGTGATGGCGGCGAGCGCCAGCAGCAGCGCGCCCACTGTTTGGGTGAATGTGTTGTTCATCTTCTTGTTCTTTATCAGGCGACCAGGGGACGGGGATCTTTCAGGTATTGCTCGCGGATGGCCTTGGCCGACCAGTAGGTCAGCGCGCAAGCGAGGCCCGTCGGGTTGTAGCCGATGCCGACCGGGAACACGCTGGAACCGACGGCAAACACGTTGTGCACGTCCCAGCTTTGCAGGTAGCGGTTGACGACGCTGGTCTTGCGGTCCGCGCCCATGGCCGTGCCGCCCGCCCAGTGCGTGGTCTGGTAGTTGCGCAAGTCCAGGTGGTCGCCCACGTTCTTGACGGACACCTTGATCGACTCGGGATTCATGGCTTCGGCCACCTTCATCATCTTGTCGGTGACGAAACGGCTCATCTTGATGTCGTTTTCCTTCCAGTCGAAGGTAAAGCGCAGCAATTGCTGGCCAAACTTGTCCGTGTAGGTCGGGTCGAGGTCGACATAGCAGTCGCGGTAAGTCATGTTGGCGCCGTGGCAATCGAACGAGACCGTGTTCAAATAGCTCTTCTTGACGGCCTTTTTCCAGGCCGAACCCCAGGCGGGCGTGCCGTCCGGCGTGGCAATCCCCGAGATGGGCTTGGAGCCGGCCGGGTTGCACCAGGCGGGCGAGCCGCCCACAAAGCCCAGCGGGCCATGGTCGAAATTGTCGCCATTCCAGTCATCGAGCGCGACGCCGGTGCCGCCGGCGCCGATGAAGGGATTCGTGTTCGTGTCTTCCTTGAAGAAGGTCTGGATGGTGGACATCATCTGGTAAGCGATATTGCGCCCCACCACGCCTTCATTGCTGACGGGGTCATACGGCTTGCCGATGCCGGACAGCAAAAACAGATGCGCGTTGTTGTAGGCAAAGGCACTGGCGATGACCAGGTCCGCCGGTTGCTCGACGGCCTTGCCATCCGCATTGATATAGGTCACGCCCGTTGCGCGTTTTTTACTGCCGTCGAGGTTGATGCGCACGACGTTGCAGTTGGCGCGCAGCTCGAAGTTGGCCACCATGCGCAGGGCCGGCATGATGTTGACGTTGGGCGAGGCCTTCGAATAGTTGTAGCAGGCGTAGCCGGAGCAGAAACCGCAGAAGTTGCACGGCCCCATCTGGCAGCCGTACGGATTCGTGTACGGGCCGGAGGCGTTCGACGAGGCGTTGACGAACGGGTGGTAGCCGACGGCCTTGGCCGCGCGGCGGAACAGTTCGGCCGTGTACGGCACTTTTTGCGGCGCCAGCGCGTAATTGTCGGAGCGGTCGGCCTCGAACACATTGCCGTCGCCGACGACGATGCCGTTGACTTTATACGCCTGGCCCGAGGTGCCAAAGACTTTCTCGACGAAATCGAAGTGCGGCTCCAGCTCGGCGTAGGTCACGCCAAAGTCCTGGATCGTCATGCCTTCGGGGATGAATTTCTTGCCGTAACGGCGTTCGTAGTGGCTGCGGATTTCCAGCTCTTCCGGCAAGACGCGCCAGTGCATGCCCGACCAGTGCAAGCCCGCGCCGCCCACGCCCGTGCCCGGTTTGAAGGCGCCGATCTGGCGGTAGGGCACGGCCACGCCCGTGATGCTGTGGCGGAAGGTGAACGTGCTCTTCGACATATCCTGGAACAGCTTGCTGCGCTGGATATAGGTCAGCTCGTCGAGGGTCTTCGGATAGGCGCCGTCGGGATAGGTGTCGCGGTACTCGCCGCGTTCCAGCGCGACCACGTTCAGGCCCGCTTCCGTCAATTCCTTGGCCATGATGGCGCCGGTCCAGCCGAAGCCCACAATCACGGCATCGACAGGCTTCATTTTTACATCGGGTTTGATATCACTCATGATGGTTTTTCTTTTTCTTTGATCGGCTACGAATAACTGAAAAGGTTCAGGGCAAGGCGCATTGCCGCAGGCAGTACGCTAGTACGACCAGGCAGTGCAACGCCGCCATGGACGTTTTCAGGCGATGGATACTGGAGGCAACGGGTATTTCTTGCCATACTGCTCCACCCAATCCATGTAGTCGGCGCGTGCGCCGGGGAAGCCCACCATCTTCCAGGCCAGCATGTCCTTGTTGCCGCCATGCACGGGATCACAAAAATAGCCTTCGCGCGTATTTTGCAGCAGCTGGTTGAAGAAGATTTTCGACGGCACTGCGCCGATGTCCAACGTCCCCTTTTGCAATTGCGTGATGACGGCGTCGCGCTCGGCCGCATTCAGCTGCACGAAAGGCTTGCCGGACTGTTTCTGCACGGTCGCATTGACGCCGGCCAGCGCACTTTTGTACAGCTCGCGCGGCGCCATGTGGAACTGGTAGCCGAACTGTTCGATCGACGGCACGAACGGCCCCTGCATGTACCACAGCGCGCCATATGCGTACGGCGTGTTCATCTGCGCATCGATGAATTCATGCACGCCCGATTCCAGCGCGCCCGGCCCTTCGGCGTCGGCGGGGATCAGGCGGTCGACCAGCGCGCTCAGGGTGGCCCACTCGGTGGCGTCGAAAAAGCGCGGTTTGTAGGCAGGCTGGTCCTTGGAGACGGCCATGGCCAGGCCGCCGCCGGCGCCGGCCAGCAAGGCCACGGCAGGCGCTGCGCCAACGGCCTTGCGCAGGAAGTGTCGCCGATGGGGCGAAATCCCGATGATTTTCATAGGTTGTCCTCGGGCGGCACGAGCCGCCACAGTGATGGATGTGGGAGTCAGAAAGAAAATGCGGGCACGCGCCGCTGAGATGGCAGATTTCACGTAGAGATGACTGGGGTATCGCGGCGCATCCGCCTGTCGGTTAATTGACCAAGATGATTGACAAGCAGTTGTTTTGCATTTACGGTGCGCATCGTACCATAATTAAAAGAAACATTCAGAGACAGGTTGGACGTGATCAAAAAAGAGGCAGCGGTGCGTGGCCGCCCGCGCAAGGCGGGCGTGGAAGATGCGGTACTGGAAGCGATCGTCACGCTGGTGCGCCAGCATGGGCTCGACGCGGTGACGATACAGATGGTGGCCGACGTGGCCGGCGTGGGGCGCCAGACGATCTACCGGCGCTGGCCGCGGCGCGAAGACATGCTGCTCGACGCGCTCGTCAAGCGCACGGCGGAAAAGCTGCAACGCGCGCTCGACATGCCGGACGGCCAGGAAATCGAGGCGATCTGCGCGCGCATCTTCGACAACCTGAACGCCGACGGCCGCTTCACCTGCGACCTGCTGGTGCTGATCCACAATGACGCGGCGGCGCAACTGCGCTTTCGCGAGCAGATCGTCGCGCCGTGGATCACCCTGGTGGTGCAGCGCCTGCTCAACATCGGCGTGCGCGCCGACCTCGACCTGCGCCTGTTCGCCTTCATGCTGCAGTCGGCGCTGGTGTACCAGATGCAACTGGGTGGCCAGCTCGACGATGCCTTGCAGGAGCGGTGCTGCCGCTTCATCCGCAGCATGCTCTAGCTTAGCTGGCTATAATCGTGGCGTATCCCCTCACGCCACCATCAGAAAGCCAGCCCATGAGCCATGTATTTCCCGCCAGCCTGCAAGCGCCGCGCAGCCGTTTAAGCAGCAACGGTCCCGAACTGTCGCGCATCGTCGCTGGCATGTGGCGCATCGGCGAGTGGAATATGTCGGCGCAGCAGCGCCTGGCCTTCATCGAGCAATGTCTGGCGCTGGGCGTATCGAGTTTCGACCATGCCGATATCTATGGCGACTACAGCGCCGAAGGCTTGTTCGGCGAAGCGCTGGCCCTGCAGCCGGGCTTGCGCGACAAGATGGAACTCGTCAGCAAGTGCGGCATCAAGCTGCTGTCGCCGCACCGCCCCGGCCATGCCATCCAGCATTACGACACGAGCGCGGCGCACATCACCAGTTCCGTGGAACAGACCTTGCGCCAGCTGCACACGGACCGCCTGGACTTGCTGCTGATCCACCGTCCCGATCCGCTGATGGATTTCGACGAGATCGCCGGCGCGTTTACCCAATTGAAGAAAGATGGCAAGGTACTGCACTTTGGCGTATCGAATTTCAGCCGCCACCAGTTCGAGTGCCTGCACCGGCGCTTCCCGCTGGTGACGAACCAGGTGGAATGCTCGCCGCTGCACGTGGCGCCCCTGTTCGACGAAACCTTCGACGGCTTGCAGGACGTGGGAGTGGCGCCGATGATCTGGTCGCCGCTGGCCGGCGGCCGGCTGTTCCAGGGCGGCGATGCGAATGTGGAAAATTTGCGCAATGTCATCAAGCAGATCGCCGACCAGTTGCAGCGGCCGTTTGCCAGCGTGGTGTTTGCCTGGATCATGCAATTGCCATGCCGCCCCCTGCCGCTGACGGGCACGGGCCGCATCGAAGCGGTGGGCGTGGCCGTGGAAGGCACGCAATTTTCGCTCAGCCGCAGCGACTGGTTCGCCATCCTGCGCGCCGCGCGCGGGCACGAGGTGGCCTGAGATTAATCGATCTCGTCGGGGTCGTTGAACACCTGCGGTAGCGCAATGCCGCGCCAGCCCAGATACCACGCCAGGTTCAGCGCCAGGGTGGCGGCGATGTAGACGGCGAAGAACAGCGCGAAGAAACTGGTCTTCAGCCACACCAGCAGGGCGATGGCAAGGATCAGCACCAGCAGCGCGGCCAGGCTTTTCTTTTGCTTGGAGCTGGGGAAACGCAAGGTCGACACCATCAGGCTGCCCACGCCCACCAGCAGCAGCATCAACAGATAGCTGTGCAGCATGGAATCGATGGGCGCCGGCCAGGCCACCACCACGGCCGCCACGCAGGCGGCGCCAGCCGTGATCGGCATGCCGACGAAATACATGGGGTCGGTATGTCCCACGTTCACATTGAAGCGCGCCAGGCGCATGGCACCGCAGGCGACGAAGAAGAAGCTGGCCATGCCGCCAAAGCGCAGCAGCAGCGGATCGTGCACGCCCATCTGCACAAAACCATAGCAGTACAACAAGACGGCGGGGGCGCAGCCGAAATTCATCACGTCGGCGATGGAATCGAGCTGCACGCCGAACTGCGAACTGGTGTTCGTCAGGCGCGCCACATAGCCGTCGAGCGCATCGAACACGCCGG
Source organism: Janthinobacterium sp. UMAB-60 (assembly GCF_900095235.1). Lineage (NCBI taxonomy): Bacteria > Pseudomonadati > Pseudomonadota > Betaproteobacteria > Burkholderiales > Oxalobacteraceae > Janthinobacterium > Janthinobacterium sp. UMAB-60. The sequence goes on from NZ_LT607493.1 coordinate 24,619, forward strand.
CCAGCACCAGCAGCGCGGCCGCCAGACGATAGGCATCCGCGTCGCCCACCGGGGCGTTATCGACGGAAATGACGATGCTGGCAAAGCCGCAGGCTATCGACAGCAAAGTCACCATGCTGGGCAAGGCGTATTTGGCGCGCTGCAGGCGCGACTTGGGCAAGGTGTTCAAATGTATGGGCAATCAAAGTAGCGGGATGAGGCAATGCAGCGGCAAACGCTGCGCTACGCCCATTCTACCCTGCGCAGCGGCGGGAGCGTCCCCGCACGAGCGCGACATATCTTTTCATGGATGCTCTACGCGCTATCAAAATACCTTAGAATCGTTTTACAGGGCAGCACGCCGCCCCCACCGCTGTCCGCCTACCTATACAGGAGTCAACTTGATTGTCTCGTCACTGCGTTGGAAATACTGGATACCCGCCCTGCTGAGCGCAGCCCTGTTGAGCGCCTGCGGCGGAGGCGGCAGCGACAGCAGCAATGCTGCGCAAGGCACCTCGACCCCGGCCGGGCAGCTGGTACAGGAGCCGGGCGCTCCCGTCCTCAGCAACAATATCGCCACCGATGGCTTCAACTGGATCAATTACCGGCGCGGCCAGATCGGGCTGGCGCCGCTGGTGCGCAATAGTCTGATCGACAACGCGGCACTCGGCCACTCCAATTATCTGAACATCAATAATGTGGTGGTGCACAATCAAACTAAAGGCAAACCCGGCTTTACCGGCGAAACACTGTACGACCGCCTGACCGCGTCAGGCTATGGCGTCACTTCCGTCTGGGGCGAAGTCATCGCCGGCGTGGCGACCAACTCCGGTTTCTACATGGCGGAAAACCTGATCACGGCCGTGTACCACCGCTTCCTCATCTTTGAACCGACGTTCAAGGAAGGCGGCGCCGGTGCGGCCGTCAACAACAGCGGCTACGCCTATTTCACTACCGACCTGGCGGGCAATAGCCGCTATGGCCCCGGCTTGCCGGCCGGACAGATCATCAGCTACCCGTTCAACGGACAGACCAAGGTCGCCACCAGTTTCTCCAGCAATGAAGAGGAACCCGATCCCGTGCCCAACCAGGACGTGGTCGGCTACCCCATCAGCGTCCATGCGAATTTCGATGCCACCCTCAGCGTGACGGCGTTCACCGTGCGCCAGCATGGCGCAGGAACGGACCTGACGGTACGCCTGCTCAGCAAGGAAACCGATGCCAGCAATACATCACGCTCGGTGGCCGCCATCATCCCGCTGGCCCCCCTGCTGGCGGCCACCACCTATGACGTGAGTTTCATCGGCAAAGTCAATGGCGCGAACGTCACGCGCAGCTGGTCCTTCACGACACGCTAGACGGCAGGCTGGCGCCAAGCGGGCGCGGTGTCGAGCACGACAGGATGTAAAATAGCGGTTCCTGCTTTACGACAGTGACAAGTTTTGGGGCTCTCTGCACAGCATGCTGAAACCACACGCCACTTGCGATGATGATGCCGCCGTAGCGGCATCCGACATGGTCCGTATTCTCGACGTCGAGAACGGACTGGGCCGCATCATGGGCGACCGCATCCTGTACCTGAAAATCCTGCGCCGCTTCCTGCATGACCACGGCACCACGCCGTGCCAGATCCGCGCCGAATTCGATACCGGCAACTATGCTTCCGCGCGCCTGAAGGCGCATACCCTGAAAGGCGCCGCCGGCATGATCGGCGCGCACCACGTACACGGCCTGGCGACAACCCTGGAGTCGGCACTGCGTGCGCAGGCGCCCGACCTGGCCCGGCAGATGCTGCAACTGGAACTGGCGCAGGATCAATTGCTCGGCGCGGTCAGCAGCATGCTGGGCACGCCGGAGAGCACCCACACGGCGGCGCAGGACGTGGCGCCCGACCCGGCCGCGCCCGCCATCCAGCTGCTGCTGGCGCGCCTGGCCAGCCATCTGCGCGAAGGCGATGGCGCGGCCATCGACATCCTGGAAAACTCGGCCAGCCTGCTGGCCGCCAGCCTGGGCGTGCACGTCTACCAGGAAGTGGCGGCCGCCGCGCACGAGTTCGATTTCGACGGCGCCCTGGCGGCGCTGCTGCGGCGCCGCTAGCGCTCAGCTGTTGTACTGCGCCTCTTCCGCATACGCCACGCCACAACTCTTGCAACAGAAACGGCGCACGGCATCGAGCGGCTTGTCGCAATACCAACATGCACCTTTCGGCGGCAAGGAGGCGATCAATTCCGGCATGGCAGGCAGTGGTCGCGCCATTACCTCATCCTCGCATTCCACGACATCCGGCTGTTTGCTGTCCATGGCGCTTCCTTTCCTAGCGGCACTTCAAGGCCGCTCAGCAAGATTACGTCATTAAAGTTGAGGCGGTATGAGCATGCTCAATAGACCGCGCTCCCGTGGGATACATGGCAGCAAATGGAGCTATTCGCGGCGAGGCTGGGTTTGCACACTCGGCCCCACAAGATCGGCCCGTTCCATGCAGTAAGGCTCCCACGCTGTCTCCTGCCGCATGACGAAAGTCATATTGGCAAGACGCGCACCGTGCGCTTGGATGGCTTCCTTGCGCTGGGGTGTATTGACAAGCAAGGCCATCACTTGACCTACCTTGTTTTCATCCTCGGGGACCAGTTCGCCAAGGCCAGCCAGGCATTCACTGCTGCGTATCGCCATCGAATGCGCATGTGACGATTCCCAGGGTGTGGTTGCCAGAATAGCCGCCTGATTGCTGATGGCAACATTTGCCATGCCTCGCAGAAGCCGGGCATCTCGCGAAAAATGCCGCAGCAGAAACAACTCGACATCATCGCGCACGCCATTATCATTGCTATCAATACCGGCAAGCGTTTGTTTGCCAGCAGCACCAGGATCAGGTGGTGGCACAGTGTCGATCGTCAATTGCAATGGGGCGGCAGCCAAAACCGCGATAGGAGAAACAAGCGCCAATGCGAAAAAAACAATAGCGGTGCTACGCGGGAATGAAGGATATGTCATAGGAACTCCTGGTTGGGAATTCCGACTATAAAACCGTCACATGGCAAGCTATTGCTGTTCCGCAATCAATATGAATTTGCTTGCGGATACAGAGCCGGCTGAAAACCACATCCAATAAATCATCAGGCGAAAATTCGTCCGTGGCGCTCGACAGTTGCATCTGCGCCAGGCGCAGCTCTTCGGCGAACAGATCAAGCGCCGGTCTTTTCGCCGTTCGAGGTGTATGCAAAAAAACACCTCTGATACTTATTTCCGAAAGCTCCTGACGGCATCATTCGCATGCTCGGCGATGAGTTTCTTAAGCGCCGGCTGTCCAGCATACTTGGCAGACAGCCGTTTCCACTGCTTCTGCGCCTGGCCGCACGATTGTTCAATGGCTTGCGTGATCTCGCGCTGGCGCGCCTTGTCGTTGTCATCCCACTCGCCGGCAAAATGCTCGCACATCTGGGCGTTATCGACAAACTGCGCCACGTCCTGCGGCAATTTTTCCTGCGCACCAGCCAGCAGGGGCAGACAACTGAACAGCAGAACAGGCACCAGCTTCATCGAACCTCCTTATTTGCCGATGCAGAAGCGGCTGAAGATCACGCCCAGCAGATCGTCAGGTGAGAATTCGCCCGTGATGCTCGACAACTGCACCTGCGCCAGGCGCAGTTCTTCGGCGAACAGGTCCAGCGACTGGTCATCCTGCGCCGCGTGCGCGGCGGCGATGTCCAGGTGCTTGCCGGCCGATTTCAAGGCGATCAAATGGCGTTCGCGCGCCAGGTACAGCGATTCGCCCGTCTGCTGCCAGCCGGCGATGCGCAAGAGTTCGGCGCGCAGCAAGTCGATGCCGATGTGCTCGTGCGCCGACAGATACACGTGCGTGGCATCCGGCAAGGCATCCACGCCGGGCTTGTGGCCAGAAAGATCAATCTTGTTCCACACGCGCACCACGGGCACGCCTGCGGGGAAGGCGGCGACGATGGTTTCATCGGCCAGCGTGGGGCCATGGTCGGCATCCAACAGGTGCAGGATGACGTCGGCCTTGCCGATCTCGCCCCAGGTGCGCTCGATGCCGATGCGCTCGACGGCGTCGATGGTGTCGCCCGCGCTGCGGATGCCGGCCGTGTCGATGATGTTGAGCGGAATGCCTTCGATCTGGATGGTTTCGCTGACCTTGTCGCGCGTGGTGCCGGCGATCGGCGTGACAATCGCCACGTCGGCACCGGCCAGCGCGTTCAGCAGCGACGATTTGCCCACGTTCGGCTGGCCCGCCAGCACCACGTTCAGGCCTTCGCGCAGCAGCGCGCCCTGCGCCGCCTGCGCAAACACTTTATTCAGCGCTTCGATGACGGCTTTCAATTGACCACGCGCATTCGATTTTTCCAGGAAGTCGATTTCCTCTTCCGGGAAGTCCAGGGTCGCCTCGACCAGCATCCTTAAACCCGTCACCTGTTCCACCAGCGCGTGGATGGTCTTCGAAAATGCGCCCGACAGCGATTGCGAGGCGGACTTGGCGGCCGCTTCCGTGGAAGCGTCGATCAGGTCGGCCACGGCTTCGGCTTGCGCCAGGTCCAGCTTGTCATTCAAAAAGGCGCGGCGCGTGAATTCGCCCGGTTCGGCCAGGCGCAAGCCGTTGTCCTTGCCCGCTTCGAGCACGCGCGCCAGCAGCAGCTGCAGCACGATGGGGCCGCCATGGCCCTGCAATTCCAGCACGTCTTCGCCCGTGTACGAATGCGGGCCCTTGAAGTGGATGGCGATGCCCTGGTCGATGATGCTGCCGTCACTTTCCGTGAAGGGCAGATAGGTGGCATGGCGCGGTTTCAGCTGCTGCGCGCCGAACAGGGCCGTCATCAAAGGCGCGAGGTTTTTGCCGGAGGCGCGTACCACGCCAATGCCGCCGCGCCCGGGGGCGGTGGCGATGGCGGCGATAGGGGAAGAGTCGAGTTTCATGGGGATATTGTAATAGGTACGGCAAGGGAAGGTGCAGCAACGTAGGTCGGCTTAGCGCGCAGCGCGTAAGCCGACGCAGCACACGCTGGCGATAGTGTCGGATTACGCGTGGCCTTGCCACGCTAATCCGACCTACAAGAATTAAAAAGCCCGCACTAGGCGGGCTTTCTGTTCGCTGGCCAGAATTACTTGGCGGCAGGCGCGTATTTCTTGGTGATCACCCATTGCTGGCCGATCGACAGGACGTTGTTGACGACCCAGTAGAGTACCAAGCCCGACGGGAAGAAGAAGAACATCACCGAGAATGCCAACGGCATGAACAGCATCATCTTCGCTTGCATCGGATCGGCCGGGGCCGGGTTCAGCTTGGTCGTGATGTACATCGAGATCGCGTACAGCACCGGCAGGATGCACCATGGGTCATGCTGGGCCAGGTCGGTGATCCAGCCGATCCATGGCGCGCCGCGGATTTCCACGGACGCGTTCAGTACCCAGTACAGGGCGATAAAGACGGGCATCTGGATCAGGATCGGCAGGCAGCCGCCCAGCGGATTGATCTTTTCCGTCTTGTACAGCTCCATCGTGGCTTGGTTCATCTTTTGCGGGTCGCCTTTGTAGCGCTCGCGGATCGCCTGCATCTTCGGCGTGACCAGTTTCATCTTGGCCATGCTGCGGTAGCCGGCGGCCGACAGGGGGAAGAACGCCAGCTTGATCAGGATCGTGAAGGCGATGATGGTCCAGCCCCAGTTGCCCAGCACGCTGTGGATATGTTCCATGACCCAGAAGATCGGCTTGGCGATGATGGTCAGCCAGCCGTAATCCTTGACCAGTTCCAGGCCAGGCGAAACGTTTTCCAGCAGGTGCGCGATTTGCGGACCCGAGTACAGCTTGCTGTCCATGCTGGCCGTGGCGCCTGGCGCCAGGGTAGGCAATGGCAGCACGTTGCCGATGGCGTACAGGTTCGGGCCGACCTTCTTGGTGAAGATGTCGCGCTTGACGTTTTCAGGCGGAACAAAGGCGGAAACGAAGAAATGTTGCGAAATCGCAAACCAGCCGCCATTCGCCGTGGCCGGATGCAGGCCCTTCATGGCGTTGTCGTTGCCCTTCTTCTCGTCTTCCGCGGCGGCTTTTTCGATTTTCTCGAACGTCAGCTTCTGGTACTTGTCTTGCGGCGTGTACAGGGTCGGACCCGTGAAGCTGCTGTTGAAGAACGAGTCGCCGACCGGCTTGTTGCCATCATGCGTCAGTTGCAGATACAGCTGTGGCGTGACAGGCGCCGCGCCCACGTTGGCCACGTCGTGACGCACGTCGATGACGTAGTCGCCGCGCTTGAACGTAAACGTCTTGGTCAGCTTGACGCCGCCTTCGACCGCTTCCATCACCAGTTGCACTTGCTTGCCGTCACCGATGGTGCGCACGCCAGGCTGTACGGTGAAACCGCTCGCATGGGTGGGGAAAGGACCGCCAACCAGGCCCGATTGCGCCAGGTAGGTGTGGTTCGCGCCCTCGTCGAACAGCACTTCGTTTTGCTTGCCTTCGTCAGGCTGGCACCATTTGAACAGGCCGAAGCAGCCGCCGAACCAGCCCGGATTGCCCGCGCCCTTGAATTTCAGCAATTCCAGACGCTTGACCTGGCCGCCCAGGGTGTCGATATCGACCTTGATGACGTCGGTGGTGATGGTAATCACTTCGCGCTTGAACGCGGCGGGATCGACAGCGTCACCCGGCAGGGCAGGCACGCCTGCCGCAGCCGAAGCAGCCAGGGCATCCGTCTTGGCAGGGGTCGCAGGCGCCTTGGCGGTTTGTTCCGTGTTCGCGGAGAACATCGACGGCTTGCCGTTCGAGATCATCCATTCGTTCCAGAGAATTACCAGCGAGACGGAAAACACGATCCACAGGATGGTACGTTTATTGATATCCATTAGGGTATTTGTCAGGAGTGGTTGCAACCGCAAGCGGTCGTTGAAGATTGTTTGCAATCGGCCGGCGGCACCGGGTCGACGCCCCCTTCATTCCAGGGGTGGCAACGGCACAGCCGCTTGGCAGCCAGCAGGCTGCCCTTGGCAGTACCGTGCACGCGCAGCGCTTCCATCGCGTAATGCGAACAGCTCGGATAGAAACGGCAATTCTGTCCCAGCATGGGGCTGATCAGCAACTGATAAGCACGCAGCAGGAACAGCAGCAGGGTTTTCATGGCGCGGACGGTGGTGGCGCAGCAACAGAACGGGCCTGGGCGGCGATTTGCGCCGCGAACAGGCGGCCCAATTCTTCACGCAGCTCGGCTTTGAGCCGAGTCGTGGTGGCCGGGCCATCCTTGCTGTTGACGGCGCGCGATAAACGCACCACGCAGTCGACCGGCGGCATCGCGCTGTTGCGAAACAGCTCGCGCGTGACGCGCTTGATCGTGTTGCGGGTCGCCGCGCGTGGCGCGAAACGCTTCGCCACAACGACGCCCAGCCGCGCATGCGGCAATTGATTGTGTCGGGTGTACAGCACAAAATGCGCTGTTTTTTGCGAAGGGCGCAAACGAAAAACGGATGAAAATTCATCCGTTTTAACGATACGCCGAACGCGCGCGAAGTCGTGTGAACCTTCGCGTTGATTGCCGACTGGAGTACAGCTAGCCACGCGATCAGCTGTCAACGACAAGCCTATACGGCCAGACGTTTGCGGCCCTTTGCGCGACGTGCGTTGAGCACATCACGGCCACCACGGGTAGCCATACGAGCGCGGAAGCCGTGCGTACGCTTGCGGCGAACGACGGAAGGTTGGTAAGTACGTTTCATGTTGGTCTCGCTAAAAACAAAAAAAATGCAAAATCGGGTCTGACGTCCCGTCAGTTTTTGGTGCCAATGACAATCGCGCACTTATGCCAAGGCACAAGCTGGCCAATCTCATCGCCCGCTTAATCCACGCTTAGTCCATATTGTCGTTCCAAATGAATAAACACGGAATACGGGCGGGGAACCCTGAATTATTCAGCATATGCCCCCCTCTTGTCAAGGATTGCCGTGATCGCCCGGAAATTTTCGCATCGAACCCCATCCGCCGGCAAGCCCCCGCCACAGGCCGCGCCAGCACTGCCTGCAACGGGATAACCGGGGGATAAGTCGCCTCTTATACACACGGCGCCCCACCCCGCCACAGAAAAATAACAGCCGTGCCTGTGGATAACTTTGGCAGTCGGGAGTAGAATAGCGCGTTACGTGTGGCGAGCCCTCGCGCGACGCCGGCCTTGCAACACGGTGAACGCAGGGCAGAATCGATACGCCCTCCCACACCTTTTCACATAGACATACATGGATAATTTCTGGCAGGCCTGTTCCGCGCAGTTGGAACTGGAGCTGACACCGCAACAATTCAGTGCGTGGATCAAACCGCTTATCCCTCTCGATTACGAAGAGGGCAAGCTGCGCATTGCTGCGCCCAATCGCTTCAAGCTCGATTGGGTCAAGACCCAGTTCGCCAACCGCATCACTGCGCTGGCCATACAGTACTTCGAAGCGCCCACGGAAGTGCAGTTCGTGCTCGACCCGCGCCTGGCCCTGCCGAAGAAACCCGTCACCGCCAGCACCCCGGCCAGCGATCCGAATGGCGGCGCGCCCAGCGCGCGCGCCGCGGAACCGCAGCCCAGCGTGCCGGAACTGAGCATCGGCGCCGCGCCGCGCCGCGAGCAGAGCCGCATCAACACCGACCTGACCTTCGACAGTTTCGTGACGGGCAAGGCCAACCAGCTGGCGCGCGCCGCCGCCATCCAGGTGGCGAACAATCCGGGCGTGTCGTACAACCCGCTGTTCTTCTACGGCGGCGTCGGCCTGGGTAAGACCCACTTGATCCACGCCATCGGCAACCAGGTGATGGCCGACAATCCGGGCGCGAAGATCCGCTACATCCACGCGGAACAGTACGTTCGCGACGTAGTGACCGCTTACCAGCGCAAGGGTTTCGACGACTTCAAGCATTACTATCACTCGCTCGACATGCTGCTGATCGATGATATCCAGTTCTTTGGCGGCAAGAGCCGCACGCAGGAAGAGTTTTTCTATGCGTTCGAGGCATTGATTGCTGCGAAGAAACAGATCATCATCACCTCGGATACCTATCCGAAGGAAATCACGGGCATGGACGACCGCCTGATTTCGCGCTTCGACTCTGGCCTGACGGTAGCCATCGAACCGCCGGAACTGGAAATGCGCGTGGCGATTCTGCTGAAAAAAGCCAAGCAGGAAGGCGTGACCTTCTCGGACGACGTGGCCTTCTTTGTCGCCAAGCACTTGCGCTCGAACGTGCGCGAGCTCGAAGGCGCGCTGCGCAAAATTCTGGCGTACTCGCGTTTCCATGGCAAAGATATAACTATCGATATCGTCAAGGAAGCCCTGAAGGACTTGCTGTCGGTGCAAAACCGCCAGATTTCCGTGGAAAACATCCAGAAAACGGTGGCCGACTTCTTCAATATCAAGGTCGCCGACATGTATTCCAAGCGCCGGCCCGCGAATATCGCCCGGCCGCGCCAGATCGCCATGTACCTGGCCAAGGAATTGACACAGAAGAGCCTGCCCGAAATCGGCGAGCTGTTCGGCGGCCGCGACCACACCACGGTGCTGCATGCCGTGCGCAAGATCGCGCTGGACCGCACCAAGAACCCGGAATGCAACCACGAATTGCATGTGCTGGAGCAAACGTTGAAGGGCTAAGCACCATTTGGCAAGACTGGCTCAAAACGTGCTTTACCCTTATCATCTGGGAGGGCGCCGCAGCCGGTCTGTCGGGGCTCCCTATGGCAACAATTGTTAAATTAATACGTTAAACGTCGTACTGTTCAACCTATACATTGAGGATAAATATGCAATTGGTCAAAACCACCCGAGATACCCTTCTCCGGCCACTGCAGATCGTGAGCGGTATTGTCGAGCGTCGGCACACTATGCCGATTCTGGCCAATATCCTCATCCGCAAAGACGGTGAAAATGTCTCCTTCCTGTCGACCGACACCGAAGTGCAGATCACCACGCACGCGGAAATCGGTTCCGGCGCGGACGTGACCGGCACCACCGTGGCCGCGCGCAAGCTGCTGGACATTTTGCGCGCCCTGCCCGAATCGGGCGACGTCACGATGACCCTGCTGAACAAGCGCCTGACCGTGCAAACGGGCAAGTCGCGCTTCGCGCTGCAAACCCTGGCGGCGGAAGAGTTTCCTACCGTGCAACAGGCGGAAAGCTACAACGCTTCCGTCACCCTGCCGCAAAAAACGCTGAAGCACCTGTTCAACATGGTGCATTTCTCGATGGCGCAGCAAGACATCCGCTACTACCTGAACGGCTTGCTGCTGGTTCTGGATGGCAATAATGTCATCGCCGTGGCCACCGATGGCCACCGCCTGGCGTTTTGCCAGGTCGCCACCGAGCAGACGTTTGCGCGCCAGGAAGTGATTATTCCGCGCAAGACCATCATCGAACTGCAGCGCCTGCTGGAAGAGAACGATGAACCGGTGCAGCTGGACATCGCCGCCAATCAGGTGAAACTGACCTTTGCCGACATCGAGCTGATCTCGAAGCTGGTGGAAGGCAAGTTCCCCGACTACACGCGCGTGATTCCAAAAGGCTACAAAAACGACTTCACCATCGGCCGCGATGAACTGCTGCGCTCGCTGCAACGTGCCGCCATCATGACCAGCGACAAGTTCAAGGGCGTGCGCTGCATCATCACCCCGGGCAGCATGAAGATCAGCTCGACCAATGCGGATCAGGAAGAAGCCGTCGAAGAGCTGGAAATCGACTACGGCGGCGATTCCGTCGACATCGGCTTCAACGTGACGTATCTGCTGGACGTGCTGAACAACCTGAAATGCGAATACGTCAACATCGCGCTGGGCGACTCGAACTCGTCCGCCCTGATCTCCATCCCGGACAATGCCGACTTCAAGTATGTCGTCATGCCGATGCGGATCTAAAGACCACAGCAGTGACGTAGGTCGGATTAGCGCAGCGTAATCCGACATGCTGAGCGCCGTCTGTCGGGTTACGCCGTTCCGGCTAACCCGACCTACCGTCATCAGCGAGCAGCCCCGAATCAATCAGCAATCGTTATTTGAGAAAGCAGTCCATGTCCGAGAATCCACAAGACACCCCGATCCAGGCCATCACGGAAGAATACGGCGCCTCCTCCATCCAGATCCTGGAAGGCCTGGAAGCCGTGCGCAAACGCCCGGGCATGTACATTGGCGACACCTCGGACGGCACCGGCTTGCACCATCTGGTATTCGAAGTGCTGGACAACTCCATCGATGAATCGCTGGCTGGCCACTGCACCGACATCCACGTCACCATCCACAGCGACAATTCGATCTCGATCACCGACAATGGCCGCGGCGTGCCGACCGGCCTGAAAATGGACGACAAGCACGATCCGAAGCGTTCGGCGGCGGAAATCGTCATGACCGAGCTGCACGCGGGCGGCAAGTTCGACCAGAACTCGTACAAGGTATCGGGCGGTCTGCATGGCGTGGGCGTGTCCTGCGTCAATGGCCTGTCGAAATTGCTGAAACTGACCATCCGCCGCGATGGCAAAGTGCATCACATGGAATTCGTGCGCGGCGTGCCGCAAGACCGCCAGATCGTCATGGTGGGCGACATCGCCACCTCGCCGATCAAGGTCATCGGCGAAACGGACAAGCGCGGCACCGACGTGCATTTCTGGGCCGACGAAGAGATTTTCACGCACGTGGAATTCCACTACGAAATCCTGGCCAAGCGCATCCGCGAACTGTCCTTCCTGAACAATGGCGTCAAGATCAAATTGTCGGACCAACGCACGGGCAAGGAAGAAATCTTCGCCTTCGAAGGCGGCACGCGCGGTTTCGTCGAGTACATCAACAAGGCCAAGTCGGTCTTGCACCCGACCATTTTCCAGGCCACGGGCGAGCGCCTCTCGGACCAGGGCACGAACATCTCGGTCGACGTGTCGATGCAGTGGAACGATGCCTACAACGAACAGGTGTTGTGCTTTACGAATAACATCCCGCAACGCGACGGCGGCACCCACCTGACGGGCTTGCGCGCGGCCATGACGCGCGTGATCAACAAATACATCGATGAACACGAGTTCGCCAAAAAGGCGAAAGTGGAAATCAGCGGCGACGACATGCGCGAAGGCCTGACCTGCGTCTTGTCGGTCAAAGTGCCGGAACCGAAATTCTCGTCGCAGACGAAAGACAAGCTGGTATCAAGCGAAGTGCGCGGTCCCGTCGAAGAGATCGTCGCCAAGACCCTGGCCGATTACCTGCAAGAAAAACCGAACGACGCCAAGATCATTTGCGGCAAGATCGTCGAAGCGGCACGCGCCCGTGAAGCGGCCCGCAAGGCCCGCGACTTGACGCGCCGCAAAGGCATCATGGATGGCCTGGGCCTGTCGGCCAAGCTGGCCGACTGCCAGGAAAAAGACCCGGCCCTGTGCGAACTGTACATCGTCGAGGGTGACTCGGCAGGTGGCTCGGCAAAACAAGGGCGCGACCGCAAGTTCCAGGCGATTCTGCCGCTGCGCGGTAAAGTGCTGAACGTGGAAAAAGCCCGTTTCGAGAAAATGCTGTCGTCCGAGCAGATCACCACCCTGATCGCCACCCTCGGCACCTCGATCGGACCGGACGAATTCAACGTCGAAAAGCTGCGCTACCACCGCATCATCATCATGACCGACGCGGACGTCGACGGCGCCCACATCCGTACCCTGCTGCTGACCCTGTTCTACCGCCAGATGCCGCAACTGGTCGAACGCGGCCACATCTACATCGCGCAACCGCCGCTGTACAAAGTGAAATCGGGCCGCGACGAGCGCTATCTGAAAGATGACGCCGAAGAAGCGAGCTACATGATGACGGTGGCGCTGAACACGGCCGTGCTGGTGCCGCGCACGGGCGCTGAAGGCATTTCCGGCGAAACGCTGACGGAACTGGTGCGCAAGTTCAACCTGTCGAACACCATTATGACGCGTCTGACGCGCGTCATCGACCGCGCCGCCCTGACGGCCATCATGACGGGCGTGCAGCTGGACCTGTCGACGCTGGACCTGGCGGAAACCTCCGCCCTGGCCCTGCAGACGGCCATCAACGACAGTGCCGTGCGCGTGCATGTGCGTTCCGACGACTTGTCGGAAAAACACATGCTGCGCATCGAGCGCATGCACCACGGCAACATCAAAGTGACGGCCATCGACGCCGACTTCGTGCAAGGCCCCGACTACGCCGTGCTGAGCAGCGGCGCCGCCACCTTCGAAGGCCTGATCGGCGAAGGCGCCTTCGTGCGCCGCGGCGAAGGCGAGCGCATGAAGGAAATCGCCGTGGTCGACTTCCACCAGGCCATGCAATGGCTGCGCGACGAAGCCGAACGCACGGTCTCGAAACAGCGCTACAAAGGTCTGGGCGAGATGAACCCGGATCAACTGTGGGAAACCACGATGGACCCAACCGTGCGCCGTTTGCTGAAGGTACAGATCGAAGACGCCATTGCGGCGGATCAAATCTTCACGACGTTGATGGGCGACGACGTGGAACCACGCCGCGCCTTCATCGAAAACAACGCACTGCGCGCGGGCAATATCGACGTATAAGCCAGCTTCCCTGGTTTCCGTGTCTGCCAAGGCGGCCCTTTTCAGGGCCGCTTTTTTATGCACGGCAGTATCTTGCCAGCATATTGACATACTTGCTAAAAGCAAGCAATAATCTGCCATAAGCAAGCAAATGGGAGGTGTCACATGCAGGCGGATCAACTCAGCGAGCGCACGGAGATCGTGCGTCGTTTCAACCGTTTCTATACGCGCCAGATTGGCGTGCTGCATGAACATTTGCTGGATAGCGCGTTTTCGCTGACGGAGGTGCGCATCCTGTATGAATTGGCGCACCGGGAACAACTGACCAGTGCGGACTTGTGCCGCGAACTGGGCTTGAACGCTGGCTATCTGAGTCGGGTCATTGCCGGGTTTGAAAAGCAGGGGCTGATCGCCAAGACGCGCTCGCCCACGGATGCGCGCGCGGCCCGATTGCAGCTGACCGAACAGGGACAGCACACGCTTGCGCCCCTGGTCGATGCCTCGCGGCGCGAAGTGACGGCCATGCTGGAACGCTTGCCGCCAACGGCGCAGCAGGAACTGGTCGCTGCCATGGGACAAATCCAGGGCTTGCTGGGGGAAGCATCGCCCAGTTATATCCTGCGCAACCCGCAACCGGGCGACATGGGCTGGATCATCCACCGGCAAGCCGTGCTGTATGCGCAGGAATATGGCTGGAACAACGAGTACGAGGCACTCGTTGCCGACATCCTCGCCAAGTTCGTGCGGGAATTCGACCCGGCCCGTGAGCGCTGCTGGATCGCCGAGAAGGACGGCAAGGTGATCGGTTCCGTCTTCATCGTGCGCCAGGACGATACGACGGCCAAGCTGCGCCTGCTGTATGTCGATCCCTGCGCACGCGGCCTGGGCATCGGCAGCCGTCTGGTCGACGAATGCCTGCGCTTCAGCCGCCAGGTGGGCTACACGAAAATGGTGTTGTGGACCAATAACATCCTCACCGGTGCGCGCCGGATCTACGACAGGGCTGGCTTCGAGCTGGTCGAGGAAGAGGCGCATCACAGCTTTGGCAAGGACTTGGTCGGCCAGGTGCTGGCGCGCGAGCTGTAAGCAGGTGCAGCTGCCCCCTGGCGTGGCAGCGACTGTGGCGGCGCTAGGACACTGGCTGCCAATTTCCTCGTCTGGATCACCAATCCCCCCAAGAAACCAGTACACTAGTTCCTGAGCGCAACTACTTTTGTACGCGCGCCATGCCGCCTGCCGTTGCCGGGAGGCTTCCCTGCCGCAAGGCTTGTTGTCTGCCTGGACAAATGCAATGTTCACTTCGCGCAGCCTGTCTCCTGCCTTCTATTACCTGTTCTTTTCAGGAGAACGGGAGCAGCAGCAGCGCTTTTTCAAGGAACTGCATTTCATTTCGATAGCGATCCTGACGTTTGGCCTGGCTTGCTGGCTGGTCACGTTCAGCCTGACCTTGTCGCGCGCTTCGCTCGATCATGCGCAGGCGGCGCTGGGCGTGGCGGGTATGCTGGTGGGGCTGCTGCTGACCGTCTATGCCAGATCGCTGCAGGCGATCATCGTCAGCGGCACCATCAGCGTGCTGTTCATCGCTTTCGGCTTTCGCGTGCTGATACTGGGCACGGAAGACCCCGCTTTTTGGGTGTTGCCACTGGGCGTGATGATCACCTTGACGACGGCACCCATCTTCAGCGGCATCGCGTATTACCTGGGCGTCTCGCTGGGCGTATGGGCCATCGTGGGGCTGGGGCAGTTTCCCGTGCATGCGGGCCAGGCCGACCAGCATTGGCCCGTGCTGGCCGTCACCATCAGCGTGATCATCGGCCTGGCGCTGAATATCTATTTTCTCGTCTTGCGCATCCATAACTACCGTTCCCAGCGCGAACTGGCGACGATGGCCTACAAGGATGGCTTGACCGGACTCAACAACCGGCGCATGTTTACCCAAAGCGCCCGCATCCTGCAGCGCACGGCGCACACACCCGCGTATTTTTTAATGATCGACATCGACGACTTCAAGCAAATCAACGACGTGTACGGCCATGACGCGGGCGACGAGGTACTGAAAAAGATCGCCGATGTCATCGCGGGGCTGTGTGGCGAACACCTGTGCGGCCGCCTGGGCGGTGAGGAATTTGCCATCATTTACCTGGGCGAAAAGAACGCGGCCTGCGCCTTTGCCGCGCAACTGGTCGATAGCGTCGAGGCGGCTTTCGTACCGGAACGCAAGGTGTCCGTCAGCATCGGCATGGCGGAAATGCTCAAGGAAACGGACTTGTCGCACAGCTACCGGCGTGCCGATGAATCCTTGTACCAGGCCAAGAAAAGCGGCAAGAACCGCTACGTGCTCAACGCCGCCTGAACAACGCCGTCCGGCGCTGCATCGAGCAGCGCCAGCAAGGCTTGCGGTGCAATCTTCCAGGGATCGCGCTGCTCGGGGTCCACCTCGTACCAGCTGTCCAGGGCGCCGATCTTGAGGATGGTCAAGGGGATGTCCTTGCTTTCAAAGAAGGCCAGCATGCGGCGAATCAAACGGCTCACCTTGGCGTGCTCGTCCGTATACAAGGAACAGGTATAGAAGCAGCCCTTCTCTCCCATGCGCAATCTCCTGGCCGCGCCGACACGCGAGTAGAGCACGTACTTGTGCAAGAACTCAGTCACGACTTCATCGTCAACGGGAATACTGCAGGAAATGGTGATCTTGGCCATGGCAAGAGGGACCGTGATTCAATAGTCTAGCTTAGCAGAAAGCGTTTCATTCCTGGAATGCTAAGATCGCGGCGTGCGCATGCCGGCAAGCGGATCGGCATGGCGTCTCGACAAGGATTGCCATTGAACACCCGAGGAAAATTCACTCTGCGCATGCTGTCGCTGTGCGCTACCCTGTGCCTGCCGCTTTCAAGCATCGCGCAAGCCATGTCTGCCGAGGATGCCGCCTTCGTGGCCGCCACCGTGCCCGTGCCCTCGCCGCCGCTGCGTCTGAGCGCGCATCCCGAGATCCGCGCCGACGTCTTCAGGCTGCTCGGCTATGCGCGCGGCAGCTATACGCAGGGCAACACCCTGATCGCGCGCCAGGTGCTCGACAGCATGCAGTCACTGGACGACATCTCGCGCACCCTGCTGCCCGACGGGCGCTCGGTGCTGGCCTCCATCGATGCCGGCACGCGCGGTGCATGGCGCGCCGCCATGCTGTTCGATCCGCAACGCAAGCTGTTGGCGCTGGGCCTCGTCAATGGCCATTGCGCCCCCGCTTGCCTGCCGTCCACGCATGCCGTGCTGACCTTGTTCCTGCCGCCGGGCGCGGAGGACGAGATGGCCGCGCCGCTGCTGGTGTGGGCGCGGCAACTGCCACCGATGCTGGCACAGGCTGCGCCGGAGCAGCGACAAAGCATTGCTGCGGTGGAATACATCACCACGCGCCCCGGCCAGCCCGGCTGGGAACAGCGCGACGTGCCACCCGGCTTTCCCGCCAGCCTGCTGCACCTGCTGCTGCCGAATGCGGAACTGAACAGCAGTTCCAGCGGCGACGAAGCCATGCCCGATGCCACCAGCATCACCCTGCGCAGCTATGCCGATTTCCACTGGGTGCTCAACACCTACGCCAAGCTGGCCAAGGGTGCGCAAGTGCAGGGCCATGACGACAAGGTCGTGTTCACGGGCAACGATACGAGCGGCCGCTACACGGTGACCTTGCGCGAGCCCGACAAGGAAAACGGCGTGTTGATCACCGTGGCCAGCTGGCAGAAAAAGTAAGCAAGCGAAAACAGAAGGAAAGCATTGCCATTACGCACAAGAGCATGGCATTTTGGCATTTTGCGGTATGATTTCCGGCCGTGCGGCGCGGCCTCATCCCTGCCTTGCCCACCTTGCCCTTCAAGCCTGCCACGCTTGCGTAGCATCCTGCCCTAAGGAATTCATATGTTCGGTTTTAACTTGCGTGTTGCCAAGATGGTGTGGACGGCTTTCCTCATCGCCTTCCTGCTCTTTCTCACCTATAAGGTCTCCTCGACCCTGATCGTGGTGGTCTTTGCCATTTTCTTCAGCTATCTCGTGTATCCACTGATCGGGCTGCTGGAGCGCCATGGGCCGAAGCGCCTGCCGCGCACGGCCAATATCGGCATCGTTTTTCTGGTGGTGATCTTGCTGGTGGCGATACTGGGCTCCATCTTCGGGGCGCGCATCGAGGAAGAGGCGATCAAGCTCAGTGATCAATTGCCAACACTACTTAAAGGCAATAATTTTGCCGAGCGCATCCCCTTGCCGGAATTCATGGAACCGCTGCGCGCGCGCCTGCTGTCGTTCATGCAGACACAGCTGAGCAGCGGTACGGGACAAGCCATGCCGCTGGCGAAGGAACTGGGCTTGACCGTCATGCATGCGGCCAGCAACCTGATCTATCTGGTGCTGGTACCCGTGCTGAGCTTTTTGCTGATCAAGGAGGGGCCGGACATGCGCGACGGCTTGCTGTCCCTGCTGAACCGCCCGAACAAGAAGCTCTGGGGCGCCATCATCGATGACCTCGACATCTTGCTGTCGCGCTATGTCCGCGCCCTGCTGCTGCTGTCGATCGCCACGTTTGTCTCCTACAGCATCGCCTTTTCCCTGATGGGCGTGCCGTACAGCCTGCTGCTGGCGGGCGCCGCCGCCTTGCTGGAATTCATCCCGTTTGCCGGCCCGCTGGCGGCCGCCGTCATCGCCGTGGTCGTGGCCGGTTTCAGCGGCTTCGATCACGTGTTCTGGCTGATCGGCTTTATCGCCGCCTACCGTTTGTTCCAGGATTACGTGCTCAACCCGTATTTGATGAGCGAAGGCGTGGAAGTGAGCCCGCTGATGGTGATCGTCGGCTTGCTGGCCGGCGACCAGTTGGGGGGCGTGGTGGGCATCTTCCTGTCCGTGCCCGTGATGGCGGCCATCAAGATCGTCTTCGTGCGTGCGCGAGCGGCCTTGCAGGCGCGCCATGATGCGCTGGAGAAAGCGGAACAGGCGGCGGAGGAAGCGCGCGCCCAGGCCTTGGCCGAGGCGGCGCTATTGCAGGAACAGGGCAGCAAGGTGGCCCTGTAACCTCGCTAGATTAAAACTCTTCCCATTCGCCGCTGCTGTCGGCGGCGGGCTTGGCAGTACGTGGCTGGGCCGGAGCGGCTGCCGAGGCGCTGCGGCTTGGCGTCAGGCGCAACGCCGGGCGTTTCAAGGCCGTGCTGGCGGCGGCCACGACAGGCTTGCGCAAGGCGGGCTTGGCCGCAGCCGGGCCACTATGGGCGGCGTCGAGCTTGAAGATGCTGACCATTTCGGCCAGCGCCGCCGCCTGCTCCTGCATCGATTCCGAAGCGGCTGCCGCTTCTTCCACCAGTGCCGCATTTTGTTGCGTCACGGTATCCATTTCCGCCACGGCTTGATTGATCTGGCCGATGCCCAGTTCCTGCTCGCGACCGGCGGCGCTGATTTCGCCCATGATGTCCGTCACGCGGCGGATGCTGGAAACGATTTCGTCCATCGTCGTGCCCGTCTGGCTGACCAGCGCGCTGCCGGCACCCACGTTCTGCACCGACGCTTCGATGAGCACCTTGATATCCTTGGCGGCGGAAGCCGAGCGGTGCGCCAGGTTGCGCACTTCCGTGGCGACGACGGCAAAGCCACGGCCTTGCTCACCGGCACGCGCCGCTTCCACGGCCGCGTTCAGAGCCAAAATATTCGTCTGGAAAGCGATGCCATCGATCACGCCGATGATGTCGGCGATCTTTTTCGACGATTCGCTGATGGTGCCCATGGTATCGACCACTTGCGCCACCAGCGCGCCCCCTTTCACCGCCACGTCCGAGGCGGAGACGGCCAGCTGATTCGCCTGGCGCGCATTGTCAGAATTCTGCTTGACGGTCGAGGTCAGCTCTTCCAGCGACGAGGCCGTTTCTTCCAGACTGGACGCCTGCTGTTCCGTGCGGCTGGACAGGTCCAGGTTACCCGAGGCGATTTCGTTGCTGGCCGTGGCGATGGCGCCGCTGCCGTCGCGCACGCCGCGCACGGTGTTCGACAGGCGTTCCTGCATCTGTTTCAGGCCGCCCAGCAGGGCGCCCATTTCGTCGTTGCGCGTGATGACGATGTCGTTGGCCAGGTTGCCGTCCGAAATGGCGCCGAAATGACGCAGGGCCTGGTCCAGCGGGCCGAAGATGGCGCGCAGCAGCAAGAAGCTGGAAATAATCGTCAGCAAGGCGCCCACTATCATGCCGATGATGGCCATGGTCACTTGCGTGTGATAGCTGGACTGGCTCTCCGCATACATGCTGGCGGCCGAGCTGACCTGGTATTGCGTCAAAGTTTCGGCGGCCTGGTCCAGGGTGCGGTAGAGGGGAGACAGGCCCGTCATCATCAGCTTGTCCGCCTGCTCGATATTATTTTCGCGCAAAGCCTTGCCCATGGCCAGCACGCCATTATTGATATAGTCGCTGCGTTTCTTGTCCATGTCGTCGGACAGGCGCTTTTCGTCCGTGCTTTGCGGCAAGGTCAGATACACCTTCCAGGCCTTGTTGGACGCTTCCAGGAATTGTTCCGAGCGCGCCAGGGTATCCTTGGCATCGGACGCATCCGGGTGCACCATCACGCGGTCCATCGTGAAACGCGCACGGCCCAGGGCAATTTGCGATTCGCCGATCGCTTGCGTCGATGCCAGCTGATTGCTGTAGACCTCGTTGAGGCTGTTGTTGGCCGATTTCAGGCTGATGATGCTCATCACACCCAGCAAGGCGATCAACACGCCCAGCACACTCATGGTGGCGATCAGACGCATTTTTATTGTTAAATTGGACAGCATGCAGTTTTCCTTGGTAAGGGCGCGACCGTGCCTGTGCATGCCGGACGGATAACGGCAAGCGCCAGATGGGCGAGGCAGTTCTTCATTGTTCAGGACAAAATTTGGTCGATGGAGCGTGACTGGCGGCTGGGGGGAAGGCGGCCCGCTCATCATCGTCAGGAGTGAAATACAGGGCAACAGGGTTGAGGTTTCCTGTACTTTTTAATTTCCTGATTGCAAGATACAGGGAAAGATTACCAGTAGCAATATCCGTCTGGAATTTTCACACTTTGTAACAAGCGGATGATGTTTTTTGCGCAGAACTGGCATTCCGCTGACGTGCGCGGTCGCACCGGAATGCCAATTATGTTAATAGACGGTTTCTTCGATCAGTTGGCCGTCGTCGCGAAAATACTGGAAGCGGCCCGTTTTATTGCCCATGTTGTAGGCGCCGATCTGCTTCGGTTTCCCGTTCTGGAAATGTTCGATGTTGACGCCATGCAGCACACCCTTGTGCCAATTGCGGTGAAATTGCGGCACTTCGCCATCGGGATAAAACAGGGTTTCCACACCATCGCGCTTGCCGTCGGCAAAGCTGCCCTGGTAACGCCGCTTGCCATCCGGATAAAAACTTTCCATCGGCCCCTCAAGCACGCCGAGGCGGTAATGTTCGACCAGCTCCAGCTGGCCATCGGCCGCATATTGTTCCAGCTTGCCTTCCGGTTTGCCATCGAGCATGGTCAGCACTTGCCGGCCGCCATCCGGCGTCGCCTTCTTCCATGGCCCCTGCTTGATGTCATCGACGTAGTTGCCGCCACCGCCAGGTTCGACCCATAGGCCCTGCTTCTTGCCATTCACATAGTTGCCCTGCCATTGCACCACACCATCGACGCGGCGCTCGCTGGGACCGTTCAAACGGTCTTTCACAAAATGGTCGTAACCGGTGAAGCTGTGCATGTCCGCTGCGCGCCATTCGGCCACGCCCGGGCTCACTTCCCAACGGCCCGTGCGCTGGCCCCGCTGCATCATGCCCGTGGTCGTTTCGTCGCCACTTTCATACGTCCATGGCCCCTCGGCCTTGTCGTCGACAAAGGCGCCAGACGAGCGAATGGTCTCCGGCTCTTCGAAGTGCCATACGCCGGTGCGCTTGCCCTGCGCATACAGGCCGCGGGCAAACATGCTGCCCACGCAGCAGTTGACGTCATATTCGATAAACAAGCCATCCTGGCTGGCGGCAAAGCGCTGCGGCTGCGTTTCCCAGGTGATCCACTTGACGTGATAACTGGGCGCATGGCCCCCTTCCCACCCCTTGCCCAGCAGATACGTGACGGTCAGGGAATGGCCATCCTTTTCCTGGTACGTCTTTTTATAGGCAAACGCGGGCGCGTCGGCCGGTTTGCCCGGCAGTAACTCGCCATCGATATTGAAATAGCCGACCAGGGCGCCGTGCGCATGCTCGATGGCGTCGAATTCGGCCACGCCCGAGGGCGCATACGCGATGCTGTAATCGATCAGTTGCAGGGACGTCAGCGCCGCGCGTACCCGCGCTTCATCCATGACCTTGGCACCGTGCACGATGGCGTCCAGCGCCGGTTGCAAGGTGGCCACCTTGAACATCTTGCCGCCGCTGCGCTCGTAGCGGTAGGCATGCAAGCCATAGGCATTCGCACTGCGGCTGAGCACCAAGGTGGTTTCACCTTCGCTGTCGAGGTCGAGCTGGAATACGGCTTCGATGCTGGCCTTGCCGTACCTGTCCAGGTTCATGCGTTTCTCGCTGCCCTCGTTGCACTGGCAGTAGTAGCCGTTGACCTCGCCATTTTCCCGCAGGAAGGCCAGCACCACGCCGCCATCGCGGCGCTCGATGGCGCTGGCGGTGGCCATGGGGACGCCTGCATAAAAACGCGGCGCCGCCTGTGCCGGGGCCAGGGCGCCCAGCGCCAGCAGCGCCGCCATCGTGCTCATCCAAAATGTTTGCCGCATGTCAACTCCACTGCCGAAAACCGCCATTATGCATGGCCATTCAGGCAATCCCGGACACCCCAGGACGGTAGCGGCCAAACAGGGGCCGCTGCACCGTCTGCGCCAGCAGCACGCCCAGCAGCGAGATACCGCCGCCGACCAGGTGATATATATGCATGCGCTCATGCAGCCAGACGATGGCCAGCAAGGCCGTCAGCAGGGGCAGCAGGTTGACGTAGATGCTGCAACGGTTCGGCCCCAGCAGTTTCACGCCTTCGATCCACAAATAGGACAGCACGATGGACGAGCCGATGCCCGCATAGCCGATCAGGGGCACGGTGGTGGCGTCCAGCCTGGCGCTGCCGGGCGGCAGCAGCAGGAACAGCGGCAGCATGCAGGCCAGGGCGGCCAGCGCCTGGCAATAAATGGCTTGCCAGGCGGGAATCGTTAAACGCCAGCGGCGCAGCAGCACGCCGTACAAAGCGAAGATCAGGCAGGCCAGCAGCATCAGCGCGTCGCCCGCATGCACGCCCTGCTGCAGCAAGGCCAGCACGTCGCCGCGCCCCACCAGGTACAGCAAGCCGCCAAACGACAGCACGCCGCCGGCCGCCATGCCCACCGTCAAGCGCTCGCCCAGCAGCAGCACGCTGAGCATGGCCGTCATCAGCGGCGCCAGCGCCGTGACGATGGCCATGTTCGTCGCCGTCGTCGATTCGGCAGCGCGGTAGGACAGGCTCTGGAACAGCGCCATCGACATCACGCCGCACAGCGCCAGCTGCCACCACTGGCGCCGGATGGCGGCGCGGTTGCGCCACAGGGGGCGGGCGATAAACGGCGTCATCACCAGCAAGACCAGCACCAGGCGGTAAAAGGTGATGGCCGTGGGGGCGATGCTGGACGCGGCCAGCTTCGAGACGACGACGTTGCCAGCCCACAGCAGCATGGCCAGAAACGGATACAGATAGGCGCGCACAGGCATGCGTAGCTCCATAAATAATTGCGGGAGAACCATCATGCCGCAGGCGCGCCGCGCTTTCTCGCGCTAAGATGTCCATACCTATCGCAAAACTGACCCTCTTTTATGGATTGCACCTCCGCCGCCTTTCAGGAATTGCTGCCCGTCACAGCGCGCGCCATGGCGCTGGCCGTCGACTATGCGCACGGTCACGTGATTTCCGTGCACCGCCACACGCATGCGCAATTGCTGTACGCCATCGAGGGCGTGATGACCATCGAGGCGCAGGGCGGGCGCTGGGTGGTGCCGCCCACGCGCGGCGTATGGCTGCAGCCCGGCATCGCGCATCAGGTGCGCATGAGCGGCGCCGTCAAGATGCGCACGGTGTTCGTCAACTGCGCCAATTCTCCATTGCTGCCTGACCACAGCTGCGTGCTCGACATCAGCCCGCTGCTGCGGCAACTGATCGTGGCGGCCGTCGACATCGCGCCCGATTTCACGGAAGGCAGCCGCGACTGGCATCTGCTGCAATTGCTGTTGCACGAGCTAAATAGCCTGCCCGTGCTGCCCCTGCATCTGCCGCTGCCCTTTGACGCGCGCCTGCGCGGCATTTGCGCGCGGCTGATGGCGCAACCGGGCGAACAGCAGACGGTAGCGCACTGGGCGCAGGAACTGGCAATCACCGAGCGCAGCCTGCACCGCTTGTTCCAGAAGCAGACGGGCATGCGCTTCGGCCAGTGGCGCCAGCAGGCGCGATTGCTGCGGGCGCTGGAGCAATTGGCGCGCGGCAGCAAGGTCATCGATGTGGCCATGGACAATGGCTACACCAGCCAGAGTGCGTTTACGGCCATGTTCAAGAAACATTTCGGCACCACGCCGACGGCGTTTTACCAGGCAAAAGTCATCGCCGCGTAAAAAAAATGCTGCTATGCATCAATAATCATGGGCGAGAGTCGCCGCTCTTGTTATCATCGCAAGCCTTATCGCACCGCGCCCATCCTGGCAGCGGTGTTGACCTCAATCACACCACCATGACACAGAATTTCTTCCAGACTTTTATCCTGCTCTTGCTCGTCACCGACCCGTTCGGCAACGTTTCCCTGTTCGTCAATGCCCTGAAACGGGTACCGGTCGAGCGGCGCTGGAAAGTCGTGGTGCGCGAATGCATGATCGCCTTCGGTATCTTGCTGCTGTTCATGTTCTTTGGCCGCCATTTCCTGAACGCCTTGCAATTGTCGGAAGTGGCGCTGCGCATCGGCGGCGGCGTCATTTTGTTCCTGATCGCCATGCGCATGGTGTTTCCACAACCCAACGCGGGCAATAGCGACCACGAGATGGGCGGCGAACCGTTCATCGTGCCGCTGGCCATCCCCGCGCTGGCCGGCCCGTCGGCCCTGGCCACCGTGCTGCTGTTTTCCTCGCATGAAGTCAATGAAGTGATCGCCCACGTGGCGGGCTTGACGGCCGTGGCCGTCGTCTGGCTGGCCGTCTTCCTGTGCGCCGAACGCTTGCAGCGGGCGCTCGGTCCAAGGGTCATGACGGCGTTCGAGCGCCTGATGGGCCTGATCCTGACGGCGATGGCGATTGAAATGCTGCTGGCCGGCATACGCGCGTTTTTGAAGTCTGTATAAAATAGCCTTTCATTCATTCACGGAGGTTTGTCCATGAGCCGTTGCGCCCACATTTGCCTGATGGCCGATTACAACCAGTGGATGAATGCCAAGGTCTACGCGGCGGCGGCCAGCCTGCCGCCCGGCGAGCTGCAACGCGAGCGGGGCGCCTTTTTCGGCTCCCTGCTGGCCACCTTGAACCACCTGATGGTGGGCGACACCCTGTGGCTGCAGCGCTACGCCAAACACCCGGCCGGCTTTCCCCTGCTCGACCCCATCCGCGCCATTACGCCGCCCACCTCGCTGACACACCCGCTGTTCGCGGCCGAGGATTTTGCCGCCATGCACGCGCACCGGCTGTGGCTGGACCAGGTCATCATCGACTGGGCCGCCTCCATCCGCGAAGAAGACCTCGACCATTTGCTCGACTACCGCAACAGCAAGGGGCCGAACCGGCGCGAGTTCTTCAGCCTGCTCATGCATTTCTTCAATCACCAGACGCATCACCGGGGCCAGGCGAGTACCCTGCTGTCGCAGGCGGGCGTGGACATCGGCGATACGGATTTACTGTTTCGCATCCCCAACCATATCGAGGACTGACGGCGGGCGGTACAGCCACGCTTTCACCGCAATCGCTGCCAGCGCCAGCACCACCAGCAGCGCGCCGCAGGCCAGCGCCCCCCGCATGCCATAGGACTCGATGGCCATGCCACCGGCCAGCGCGCCCAGCGTCACGCCCAGGTTGATGGCGGCGATATACACGCCGATGGCGAACGCGGGTGCCTCGCGCGCTTCACTGCTGAGCCACACTTGCGTCACGATCAGTCCGCTCGTATGCGCGGCGCCCCAGAACAGCAGCAACACGGCCAGGGCCAGCCAGCCGATGTCGCTGCCCACATGCCGGTACAGCAACCAGTACGCCAGTCCCAGCAGCAGGGGTTGCAGCAACACCGTGCGCAGCACGTGCGTGCCCAGCTGGCGCCCCGCGAACAGATTGCCCGCCACGCCACCCACGCCAAACACCACCAGCGCCAGCCCCGTCTTGCGCGCCGACAAGCCCGCCACCTGCTGCAGATACGCGGCCGCATACGCATACACGGCAAACATGGCGGCAAACACCAGCACGGCGGCGGCAATGGTGAACCACAGGGCGGGTTTGCGCAGCACGGCCAGCTGACGGCCATACGCCAGCGGCGCCTCGCGCGGCGTGTCCGGCAAGAACAGGTATAGCCCCAGCGCCGCCAGCACGTTGACCAGGGCGCAAGCCAAAAACGATGCCTCATAGCCAACTTGCGCGGCGATCCAGGTGGTCAGCGGGATGCCCAGCACCATGCCCATGCTGGTGCCCGTAAACGCATGCGCGCCCGCCCGCGCCGCCTGCTGCGGCGGATACAGGGCGGCGGCCGCCACCATGGCCAGCGAAAAATATACGGGGTGGAACAGGGCTGGCACCACGCGCAGCGCCAGCAGCAACCCGAAGCGCGGTGCATACGCCGAGGCCACGCTGGCCAGCGCAAACACCAGCAGGGAGACGATCAGCGCCGGTTTGCGGCGCCAGCGCGTGGCCAGCAGCACGAGGAAAGGACCGCCCACGGCGATCACCAGCGCGAACAGGCTCACCAATGAGCCCGCCTGCGCGGCCGTCACGCCAAAGCGCTGCATGATCATCGGCAAGATGCCGACCACGCCAAACTCGATGCAATACACGCCAAACAGGCCCAGCGCGAGAAAGACGATGGGATGCGGGCGCGTCATGGCATTTCCTTGGCGCCATACACGGCCTGGCACAGTTCCGTCACAAACGGCCCCGCCATGCCCTCCAATGCCGTATTCGTGAACGCCACCACCGACAATTCCTGCGCCGGGTCGACAAACCACGAGTGGCCATACGTGCCGCCCATGCGCCAGCTGCCCGCCGATTCCGGCGTGGCGGCCAGTTGCGGATCGGTCAACACCGTAAACCCCAGGCCGAAGCCACGGCCGGGCCAGAACGGCAAGTCGAAGCCGTTCGTCTGGCTTTCTCCCATCTGGCGCGCCAGCGCTGGCGGCAGCAGCGGCGCGCCGCCCAGGCGCAAGGTTTCCAGCAGGTGCATGAAGTCGGGGGCCGAGCCGAGCATGCCGGCGCCGCCGGACGGGTACGCCTGCGCGTCGAGCGCCCTTGCCGGAGATAACGTAAAGCCTGCCATACCGTCGAGAAACGGCAGATGGTCTTCCCCCGCATCGAGCAAACGCCGCGGCCGGGCTTCTCCCGCTGCGCGGTCCGCATACGCGACGGCCAGGCGCGCCCCGTCCGTGCTGATAAAACCCGTGTCGCGCATGGCCAGCGGCGCCGTCACCAGCTGTGCCACGGCTTGCGCCAGCGGCAAACCAGTCACCGCTTCGATCACGCCGCCCAGCACGTCGGTGGCGATCGAATACGCCCAGCGCGTGCCTGGCGCGTATGCAAGCGGCACGGTGGCCAGGCGGCGCAGGTTGTCTTCCAGAGAAGTACGGGACGCATCCATGCCGTCCGACACCCCCGCCTGCGCATACGCGCCGCCCGGCGGCTGGAAAAAGCCGTAGTCGAGCCCGGCCGTGTGCGTGAGCAAGTGGCGCACGGTCATCGCCGCCACCGTGCCGTCCGGCTGGCGCGGCGCAAAATACGGCAGCCAGCGCGCCACCGGGTCGTCCAGGCCCAGGCACCCCTGTCCCACCAGCGCCAGCGCGGCCGTGGAGACGATGGGTTTGCTGACGGACGCCAGGCGGAAGACGGCGTCTTCAACCATGGGCGTGCCCGCCTCGCGGTCCAGGTGGCCGGCGACGCGCCGATAGATTTCCTGGCCACGCTGGCGCACCAGCACCACGGCGCCCACCAGGCGTTGCTGCTGCAAGACGGCATCGAGCAAGGGATCGATGCGGGCGGACAAGGCCGCAGGAGAGAAGTGGTACATCATGGCGTAGCCTTTCAAATGATCAGGCTGCCAAGGTAAGGCAGGCGCGATCAAAGAAAAACAGGCTATAGTTTCTGTCTGTGCGGACGTTGGCATCCGCAATCAAAAGGGAAAATATGGATAACCTGGCGGGATTCACTGCCTTCGTGCAGGCGGCGGAGCTGCGCAGTTTTGTCGCGGCGGGCCGCGTGCTGGGCATTTCCGCCTCGGCCGTGGGCAAGAGCATCGCGCGGCTGGAAGAGCGCCTCGGTGTGCGCCTGTTTCACCGCAGCACGCGCAGCATTGCGCTGACCAGCGAAGGCACGGTGTTTCTCGAACGCTGCCGTCGCATCCTGGGCGAGATCGAAGCGGCCGAGTTGGAGTTATCCAACAGCAAGAGCGCACCGCAAGGCCGCTTGCGCGTCAGCCT
Source organism: Janthinobacterium sp. UMAB-60 (assembly GCF_900095235.1). Lineage (NCBI taxonomy): Bacteria > Pseudomonadati > Pseudomonadota > Betaproteobacteria > Burkholderiales > Oxalobacteraceae > Janthinobacterium > Janthinobacterium sp. UMAB-60. The sequence continues at coordinate 52,739 of NZ_LT607493.1, forward strand.
GCCGCTGGTGGGCAGCTTGCTCAATCCCGTGCTGGCGGCCTTTGCGCGTGCCTATCCGCAGGTGGAACTCGATCTCGATTTCAGCGACCGCCGGGTCGACGTGATCGAGGAAGGCTACGACGCCGTCGTGCGGGCGGGAGAGAGCGCCGACAGCCGCCTGATGAGCCGCCAGCTGGGCCAGTTCCAGCTGCAGCTGGTGGCCGCGCCCGCCTATCTGGCGCAGCACGGCACGCCCGCGCTGCCCGCCGACCTGGCGCAGCACACTTGTTTGCTGTACAAATTTCCCAGCAGCGGCAAGGTCGAAGCGTGGCCGCTGCCCGAGTGGCCCGCCCTGCATGCGGCGGGCTTGCCGGCGCTACTGAACTGCAACAATGTCGAGACCCTGCTGCACTTTGCCGAAAGCGGCCTGGGCATCGCCGCCCTGCCTGACTTTGCCGTGCGCGCGGCGCTGCACGCGGGCCGCTTGCAGCCGGTGCTGGATGCGCACCACCGGCACGACGGCGCCTTCCGCATCCTGTGGCCCAGCAGCCGCCACCTGACGCCGAAACTGCGCGCCTTCATCGACTTCCTCACTGCCCACGTGTTTCCCCAGCGCTGATGTTTCCTGCGCTTGCGCTCGTTGTTTCCACACGACAACTTATTCAATTTGCTACCAATTTTCAAATTTCTGAGGACTTGATACAAGTTTTTGTATTGCGGTGCGAAATTTTGAGGAACAATTACAGGCTGGTCGCCCCTACGTACAAACCCGTAGCCTTGGCCTGTCGACGTTTTCCCTCACTTCCGCACCACGAAAGCAATCATGTCACTCACACAATTCAAAATCGGCACCCGTCTCGGAATCGGGTTTGCTGTCGTCCTCGGCCTGCTGGTGGCCGTCTTGCTCGTCGGCCTGTATTCCATGGGTCAACTGAGCGCGCGCACCCACGACATCGTGGCCGACAAGAACGTCAAGATGGCGGCCGCCAACACCATGAGCGACAACGTGCGCAACATTACCCTGGCGATCACGAGCATTGTAGTGGCGCCGACGGAAGCGCTGGTGCAGGCGGAACTGGCAAAGATCGGCGAAGCGCGCAAGAAATACGGTGCCGCCAAGGAAACCTTGCAAAAGAAAATCTCGACGGACAAGGAAACGGCGCTGATGGCCGAACTCGACGCGGCCCTGAAATCGGGCGCGCCGCTGAACAACAAGGTCATCGAGCTGCGCAATGCGGGCCAGACGGAAGAGGCGATCGCCTTTTTGACGCAGCAGGCGGCACCGAGCCTGAAGATCGTGCTGGGCGCGCTCGACAGCCTGGTCGCGTATGAAGGCGAACAGGCGGCGCAGGCGGCAACGGATACCGAAACGCTGAGCGCCAGCGCGCGCGCCTACATGATCATCCTGGGCAGCGTGGCCGTGCTGCTGGGCGCTTTTGTTGCCTGGATCATCACGCGCTCGATCACCCAGCCCATCAATGCGGCCGTCAGCGTGGCCGAAACCGTGGCCTCCGGCGACTTGTCGTCGCACATCGTCGTCAATTCCAGCGATGAAACGGGACGCCTGCTGGGCGCGCTGAAAGCCATGAACACCAGCCTGCTGGGCGTGGTGGCGCAGGTGCGCCATGGCACGGAGGCGATTTCCACGGCATCGAGCGAAATTGCCGCCGGCAACCTCGACCTGTCTTCCCGCACGGAAGAGCAAGCCAGTTCGCTGGAAGAAACGGCGTCGGCCATGGAAGAACTGACTTCCACCGTGAAACAGAACGCGGACAACGCGCGCCAGGCGAACCAGCTGGCGAAAAGCGCATCGGAAGTGGCCGTGCGCGGCGGCAGCATTGTCTCGCAAGTGGTCGACACCATGGGCACCATTAACGCGTCGTCGAAGAAAATCGTCGACATCATCGGCGTCATCGACGGCATCGCCTTCCAGACCAACATTCTTGCCTTGAACGCGGCCGTGGAAGCGGCGCGCGCGGGCGAGCAGGGACGCGGCTTTGCCGTCGTCGCCACCGAGGTGCGTAATCTTGCCCAAAGATCGGCTGGCGCAGCAAAAGAAATCAAGGAACTGATCGCCGCCTCCGTCGCCAACGTGGACACGGGTTCGCGCCTCGTCAATGAAGCGGGCCAGACCATGGGCGACATCGTCGACAGCATCGTGCGCGTGACCGACATCATGGGAGAGATTACCTCCGCCACGCACGAGCAAACCATCGGCATCGAGCAGATCAACATGGCCATTGCCCAGATGGATGAAGTGACGCAGCAAAACGCGGCCCTGGTGGAAGAAGCGGCGGCCGCCTCGCAAAGCATGCAGGAACAGGCGGGCGAGCTGGCGCACGTGGTGGGCTTCTTCAAGACGGGCAACCATGTTGCCAGCGTAAGCAAGCTGAGCCCGGCGCGCGCAGCAGCGCCAGCGCCAGCCATCGCACGCCCTGCGGCCCGGCCAGCGCCCGTGCGCAAGGCCGTGGCGGCCGCGCCGGCCGCGCCGGCGCGCCGCAGCAATGCCGGCGCCGAAAGCGAATGGGAAGAGTTTTAACTAATAGCAACATCCTCGCCACACGAAAGCCAGGCAGGAAGTTGCTGCCTGGCTTTTTTTCGTCCGCAATCGCCACTTTTTTTGCCGCAAAGCCCGCGCAATAGGCGAAAGTGCAAAACACGCGCCGCGCATACCCTTTACAATCCCCGCTCGCTTTACAAAATATTGGTCATCATGAATCAGGCAGAACAGCAGCGCCTCCTGGCTATCCTGGAGTATTGGCACAAGATCGAATTCTTTATCCCGTTTGACCTGAATCAAATCACGGACGTTGAAGACCAGTCCACCGTGCGTCTCCTGCAGCGCGAACAGCTGGCGCAATTGCCGCTGCAGTTCGCCACGCAATGGCAAGTGCCGTCCGACCGCGAGATCGACGGCTTTTCGCTGTTCCTCGGCGTGTTCGACAAGGCGGAAATCAACAAGGCTTGTCCGCCGGCCAACGGCCCGGAAAACATCGCCGAAACAGAAAAAACAGAGCTGCTGGGACGCTCGTGCTTTGCCCGCCTGAATCTCAATGCGCTGGGCGAGCCGCAGTTCGACCCCGTCTCCGTGTCGACGTTACCGTGGGCGCTGGGCCGCGCGCGCACGCCGGACTGGTCGGGCCTGAGCCTGGACGCCTTCAGCGACAGCCAGCTGGTGCTGCAAGACAGTTTGCGCAATTTCGCGGCAAGCCGCGCCCCGCAACAAGTGACGGACGAGGCGGGCAATGTGTCGTCTCCCCTGTCGGGCATGGAAATCGCGGCCCTGGCCGACCTGTTGCGCGACTGGGCCGGTTTCCACCCGGCCGCCGGCCAGCCGCTGGCCGTGCTGGAATTGCGCACGCGCAAGAAACGCGCCGCCGTGGCGGAAGGCAACCTGGCTGAGGCCAGCCAGAACCGCAGCCTGAACTTCGACGACGCGGTGGAACCGTCGATCGATATCCTCAACAGTTTTTACCTCGATGACCTGGAACAGATCATCCGCGCCGTGCGCGGCGGCAAGCTGCCGGCCACGGTCGCCGCCTACCTGACGCCGCTGGCGCAGGATGAGCGCATCGACCTGTACAGCCCGGCCGGACGCCAGGCGCTGGCCGCCATGCTCAATCCGGGCAATATGAACCGCGGGCACTGGCTGGAAGACGCCAGCTACGCCATGAGCCTGATGCAGCAGTTCGCCATCCACGGCGCGCGCACGGGCTTGAGCGAGCGCGGCATCTTTTCCGTCAACGGTCCGCCGGGCACGGGCAAGACGACCTTGTTGCGCGAATTATTCGCCGACAACATCGTGCGCCGCGCGGCCGTGCTGTCCTGCCTGGACCGTGCCGGCGATGCCTTCATCGGCAAGGTGGCAGTGGCCTTCGAAGGCGTGCGCGACCCCATCACCATTGCCCGCTTGCGGCCCGAACTGACGGGCTTTGAAATGGTCGTCGCCTCGTCGAACAATGCGGCGGTGGAAAACATTTCCGGCGACCTCCCGAAACCGAAACAGCTGGGCAAGGAATGGGCGCGCACGCGTTACTTTGAAAGCGTGGCGCGCCGGGTCGTGGCCGACGGCAATGGTGCCAACCGCGCTTTGGCCGAACAAGAGGCGCCATGGGGCTTGATGTCCTGCGCGCTGGGCAATAGCGCCAACCGCCGCCGCTTCATCAGCAATTTCTATGACGACGACTGGGACAAAACCACGGCGCGCAAGACGCCGAACGCGCAAAATATCCGCCAGTGGCTGGCCAGCTACCAGGGCGTCAGCTTCGCCCAGGCCGCGCGCGAATTTCGCGAGACGGAACACGTGGTGGAAAAAGCGCTGGCCGAACACGCCCAGTACGCTGCCCTGTGGCAAGCCGTGGGCACGTGCACGGAAGCCGATTTTATCCAGGCCAGCCAGCAGGCGTTGATTGCAGCCGAGCAAGAAATGGATACGGCGAATGGCGCCCTGTCCGGCGCGCTGGCGCAGCAGGACACCCTGCTCGCCAGCAAGAAGGAATTGCTGGAAGAGGAACGCTTGGTGGCGCTGACGCAGCCCGGCTTTTTCGCCCGCCTGTTCCGCACGGCCCCGGCGCGCGCCTACAAGGAGGCCGTCATCGCCAACGCCGAGGCGCAGCGCCAGGCCGCGCGCGACGTGTCCGCCATCAAACTGCTGCTGAAGGGCGAGCTGGAGCCACGCTGCGAGCGCGCCCGCAACAGCCTGCACATCGCCCTGCGCACGGCGCAATCGCGCCAGCGCGAATGGGATGACAGCACGGAACTGCTGCGCCGCGCGCGCATGCGCTTCCCCACCATCATCGCCCCGGCCACCCTGGACGAGCTGGACGGTGACGCGCTGCAAATTGGCGGCCTGTGGCATGAACCGGCGCTGGCGCGCCTGCGCTCGCGCCTGTTCGCCAAGGCACTGGCCCTGCATGAAGCGTGGCTGGCGGAAGTGGCGAAAAAGGGCGGCCCCGGCTTTGGCGGCAACTTGCTGGCCGTGTCGAAATTGCTGAAAAACAAGCGCGCGTATGACCAGTCGCACATCGCCATGGTCTGGCACAGCCTGTTCATGGTGGTGCCTGTCGTNNTGTCGTGTCGACCACGTTCGCCTCGTTCGCCCGCCAGTTCCAGGGCATGGGCCCCGAATCGCTGGGCTGGCTGTTCATCGATGAAGCGGGCCAGGCCGTGCCGCAAGCGGCGCTGGGCAGCCTGTGGCGCGCCAAACGTGCTGTCATCGTGGGCGACCCGCTGCAGATCGAACCCGTGTTCACGGTGCCGGGCCGCCTCGTGCAAGCCCTGTCCGCGCTGTCGCCGCATACGCAGGATGGCAGTTACGCGCCGACTTCCGTGTCCGTGCAGACCCTGGCCGACAAGGCCAACCGCTATGGCGCCGTCGTCGGTGCCGGCAGCGCGCAGCCGCTGTGGATCGGCAGCCCCCTGCGCGTGCACCGCCGCTGCGTGGAACCGATGTTCTCGCTGGCCAACAGCATCGCCTACGAAGACAAGATGGTCTACGGGCTAACCGACCGCACGCCGCCGGCCGGCGCGCGCGGCCTGACGCGGGGGCCCAGCCGCTGGATCGACGCTGCTGGCCCCGTCAGCTACAAGCAGGTGGTGCCCGTGCAGCTCGATTTCGTGCTGGAAGTGCTGCTGAAACTGTATCGCCGCGATGGCAAGCTGCCCGACATGTATGTGATTACGCCGTTCAAGGCCGTGCGCAACGAATTGCGCTCGCGCATCGTCGACATGGACTGGGACCGCCGCCTCGGCTATGGCAAGGCGCCGACGGCGCGCGAATTGCGCCAGTGGAGCAGCCAGATGGTGGGCACCGTGCACACCTTCCAGGGCAAGGAACAAAGCGTGGTGATGCTGGTCCTGGGCGCCGACGACAGCACGGCCGGCGCCGCGCAATGGGCGGCGGCCACGCCGAATTTGCTCAACGTGGCCCTGACGCGCGCACAACATTATGTGTACATCGTCGGCAACCCCTTGCTGTGGGGACAGTTGCCGCACTTTGCGCCCGCCTGCGCGCAATTGCCGCATACGGGCATGCATGAGTTTTTGGTGGAGATGGGCTGACGGCCCCGAGACCATGCGGAACCACGTAATCCGACAATATTATTGACGGCTCTTGTCGGATTACGCGTGGCTTCGCCTCGCGAATCCGACCTACCCTGCGCCGGAATGCGGCGTAGGTCGGATTAGCGTAGCGTAATCCGACACCACCCCAGTCAATTACGCCGGAAAAACCAGGGTAAACGTCGTGGCGGCCGCGTCGGACGCCACGCTCGCGCTGCCGCCATGCAATTGCATGATGGCCGTGACGATGGCCAGCCCTAATCCTGTGGAGGCGGCCGAGTCGCTGCGGGCCGGGTCGGCGCGATAAAAACGCTCGAACAGGTGGGGCAAGTGGCGCGCGGGGATGGCGGGGCCGAGGTTACTCACGCTTAGTTCCACGCCCTCGTTCGTCGCGTGCGAACGCAATAAAATTGTGCTGCCCGGCGCCGCGTGGCGGATCGCGTTCGACAGCAGGTTGCCGAGCGCGCGGCGCAGCAGTTGCGGCTCGGCCGTCACCATGCCGCTGCCGTGGCAGGCCAGCGCCAGCTCGCGCTCTTCGGCCAGGCCTTCAAAGAAATCGGCCAGGCGCAAGAATTCGTCCTGCACGGGCAAGGCTTGCTTGACAAGGATCATCTCGTCCTGCTGCGCGCGCGCCAGAAACAGCATGCTGTCGATCATGCGCGACAGCCGTTCCAGCTCTTCCACGTTCGACGACACCAGCTGTTCATACTCGTGCGCGCTGCGGGGGCGGGCCAGCATGACCTGGCTTTGTCCCAGCAGATTCGTGACGGGCGTGCGAAATTCATGCGCGAGGTCGGCGGAAAACTGCGACAGCCGCGCATACCCTTCCTGCAGCCGCGCCAGCATGGCGTTCAAGGCCTGGATCAGGGGCAACAATTCCGTGGGCGCATCGCGCGCCTCCAGCTGCTGGCCCAGTTTGCCGGGCCGCACCAAAGCCGCATGGGCGGCGATATTGCGCAGCGGCCGCAGTCCCCGCAGCAGCATCACGCTGGCAAGCAAGGCCGCCACCAGCGCGCTGACGGCCACGGAGACGACAATCTGCCAGCGGTAGGCGGCAAACATGGCCGTGCGGTCGCCGTAGACGCGGGCGACGGAAATGTCGGCCATCTGCGCCGGATCGCCGATGCGCGCGCTGGCCGCCACGACCCGGGCCGGATAGCCGTCGCGGCTGGTCCAGCTGGCGATGTCGTTGGCAGTGACGGGCGCATCGACGGCCACGGGAACAGGATGCGCCACCGTCTCGCCATGCGGATTGACATCGATCAAACGCGTGCCATCGGCGCGCACGATGCGCACCAGGGAGTTCTCCTGTCCGCTCATGGTGTCGCGGAAATACTGGGGCCGCTCGCGGATGATATCGAGCGTGCCCGCATTGCCGAGTAATTGCTGGATCTGTCGCAGTTTGCCCAGCAATAAAATATCGTCGCGGCGCTCGATTTCCGCGACGAATGAACGGTACAGATGCATGCCCAGTCCCGCCGACACGAGCGCCACGATCAATACGAAGACGAGCGTGACGCGCAGGGTCAGCGAGCGCCGCAGTTTCGCCAGCTTCATGCGGCCGCGCCGCTGTCTGGAGCGGATGGCGCGCGCAATTCGCAGACATAGCCCATGCCCCGCAGAGTGTGGATCAGCTTGGGTTCGAACGGGTCGTCGAGCTTGCTGCGCAGGCGGCGGATGGCCGCGTCGATCACGTTGGTGTCGCTCTCGAAATTGATGTCCCACACTTGCGAGGCGATGATGGAGCGCGACAAGACCTCGCCCTGGCGCCGCGCCAACAAATGCAGCAAGCCGAATTCCTTGGCCGTCAGGGTGATGCGCTGGCCTTGCCGGCTGACCTTGCGTTTCATCACATCGATTTCCATGTCGCCGATGCGGATGACGTCGTCTTCACGCGGTGGCCCGCGCCGCAGCAGGGTGCGGATGCGCGCCACCAGTTCGGCAAAGGCGAACGGTTTCACCAGGTAATCGTCGGCGCCCAGTTCCAACCCTTTCACGCGGTCCTGCACCTCGTCGCGCGCCGTGAGAAAAATCACGGGCACATCCGCACCGCCCTCTTGCAGGCGCAGCGCGCGCAAGACTTGCCAGCCATCCATGATGGGCAGCATCACGTCGAGCACGATGAGATCGGGTGACTCCGTACTTGCCATGTGCAAGCCGTCGCGGCCATTGCGTGCCAGGCTCACCGTAAAGCCGGACTCGGCCAGGCCACGCAGCAAATAGTCGCCCGTCTTCGGCTCGTCTTCGATTACCAGGATGCGCATGGCCGCTTTCTAAGTAGAATATAAAACCATTCTACGCCGCGCGCCGGGTACTGCGGATGATAAAAATGTCATGCGTCGATCATCTTCTCGTAGGGTAACACTGGCCATACTGGCGCCACCTTATCAACGGACCGCCACATGAAAACCCTACTTTTCGGCAGTACTCTGCTGTGCCTGCTGGCCAGCCCCGCCCACGCCCAGTTGCGCCAGGTCGATGACCTTTCTCTGGCAATGGCCAACACGCTGGCGAATGCGGCCATCGCCGCTTGCCAGGCGCAAGGCCGGCACATCGTCGTCAGCGTGCTGGACCGTGGCGGCAATGTCGTGGCCGTGCAGCGCGCCGATGGCGTCGGGCCGCACAACACGCAGGCCAGCCGGCGCAAGGCCTACACGGCCCTGTCGACGAAAAATGATACCCAGGCGCTGGCCGTGGCCGCGCGCGGCAATCCTGACATGGCCAATTTGACGACACTGCCGGAACTGCTGCTGCTGGGCGGCGGCCTGCCCTTGCGCGCCAAGGGAGAAGTCGTCGGCGCCATCGGCGTGGCTGGCGGCGGTGGCGCCCTGCAAGACCGCGCCTGCGCCCTGGCCGCCCTGGCCGCCATCCCTGAACTCGATTCCCCCACCCTGTGAAAGCAACGACGATGAGCTATTTGAAAAAAACCGCTGCCGCCCTGGCGTTCGCCAGCCTGTCTGCCATGGCGCTGGCCGCCAATCCCTTGAGCGTGCACATCCTCGACTTGCAGAGCGGCCAGCCGACGGCGGGCGTGACGGTGACCCTGGAGCAAAAGAAGGACAACGACTGGAAACAATTAAGCAGCGCCGTGACGAATGCGCAGGGGCGCATCGCGGCCATGTATCCGGAAAATCAAGCCATGCAGGCGGGCGACTACCGCATCGTGTTCAAGACGGGAGAACACTATGCGCGGCTGAAACAGGAAACCTTCTTCCCGGAAATCCCCGTGCAATTTCATGTGGAAAAGACCGAGCAGCACTATCACATTCCGTTGCTGCTCAGTCCTTTCGGCTTTTCCACGTATCGGGGTAACTGAGGGGCAACTGAAACTTAGCCGAGTGTCTTCGCCGTCTGGCCGAACAGCACGCTTTTCGCGTCGCCGCTGACGGTGGGCTGCACGTTGATTTCGGCCGCGCGGGCATACGCGCGCACGGTGGCGGGACGGGCGGCGATGGCCGCGAACCAGCGCGCCAGGTGCGGGAAATCTTCCAGCTTCTGGCGCTGGCGTTCGTGCGGCACGATCCATGGGTAGATCGCCATGTCGGCGATGGAATACGTGTCGCCAGCAACGAATGCGCGGTCCGCCAGGCGCTTGTTCAGCACGCCGTATAGCCGGTTCGTTTCGTTCACGTAGCGCGTGATGGCGTAGTCGATGGGCTCGGGCGCGTATTGCACGAAATGGTGGTTTTGTCCGGCCATCGGGCCAAGGCCGCCCATTTGCCAGAACAGCCATTGCATCACCTCGGCGCGGCCGCGCACGTCGTCCGGCAGGAATTGCCCGCTTTTCTCGGCCAGGTATTGCAAAATCGCCCCCGACTCGAACAGCGACAGGGGTGCGCCGCCATCTGCCGGTGCCTGGTCGACGATGGCGGGGATGCGGTTGTTGGGCGCGATGGCAAGAAACTCGGGCGTGAACTGCTCACCCTTGCCGATATGCACGGGAATGATGTTGTAGGGGATGCCCGCTTCTTCCAGGAACATCGTCACTTTGTGCCCGTTGGGCGTGGTCCAGTAATACAGGTCGATCATCGTCGTCTTTCAGCTCGTTGGCATAGGGAGGGCGTAACTATTGTCGCGCCGCAACTGGTGTGCATGGATATAATGCCACGTAAGCGAAAAACAAGACGGCGCGTGCCCCGCTTGCCATGCCAGCAAGCGCCCACTCTCGCCGCAAGAATTGAACTCCGCCATTCCCGAGAACCACCAAAGAAAGCCGACCATGCGCAAACTCCTGATCGTCATGCTGTCCGTCCTGCTGTCAGGCTGTGTCCAGGACTTCGCCATCTATATGTTCGACGGCCAGGACCATTCCCTGACCGTGCGCCGCCAGCAGCGTTATTTTTGGCAAGATACCGTGGAAGTGCAGCTGATGGCGACCAACTTGCCGCAATGCCAGCGCCTGCATATCCTGTCCACCGATGCGCCGGCCGACATCAAGGTGGAGCTGTTTGCGGCCGGTGATGGCCTGTGGAATATCCGCATGGGCAAGCAGTTGTGGCAGGCGGAAACGACGACTTGCAATGCGCTGACGGAAATGGAAAACGACCCGAAAGCCGACCTGGGCCAGCCGCTCGGGCAATTCGTGGTCGTCGATGACAAGCTGGAATTCGAGCCGGCGCCGCCAACGGCGGCGCCAGCCCAGTAACTCAGCGCGCCGCCAGGCTGCGCAGCGGCTTTTTCGCCACGGCGCGTGGCGCGCCAGCCGAGCGCGACGCCGTCGCCGGTTCCTGCGCCGACAGCTTGAAGCGCGCCACCAGCTGCGCCAGCACGGCCGCCTGGTCCTGCATGCTGGCCGCCGCTGCCGCCGCCTCTTCCACCAGTGCCGCATTTTGCTGCGTCACGCTGTCCATTTCCGTGATCGCCTGATTGACGTGGCCGATGCCCGTGCTTTGCTCGTGCGAGGCGGCCGTGATATCGGCCATGATGTCGGTCACGCGCGACACGGAAGCCACCACCTGATCCATGGTCGTGCCCGCCTGTGCGACGAGGGCGCTGCCGGCCGCGATGCTGTCGACGGAAGCGCCGATGAGTTCCTTGATTTCCTTCGCCGCGCCCGCCGAGCGCTGCGCCAGGTTGCGCACTTCCGACGCCACCACGGCAAAGCCGCGGCCCTGCTCGCCCGCGCGTGCCGCTTCCACCGCCGCATTCAGTGCCAGGATATTCGTCTGGAAGGCGATGCCGTCGATGACGCCGATGATGTCGACGATCTTGCGCGAGGAGGCGTTGATGGTGTCCATGGTGCCGATCACTTGCGCCACCACGGCGCCGCCCTGGCGCGCCACGGCGGAAGCGGACTGTGCCAGTTCATTCGCCTGCACGGCATTGCCCGCGTTTTGCGTCACGGTGGAGGTCAATTCCTCCATCGAGGCCGCCGTTTCTTCCAGCGAACTGGCCTGCATTTCCGTGCGTGCCGACAAGTCCATATTGCCGCTGGCAATCTCGCTCGATGCCGTGGCGATCGTTTCGGCGCTGTGGCGGATTTCGCTGATCGCATCGACCAGGTTGGCCTGCATGGTTTTCATCGCGTACAGCACGCTGTGGCGGTCGTTGGCATGCGTGCGCACGGCGCCGCTCAAGTCGTTATTCGCGATCTGGGCAGCCACGTCGGCCGCATATTCGGGATCGCCGCCCAGCGCATGGCGCAGGCTGCGGTTGATCGCCACGACGACGGCGGCCAGCAAGCCGCACACCAGCAACAGTACGCCCAGCGAGGTGATCAGCGACTGGCGGAAGGCCGCGTCGATATCGTCCATGTACACGCCCACCACGATGGTCCAGCTCCACGGCTTGTAGGCCACCACGCGGCTCATCTTCGGTTCGGCGTTCTTCTGGCCGGGACGGGGGAAGTAATAGTGGACGAAGCCCTTGCCCGCATCGCTCTTGCCGACGGCAACGATGTCGCGGTACAGATAGGTGCCATTGGCATCTTTAAAATCCGCCATGTTCTTGCCGTTGGTTTGCGGCGCGGCGGGATTCATCACGACGACGGCATCGAGGTTGATGATGGACAAATAACCGGTCTCGCCAAAGCGCATGCTCTTGATGACGGCGGTGGCCTGCTTCTGCGCCTCTTCCTGCGTCAGGGCGCCGCTGGCGGCCAGGTCGCCGAACATCTTGACGGCGCCCAGGCCCAGGTCGGCGGCATTGCTCAGGTCGGCGCTGCGCTCTTCGATACGGATCTTGCGAATTTCCAGGGCGTTATAGACAAAAATAACGGTGATGCACAACAGGCTGCAAAGCAGGGGGATCCATAACTTCTGCTGGAACGTCAATTTCTTCATTCTATGTCTCCAACTCTCTATTGTGCGGCGGTGGGGCGTATCCCGCTTCCAGCTCGACAGGCCAGGAATGCGGCGGCGACGGTGCTCTGGCGGCACCGTTCAGACGACTCCAGCATACGCTCGAACTACCGATATTTACAATGCCGGGAAGCAATGTTTTTTACACAGTGTTGTTAATGGGCTGCGACAATTGATGAGAATTGATGCTGCGTTGCAATAAAAATTATTGGCAGCGGCCGCCATGCTTTTACGCTACAGTCACTGCAATTATTCAGCGCGCAGGGAGTCCCGTGTCGACCACCTTTACCTGGCAAGGCTTTGCCATCCTGTCGGCCGTATTCGCGGCCCTGACGGCCATCCTGGGCAAGCTGGGCGTGGCCCATCTGAACAGCAACATGGCCACCTTGATACGCACGGGCGTCATCCTCCTGGTGACGGCAGCCATCATCTCGCTGCGCGCGGAGTGGCAGCGCCCCAGCGGCGGCAACTGGGTGGGCTGGACTTGCCTGATCGCCTCGGGCGTGGCCACGGGACTGTCGTGGCTCTGCTATTTCCGCGCGCTGCAACTGGGCCCCGTCTCGCTGGTGGCGCCCGTCGACAAGCTCAGCGTGGCGCTGGTGATGCTGGCCGGCTGGCTGGTGCTGGGCGAGCCGTTCACCGTGAAAGCGGCCCTCGGCGGTGGCTTGATCGTGCTCGGCTCGCTGATTTTGCTACTGTGAGGCATTCGATGGCACGCGGCGGCGCGCCTGTGTCAGAATGCACGCCGCATAGATCGAATCACGAAAGAACAGCATGACCAAGAATGAAGCCATGAAACGCATCAACGACCGCCTGGGCAAACCCACGCTGACGGACAAGAACACGCATTTTGCCAGCGTCGCCAGCTATGGCACGGACGAAGGCTGGTGGCTGAAGATTCCCTTCCTGACCTTCAAGCAGGAATTGCATTTCATCCTCAACAATGAGAAAACGAAAAGCTTCCAGCACCTGAAAATCGGCGCCAGCCAGATCCTCAGCCCCGGCATGAGGTTCCGCAGCACGGGCGGTGCCGCCGACGCCTTCATGTCGGCCTCGGCACCGAAACGCCTGGTCGACTTGCTCGACGGCGGCAGCAAGTACAACTTCACCAAGCATTTCGTCAACGATTATCGTTACTGATGCGCGGCCGTGCTGCCGTCGCCTGGCGGTAGCCGCGGCGGCAGCCACGCCTTGATCAAATGCTGCGCGATGTCGAGCGCGTCGTCGCGGCTGGTGCCGAAATGCAGGGGATAGCCCCAGAACTTGCCGAACATGACGGCGAAGGCCTTGCCGGCCAGGCGCTTGGCGGCGCTCGGTTCGACCAGCACCATGCCCTGGATATACGCGCGGATGGCCGCCTTGTTCTGCTTCATCCAGAGCGCGGCCCGCTTGCGCTCTTCCTGCGGGTGCGCATGCCCGTCCTCGGCCAAGCCTTCCTCGCTGAGGATGACACATGCCTGGCGGCGCGCCAGCAAGGCGTCAAACTGGGCAAACAGCATATCGGGCTGGTCAGGCGCTGCCTCGCGGCGCATCCAGACGAGGGGGAAAGTGGATAAATCAAGTTGCATGGTGTGACTCCTTCGGGGGTTGCCGTTCCTCCTTACCTTCATCAGAACACTGGCGGCGGCGGTTGCCGTTGAAGCGGGGCTGCGGATAAGCATACGATACCGATGGCGGCGCCGGACGTCATTGCATACAATAGCCACAATATTATTCAATCCGGCCAACATACTCCCATGCCCCATCCTCTCTTGCCCAGCATGCTGACGGCCCATCTGGGGCTGGACGCCGGCGCCTCCATCATCGATTTCGACGTCGACGGCGTGCTGCGTCCGCTGCTGGCCGTGGGCCTGGCCAGTGTGCACGAGGACGAGGAGCATGCGCCGCACCAGCACCGCAAGGGGCAGCTGCTGTACGCCACGCGGGGCGTCATACATTGCGAAGTGGAAAGCGGGGTGTGGATCGTGCCGCCCCAGTGCGCCGTGTGGATACCGGGCGGCCTGATGCATTCGGCGCACGGCGTGGGCGAGGCCGAGTGCTATTGCCTGTTTGTCGAGCCGGCCATGGCGCCGGCCTTGCCCGCCGTCTGCTGCACGGTGGCCGTCTCGCCCCTGCTGCGCGAACTGATCGCCAAGGCGGCCTGCTTCCCCACCCTGACCGCGCTGCACGGCGCGCAGGAACGCTTGGTGGCCACACTGCTCGATGAGTTGGCCACGGCGCCGGTGGAAGACTTGCATTTGCCGATGCCGCGCGACGCGCGCCTGCGCCGCCTGGCGGCCCTGCTGCTGGCGCAACCAGCCGATACAAGCACGCTGGCCGAGTGGGCCAGCCGCATCGGCATGAGCGAGCGCAGCATGACCCGCCAGTCACTGGCGGAAATGGGCATGAGCGTGGGCCGCTGGCGCCGGCAATTGCACGTCATCCTTGCCTTGCAGCGGCTGGCGCAAGGGCGCAGCGTGAAAGCGGTGGCGCTGGAACTGGGCTATGAAAATACCAGCGGTTTTGTCACCATGTTCCGCAAGGCAGTGGGCAAGCCGCCAGCGCGTTATCTGGCGGAACGGGAATCCGGAAGAATATAAAAAAAGGCGGCATCAGCCGCCTTCGTCCCGCATCGTCGCCGAAATAATCAAACTTCGCGCGCCAGGGCCAAAAATTCCGTGCGCAGCGCCAGGTTCGGCTGCATCTCGCCCAGCATCGCCGAGGTGATGGTTTCTTCGCCCGGCGTGCGGATGCCGCGGCTTTCCATGCACAGGTGGCGGCAGCGTACGACCACACCCACCGATTTCGGTTCCAGCACTTCCATCAGGGCATTGGCGATCTGCATCGTCATGCGTTCCTGCACTTGCAGGCGCTTGGAGAAACAATCGACCAGGCGCGTCAATTTCGACAAGCCGACGATCTTGCCGTTGGGCACATAACCGATGGTGGCCTTGCCAAAGAACGGCGCCAGGTGGTGTTCGCAATGGCTGTAGACAGGGATGCCGCGCACGACGATCAGCTCGTTGTACTGTTCCGCGCCATCTTCAAAGGCTTTCAGCAAGTCCACCGGGTCCTGGCCATAGCCGGACGTCCAGTGCTTCCACGCCTTGGCCACGCGCGCCGGCGTTTCCAGCAGGCCAGGACGCTGCGGGTCTTCGCCAAAGCTGCTGATCAGCCGGCGCCAGTCGTTTTCGGAGAATTCTTCTTGAGACATGCTACACCACCCTAAAATTTTCAATTGCCGCCAGTATATAGAAAATGCGGCAAGCTGCCTGAGCAGCCCCCGCTTTACGACACTGCCGGCGGGCGGTGCGCTCTCACCAGCAGCGCCGAGATCGACACGCTGGAACTCGCTTCCGGCCAGGCATCGCCGGGCCCGAACCAGCGCGCCTCGGCGATCTCGTTCTCGTCCAGACGGATCTCGCCGTCGAGGTAATCGGCCGTAAACGCAATCATCAGCGAATGGGGAAACGGCCAGGACTGGCTCATGAAGTACTGCAAGTTATGCACGCGCAAGCCCACCTCTTCCATCACTTCGCGGTGCACGGCTTCCTCGATCGATTCGCCCGCTTCCAGGAAACCGGCCAGCGGGCTGAAGCGCTGCGATGGCGAGTTTTTATGCATGGCCAGCAGCACCTGGTCGCCCTTGCGGATCAGCACCATCATGGCCGGCGAGATGCGCGGATACGCGAGCATGCCGCAGGCGGCGCACGTAAAACAGCGTTCGCCGCGCGTGCGCTGCATGGGCGTGGCGCACACGCCGCAATGGCGGTGCGTGCGCGCCCACTCGGCCAGCTGCACGGCGCGGCTGGCCAGGCCCAGGAAGCCATCGTCGACGGCGTTGAACAGCGAACGCATGCCGTGATACGCCAAGCCGCTATCGGCGGGCAACAACTCCGCATCTGTCCAGACCGTCTGGCAATAGCGGCCTTGCCACAGGCCCACGGGCTGGGCGCGACTCAGGTCGATATCGAGCGCGGCCGCCTCGGCGGCCGTGGGCAAGGTCAGCCCGGGCGTACGCAACAATAAACGCCCGCGGTGAAAGACGAATGTCAGCGTCTCGGTGGCGGCCGGGGCCGGTTCGGGCGTGTCGATCAGGGGAACGAAGGCAAGGGGAGTGTGCAGCATGTGCTGGGAAGAAATTTGTAAAGGTTGCTCATCATACTCCCGCCGCCGGACGCTTGCGCGCATAGCAGCGGCGGGGCCGCAAAGCAAGCATTCATGCGCCATGCGCGTATTTTTTTTGCGGCACGCCCAATCCGTTGCGTAAACGATACTGATAACGATTCTCATTTACGAAATAGCGCCCAGTTATTACAATACCGCCTATTCCGTCTCCATCGCCAGCCACTTGCCCGCGTGCCCAAGCACAGCGGCGCAGAGCCAGCCAGGAACCACCACCCTGAACTTATCGAGAGAGCAAGATGGCAATCAAGAGCCGCAAACACGCCCCAACCCGTTTCAACCAGCACATCGGCGCCGCCCTGGCCGTGATGCTGCTGCCCGTCGCCGCCCAGGCGGCCGACCCGGCCGGCCAAAGTGCCCCGGCATCGCAGCAAACCCTGAACGAAATCAAGGTCGTGGGCTCCAAGGAAAATGATTTCAAGGCCGAAAAAGCCTCGTCGCCGAAATACACGGAAGAGCTGGTCAATACGCCGCAAACCATCGTCGTGATCAAGAAGGAATTGATCGAACAGCAAGGCGCGCTGACCCTGACGGATGCGCTGCGCAACACGCCAGGCGTCGGTACCTTCTTCCTCGGCGAAAACGGCAACACGAACACGGGCGATGCCGTCTACATGCGCGGCTTCGATGCCTCGGGCAGCATCTATGTCGATGGCGTGCGCGACGTGGGTTCCATCTCGCGCGACGTCTTCAACATCGAACAGATCGATGTGCTGAAGGGCCCGGCGGGCACGGACAGCGGCCGCGGTTCGCCCACCGGTTCGATCAACCTGGTCAGCAAAACGGCCAGCATGGAAAACAAATTCAATTCCCTGCTGACGGTGGGCAGCGGCAAGCAGAAACGCGCCACGGCCGACTGGAACCGCATCCTCGACAGCGACTCGGGCACGGCCTTGCGCCTGAACCTGATGACGCAGGACAGCGGCAACCCGGCGCGCGATGAAGTCACCAACAAGCGCTGGGCCTTCGCGCCTACCGTCACCTTCGGCATCGGCAAGCCGACGCGCATCACGGCCAGCTACCTGCACGTGGATCAAAACAACGTACCCGACGGCTTCGTGCCGACCATCGGCTTGCCAGGCTACTCGGCGCCGGACGTCGCCACGAAAGAGAAACCGGTCGTGCGCACCTTCCTGAACAGCGCGGCGCGGGTCGATCCAAAGAATTTCTACGGTTCCACCGCAGACCACGACAAGGTCAAGGCCGACATGGGCACCTTGCGCATCGACCATGATTTTTCGCCTACGCTGCAACTGCAAAACACCACGCGCTACGGCAAGACCAAGCAGGATTACCTGCTGACGGCCTTCATGGGCAGCATGGACAACCTGAAGACGCCGGTCGTCACCGATCCGTCGACCTGGACCCTGGCGCGCTCGCTGCGCACCGTGAAGGACCAGGAAAACACGATCCTGACCAACCAGACCGTCGTCAGCGCGCAATTCGACACGGGCGTGCTGAAACACTCCGTGGTGGCCGGTGCCGAGTTCACCAGCGAAAAACAGACCAACTACGGCTATGTGCCTGCCAGCCTGGGCACCTTGCCGGACGCCAATCTGTACCACCCGAACCCGCGCGACCCCGTCACCGGCTACCAGCCCGTGCGCAGCGGCGCCTTCACCGAAGGCGAAGTCAACACGCAAAGCGCATATGTCTTTGACACCATCAAGTTCGGCGACAAGTGGATCTTCAATGGCGGCGTGCGCTTCGACCACTTCAACACCACCTATGACGCCGTCACCCTGCAAA
Organism: Janthinobacterium sp. UMAB-60; assembly: GCF_900095235.1. NCBI lineage: Bacteria > Pseudomonadati > Pseudomonadota > Betaproteobacteria > Burkholderiales > Oxalobacteraceae > Janthinobacterium > Janthinobacterium sp. UMAB-60. The sequence continues at coordinate 70,990 of NZ_LT607493.1, forward strand.
CAGCCGTCAAGCCGCCGGCGGTACAGCCATTGCCAGTGGGCACACCAATTCCCACTCACCTGACCCTGAGCGACACCCTGGCCAACGGCAAGATCTCGGCCCTGTACAAGCCGACGCCGGACAGCAGCGTGTACGCCTTGCTGGCCACGTCGAAGGCGCCACCGGGCACCAACTTCGCCCTGAGCACGGGCGCCAGCAGCGCACAAAACCCGAACTATGACCCGCAAGAAACCACCACCAAGGAAATCGGCACCAAGTGGGACTTCCTGAAGCAAAAACTGTCGCTGTCGGCCGCCGTCTACCAGACCACCGTCAAGAATGAAGTGGAACAGGATCCTGTCATCTCGACCATTTATTACCAGACCGGCAAGAAGCGCGTGCAAGGCGTCGAGATTGGCATGGTGGGCGAGATCATGCCGAACTGGCTGGTCAGCGCCGGCTACACGCGCATGAATACCAAGGTCGAGTCGAACAAGGTCTTCACGGCCAGCGGCGCCAATAACCTCACCTACACGCCTAAACAGGCGTTCACCAGCTGGACTTCGTACACCTTGCCGTTTGGCCTGAAGATCGGTGGCGGCGCGCGTTACGTGGGTGAAATGTTGCGCGGCACCGATGGCGCCGTCGGCACGCCGGCCCGCGTGGATGCCTACTGGGTCTTCGACGCCATGGCAACCTACACCGTCAACAAGAACCTCGACTTGCAGTTGAACGCCTACAACCTGGCCGACAAGACCTATGTGGCAGCCATCAACAAGTCCGGCTTCCGCTACACCCCGGGCCAGCCCCGTTCGTTCAGCCTGACGGCCAATATCAAGTTCTAAACACGCATTGCGCCATTTCAAGCCCCTCTTCGGAGGGGCTTTTTTATTGTCCTGATAATCTTGTCTTTTTGCCGCACCGCCACCCTGCCGCGACTAGCGTATGAAAAGTCATACAGCGATAGCCCGCCCCGTCCAATATTTCGCGCAAGCGTGCAAAATTGCGACATCTAAGCAACAAAAAAGCTTCCTTAAATCAACAACTTAAGAAGTTAGGTCGCAAATTCCCATTTCAGGCATATCCTTTGCTATGTACAGGTTTTGCTGCAAATAATCGCTGGCACGCAAAGGCTTGTTTTTGAGAAATACTGACTCCAAGCTTGAGTTGCTCGCTATCAATAATCCGCTCACAGCGGCGTTTCACCGGAGGAGTCAAAATGAAAAAGAAACGGCCATTAACCCTGTACATCCTGATTGCCATGATCCTCGGCATTGCCGTGGGCTATGGATGCAACACCGCCTTCCCTGATGCCAAGCTCAGCGCTCAGATCGCTGGCAATATTTCCATCGTCACCGACGTCTTCCTGCGCCTGATCAAGATGATCATCGCGCTGCTGGTGTTCTCCACCCTGACGGTCGGTATCGCCCACATGGGCGACGGCAAGACGGCGGGCCGCATCGGCTTGAAAGCCATGTGCTGGTTCGTCGTCGCCTCGCTGGTCTCGCTGGCGCTGGGCATGGTGCTGTCGAACCTGATGCAACTGGGTACCAACCTGGGCCTGCCACTGCCGGACGTACACGCTTCGACCAATTTGAAAACGGCCGCCTTCACCTTGAAAGATTTCTTCACGCACCTGGTGCCGAAGTCGCCGATCGAGGCCATGGCCAACAATGAAATCCTGCAAGTGCTGGTATTCTCGATCTTCTTCGGCGGCGCACTGGCCGGCCTGGGCGAATCGGGCAAGACCCTGACGGCCGTCGTCGACCAGCTGGCGCAAGTCATGCTGCGCATCACCGGCACCATCATGAACCTGGCCCCGCTGGCCGTGTTCGCCGCGATGGCCTCCGTCATCACCACCCACGGCCTGGGCGTGCTGGTCACGTTTGCCAAATTCATGGGCGGTTTCTACCTGGGCCTGCTGTGCCTGTGGACCCTGCTGATCGGCGCCGGCTTCGTCGTCATCGGCCCGCGCATCTTCAAGCTCGTCGGCCTGATCCGCGAACCATTCCTGCTGGCATTCTCGACGGCCAGCTCGGAAGCAGCGTATCCAAAACTGCTGACGGCGCTCGACCAGTTCGGCGTGGACCGCAAGATTTCCAGTTTTGTGTTGCCAATGGGCTACTCCTTCAATCTCGATGGCTCGATGATGTACTGCACCTTTGCCGTGCTGTTCATCGCGCAAGCCTACGGTATCGACCTGTCGATCGGCACGCAGATCACCATGCTGCTGCTGCTGATGCTGACCTCGAAAGGCATGGCCGGCGTGCCGCGCGCCTCGCTGGTGGTAATTGCCGCGACCCTGAACCAATTCAATATCCCGGAAGCGGGCTTGCTGCTGCTGATGGGTGTCGACCAATTCCTCGACATGGGCCGTTCGGCCACCAACGCGGTCGGCAATGCCGTCGCCACGGCCGTCGTCGCCAAGTGGGAAGGTGGCCTGGCCACCGAGGAAGAAGCCGCCGCGGCCAACGCCGCCAACCAGAACACGGAAAGCCATTGGGGCGAAGCGGATCACGCTAGCAAAGCCTGATAGCGCCATGGCCCGCCACAAGCGGGCCATTTATTTGTTGTCCATGTTGAGTAACAAGCAGTCAGGTAGTGCGATCAGTAGTCATTCCAACTTATTAGAGAGATTTTCATGAAAAAAGTCCTGTTTACCCTGCTGACCCTTGGCGTAGCCTCCACCGGCGCCATGGCCCAATCGAGCGTCACCATGTATGGCGTGGCTGACGCCGGCCTGGTGTTCGACAAGGATGCGGCTGGAAACCGCCTGAACCGCGTCGCTTCCGGCGTCGCTTCCGGCTCGCGCATCGGCTTCAAGGGCAAGGAAGACCTGGGTGGTGGCCTGGCCGCCATTTTCGTGCTGGAAAGTGGTTTCAACATCGATACCGGCACCTCGGGCCAGGGCGGCCGGCTGTTCGGCCGCCAGTCGTACGTCGGCCTGACCGGCAACGCCGGCGCCGTCACCTTGGGTCGCCAATACACGCCGTACTACCTGGCCCTGCGCGACGTGGCCGATCCGTTCGTCATCGGCCTGGCCGGCACGGCGTCGAACATTATGTCGACGACGAATTACCGCGTCGATAATATGGTGCAATACAGCACGCCGACCTGGAGCAAGCTGTCGGCCGACCTGGCGTATGGCTTTGGCGAAGTGCCCGGCGACAATGCGAAAAGCCGCAGCATGGGCGGCGCCGTGCACTACATCGACGGTCCGCTGAACGTGACCCTGACGCACCACCGCCAGGAAAATCCGCTGGCGACCGCGCAAACGCGCAACACCCTGCTGGCCACGCGCTACGACTTTGGCGTTGTGCAAGGCAACTTCGGCTATGCCGACAACCGCGCCCTGGACAACAGCAAGAGCAACGACATCCTGGTCGGCTTCAGCGCCCCGTTCGGCGCCACCAAGCTGGTCGCGTCGTACATCCACCACAACGACAAGAGCAGTGCCAACCGTGACGCCCAGCAGTGGGCCATCGGCGCCTTCTATGCGCTGTCCAAGCGCAGCGACCTGTACACAGGTTACGGCCACATCAGCAACAAGAATGGCGCGACCTACAAGGTCGGCAATGCCACCGACGATGGCACCGGTAACAGCGGTTTCAACTTGGGCATGCGTCATACATTCTGATCGCGGCTAGTTACAGCGCAGGCCGCCGGATGCATGTCCGGCGGCTTTTTTATTTCCGCGATTACTTAAATGCGATACTGTGGGTTCTTGCAAGTTGGCAGCTGATTTTATGAATAGCAGTAGTAAACCCTCCCTTTCCTGGCGCCAGCGCCTGGCGCAACGGTCGGGCCGCGAAACGCTGGCCTGGGGCGTGGTGCTGGCCGCCTGCCTGACGACCGTCTGGCTCGTGTATTTCTGGACGGAGCGCATCGCCATCGGCAAGCTGCAGGCGAGCGGCGTACAGCGCCTGGAAGTGTATGTCAGCAGCCTGGAAAATGCGCTGGAGAAATACGACTTCCTGCCCAAGACGCTGGAGCTGAACCGCGACGTGATCCGCCTGCTGCAGCACCCGGAAGACCCGGTGCTGGTCGATACGGTCAACCATTACCTGGAGCAGATGAATGCCCAGGCGAAATCGTCGACCATTTTCATTAGCAACCTCGACGGCAACACGCGGGCCGCCAGCAACTGGCAGGGGCCCGACAGCTTTATTGGCGACAATATCTCGTTCCGCCCGTATGCCCAGGACGCCCTGCGGGGCACGCCGGGACGTTTTTATGGCGTCGGCACGACGCGGCTGGAGCCCGGCTACTTCTTTGCCCATGGCATCTACCAGAATGGCCACATGCTGGGCCTGGCAACGGTGAAGGTGAACCTGGAAACCCTGGAAAAACGCTGGGTGCAAGGCGCCGACAAGGTGATGCTGGCCGACGAGCACGGCGTGATCTTCCTCAGTTCCATGGCCGACTGGAAATACAAGACCCTGGCGCCGCTGTCGCCCGCCATCGTTGAGGAACTCAACCGCACGCGCCAGTATTACTCGAAGCAGCTGGAAGCCATCCCCTTCGTCTCGGACCGCCAGCTGGGCAATGGCGCGCGCGTGATCAGCGTGCGCGAGCAGGAACACGCCGACACGCCACCGAAGATCAGCTCCAGCGTGATGACGCAGATCAAGCTCAAGTCGCCGCAAGGCTGGACTTTCATTTACCTGTCCGACCTGGCACAGGCGAAAGCCAGCGCGCGCGCGGCGGCCGCCTTCTCTTGCGTGCTGCTGGGCTTTTTCATGCTGCTGTTCTTTTACCTGCGCCAGCGCCGCGCAGCCGTGGCGCAAAAACTGCGCGCCCGCGAAGACTTGCAACATGCCTACGACAACCTGGAAGCCATGGTCGAGGAACGCACCTCGGAACTCAATGCCATGACGCAAAGCCTGAGCCAGGAAATCGAGGTGCGCAGCAAGGCCGAGCAAAAGCTCCACATCACGCAAAACGAATTGTTTCAAGCAGGTAAGATGGCCGTGCTGGGACAAATGTCGGCCAGCATCACGCATGAGCTCAACCAGCCACTGACGGCGCTGCGCACCATGTCCGACAATGCCGTCATCCTGCTCGAGCGGGGACGGCTCGACGATGCGCGGCGCAACCTGGCGAAGATCTCGCAAATTGCGGCCAGGATGGGGACCATTACGGGTCAATTGAAGATTTTCGCGCGCAAATCGACGACCAGCCTGACCTCCGTCTCGATACCCACGGCGATCAGCAATGCCCTGTTCCTGGTCGAGCGCCGCCTGCAGGTGGAAAATGTGCGTTTCACTTTGCAACTGCCGCCCGAAGACATCTTCGCCATGTGCGAAAGCAACCGCCTGGAGCAGGTGCTGGTGAACCTGTACGCGAATGCGCTCGATGCCATGAACGGCAGCGACGTGCGCAGCCTGCGCGTGGCCGTCGAATGCACGCCGGAGCACGTGCTGATCCATGTGGCCGACACGGGGCCGGGCCTGTCGACGGAAGTGTACGAACACCTGTTCGAACCGTTCTTCACGACCAAGCCGCAAGGACTGGGACTGGGCCTGGGCCTGGCCATTTCCGAACAGATCACGCGCCAGTTCGGCGGCATGCTGCGCGCCGAAAACGCCCCCGGCGGCGGCGCCATCTTCACCATCGAACTACAGATTGCAACGCAGGAGGAAAAACATGTTTGACGGCTTGAAGGTCTTGCTGGTCGAAGACGACCCCACCGTACGCGAAGGCAGCGAGCAGGCACTGCAGCTGGCCGGCCTGGACGTGCTGGCCTTCCACTCGGCCGAGCTGGCCTATAAACTGCTGACGCCGGATTTCCCCGGCATCGTCGTCAGCGACGTGCGCCTGCCCGGCATGAGCGGCCTGGAATTGCTGCAAGCGGTCAAGACGCTCGATGCCAACCTGCCCGTGATCCTCGTCACGGGCCACGGCGACATCACGATGGCCGTGCACGCCATGCGCACGGGCGCCTACGATTTCATCGAAAAGCCGTATTCGTCCGAGCAACTGGTCGACGTCATCCTGCGCGCGCTGGAAACACGGCGGCTGACGCTGGAAGTGCACAGCCTGCGCCGCCAGTTGGAAGACGGCGGTGGCATCGAGGCGCGCTTATTGGGTAATTCCGTGGCGATGCGCGACATACGGCGTTTGATACTCGACGTTGCCGACGAACCGGCCGACGTACTGATCTATGGCGACACGGGCACGGGCAAGGAAATGGTGGCCCGCTGCCTGCACGACTTCAGCCACCGCCGCAAGCACAACTTTGTCGCCGTCAACTGCGGCGCGATTCCCGAAAGCATATTTGAAAGCGAAGTCTTCGGCCACGAACCGGGCGCATTCACGGGCGCGGCCAAGCGGCAGGTGGGCAAGATCGAGCACGCGGACCACGGCACTTTTTTCCTCGACGAAATCGAAAGCCTGCCCCTGTCCCTGCAAGTCAAATTGCTGCGCGTGCTGCAGGAACGCTATATCGAACGGCTTGGTTCCAACGTGCCCACGCCCGTCGACGTGCGCGTCATCGCGGCGGCCAAGCTGGACCTGGAAGACTTGTCGCAGCAGCAGAAATTCCGCAGCGACCTGTACTACCGCCTGAATCTGATCGTGCTGCATTTGCCGCCCTTGCGCGAACGGCGCGAAGACATTCCCATCCTGTTCGAGCACTTCGTGCTGGCCGCCGCCACCCGCTACAACCGCGCCGCGCCCGTGGTCTCCAGCGCACAGATGCGCAACCTGATGGCCCATTCCTGGCCCGGCAATGTGCGCGAACTGCGCAATATCGCCGACCGCTTCGTGCTCGGTATCGCCGGCGGCGCTTCGAGCCTGCTGGCGGGCAATCAGGCCAGCCCCCTGTCGCTGGCGGAGCAGGTGAACGGCTTCGAACGCGCGCTGATCGAACAGGAACTGCGCGCATATTCCGGCAACGTCAGCGAAGTGAGCACGGTGCTCGGCTTGCCGAAACAAACCCTGTATCACAAGATGCAGAAGTACAACCTGGTGGCGGAAGAGTTCCGCTAAGGTAAGGCACGGTGACAAGCTTGTTAAAAAGAGCAGTAATGTATTGCCTTATGGTATATATTGTTTCTTTTTGATAATTTCTTTAAACCAATGAAAAAACCTGCTTTCCTTTTTTCCCTCTTGCTCAGCGCCACCAGCTTTGCCCAGGATATCGCCACCACCGAAACACCCGCTGCCGCTGCCGAGGCGGCCAGCACGCCAGCGGCGCCGGCAATATCCACCGTCAGCCGTCTGCGCCTGTTCGGCCAGAATGGCGCCACCGCCTTCCTGTACCGCGACAGCAGCTGCATCCGCGGCATGTTCAGCGATGGCGTGGAAAAGGCCAGCGGCGGCATGAGCTCCGCCTTCGGCTCCTTCATCGGCAGCGTCAGCAATACCAGCCTGGGCATCGCCGAGACGGAAACGTCGAAAAACCTGTCGCGCAAAGATGGGATTTTCTCGAAAGCCTATTTCCGTGAATATGAAGTTCCAGCCGACAAGCCAAGTAGCCTGCGTATTGGCTTCCGGGACGTTTCGCCATTTTATGTGGTCAACGGCATCAACTATGAAACCGTCTCGCCCAGCTGCAGTGGCGACATCACCTTCACGCCGCGCGCCGGCGAGGATTACGAAGCGGCGTTCTCGTGGGAAGGCAAGCGCTGCAGCATCAGCATCAATCGGGTGATCGCCAGGGACGGCAAGACGGAACTGGTGCCCGTGCCCGTCACCCGCGCGCCAAGCTGCTGATATACCTCAGGCGGTGCCGACGTAGCCCGTGCGCAAGGGCGTGACCCAGTCGGGCCGGCCGTTGGCCAGCGCCAGCCGCGCCGCCTTGTCCCAGTCATACTCGACCGCGTGCAACTGCGCCGTCCAGGCACCGTTCGCGCCCTGCTCGGCAATCGCGTAGCGCGCGTGCGGCGTGCCGTTCTCCATCACGTGCGGATAGCCGTGATCGTCATCGTAGGCCTGCAAGCCCACGCTGCCAGGATTGACGACCAGCCGCCCATCGTCCAGGCGCAACATGCGCGGCATGTGCGTGTGGCCGCACAGGATCAGGGCCGCGTCGGCCGTCCCGGCCCGTTCCGCCACCTCCTGCGGCGTGGCGGCGCGGCTGCCTTGCGGCGTGACGCTGTCGAGAAAATACACGAGGTCGCTTGTCGGCGTGCCGTGCACGAGCAGCACGTCCTTGCGCAAGCGCAAGGTGGCCGGCAGCGCGTCCATCCACGCGAGTTGCTCGGGCAACAGTTGCGCGCGCGCAAAGGCGTCCGACGCGCCCATGCGGGCCGGGTCGCCCAGCAACTGGCGCTCATGGTTGCCACGGATGGTGGGCAGGTCCAGCGCCATCAGGCGCGCCGCCGTGGCGCGCGGCTGCAGATGGCCCGAGACGATATCGCCGAGGTTGACGGTCAGGTCCACGCCCCGTTGCGCGATGTCGGCCAGCACGGCCTCGAGCGCGTCGAGGTTGCCGTGGATATCGGAAATGGCGGCGATTTTCATGCGATGTCTCCTCCTTGTGCACACCATTCTGCCCGCGTCCCGCGTTGCAGGCAATGCCGGGGTGTGTACCAGCTGTTACACACGGTAGGACAAATCCGACGGGAATTTGCGCCGTGCGGCTACGTAATCCAAAAGTAACAATTGCTACCATTTCCACATTGCACTGTTGCCCAGCGTGGACCACCCATGTGTCGCAACAGTTTTCACTTTATCTTGAGGAGTTGTCCCATGGTTGTTACGTCCGTCCCCGCCCGCCTGTCCCCACTCCGTTTTCAGCATCTCGCCTTGCGCGGCGCCATGATGCTGGGTGTGCTGGGCATGGCCACGGCGGCCGCCACGGCGCGGGCCGAGCCATCGCCCACGCTGGACCGTGTCAGCATCTCGGTGGGCGCATTTTCCGCCGATCCGCGCATCAATATCGGCGCCGACACGCAGTTTGGCCGTATCGACGCGCCCGAATCGAAGCAAAGCCACACGACCATCCCCCGCATCAAGGCGGATTTGCTGATCGGCGACCGCCATGGCCTGGCATTCGACTACTACCGTTACGACAAATCCTACACGCCAAGCTTGACGGGCGAGACCATCATCAATGGCCAGCCCGTCACGGGCACGGCCACGGCGAATGCGGATCTGAAGCTGGACCTGGCCAAGCTGGCCTATAAATGGTGGCTGGGCAGCGGCAACGACACCTTCGGCATCGGCCTGGGCGCCGCCTACTACCATGCCAACCTGAACGGCACGGCCACCGGCGTCGTCAATGGCGAAACGGCCACGGCGCGCGATTCCATCGGCGAGCATGCGTTTGCGCCGCTGCTGGAAGTGGGCTGGCGCCACGCCTTCACGCCGGACTTGCGCATGTATGCGGAAGCGTCGGGCATCAAGAAAAATGGCGGGCGCATCAACGGTCACATCTACGGCGGCAATGTCGGCGTGGAATGGTTTCCGTTCAAGAACATCGGATTCGTGGCCGATTACGGCATCTCGAAAATCAAGCTGCACCGCGACAGCGAACGCGATGCCGACCTGAACATTCGCCTGACGGGACCGTCGGCGTATGTGAAAGTGCGCTTCTAAACGCGCTCAGGCCGCCGGTTTCAGCAAGGTCAGCTGGAACTGCGGCAAGGCCGGATCATCGTACGCCTCGACCCTGGCAAACGGCAGGCGCGCAAACGCCTGCCGCCAGAACGCGCAGGCAGCGGTATCGTCGCGAAACGTTGCCACCAGCCACGTCCGCCCGCTGTCCAGCAGCACCCTGCGCACCACTTCCAGCGCCACGCCCCGGCGACGGTATTGCTTCAGAATAAAAAAGTCGCTGAACTCCTGCACCGCCAGCCCGCCCGCCATGCCAGGCTCCGTGAGGAAAAAGCCCGCCAGTTCGCCATCGACCTCGATCCAGCTGGCCGTGTGGCCGGCTGCATGCACATACGACGCCAGCCCCGCATCGCACACGTCGTAGCGGCCATCGGCCAGCAGCGCCTCACCGCTCCAGGCGGCATTGTCATAACAGTACAGTTGAAACAGCCGCGCCAGTGCCTCCTCTTCGCCCGGGGCAATGGCGCGCAAGGCGATGATCTTGTCTATGACATGCATGAAAGCTTTCCTCCGCGGTGGCGTCGATCCAGTGCGCGATGGTATCACCGTCACTCATCCCCGCCTGGGGCATTTCATGCCCGTCTTTCCACCTCCGGTCGCAAAAAGCTTACTTTTTTTCTAATTGCTTATATATTATTGCCTTTAAGTAATATCCGCCATCGCGGTTGACCGCAAACAAGGGCGATCCCCTTACACAGACCGGCAGACAGGTATCTGCCGGCTTTTTTAGACCCAAGCTCTGGAGAGTGCCGCACATGCTATCGATCAAACAGCTGAACAAAACGTATGCCAATGGCGTCAAGGCCATCAATGATGTCAGCCTGGAGATTCCCAACGGAATGTTCGGCTTGCTGGGACCGAATGGCGCAGGCAAGTCCTCGTTGATGCGTACCATTGCCACCTTGCAAGATCCCGACAGCGGCAGCATCCATTTCGATGGCCTCGATGTGCTCAAGGACAAGGCCGGCCTGCGCCGCCAGCTCGGCTATTTGCCGCAGGATTTCGGCGTCTATCCGAAGGTCAGCGCGGAAACCTTGCTCAACCACTTTGCCGTCTTGAAAGGTTTGACGGAAAAGGGGCCGCGCAAGGAAGCCGTGGAAGCCTTGCTGCAGCAAACCAATCTGTGGGAAGCGCGCAAGCGCAACCTGGGCACGTATTCGGGCGGCATGCGCCAGCGCTTCGGCATCGCCCAGGCCCTGCTGGGCGCGCCGCGCCTGGTGATCGTCGATGAGCCCACTGCCGGCCTGGACCCGGACGAACGCAACCGCTTCCTGAACCTGCTGGCGAAGATCGGCGAGCAAGTGGTGGTGATTCTGTCGACGCACATCGTCGATGACGTGACGGACCTGTGCCCGCGCATGGCCATGATCGTCAAGGGACAGGTGCTGGTGCAGGGCGAGCCGCAGGCGGCCATCGATACCTTGCACGGCAAGGTGTGGCGCCGCAGTGTCACGACGGAAGAACTGACGCAGTACCAGCAAACCCTGAACGTGCTGTCGACGCGCTTGGTGGGCGGCAAGCCGCAAATCAACGTGTATGCCGACAGCCAGCCCGACAGCGGCTTCGTGCAGATCGCCGCCGATCTGGAAGACGTGTATTTCCTGCACGTGCGCAACGCCGCCCGCCACGGCGCCGCGGCTCCCGCTGCGGCACCGTCCGCCGTGGCAGCGTAAGGGGCCGCCATGTGGAAGGAATTTTTCAAGTTTGACCTCGTCTACCAGCTGAAACAGCCGCTGCTGTGGGTCTTTGCCGTCATCATGGCCCTGATGGCCTTTGGCGCCACCACCAGCGACTCGGTGCAGATCGGTGGCGCCATCGGCAACATCAACCGCAACGCTCCCACGGTGGTGGCGCAGATGCTGGGCATCTTCAGCCTGCTGGCGATGTTTCTCGTCACCGTCTTCATCGCCGGCGCCGTGCTGCGCGACAGCGAAGTGGGCATGGCCGACATGCTGTTCGCCACGCCCATGCGCAAGTGGGATTACCTGTTCGGCCGCTTCGCCGCCGGCTTTGTCGCCTGCCTGGTGATCTTCGTCGCCATTGCCCTGGCCACCATGCTCGGCCCCGTCATGCCCTGGGTCGATGCGCAGCGCGTGGGCGCGTTCTCGCTGCAGGCGTATGCCTGGAGCTTCGCCGTCATCGTGATCCCCAACCTGCTCTTCATCGGCGCCCTGCTGATGCTGCTGGCGGCCACCACGCGTTCGATGATGCTCGTGTACGTGGGCGTGCTGGGCTTTTTCGTGCTGTGGGCCATGGCCGGGGTGTTTACGCGCGACATCAACAATGAATGGTATGCCGTGCTGCTCGACCCCTTCGGCGTGCGCGCCTTTGGCCGCATGACGCGCTACTTCACGGCCGCCGAGTCGAATGCCAGCCTGCCGCCACTGTCCGGTTTCCTGCTGGCCAACCGCTTGCTGTGGCTGGGCATCACCGTCGTGCTGTTTGCCGCCACCGTTATCCTCTTCAAGCCGCAGCGCACGGGCACGGGCAAGCGCCTGTTCGGCAAGCACAAGACGCCTGCGACCGCGCCGGCCGTCACCGCGCCGCTGCACCTGCCGCGCAGCATTCCCACCTTTACCCCGGCAACGGCCTGGCGCCAGTGGTGGCAGATCCTGCGCTTCGATGCCGCCGGCGTCTTCAAGAGCGTGCCCTTCCTCGTCATGCTGCTGTTCGGCATCATCAACCTGATCGCCGGCTCCAGCGTGGGCAAGAACATGTACGGCACGGCCGTGTATCCGATGACCCATTTGATGCTGCAAAGTATCAACAACAGCTTCAGCTTCCTGTTGATCATCATCGTCACCTTTTATGCGGGTGAGCTGATCTTCAAGGAGCGCCAGGTCAAGATCGCCGACGTCAGCGATGCCATGCCCGTACCCGGCTGGGTGCCCCTGCTGGCCAAGTGCACGGCCCTGGTCGGCGTCATCGCCGGCTACCTGCTGGTGGGCGTCATCACCGCCATCGGTTTCCAACTCGTCAAGGGCGGCGCGCCCGTGGAACTGGGCCTGTACCTGAAAGGCACCCTGCTCGGTTCCCTCTTCTTCGTGTTGATGGGATTGTGCGCCCTCACCCTGCAAGTGCTGTCGAATAACAAGTTCATCGGCTACCTGCTGGTGATCCTGCTGATGGTGGCGCAAGCCGTGCTGGGCATGCTGCACCTGGAACACAATCTGTACGCCTTCGGCGGCACGCCGGCCATCAAGTATTCGGACATGAATGGCTATGGCCACTTCCTGGCTGGCTGGTCCTGGTTTGCGCTGTACTGGAGCCTGTTTACCGTGGCCCTCGTCATGCTGGCCCGTGCGTTCTGGGTACGCGGCCTGTCCGTCGACTGGCGCGCGCGCGTGCGCCTGGCCCGCCAGCGCCTGCAAGGCCGCGCCGGCGCCGCCCTGGCCGTAGTCGTGCTGTGCTGGGCAGGCACGGGCGGCTGGATCTTCTACAACACGAACGTGCTGAACAAGTACGAGACGTCGGACATCGGCATGGACAAGCAAGCCCGCTACGAGAAATTGTACAAGCAATACAAGGGCTTGCCGCAGCTGAAGATCACCGACGTCCAGGCCGATGTGGATATCTATCCTGAGCAACGCAAGGTATTGATCAAGGGTCACTACGTGCTGCAAAACAAGACGCAGCAACCGCTCGACACCCTGCGCATCCAGCTCAACCCGGACCTGGAAACGCACTGGTTGAACTTGCCTGAGCACAAGGTCGCGCTCGATGACAAGGAACTCGGCTTCAGCATCCTCAAGCTGGCCCGGCCCCTGGTGCCGGGCGCCACCCTGCCGCTGGACTTCACGGTGGCCGTCACGCATCAGGGTTTCACCAACGACGGCGCGCCGGACCAGGTCAACCTGAACGGCAGCTTCTTCAACAACCAGGCCTTCTTCCCCCACTTCGGCTACGCGAAGGAAATGGAGTTGACGGATCGCAACGAACGGCGCAAACGGGGCCTGGGCGAACCGCAGCGCATGGCCAAGCTGGAAGACAAGTCGGCCTACGGCAACACCGTTTTTGGCAATGAAGCGGACTGGATCAATTTCGACACCACCGTCTCCACCAGCGGCGAGCAGATCGCGCTGGCGCCTGGTTACCTGCAGGCAAGCTGGGAAAAGGATGGCCGCCGCTATTACCGCTACAAGATGGACCAGCCGATGATGCCGTTCTTTGCCTACCTGTCGGCCCGCTGGGAAGTCAAAAAAGGCGACTGGCATGGCGTGCCGATCGAAATTTACTTTGATAAAAAGCATGGCTACAACACGGACCGCATGATTACCTCCGTGCAAAAGTCGCTCGATTACTACACCACCCAGTTCACGCCCTACCAGCACAAGCAGGTGCGCATCCTGGAGTTTCCGGGCTACCAGAGCTTCGCGCAGTCGTTTGCCAATACGATTCCGTATTCGGAAGGCATCGGCTTCATCGCCGACCTGCGCGACAAGGATGACATCGACTACGTGTTCTACGTCACGGCGCATGAAATGGCGCACCAGTGGTGGGGCCACCAGGTGATCGGCGCCAACGTACAGGGCGCCACCATGCTGATGGAATCGCTGTCGCAGTACTCGGCGCTGATGGTGATGGAAAAGGAATATGGCCGCGAAAAAATGCGCCGCTTCCTGCGCTATGAACTGGACCGCTACCTGAGCGGGCGCGGCGGCGAAGCCATCGAGGAACAGCCGCTGGCGCGCGTGGAAGGACAGCAATACATCCACTACAACAAAGGCAGCCTGGTGTTCTACCGCCTGCGCGACGAGCTCGGCGAGGAAGCCCTGAACCGTGCCCTGAAACGCTATCTGCAAGACAAGGGCTATCAGCAGGCGCCGTTCACCACCACCCTGGAACTGCTGGCCTACATCCGCGCCGAAGCGCCGCAGGACAAGCAGGCGCTGATCACGGACCTGTTCGAGAAGATCGTCTTCTACGACAACCGCGTGACGCAAGCGTCGGCCGTACAGCGCAAGGATGGCCAGTGGGATGTCACCATGCAGTTGCACCTGGCCAAGCTGGAGTCCGATGGCAAGGGCAAGGAAAGCGCGCGCGCCTATGACGAGCCGGTGGAAATCGCCATCTTCGCGCGCGCCCCTGGCGCCAAAGAAAAGGATGAAACAGTCCTGTTCACGGACAAGCGCAGGGTGTCGGGCAGCGACCCGGTGATTACCATCACCGTGAAGGACAAACCGTTCGAAGTAGGTGTTGATCCTTACAACAAAATGATCGACCGCGTCCCGCGCGATAACCGCAAGGAAATCACTTTCAATTAAGCTAGATTCAAGGCGCTTGATGCTACGCAAACAGGCAGTGCATTCGACGAGTGCGCGGCCTGTTTTTTTATGTGCAATCAAGCCGGGGCAATACTGGCCATGCGCGCGCTGCCGTACAGGCGCATGGCAAGCGCTGGCGTAAGATGGGCGGCATCACCATCCCAGCTTATTCGTCCACGTTGAAAGGAAATGCCCTATGCCGCGTCGTCCACTATCCCTCCGCGCCAGCCTGCTGCTGGCGGCCCTCGTTTTCACCACGCCCGCCTGGAGCGCCGATCCTGTCCACAAGGAAAACGTCGAATTGACGGCAGGCAAGAGCGCGCACAGCGTGAAAGGCAAGATCAAGGGCTACGCCACGGCCGAGTACACGGTCACTGGCAAGGCCGGCCAGACCCTCAGCGTCAAGCTGAAAACCAATCAGCCATCGAATTACTTCAATATCCGCCAGCCAGGCCAGGAAGAAGCCCTGTTCATCGGCTCGACCAGCGGCAACAGTTACCAGGCGAAACTGCCGGCCGATGGCGAGTACACGGTGCAGGTGTATTTGATGCGCAACGCGGCGCGCAGGAATGCGGTGGCGAATTACAGCCTGGAGATGCGGCTGCGCGATTGAGTCTCCGGCAGCATGACAGCTTATCTGGCCCGATTCGCCGCCGGGGGGCGGGCCGCCACCAGTGATTCAAGCACCAGGCCCGCCATCACTGCCAGGACCGGCATGATGGGTTCACGGTATCGGAATATCACGTAAAACAACATGTGAACGCCGGTGTAGCACGCAAGCGCCAGCCAGAGCAGGCCGACCTGCCGATTTCTGAGCCTTGGCATCAGCAGCGTCCCAATCGCAGCGGCAAGCAGGACCAGGAACTGTAGCGCCCACAAGAGACGAACCAGCTTTTCTGCCGGCGACGGATCTCCTTTGCCCTCATGGAAGGGCGGCGTCCAGAAGTAAGCCGCTTTCTTCACGGCCAACGTCAGGAACGCTGTTGGATGGGCCTGCACCCAAGAAATAGCTTCCTGTTTCAAGGTCTCGGAGGCCTGGACTTCTCCCGTTTTCCGAAGGGCATCCCAGGTAGGGCCACATGGTGTCTCCGAGATGGAAACAAACATGCCTGTCGCAGCCGGGTTGTTACCCAAATACAGATTGAAGCCGCCATTGGTGTTCAAGACAGGTGCGCCTATCACTTGCATGTTCCTGAGCAGCCATGGGCCAGACATCACCAACGCAACTGACAGCGCGAGCATGGCCATGCTTAGCCGCTGAGCCATCGATGCGGGAGACAGCAGCAACGCCAAGGCAAGGACCGCCAGCAATGACAAGGCGGCATTGCCAGTCAATGCCAGCAGACCCAAGAGTGCCCCGCAGCCGATCGCCACTGTATTCGAGGACTGACGCGCCAATCTCAGTGCGCACCACATGACACCCAGCATCAGGGGAATCATCAAGTTTTCCTTGGCCAGATACATCCCATAGATGGCGTTCGGAAGGTATAGCGCCCAGGCGAGTGCGGCGATGAGACGCCCCAACCTGCCTGCGCCCGCTTCCTTGGCCAGCAGATAGCACAGGATGATTGCCACCGCTCCCAGGAACATGTTTACCAGGCGAACCGCCAGGAGGTCTTCGCCAAAGAGGAAAAAGACAGGGGCGAGGATAAACAGGGAATAGCCCGCGTTATACATCGCATGGTTGCCCATGCTGTCGACAATTCCGTGTCCGCCAAGCAAGTTGAGCGCCATACTCCTGTAGGCAAGTTCATCGCTTTCTGGCACATGCTGGAAGTAGGCCATCGCCGCAACCCTCAGGGCAAAACCGAGGCCTGCGATGATTGCCAGCCACAGCCAATCTTGCTGTTGTTGGGTATCAGATTTGTCATTCATCAACTCCTCCCCACCAACAGCACCCCTGTACAAATCAGCGCCACGCCAATCACACGGGGCATGCTTATCTGCTCGCCTAGCAGATAAGCGATTGGCAGGGTGAGCACGAATCCCAGGCCCACCAGGGGATAGGCCTTGCTCACATCCCATTGCGACAGCACGCCAAGCCAGGCCAGCGCTCCCAGGCCATACAGGAGGAAGCCCCCCAGGACATACTTGTCCGTGAGGATATTGATGAGGGTCATGACGGACTTGGGCTCTGCCATCATTGCCTTCACCCCGGCACCGGACATGCCGGTCTTCAATGAGAACTGCGCCATGACGGATAGCGCAATGCTCAGGATGGCAATGCAGAGCGTTTTCATGGGTAGCTACCCAATACGAGGAAATGCGCTCCCAGCATGATGGCCACCATGGCGCAGACGGTCATGCGGCTAGCGTGGTCCTTGAGGGCGTAAATCACCGGGTCATCGTGCATTTCACCCCGCGATGTTTTCACCCACAGGCGCGCAAGCCAGTAAATCAATCCCAGGGCGACTAGCCACAGCATCTGCGGGGTGCCATAACGCCCCTGCGTTTCCGGCGCATTGATGAACAGCCCGAACACCACCACGGCAGAGAGGGCCGCCCCGCCCCCCAGGGGCCACAACACCGCCAGGTCGGTCACCCGGTAATCGCGTCCACGCGCGGCTGCCTTGCCATTCTCTTCCAGGGTGAGCAGCTCCGCACAGCGCTTCACCAGGGCGAGGCTGAGGAACATGAAGACCGAGAAAGCCAACAACCAGGAACTGGTGGCGGTACCAATGGCAACCGAACCTGCCAGGATGCGCAAGGTATACAGCAGGGATAACATGAGCACGTCAATCAGCACGTATTCCTTGAGCACCCAGCTATACGCGCTGGTCAGCACGAGGTAAAGCAGGAGCATCAGGAGGAAGGCATGGGACACCGAGAAGGCCAGAACGAGGGCCAGGAGCAACGCCGCCGCCGCCACGACCAGGCCCTTCAGAATCGACAGGCGGGCACTGGCAAAAGGGCGCAGCCGCTTGCGGGGGTGTGCCCTGTCGCTTTCCAGGTCCCACAGGTCGTTGACCATGTAGGTGGCGGAGGCCGCCAGGGAGAAAGCCATGAAGGCCACGGCCATGGTGAGCATCTTGCCCAGGTCGAGGAAGGAGAATGCCGTCAGCAGGGGGACGAACAGCAACAGATTCTTTAACCACTGGTGGACACGCAGGGCTTTCATCCACACGCCAGGCCCGCAGCGCTCACCTGGAAACTCGCGTTCAATCGGGACATGCCGTCGGACGGTCTGGCCCGTACGCCAGGCGACATCGACCAGCACCGCCGCCTTGGCGGCTTGCCAGATGGGGACATCTGCCTTGCTGTCGCCGGCATAGACAAAGCATGGCCCTACCTGCTCCTGAATGGCTTGCAGCTTGGCCCTGCCCTTGAGGTTGTGACCGGCTTGCGTCGCCAGCACCTTGTCAAACAGGCCCAGGTGCCTGGCCACGTTGCAGGCAATCGAATGGTGGGCCGCCGTCGCCAGGACAATCATGCGGCCCTTCCGCTTTTCCTCGCGCAGGTAATCCAGCAGGGACGCACGGTAAGGGAGGCCTTCGCCCGAGATGCTGGCACGCGCCGCAATGGCTTCCTTGAAGCCTGCCCGCCCTCGCATGAGCCAGAACGGCATGCGGAGCACATTGAGCGGGGATTGTTTCACCACCTTGACGACGGATTCAAGCAGGGTATCGGTTGGCGTCAGCGTGCCGTCAAGATCGACAACCAGGGGCGCTTTGGTCGAAATAGCCACCATGGTCTCCCTATTCTGGTGTGGCATTGCAGATGGCGTGCTGAGAGCAGTCCTTAAATTATAGGGGGGGCCATGATGGCGATCACCAACATAGATCAAGGAAGAGAGCGGTTATCCGCTTGAACTGAAGGCCGGTAGCACCGAAAAGAGACCCAAACATCCAATAAAAACGCCTCGCAAATCAAAGATTCGCGAGGCGTTATTTACAGATGAGCCGTATTGCGTCTTAGAACGGAATATCGTCATCCATATCCGAGAAGTTCGGTGCTGGCTTCGGTGCCGGGCGTGGTGCCGGGGCCGGAGCTGGACGCGGGGCTGGCGCCTGGCGCGGGGCCGGGGCGTCGTAGCCGCCGCCACCGCCACCACCGCCGTAGCTGTCATCGCCACCGCCGGCGTCGCCGCCCATGCCGGAGCGACCGCCCAGCATTTGCATCTGTTCCGCGATGATGTCGGTTGCGTACTTCTCGACGCCGTCCTTGTCCGTGTATTTACGGGTTTGCAGACGGCCTTCGACGTAGACGGACGAGCCTTTTTTCAGGTATTGGCCGACGATTTCCGCCAGGCGGCCGAAGAACGAGATACGGTGCCACTCTGTCAATTCTTTTTGTTCGCCCGTGTTGCGGTCCTTCGATTTGTACGAAGTGGCCACGGCGATGTTGGCGATCGCGTCGCCGCTAGGCATGTAGCGGATTTCCGGGTCACGGCCCAGATTGCCGACGATGATGACTTTGTTGACTGATGCCATGAATAACTCCTGATGAACTGCAGCGGGAGCCGGTGTCCCGCGCGGTAGTTTAGTGTACTAAACGAGGATTATAAGCGACCACGCGGCGCAAAGCATCCGCTTTCTGGCGGACGCCCTCTCCCGCGCGGCAGCACGTTTTTTTCACGGCAGGTGAAAACAAGAAACTTGAATACTGGTATTATATACAGTGTTTAAACGTCTGCACGCATCTGTATCAAACTTTGTCGGGGCACGTTCGCCTGGCGGCGCAATCCGCCCATGAACGCCTCAGGCATGCAGAGCAAAACCCGGCTATAGTTATAGGTTGACCCGTTGTGGCTCCTCATCCGCACCCAGGCACAATGCGCCGGCCGCACCACTCACTGAAAGCAAGGCAATCACATGGAACAGATCCGCATTCGCGGCGCTCGCACGCATAACCTCAAGAATATCAATCTCGATTTGCCGCGCAATAAGCTGATCGTGATTACCGGCCTGTCCGGCTCCGGCAAGTCGTCGCTGGCCTTCGACACCCTGTACGCGGAAGGCCAGCGCCGCTATGTCGAGTCGCTGTCGGCCTACGCGCGCCAGTTTTTGCAGCTGATGGAAAAGCCCGACGTCGACCTGATCGAGGGCTTATCGCCGGCCATCTCCATCGAACAGAAGGCAACGTCGCACAACCCGCGTTCAACGGTGGGCACCGTGACGGAAATCCACGATTATCTGCGCCTGCTGTACGCGCGCGTGGGCACGCCGTACTGCCCCGACCACCCGGAAAACGCGCTGGCCGCCCAGTCCGTGTCGCAAATGGTCGATGCCGTGCTGGCCATGCCGGAAGACACCAAGCTGATGATACTGGCGCCCGTCGTCGCCAACCGCAAGGGCGAACACGTCGACCTGTTCGAGCAGATGCAGGCGCAGGGCTTCGTGCGCTTTCGCGTACAGAGCGGCACGCATGCGTCCAAGATCTATGAAGTCGATGACCTGCCGAAATTAAAGAAGACGGAAAAACATACGATCGACGTCGTCATCGACCGGGTCAAGGTAAACCAGGAAATCAAGCAGCGCCTGGCGGAAAGTTTCGAAACGGCCCTGCGCCTGGCCGATGGCCGCGCCATTGCCTACGAAATGGATACCGCCCAGGAACACGTGTATTCGAATAAATTCGCCTGCAATGTGTGCGGCTATTCCCTCCAGGAACTGGAACCGCGCCTGTTCTCGTTCAACAACCCGATGGGCGCCTGCCCTGAATGCGACGGCCTGGGACACATTGAATTCTTTGACCCGAAACGCATCGTCGCGTTCCCGAACCTGTCGCTGGCGTCGGGCGCCGTCAAGGGCTGGGACCGCCGCAACCAGTTTTACTTCCAGATGCTGTCGAACCTGGCCGCGTTTTACGAATTCGACCTGGACATGCCGTTCGAGCAGCTGGCACTGAATGCACAGCAAGCCGTGCTGTACGGTTCCGGCAAGCAAGTGATTCCGTTTACCTATGTCAACGAGCGGGGCCGCACCGTCATCAAGGAACACACGTTCGAAGGCGTGGTCAACAATCTGCAGCGCCGCTACCGCGAGACGGACTCGATGGCCGTCAAGGAAGAACTGGCCAAGTTCATCAATGAAAAATGCTGCCCCTCATGCGATGGCGCGCGCCTGCGCGTGGAAGCGCGCTTCGTCAAGGTCGGCACGGGCAAGCAGCAGCGCGCCATCTATGAAGTGGCGGGCAAACCGCTGCGCGAGACGCTGGAATTTTTTGAAAAGCTGAAACTGACGGGCGCCAAGAAGGAAATCGCCGACAGGGTCGTGAAGGAAATCATTTCGCGCCTGAAATTCCTCAACAACGTGGGCCTCGATTACCTGTCCTTGGACCGCAGCGCCGACACGCTGTCGGGCGGCGAAGCACAACGCATCCGCCTGGCATCGCAAATCGGCTCCGGTTTGACGGGCGTCATGTATGTGCTCGATGAACCGTCGATCGGCCTGCATCAGCGCGATAATGACCGCCTGATCGAAACGCTGAAACACTTGCGCGACATCGGCAACAGCGTGCTGGTGGTCGAGCACGATGAAGACGCCATCCGCACGGCCGACTACATCGTCGACATGGGCATCGGCGCAGGCGTGCACGGCGGCGAAATCATCGCCGAAGGCACCCTGCAAGACATTCTCAAGAACAAGAAGTCGCTGACGGCGCAATACCTGAACGGCAAGCTGAAAATCGCCGTGCCGGCCAAGCGCCATGTCAGCAATCCGGAAAAGCAATTGGTGATTACTGGCGCGACGGGCAACAACCTGAAGAAGGTGTCGCTGAGCTTGCCGGTGGGCCTGATGACGTGCGTGACGGGCGTATCCGGCTCGGGCAAATCGTCGCTGGTCAACGATACCCTGTACCCTGCCCTGTCGCGCCATTTATATGGTTCGCAGACGGAACCGGCGCCGCACGAATCGATCAGCGGCCTGGAACACTTCGACAAGGTCATTTCCGTCGACCAGGCACCGATCGGCCGCACGCCGCGCTCGAACCCCGCCACCTACACGGGCTTGTTTACACCGATCCGCGATCTGTTCGCCACCGTGCCGACGGCCAAGGAACGCGGCTACAGCGCGGGCCGCTTCTCGTTCAACGTGAAGGGCGGCCGCTGCGAAGCGTGCCAGGGCGATGGCGTGATCAAGGTCGAGATGCACTTCTTGCCCGACGTCTACGTGCCGTGCGACGTGTGCCACGGCAAGCGCTACAACCGCGAAACGCTGGAAGTGCACTACAAGGGCAAGAGCATCACGGAAGTGCTGGGCATGACGGTGGAAGAGGCGCATGAATTCTTCAAGCCCGTGCCCTTGATCGCGCGCAAGCTGCAAACCCTGCTCGACGTGGGCCTCGGCTACATCAAGCTGGGCCAGAGCGCCACCACCTTGTCCGGCGGCGAAGCGCAGCGCGTCAAACTGTCGCTGGAACTGTCCAAGCGCGACACGGGCCGCACCCTGTACATCCTCGATGAACCGACGACGGGCTTGCACTTCCACGACATCGATTTGTTGCTGAAAGTCATACACCGCCTGCGCGACCAGGGCAACACCCTCGTCATCATCGAGCACAACCTGGACGTCATCAAGACGGCCGACTGGCTGGTCGACCTGGGCCCGGAAGGCGGCGCCGGCGGCGGGCAGATCATCGCCACGGGCACGCCGGAAGACGTGGCGCTGAACCCGGCCAGCGTGACGGGGAAATACCTGGGGCCGCTGCTCAAGCAATAACGACGGCAGCGCCATAAAAAACGGCGCGGATTGCTCATGCAATCCGCGCCGTTTCTCTTTTTGCTAGCACCCCAGTCATTGCCGGCGTGTCATTTATCGCACGCCAGTCTTTGCCAGCGTGTTTCTCCCCCACTACTAAACTTTATGCACTCAGCCGCTTTTCCAGCGCAGCCTTGTGATCTGCCAATTCTTGCGGCAGATGATACGCGAGTTTTTCAAACAGCTGCGTATGCAATTTCAATTCTTCCCGCCACGCCGCCTTGTCGATCGACGTGATGGTATCGAACTGTTGCTGCGTGAATGGCAAGCCATCCCAGTTCAGGTCGTCATACTGCGGCGTCGTGCCGAACAGGTTTTCCACGCCGCCCGCCGTGCCTTCGATACGCTCCAGCATCCACTTCAGCACGCGCATATTGTCGCCGAAGCCAGGCCAGACGAACTTGCCTGCCTCGTCCGTGCGGAACCAGTTGACGCAGTAGATCTTCGGCAGGGCGGCCGGGTTGACCTTGCCCACCTTGACCCCCATGTCCAGCCAGTGCTGGAAGTAATCGCTCATGTTATAGCCGATAAACGGCAACATGGCAAATGGATCGCGGCGCACGACGCCCATCTGGCCCACGGCCGCGGCCGTCGTTTCCGAACCCATGGTGGCGGCCATGTAGACGCCTTCGACCCAGTTGCGCGCTTCGGTCACCAGCGGCACGGTGGTGGAGCGGCGGCCACCGAAGATGAAGGCCGAGATCGGCACGCCGGCCGGATCGTCCCAGGCCGCGTCGATCACGGGGTTTTGCGTGGCAGCAACAGTAAAGCGTGCGTTCGGGTGTGCCGCCTTGGTGCCGGACGCCGGCGTCCAGTCCTTGCCCTGCCAGTCGATCAGGTGGCTTGGCGCTTCTTTCGTCAAGCCTTCCCACCAGACGTCGCCGTCGTCCGTCAGCGCCACGTTGGTGAAAATCGTGTTGTCGCGCATGGACGCCATGCAGTTGTAATTGGTTTTTTCATTGGTGCCCGGCGCCACGCCGAAGTAACCGGCTTCCGGGTTGATCGCGTACAAGCGGCCATCGGCGCCGGGCTTGATCCAGGCGATATCGTCGCCGATGGTGGTCACTTTCCAGCCATTAAAACTTGCCGGCGGGATCAGCATGGCGAAGTTGGTTTTGCCGCAAGCCGATGGGAACGCTGCCGCGACGTAATGCTTCTTGCCTTCCGGCGATTCCACACCGAGGATCAGCATGTGTTCGGCCAGCCAGCCCGGGTTGTTCTCGGACGCTTGCGCTTCCTGGTAACCCATGTTCGAGGCGATGCGCAGGGCGAAACATTTCTTGCCCAGCAAAGCGTTGCCGCCGTAGCCGGAGCCGAAAGACCAGATTTCGCGCGTTTCCGGGAAATGCACGATGTACTTGGTGCTGTTGCACGGCCATTTCACATCTTGCTGACCGGCAGCCAGCGGTGCGCCCACGCTGTGCACGCACGGCACGAATGCACCATCGGTACCCAGCACGTCATACACG
Source organism: Janthinobacterium sp. UMAB-60 (assembly GCF_900095235.1). NCBI lineage: Bacteria > Pseudomonadati > Pseudomonadota > Betaproteobacteria > Burkholderiales > Oxalobacteraceae > Janthinobacterium > Janthinobacterium sp. UMAB-60. The sequence continues at coordinate 94,963 of NZ_LT607493.1, forward strand.
GCGCGGCCCATGCGGGTCATGACCTTCATGTTGACGGCGACATACGGCGAATCGGACAGTTCCACGCCGATATGCGCGATCGGCGAGCCCAGCGGGCCCATCGAGAATGGCACGACGTACATGGTGCGGCCGCGCATGCAGCCATCGAACAGGCCGTTCAGGGTGTGGCGCATTTCGCCAGGCTCGGTCCAGTTATTTGTCGGGCCGGCCGCTTCTTTTGTTGCCGAGCAGATATACGTGCGGTCTTCGACGCGGGCCACGTCGCTCGGGTCCGAGCAGGCCAGGTAGGAATTCGGACGCTTGTCGGCATTCAGTTTTTTCATGGTGCCGCTGGCAACCATGTCGGCACACAGGCGCTCGTATTCTTCCTGCGAACCATCGCACCAGTAAATACGCTCCGGCTTGGTCAGCGCGGCAATGTCGGCCACCCAGTTGATCAGTTTCTGTTGTTTAATATAAGCTGGGACGTTGAGTGCGGCGACGCCACCCATGACGGGCTGATTCATATTACCTCCAATACCAATAAAAGAAATTCTGGTCATTCCGGCAAGACAGGCAGCATCGTTGAGAGGTGGCTGCGGCTCACTGCGGGCGGCGTCTTCACGCGGGCAGGGCTCTGGTGTCGTTTACCTGGATCATGCACCCAGGCTGCGGGAACAGTTTGCGCTATAACTATACTCAGGAAGCTTCAAAAGTGCCGGCGATTGTACACCCGCAAAACAGCTATTCTCGCAAAAATGTAGGAGAATAGCTTGACTAATGTAGTAGGCTATTCAGCATTTCCCGTATCCTGTTATTTCCCTACCAAATTCTTACTAAAATCGGCCATCTCCCATGAAAATTGCCATACTCGATGATTATCAGGATGCCGTGCGCAGCCTCGATTGTTTCAAATTGCTCGATGGCCACGAGGTCAAAGTGTTCAGCAATACGGCGCGGGGACTGGGTCAGCTGGCGATCCGCCTGGCGCCATTCGACGCGCTGGTGCTGATCCGCGAACGCAGCAGTTTCAACCGTGCCTTGCTGTCGAAACTGCCGAACCTGAAACTGATTTCGCAGACGGGCAAGGTCAGCGGCCACATCGATGTGGCGGCCGCCACGGAACTGGGCATCGCCATCGCGGAAGGCATCGGCTCACCCACGGCGCCGGCCGAACTGACGTGGGCGCTGATCATGGCGGCGCAGCGCAAGATCGTGCCATACGCGCAACATTTACAGGAAGGGCTGTGGCAGACCTCGTCGCTGGAAGCAAAGCGCAATACGCTGGGGACGGTATTAAAAGGGCGCACCCTGGCGATCTGGGGCTACGGCAAGATCGGTCAATTGATCGCCGGCTATGGCCGCGCCTTCGGCATGACCATCCTCGTGTGGGGCAGCGAAGCGAGCCGCGCGGCGGCCGTGGCGGCCGGCGATACGGCGGCGGTTTCACGCGCAGCGTTCTTTGAACAGGCCGACGTCTTGAGCCTGCACCTGCGCCTGTCCGAAACGACACGCGGCCTGGTCACAAGCGAAGACCTGGCGCGCATGAAACCAGACGCGCTTTTCGTCAACACCAGCCGCGCCGAACTGGTCGCCGAGGGCGCGCTGGAAGCGGCGCTGCAGATGGGACGTCCGGGCGCCGCCGCGCTGGACGTGTTTACGGATGAACCCTTGCCGCCCGGCGCGCCATTGCTGCTGCTGCCGAACGTGCTGGCCACGCCACACCTGGGCTACGTCGAGCGTGACAGCTATGAGCTGTATTTTCGCTACGCCTTGCAAAACATCGTCGATTTTGCGCAGCATGAATGCACGCGCCTGCTCAATCCCGAGGTGTTGCAGCACGCGCGGCAAACCGCTCAGGAGCGCTGAAACCCCTTGAGCAGGTCAGGCTCGCCCGTGATGCGGATGGCGGGCGCGGGCAGCGCGTGCCGGCCGCGCCACAGGCCGGCCCAGCCGGGTGGCCAGGCGATGTCCGGTCCACGGTACGGCGCCACGCCGGTGCGCACGGCCACGACCGGCACGGGCGGCATGTCCTGCAAGGGCTCGCCGGGGGTACGCTGCATGTCCAGGCTGTACATGTAGTTGGGTAATAGAGCGTCGCAGACGCGGCCAAACCACGCGCTATGGTCGTCGTCGCGCCCCAGCGCCTGCGCCAGCCCCTGTGGATCGAAACGCGCCAGGGCATCGATCAGCTCGCCGGTGGTGGCACCGGGCGTATCGCCCCAGCCCATCACGGGGTTGACGTTGTAATCGGCGCCCGAACCGTACCAGCCTTCGCGCCAGGGCCGTTGCATCCAGTCGCGCGGCCCCGTAAACAAATGCCAGCGCCAGTGCAGTCCGGACGGCTTGGGCCAGGAATACAGATACAGTTTTTGATAACCGGCCTGGTGCAGCTCGCGCACCATGGTCATCAGGCGCGCATGCGGCATGCGGTCGGGCGGCGCGCGGCGAAACAGGATCGCTTCGCCATCGGCAAACTGCACATCGTCGGTCGACAGGTTCAGGTCCAGGGTGCGCGCTTCGCTGCCGAAACGGGCGGCGATCCAGCCCGTCAGCAGATTGACGGACGTGATGACGCCATAGCCGCGGTGGCGGTGAAAAATGACGGTGCCGGGAGCGAGCGCTTTCATACGGAGTCGGGATGGCAGCAAACAAAGAAACCAGTGTACTCACAGATGGCCAAATTTTCCAGATGCGATCTGCAACGGCCCGCAGCGGACCCGCCATTCACGCAAGGCACACAATCCACGCTATCATGCGCGTCATTCTCCACTGACATCGTGACCACATCATGACTTTGCGCATACTCGCCACTGGCGGCACTTTCGACAAACACTACAACGAATTGAACGGTACCCTGGGCTTTTCCGACAGTCATTTGCCGGCAGCGATTGCCCGCGCGCGCATGACGGCACCCGTGGCCTTGGAGCAACTGCCCCTGCTCGATTCGCTCGACATGCAGGATGCGGACCGCCAGCGCGTGCTGGCCTCGTGCCGCGCGGCACAGGAGAAAGCCATCGTCATCATCCACGGCACCGACACCATGCGCGAAACGGCGCAAGTGCTGGGCGCGGCGAACCTGCAGCAAACGGTGATTTTGACGGGCGCGATGATTCCCTACGAAATCGACAACTCCGATGCCCTGTTCAACCTGGGCTTTGCCTGCGGCGTGGCGCAAACCTTGCCAGCCGGGGTGTACGTGGCCATGAATGGCCAGATCTTCGCCTGGGACAATGTGCAAAAGAACCGCGCCGCCGGCGTGTTCCAGCCCTTGTAAGCGAGCCGATGGCAGGCAGGGTGCAAACCACAGACCGGCAAATGCTCTGATCAGCACTTTTTCACAATTCAAGCAGCCCGTTTTCAACGGGCTTTTTTTTGTTTTCTGACCTTTCATAAATTCTGCAAAGCAACGGCTTTCATCGAATTATTGCAGGTAAAACATCGAATTGCCAATATAATAATTTTATGTTGTAAAAAAACGCCAGCTATCATTTTTAAAAACACCGATATTGTTAAATATAAAACTGTAATTTAACAATTAAATTAAATATTCTTCTGTATCTATAATTTATTGCCAAATCCGACACGGTTGATGTGCATTTTTTCTTGCTGAGACGACATAATGTTCGCCTCGACAAGCAATAAGTGCATTTATAACAATATTGCGCTAAGTAGTCTTCCACCTCCCACCGACGTGGTTCCACCTACCGTACACGAGCACCGCAAGCCATCTATCCGATGGCTGTATCGGTGCTCGTGTACCGCTTGTCGTTATTAAAACTACTACGGAGTAATTGTTACAATGGCATTTAAAGAAAAAATTGGCGTACGCAGCGTACGCCTGGCCCTGACCGTCCTGGCAGGTAGCGTCTTGTTCTCTGGCCAATCCATGGCGGACGAAGCAATTCAAAAAGTTGAAATTACCGGTTCGAGTATCAAGCGTATCGCCGTCGAAGGCGCACTGCCAGTGCAGCGCCTGACGCAAGAAGCGATCGCCAAGACGGGCGCCACCACGGTCGCCGACCTGCTCCAGGCCCTGCCCGCCATGCAAGGCTTTACCGTCGGTGCCGCCGCGGCTGGCACCAATTCGGGCGGCCGCACCAGCGCGTCGATCCACGATATCGGCGAAGACTACACCCTGGTCCTGCTGAACGGCCGCCGCATCGCGCCACAAGGCTCGGGCACTTCCGTCAACCTGAACGCCATTCCGATGAGCGCCGTTGAACGCGTCGAAGTGCTGACCGACGGCGCTTCTGCCCTGTACGGCTCGGATGCCATCGCCGGCGTGATTAACTTCATTCTCAAGAAGAACCAGCAAGGCGGCTCGCTGGAAGCCACCTACGGCGGCCCGGAAGACAAGGGCGGCAACGCCTGGAACACCAACGTGACCTATGGCTTCGGCGACATCGACGAAGACCGTTTCAACGTGCTGGTATCGTACCGCCATGACGAGCAATCGAACTTGCGCGCTACCGACCGCACATTCGCCCGTTCGTCGCGTATTCCAGTGAGCTTTAACGGCAAACAATACGTCTACGACAAGACCGCCATAGGCACGGCACCGGCCAACGCCACCGTGTCCGTCAAAGGCAAAGACGATTACCTCTTCAATCCATACCTGGCGAAGAAGAATAATTGTGGCGCCGTGACCAATGCCCCACTGGCAGCCAATCGGCTCGCTTGCGGTTTCGATGGCGGTTCGACGGTGGAAATCGTGCCGGAATCGAAGCGCGACAGCCTGTTTACCCGCGCCAGCTACAAACTCAACGATTCGCTGAACGCGTTTGCCGAAGTCGCCTACTCGCGCTATGACCTGACCGCGCGCATCTCGGCCAATCCGGTGTCCATCCCGATTGAGATTGACGGTGCGCAGTACAACAAGTATGTCCTGCCTTACCTGACACCAGAGCAAGTCAAGGACATCACCTCCGTGACGGCCAACTATCGCATGAGCGACTGGGGCAACCGCACCACCAACACCGTCACCGAGACCAAGCACTTCGTCGTCGGCGTCGAAGGCGAAATTGGCGCGTGGAACATCGATGCGGGCCTGACCTGGTCGCAAAATGCCATCAATGAACACTATATCGGTGGCTATGCGAAAACGGCCGATATGAAGGCCCTGCTGAAAAATCCGGCGTTCGACCCATTCCTGCCGGCCGGCACACCAACGCCGCAAATGCAAGCGCTGATCAACAATTCGCAATTCAACGGCTCGATCCGCACGGCATCGACCACCATGCGCGGCATCGATGCGCACGGCTCGCGTGAACTGTTCACCTTGCCAGGCGGCAAAGCCAACATCGGTATCGGCGCCGACTACCGCGAGTACAACTACGGCCAGACGCCGGATGCGGGCGCAAGCACCAGCACCATCTACGGCTTCAACACCTCGCCACGTTACGACCTGAGCCGTTCAACCTACGGCGTCTTCGCCGAATTGCTGGCACCGATCACCAAAACGGTGGAAGTGAGCCTGGCTGGCCGCTATGACTCCGTATCGGCGATCGACAATGGCGTCATCAACAAGACCATCGGCAAAGATGCCAACGCCAATACCTACAAGGTCACGGCACGCTGGCAGCCAGTGCAGCAACTGTTGCTGCGCGGCTCCTACGGCACGGGCTTCAAGGCTCCGGACATGCTGAGCATTGGTCAGCCTCTGGTCAACAACGGCTTTACCGGTGCTAACTGGAATTGCCCATTCCCAGGCGATGCGCTGTGCCGTGCTCCTAACAGCCAATACAATAAAATGGCTGGTGGTAACGAAAACCTGAAGCCGGAAAAATCGAAACAGTTCACCGTCGGTTTCCGTATCGAACCTAGCTCGGCATTCTCGTTCGGCGCCGATCTGTGGGACGTAAAAATCACCGACGCGGTCTCGGCCGTAAGTGAAGCGCAAGCGTTCAACAACCCAGGCATGTACCGCGACCTGTTCGGTATTTACATCGAACCGACGACAAACAAGCCCTACTATGCGTTCAAATCGCTGTCGATGAACATCGGCCAGACGCACAACCGCGGTATCGACTGGGACACGACGGCACGTAAGAAGCTTGATATCGGTAACTTCACGGCTAACCTGAGCGGCACCTATATGCTCAAGGCCGACTACACCGTGCCAGGCACCAAGAATCAGTGGACCAACAACATGAACTACTACGGCATTTCCGATGCCGTGACGTTCCGTAACCTGATGAAGCTCAACATGAGCCTGGAATCGGGCAAGCTGACCAACACGGTCATCGTGAGCTACCGTAATGGCTACACCGACGCTTCGGCCGAAGTGGTCAACCTGGCCACCAGTGCAACGGAAAAAATCCGCCTGCACGTGCCTTCGTACACGACGGTGGACTTCCAGGGCCGCTATGCTTACAGCAAAGCGGTGACCTTGCGCGCGGGTATCAAAAACCTGTTCGACCGTGAACCGCCACTGTCGCTGCGCAGCTCGCGTGGTCACCAGGTTGGTTACGATCCACGCTATGCCGATCCAATGATGCGTTCGTTCTACTTCACGGCCCAGTACAAGTTCTAAGTTGACCTCGTCAACCTAGGCTGAGCCGACCAAGGGCCTTGCAAACGCAAGGCCCTTTTTTTCGTCCAAAGATCGCCATGCCAGGCGAGAGACGAAAAAAAAGGAGCCGCAGCTCCTTTTTCGTACCTGCACAGCTGCTTTTATGCAGTTGCTTCACCACCCAAAGCTTCGACCACGTCGGCCATCAGCTTGGAGAGCTCGCCCGTCATCAGCATCAGGTCGCCGTCGAAACGCTCGTCGTCGTTCTTCGTGCTCGATTCCGTTTCCTTGATCACGTCGAGCGGCTTGACACTCTTGATGGCCAGCGACTCCGTCAGCACGAACGAGATCTTGTCATTCCACGTCATGGCCAGGCGCGTGCACTGCTTGCCGGCCGCGATGTGGCGGCGCACGTCGTCCGCTTCCAGGGTGTGGCGCACATAGCGCACGGTGGCCTTGCTTTCGCCCGTGGCGCGCAATTCCGTGTCCATGTCGACCGTGAAGCCGGCAGGCGCATCGTCGGCCTGCAGCCATTCCGTCATCACCGCCACGGGCGAGCGCTGCACGCGCAGGCTTTCCAGCGGCAATTTATCCACGGCTTTGAGCAGCAGCTTGATGACTTCATCGGCTTTCGCCGGGCTGGCCGCATCGACCACCAGCCAGCCATTGACGGGGTCGATCCACGTCCAGACGTTGCTGCGGATGCTGAAGGCGCGCGGCAGCAACTCGTCGGCCACGCGCTCCTTCAATTCCTTCATGGCCTTTTTACCGGGCGCAAAGCCTTGCGCTTCTTCCATCTCGGCGGCGCGGGCCTTGGCCACCTGGTTGATGACGGTCGCTGGCAAGAGTTTCTTTTCCGTGCCCAGCAAGATCAACATTTGCTTGTTGACCACGTGGACCAGGCCACCGTTCGGGCGTGGCGTATCCCAGCCCTGGCGCATCAGATCCATGCTGGTCGCCGGCGTAAATTTGTTCGAGGACAAGGCCTCTTCCAGTTGTTCTGGCGTATAAGCCCATGGTGCGGGCAGGCGGTAAATCTGAAGATTCTTGAACCACATAGTTTTTGTCTTCCGTTTGTTTCAGTAGTGCCAGGGGAACGCCATTCTACACTTTCGACGTGAAAATGCCGTCAAAAGCGCGGTCTGGCGCGGTATGTATCTTGTAGGAAACGCCGCTACAGGGCGGGAAACAGCTCCGCCTGGGCCGGCGCCTGCCGCGTCACGACGGCCGGATCGGACAAGGTCGAGATGCGCACGCCCAGCAGGCGGATTTTCTTGTCAAATGGCACGCGCCGCAGGCAATCGCGGCTGGCGCGCAGGATGGCGGCGGCGTCCGCCGTGGCGCTGGGCAGGGTGATGTCGCGCGTGACGGTGCTGAAATCCTCGAAGCGCAGCTTGATGCCCACCGTGCGCCCCGCCAGCGATTGTTTATCGAGGTCGCCCGCCACGCGCGTGCACAGGCTTTCCAGCTTTTCCGACAGGGTGGCGCGGTCGCGCACCACCTGCAAGTCGCGCTCGAACGTCGTCTCGCGGCTGACGGACTTGGTTTCCCGGCTCGTCTGCACGGGCCGCTCGTCGATGCCCAGCGCCGCCTGGCGCAGCCAGCCCGTGTACAGGTCGCCGAACTGCGTGCGCAGCATGGCCATGTCGGCTTGCGCCAGCTCGCCGATGCTGACGATGCCCAGCGCTTCGAGCTTGGCCGTGGCCTTCGGGCCGATGCCATTGATCTTTTTTGCCGGCAAGGGCCAGACCCGCGTTTCCACATCCTCGGGCGACAAAATGGTCAGCCCGTCGGGTTTTTCCAGGTCGGAACAGATTTTTGCCAACAATTTGTTGGGCGCCAGGCCGACCGAGCACGACAGGCCAGTCGCCTCGAACACGGCCGCCTTCAGGCGCGCCGCCATGGCCGGCGCCTGCTCGCCATGTTCGGTCAGGTCGACATAGATTTCATCGATGCCCACGTTCTGGATGATGGGGGCAAGATTGGCCACGGCTTGCTTGAAGCGGGCGGAGTATTCACGGTAGGCCTCGAAATCGGCGGGCAGCAGGATGCTGTCGGGCGCCAGTTTCGCCGCCTTCATGATGCCCATGGCGGAAAACACGCCGAACGCGCGCGCCGCATACGTCGACGTGGTGACGACGCCGCGCCCCACGTAGTCGCGCATGCGCGCGAACTGCCGCGTACCGTCTTCCTGCAGCACCGGTTGCTGCAGCCGGCCGCCGCCGATGACGACGGCTTCGCCGCGCAATTCGGGATATTTCAGCAGTTCCACGGAGGCAAAGAAGGCATCCATGTCCAGGTGAGCTATCCAGCGGCGGGCGGGTGGCTCGGGAAGTGGGGAGGCAGATGTGGTCAAGGACACCTCGCGGCAGGACACTGTAGTTATATACAGTATCGCTGGAAATGCCCGTGGATGCAAGTTGAAACGCATGCGCGCCATAGTTGCTTTTCTCAATGGCAATATTACAATCCTGACACGACTATAAAAGGAGTTGCCTTGTCTACAGCACATCAAGCTTTGCGCCACATGGCCGTCTGCTCATCCATCCTGCTGTCCACGCTGGCGCCATCCGCGCTGGCCGCCGATGCCACCGCGCCAGTCGCCGCCAAGACGGCCTGGCAGGAAACACGCCACGGCACGGTCGTCACGGACGACTACCGCTGGCTGCAAAAGAAGACCGATCCTGCCGTGATCGACTACCTGAATGCGGAAAACGCCTACACGGCGGCCGTCACAGCCCCGATCCAGCCGCTGGCCGACAAGCTGACTGCGGAAGTCAAGGGCCGCATGCAGGAAGTGGACCTGTCCGTGCCCGCACGCCAGGGCAATTTCTACTATTACACGCGCACGGAAGCAGGCAAGCAATACCCGCTGCATTGCCGCCGCCCTGTCGGCGCCAGCGGCGCCTACGATGCGCAGGCGATCGAAGAAATCTTGCTGGACCAGAATCAATTGGCCGAAGGCCACAAATTCTTTGCCGTGCGCGCGTTTGCCATCAGCCCGAATGAACAATTGCTGGCCTACACCACCGACACGACGGGTTTCCGCCAGTACGAGCTGCATGTCAAGGATTTGAAGACGGGCAAGTTGCTCACGGATACCATGCCGCGCGTGACGTCGCTGGCCTGGTCGGCGGACAACGCCACCCTGATGCTGGCGCAGGAAGACGCCACCACCAAGCGTTCGGACCGTTTGTTCCGCCTGGCCCTGGGTGGCACACCGCGGCAGGTCTACCACGAGCCGGTGGAGCAGTTCGCCATCAACGTGGGCCGCACGCACGACCAGCGCTTCTTCGTGCTGACCTCGGGCAGCACGGACACCAGCGAAGTGCTGCTGTTGCCAACGAACAAGCCTGATGGCAGTTTCCAGAGTGTGCTGAAACGCGAAAAAGGCCACCGCTACGTCGTCGAGCACCGCGACGGCCAGCTGTATATGTTGACCAACAAGGAGGCGAAAAATTTCCGCGTCGTCAGCGCGCCATTGAGCGCCCCGCAGCCGAAGCACTGGAAGCCCGTCGTGCCGCACAACAAGGACGCCGTGATCCAGTCCATCGACGTGTTCCAGGGCTACCTGGTGGTGATGGAAAAGGCGCGTGCCCTGAACCGCGCGCGCATCTATGATTTTGCGCACAAGAACTGGAAAACGGTGCAGTTCGACGACCCCGTCTACCTGGCCACGGCGGCCGGCACGCCAGAGTTTACCGCCACGCAATTTCGCATGTCGTATCAGTCGCCCGTCACGCCGCCCACGGTGCTTGACGTCAGCATGCAGGATGGCAAGCGCACGGTGCTGAAACAGCAGGAAATCGTCGGCGGCTATGATGGCAGCCGCTACACCACGCAACGCCTGTGGGTGAAGGCGCGTGATGGCGTGCAAGTGCCGCTGTGGGTCATCTACAAAAAAGGCGTCAAGCTCGACGGTTCCGCGCCGCTGCTGCTGTACTCGTATGGTTCCTACGGCATCTCGACGGAAGCCAGCTTTGGCCTCGCCCGCCTCAGTCTGCTGGACCGCGGTGTCATCTATGCGCAAGCGCATATCCGCGGCGGCACGGACATGGGCGAAGCCTGGCATGAGGACGGCATGCTGATGAAGAAGAAAAACACCTTCAATGACTTCATCGACAGCGCCGACTACCTGGTGCGCGAAAAATGGACCAGCCCGAATCGCCTCATCATCCAGGGCGGCAGCGCCGGCGGCCTCCTGATGGGCGCCGTCGTCAACATGCGCCCCGAGCTGTTCCACGCCGTGCACGCGGCCGTACCCTTCGTCGACGTGATGAACACCATGATGGACGCCAGCCTGCCCCTGACGACAGGGGAATACCTGGAATGGGGCGACCCGAACCAGAAGGCGGCCTACGACTACATGCTCAGCTACTCGCCTTACGACAACATTGCGCGCAAGAATTATCCTGCCATGCTGGTGACGACGGGCCTGAACGACAGCCAGGTCATGTACTGGGAACCGGCAAAATATGTGGCCAAGCTGCGCGCGTATAAAACGGACGGCAATCCCCTGCTGCTGAAAACGAATATGGGCGCCGGCCACGGCGGTGCGTCGGGGCGCTATAACGCGATTGCCGAGAATGCGTTCAATATGGCGTGGATGCTGTCGCAATGGGGTATTACCCAATAATGTAAAAAAAGCGCTTGCAGAAGGATTTTAGCCATCCTATAATAGCGCCTCTTCCAGACGTGGTGACAAACGTCGGGATAGTTTTCTGAGACAAGCAACGGGTGCTTAGCTCAGTTGGTAGAGCGGCGCCCTTACAAGGCGTAGGTCGGGAGTTCGAGCCTCTCAGCACCCACCAAATCAGAAAACTGTCCAGTGCTTCATGGATCAGCAATACAGATCATACGAGCTTGGAGTGGTAGTTCAGTTGGTTAGAATACCGGCCTGTCACGTCGGGGGTCGCGGGTTCGAGTCCCGTCCGCTCCGCCAATAAAAGAAAAGCCCTTTGGTTCCCAGAACCGAAGGGCTTTTCCCATTTCCGAACCAGAAAACACGTCAATACTCGCTCCCTTGAACATTTTTGCGCTTTTCAGCAAAAAAACTGCTTTTCGCCCCCAAGAATAGTTGCACAAGCAGGAAAGCGCCCCCTATAATAGTGCCTCTTCCAGACGTGGTGACAAACGTCGGGATAGTTTTCTGGGTATGCGGGTGCTTAGCTCAGTTGGTAGAGCGGCGCCCTTACAAGGCGTAGGTCGGGAGTTCGAGCCTCTCAGCACCCACCACCAATACAGAAAATTATCCAGTGCTTCATGGATCAGCAACACAGATCATACGAGCTTGGAGTGGTAGTTCAGTTGGTTAGAATACCGGCCTGTCACGTCGGGGGTCGCGGGTTCGAGTCCCGTCCGCTCCGCCAATAAAAGAAAAGCCCTTTGGTTCCTGGAACCGAAGGGCTTTTCCCATTCTGGACAGCAAATGCTCTAGAATCTGTCGCACCGCCGACTTTGCTACACCACAATGCGCCTGCCCCGCAGCTTTTCCCCCTACCTCGCCCTGCGCTTGCGCCTGGCCCATCACGCCCTGCTGCAATTTGCCGCCAGCGTGACCAGTTCCATGGAAATCCTCGTGTTCCTGGCCGGTCCCGTCCTGCTGGGTCTGCTCAGCGTCATCGCCCTGCCCGGCTTTCTTGCCGTGAGCCTGCCCTGGCCTGCCGTCTTGGGCGTGGTCAGCGCGCAAGTCCTGCTGACCTGCCTGCCCGCCTGGCTGCTGCGCAAGCGATTGCTGCCGGCGCATACCGCCGCCTGGCTGCGCCAGCTGCCCTTGCCGCCGCGCCTGCGCTGGCAAGCCGATTTCGCCGTGGCCGGCCTGCTGATGCTGCCGCTGGGCCTCGCCTATGCCGTCTCGGCCAGCATCTGGCTGCTGCAGTCGCCGCCCTGGCTACGCCCGGTTGTCGCGCCCGGCATGGCCGCCACCATCGGCGCCTGGCTGCTGGCCTGGCTGCTGAGCACGCTCATCGTGGCGCAGCGCCTGCGCGCACCGCGTCCCGCACAAGGCGCACGCCCGCCCACGATGACGGCCTATGTGCCGCAACGGCCCCGCTGGCGCGGCGTATTCGTGTGGCGCCAGCTGTTCTGGCTGCCGTTCTGGCGCAACGAGAATGTGATCGGCATCCAGCAAAGCGTGCTGCTGGTCATGGCTGGCGCCAGCATGCTGGCCTGGCTGCTGCGTGTGCCCCTGGTGCCCGCGCCGCTGCTCGGTTTGCTGGCCAGCGCCAGCCTGATCATTGTGACGGACCGGGGCGACAAGGCCGTGCGCGAGCAGATCGCCGTGCTGCGCCCCGTGCTGAACGCCTGGCCCCTGGCCAGCACGGCCCTGACGCGCCTGGCTTGCGCCGCCAGCCTGCTGCCGCCGTTTGCCGTGCTGCTGGCGGGCGCTGTCTTGCTGTACAACATGAACCCCGCCGCCTTGCAGCAGCGCGTCACCAGCGTGTATGCCCTCACGGCCAGCGCGGCCCTGCTGGCCATCGTCGGCCTGCCCCGCCTCACGGCGCGCGGCCGCGTTGCCCTCATCGTTTTCTCCATCCTTGCCTTGAGCGCCATCGGAAGCGAATTATGGAATTGAATGTTTCTTCTCCCGTGCTGCACATCGAACACCTCGATTTTCATTTCCCCACGCACAGCGTCTTCCAGGGGTTCAACCAGCAATTCGGCCCCGGCGTCACCTGGCTGCGGGGGGCGAACGGGGCCGGCAAGACGACCCTGCTGAAGCTGGCGGGAGGCGCCCTGCTGCCCGCGCGCGGCGCCATCCGCCTGGACGACATCGACAGCGGTTTCAGGCCGTTGGCCTACCGCGCGCAAGCGTTCTATTGCGGCGGCGACCTACCCACCCTGCCCTGGCTGCAAGTGCACGAGTTTCTCGACCTGCACCTGGCCCTGTACCCTGGCAGCGACCAGTCGCTGCTGAACGACGAGCTGAGCGCGTTTGCCATGCTGCCAACCTTGCAGCAAAGCATCACCGCCCTCTCGCTGGGCCAGCACAAAAAGCTGCAACTGGCCTTGGCCCTGGCCTTGCCCGTGCGCCTGCTGCTGATCGACGAGCCGTTCAATGGCCTAGACGCGGCCGCCATGGCGTACCTGCGCGCGCGCCTGTCCGACCCGGCCCGCCTGGCGCGCCAGTGCATCGTGCTGAGCAGCCACCTGGCGCCGGACGTGCCGCTGGCGGCCACGGTGGAAATATAGACAGGAAATACAACTTTGCAGATCGGCCAAGGACCGCTTACGATGCCGTGTTGCAAAAACCGGCGATCCCGGTGCAGCCACGACCACAACACGGCGCCGAAGGACATGCCCGTCGACGGCGTTCAGGTGTATGTAGCCGCCAATCCCCTGTACGCGGGCAGCCAAGTTCCCTCTACACGTAAAAAAACCGGAAGCGCCTTGCGGTGCTTCCGGTTTTTTTTGCGGCTGGACAGCTTACGCCGTCAGCGCTTCTTTCACTGCGGCTTCTTCAACCACTTCCTCGTCGTCCGAGCGGATCAGGTGGTCAAAGGCGGACAGGGCTGCCTTGGCGCCTTCGCCGGTGGCGATGATGATCTGCTTGTACGGCACCGTGGTGACGTCGCCGGCCGCAAATACGCCGGGGATCGAGGTCTGGCCGCGGGCGTCCACTTCGATTTCACCGTGGCGCGACAACGCGACCGTGCCTTTCAGCCACTCCGTGTTCGGCACCAGGCCGATTTGCACGAAGACGCCTTCCAGCTCGACCTTCTTCGACTCGCCGCTGACCCGGTCCGTGTAGCTGAGGCCATTGACGATCTTGCCGTCGCCGTGGATCTCGGTGGTTTGCGCCGAGGTAATCACGGTCACGTTAGGCAGGCTGTGCAGCTTGCGTTGCAGCACCGCATCGGCACGCAATTCCGCGCCGAACTCGATCAGGGTCACGTGTTTTACCAGGCCGGCCAGGTCGATCGCCGCTTCCACGCCCGAGTTGCCGCCGCCGATCACGGCCACGCGCTTGCCCTTGAACAAGGGACCATCGCAGTGCGGGCAGTAGGCGACACCGCGGTTGCGGTATTCCTTCTCGCCCGGCACATTGATTTCGCGCCAGCGGGCGCCGGTGGCCAGGATCACGGTCTTGGCTTTCAGCACGGCGCCATTCGCCGTTTCGACCTCGATCAGCTTGCCCGGCGTCAACTTCGTGGCGCGCTGGGTGTTCATGATGTCGACGTCATAGGTCTTGACGTGCTGTTCCAGCGCCATGGCGAACTTCGGACCATCGGTTTCCTTGACGGAAATAAAATTCTCGATGGCCATGGTGTCGAGGGTCTGGCCGCCGAAACGCTCGGCCAGCACGCCCGTGTTGATGCCTTTGCGGGCCGCGTAGATGGCCGCTGCCGCGCCGGCAGGACCGCCACCGACGATCAGTACATCAAAGACATCTTTCTTGCTCAAAGCTTCCGCCTGGCGGGCGCCGGCATTGGTGTCGAGCTTGGCGAGGATTTCCTCGACATTCGTGCGTCCCTGGCCGAAGTGCTGGCCATTCAGGAACATCATCGGCACGGCCATGATCTGGCGTTCTTCCACTTCTTGCGGGAACACGCCGCCATCGATGGTGGTGACCTTGATGCGCGGGTTGATCACCGCCATGGCATTCAAGGCCTGCACCACTTCCGGGCAGTTATGGCAGGAGAGCGAAATAAACGTTTCAAACTCGTAATCGCCGTCGAGGTTGCGGATCTGCTCGATCACGGCATCGTCGAACTTGATGGTGTGGCCGCCCACTTGCAGCAGCGCCAGCACCAGCGAGGTAAATTCGTGGCCCAACGGCACACCGGCGAAACGCACGCCGATATCGGAGCCGGTACGGTTGATGCTGAACGACGGGACCCGTACGCCGGCGTCAAGGCGCTCGACCAGCGTGATCTTGTCGCTCAACAGGACTATCTCCTGGAGCAATTCCTTCATCTCGCGGGCTTTTGCGCTGTCATCGAGAGAAGCGACCAGCTCAAGCGGATACACCACTTTTTCCAGGTAGGATTTCAGTTGGGTTTTGAGGGTTGCGTCTAACATGATTTTTTTCCTTTTCTACAAATATTTAGGCGAATGCCGGGCCGGACACCCGGTCCGGCATCGCGGTAACTACTTGTTTGCTGCTTGCTGCTTCAAGATTTAGATCTTGCCAACCAGGTCCAGCGATGGGGTCAGCGTTGCTGCGCCTTCCGTCCATTTGGCTGGGCAAACTTCGCCTGGGTGAGCGGCAACGTATTGAGCTGCCTTGACTTTGCGCAACAGTTCCGACGCGTCACGGCCGATGCCGTTGTCATGCACTTCCAGCACTTTGATGAAGCCGTCTGGATTGATGACGAAGGTACCGCGCAGTGCCATGCCTTCTTCTTCGATCATGACTTCGAAATTGCGCGACAGGGTGCCGGTCGGGTCGCCGATCAGTGCGTATTGCACTTTCTTGATCGCGTCCGAGGTATCGTGCCATGCTTTGTGCGCGAAATGCGAGTCGGTCGAGATGCCGTAGACATCGACGCCCAGCTTCTGGAATTCAGCGTGGTGATCGGCCAGGTCTTCCAGTTCGGTTGGGCAAACGAAGGTGAAGTCGGCTGGGTAGAACACGAATACCGACCACTTGCCTTTCAGCGATGCTTCCGTCAGGTCGACGAATTTGCCATTGTGGAATGCGGTTGCCTTGAATGGTTTAACTTGGGTATTGATGAGCGACATAATCATTTCCTCTCGTGTGGTGAATCAGTAAGACTCTAGTGTAAGGGGTTTTAGCCCATATGCAAAATTGATTGTAACAATAGTTTCAATTGGTTTTAGCTATCGCTACATGATGGGAACTCCATGATAGGCAGTTCCCACAGGATTGAACAGCGACAAAAAGGGTTCCCCTTCCTGCCGCCGGGTCTTTAATTTTTGAGTTCTTCCGGTACTTTGCCGCCGTTGTCCGCCAGCTTGATCATCACCTGGCGGTGCAGCCAGATGTTCATGCTGGCCGAATCGTTGGTGTCGCCCGTGAAGTGCAGCTCTTGCGCCAGTTCCTTGCGCGAAGCCAGGCTGCTATCGAGTTGAAGCAGTTTCATCAGGTCGACGATGGACGTGCGCCAATTGAGTGTTTCCGCGTTCTTGCTGGCCAGGTCGACCAGCACCACTTCCACGTCCACCACCGGCACGGCAACCGCTGGTGCAGCAGCAACTGCTGCTGGTGCCGCTGGCGCATCGGTAGCGGCCGCTGGCGTGGCTGCCGGGGCAGCGTCGGACGCATGGTGGAAGATTTTATTGTAGATATTGCTGAAAATGCCCATGAGGTCACCTCGAGTTGAGTGAATGGAAGAAGAGTTGCCTGCGCGCCCGGTTCATGACGCGAACCGGTGACAGCTGGAGCCGGGTGCAGGCGCCAGCCCGTCGAGTATAAGCCCGTTCAGACCGGAAGCCCTGTCCCGCAGGGCCAGTGGACATCTGGTGGCAGGACATGCCTGTTTCAAGGGTGCAAGGGCCGCCGGGCGTGCAGCAGCGCATCGAACGCTTCGATGGCCAGCGGCGGCGCAAACAGCTCGCCTTGCGCAAAATCGCAGCCGATTTCCAGCAGCCGCGCGCGCTGCTCCGGCGTCTCCACCCCTTCGGCGATCACCTGCAAGCCCAGTTTATGCGCCATGGTGACGATGGCTTCGCACAGCGCCAGTTCGCTGGCCCCGGGCGCCAGCTTGCGCACCAGCACGCCGTCGAGCTTCAGGTAATCGATGCCGCACTGCTGCAATTGGGTCAGCGAAGCGGGGCCGCTGCCGAAGTTGTCCAAGGCGATCTGCAGGCCCGCCTCGCGCAAGTGCTGCAGCCGCTGCGCCATGCCGCTGCCGCTGCCGGCGCCCAGCAGCGCATCTTCGCGCATGTCGAGCACGATGGCCGAAGCCGGCACATCGAGCGCCAGCAACTGGCGCAGCCAGGTGCCGGGCGCCTCCACTTCGCGCTGCAGCTCCAGCGGCGACTGGTTCAGGCACAGTTGCAGCCCCGGCAAGCCGATGGCCTGCCCCTGCGCGCGCCAGCGCAGCAGTTGCGCGGCCGCCGTGCGCAGCACCCAGTCGCCGATGTCGACGATCAAGCCGCTGCTCTCGGCCAGCGCCAGAAAATCCGGCGGGCATACCACACCCCGCTGCGGATGGTGCCAGCGCAGCAAGGCTTCCACCTTGGCAATATTGCCGCTGTGCAGCTCGACGATGGGCTGGTAATGCAGCTGCATCTGCTGTTCGCGCAAGGCCGTGCGCAAGTCCGCCCCCAGGCGCATGCGGTTGACGGCCGCCACCTGCATGGCGGGCGTGAAATAGCTGTAGCGGTTGCGCCCCGCGCCTTTCGACACATACATGGCCTGGTCCGCATGCTTGAGCAAGTCCTCGATAGTGCCCGCGTCGTCCGGATACAAGGTGATGCCGATCGAGGCGGAGACAAACGCCTGCTCCTGCCCCAGCAAGAACGGCGCCAGCAAGCCGTCGAGTATCTGCCGCGCGATGCGGTCAACTTGCTGCAGATCATCGAGATCGGACAGGATCACCGTGAATTCATCGCCGCCCAGGCGCGCCACCGTATCCGTCTCGCGCACGCCCACGCGGATGCGCCGCGCCGCTTCGATCAGCAAGATATCGCCCTGGTGGTGACCGAGGGTGTCGTTGACTTCCTTGAAATGGTCGAGGTCGATGAACAGGATGGCCACGCGGCTCGTATCGCGCCGGCCCTGGGCCAGCGCCAGGCGCAAACGCTCGTGGAACATGCGCCGGTTTGGCAGTTGCGTCAGGGTATCGAAATTGGCTTGCTGCCAGATCAGCGCTTCCGTTTGCCGCTTGTCCGTCACGTCTTCCAGCATGCACAGGTGGTGCGGCCCACCGTGGCGCGCCGTGGCGATGGCCGTCACCGAGGCATCGACCCACACCACGTCGCCATCGGGACGCACGATGCGCTTGGCGTGGCGGAAGCCCGGCATGCGCCGCGCCAGCAGCTGCGCCACGTGTGCCTGCTCGCCCGCCACGTCGTCGGGATGGCTGATCTCCATCCAGCTCGTTTGCTTCATGTTTTCCAGGCTGC
The DNA here is from genome assembly GCF_900095235.1 of Janthinobacterium sp. UMAB-60. Classification (NCBI taxonomy): domain Bacteria; kingdom Pseudomonadati; phylum Pseudomonadota; class Betaproteobacteria; order Burkholderiales; family Oxalobacteraceae; genus Janthinobacterium; species Janthinobacterium sp. UMAB-60. The sequence continues at coordinate 113,489 of NZ_LT607493.1, forward strand.
GCCCGGCGATGGCCAGATAGCGCGGATTAATATCCAGAAACTGTCCGCTCACGGTATCGATCAGGGCGATGCCCATCGGTGCTTCCTCGAACATGGTGCGAAAGCGCAATTCCCCTTGCCGGATGGTTTCCTCGGTACGGCGGCGCTCGCGCGCCAGGTTGCTGAAGTGAAAGGCAGCCGACACGGCCAGCAAGCTGCCCGCCACGCCCAGCGACAGGTACAACCAGCCGAGATCCGCGCCCGGCACAGGGTGGTACAGGAAACCCTGGTAGGCGCGGCTGTCCGTGGCATTGCGCGGCAGCACGCCCATGGCGGCATAGGTGTCGGCAATGTGCTGCCAGCGCTGGGGATTCATGTAGCCGAGCTCCACCAGCACGGGCTGCAGCAGCAATTCCATCTGCTGCGCCTCGTACAGCAGGTGATCGCGGTCATGGCGCTGGCTGTATTTGACGTGAATCACATCCGCCATTTCCTCGCGGTGCGCCATCGCGTATTGCCAGCCGCGCAGGCTGGCCGCGCGGAACGCTTTCACGCGCTCAGGGTGCCGGCGCAGTTCGTACTCGCTGGTAAACAAATTGTCGCCGTAGAAATCGATGCCGGCCGTGCGCGGCGTAAACTGGTAATAGGGAAAGCCCGCCCGGTCCAGGTAGTCCGGTTCGTTGGTGGAATAGGCGGCAATCGCGTCGACCTTGCCATCGATCAAATCCCCGATCCGGTAGCTGGGCGGCAAGTGGCGCATCTGCTGCGGCGCGACGCCCATTTTCCGCAGGTACAGCGAGACTTCATCGAATGCGCCTGCCACGTCGCTGGCCGCACCGATCATCACGGGCGCCCCCACCAGCTTGCGCACATCGGGCGCACCGCCATGCTGGCGCATCAGCAGCACGCTGGGCGAATGCTGGAACACCACGGCCAGCACCACCACGGGCTTGCCGGCCATGCGGCTGAGCAACAAGGTGCTGTTACCTACGCCATAGTCGGCCTGGCCCGTCAGCACGGCCGCCTCGGCAAGCGGCACGCCGCTGCCTTCGACCAATGTCACCTCGAGGCCCGCCTCGCGGTAATAACCTTGCTCGATGGCCGCGTAATAGCCGGCAAACTGGAACTGGTGCGTGAAATTGAGCTGCAGGGAGATAGGCTCCAGCGCGCGGGCTTGTGTGGCCAGGCACAGCAGCAGAATGAAACAGCAGCGGAAAGCGTCGAATGCTTTCATCGGCATGGCAGGACACCACAGGAAGCTGCCGGGCTGGCAGGGTACGGCTATTGTAGCCGCCCCTTTTGCCGATGGATAATTATTTCACTAAAAACAATAACGTTGATGTTTTTGGCAAACAATCTGGCATTTGTTTGCGCTAGAACACGACGCCTGCCACCAATATGATGTTGGCATACGGACTGCATTCGCCCGTACGCACGATGGCGCGCGCGCCCTTGCTCAATTGCTTGAACTCCTCGTGCGTCACCTGGCGCGCATCGGGCAAGGCCAGGGCCGCCACCTGCGCCGCCATGGCCGGATTATGCTGCGGCAATTCGCTGGCCAGCAAATGGTATTCCACCTGCATTTCACTCAATACCGTGTTGACGGTATCGATGAAGCCGGGAATGCCGCGCGTCAGGGCCAGGTCGATCAGGGGCACGCCCGGCTGCGAGGGCAAGCCCGCGTCGCCGATGACGAGCATGTCGCCATGACCGAGCGATGCGATCAGTTGCGACAGCGCAATATTGAGCAGCGGTGTTTTTTTCATGGTCTCAGAACAGCTCGTGCAAGTGGGGAATCGAGGTTTGCGCACCGGGCTTGGTGACGCTCCAGGCGGCCGCGCGCTGGCCTTGGCCAATCGCTTCGGCCTCGTCCATGCCGGACGCCAGGCCCGCCACAAAACCGCCGATGAAGGTGTCGCCGGCAGCCGTCGTGTCGACCGCTTGCACCACCTCGGCCGGGAACGTGAAATCGCCGCCATACAGGGCCGCATGCACGCCCTTGGAACCGAGGGTAATGATGACGTTGTCGCTGCCCAGCTTTTGCAGCGCGGCCGCCAGCGCCTTGGCATCCGCGCCGTCCGGACTGACGCCGGCCAGCATGGCCGCTTCGATTTCATTCGGAATCAGGTAGTCGACCAGTTCCAGCACGCCTTCTGGCAGGCTGGCGGCCGGGGCCGGGTTCAGCACCACCGTCTTGCCCAGCGAGCGGGCCAGTCTAATGGCGTGCACAACGGTGGCCATCGGCGTTTCCAGCTGCAGCACGACGATGTCCGCCTGTTCGATCAGCCCTTTGGCCGCATCGATGTGCGCGGGGCTCAGTAAATCGTTGGCGCCGCCGGCAATCACGATGCTGTTCTGGCCGTTGTCGTCGACCAGGATGGAAGCGATGCCGGACGCGACGCCCGGCAAGGTGGTGATGTGGCTGTCGATGATGCCGTCACCCACGAGGGCCGCGCGCAACGTCGCGCCGAACGCGTCGTCGCCCACGCAGCCGACCATGGCCACTTGCTGGCCGCCGGCGGCCACTTTGCCGCTCAGGCGCGCGCAAGCGACGGCCTGGTTGGCACCCTTGCCACCAGGAATGGTGCGAAACGCGCCGCCCGTCAGGGTTTCGCCGGGGAGGGGCATGCGCGGCACGCGCAAGACCAGGTCCATATTGATGCTGCCGATAACCACGATCATGATGTCATTCCCATCAGTTCAGTTGCAGGAGAAGTAAAAGGTACAGGCGCGGCGGCCGCGCTGGAGCCGCGCACGTGCAATGCGGGGGCGATGCTGCGCTGCTGGCGCGGCAAGGCGGGGTCGGCGATGCGTGCCAGCAGGCAGGCGGCCGTGATACGGCCCAGCTCGCGCGTATTTTGCGCCACGCTGCTCAGGGCCGGATGCACGAAGCTGGCCAGGTCGATATCGTCGAAGCCGACGACGGCCAGTTCCGCCGGCACAGCGATGCCGCGCTCGGCGGCGGCGCGCAAGGCGCCAAAGGCCATCAAATCATTGCAGCAGAACAAGGCGTCGGGGCGCTCGCCCTGGGGCAGTGCCAGCAAGTCCAGCGCCGCCGCATAACCGCCCGCGCTCGTAAAATCGCTATGGCGGCACAGGGCATCGGCCAGGATCACGCCCGCGTCCGCCATGGCGCCGCGCGCGCCGGCGATGCGCTCGTTGGAAATGCTCACCTCGCGGGGACCGGCGATGCAGGCGAGGCGCCGGCGTCCCAGCCCCAGCAAATGGCGCGCGGCCAAGGATCCCCCGGCGCGGTTGTCGACGGCCACGGCATCGATGGACAGGTCGCTGGGCGCGCGGTCGAGCAGCACGGCCGGCACCTTCATCTTGCGCAGCAATTCGCCATCGCTGTCGGCCAGCGCGGACAGGATCAGGCCGTCGCAGCGCTTGGTCAGCAGCACGTTCAGGTAATCGCGCTGCTTGACGGGGTCGTCATCGGAATTGCACAAAATCACGCTGTAGCCGGCCGCGTAGCAACTGTCCTCGATGCCGCGCGCCACTTCCGAAAAATACGGATTCGTATTATTGGGAATGATCAGGCCAATGGTGCCCGTGCTGCGGCTGCGCAAGGAGCGCGCCAGCGCGCTGGGCACGTAATGCAATTGCTCCGCCGCCGCCAGCACGGCGCGGCGCGCCGCGTCGCTGACGGGGCGGGTATTGTTGAGGACGTGCGACACGGTGGTAAACGACACCCCCGCCGCCTGCGCCACTTGCTTGATGGTTGCCATGAAACGCGCCTTCTGTTGCGATTATGCGCGTTCGCCGCGGCGTCGGTAAGTGTCGAGCACCACGGCGGCGACGATCACCAGGCCCGTGACGATGCGTTTCACGGGTTCCGATACACCCACTTGCGCCAGGCCCGCTTCCAGCACGGAAATGATCAACACGCCAATGAAGGTGCTGATGACGGAACCGCGCCCGCCCATCAGGCTGGTGCCGCCGATCACGACGGCGGCGATCACTTGCAATTCCATGCCCACGCCGCCATTCGGGTCGGCCGCTTCCAGGCGCGAGACCTGGAACAGCGCGCCCACGCCGGCAAGAAAGCCCATCAATGCAAACACCAGCACTTTTGACGGCTTCGTATTGATGCCGGACAAACGCACGGCTTCTTCATTCGTGCCGATGCCGATCCAGTGGCGTCCCAGCACCGTGCGCGTGAGCACCAGGTGGCCGATCACAACGATGGCGATGGCAGCGATGAAGGCGGGCGACAGGCCGAAGGCGATCGGCGAGCTGATGCCGTCAACGGCGCTGCCGATGTATTCCGTGCGCGAATTGGTCACTTGATAGGCCAAGCCCCGTGCCATTTCCAGCACGCCCAGCGAAACGATGAACGAGGGGATGCGCCAGCCGACGGAAATGAGGCCCGTCGTCGCGCCGCACAGGGCGGCGACGAACATGCCCAGCAGGGCCGCGCTCCACACGGGCCAGCCCCAGTGCACGACGGCCAGCGACAGCACGGAAGCGGCCAGCGCCATCACGGAGCCGACGGACAGGTCGATGCCGCCGATGATCAGGACAAACGTCATGCCGACCGCCATCACGACCAGGGTCGGGATGTTGTTCGACAGGGTGCTGAGGGTAGCCAAAGTAAAAAAGTTTTCGCTGGCAAACGAGAACAGCACGCACATGGCGACCAGGGCGCCGATCAGGCCCGCATAGTTTTTCAGGTCGGCCAGGCTGCGCTGCAGATACGAAGGAGAGGAATGGGTGGTCATGGGAATCTTTCCGGCGGATCAGGCCGCAGCTGGAGTGGAAGTGGGGGTCAAATAGCCGGAGAAGGCGGCCGACAGCAGCGCGTCCTGGCTCCAGGCGCCGCGCTCGAAGGTGTCGACGATGCTGCCCGCGCTCATCACGGCGATGCGGTCGCAGATCAGCATCAGTTCGCGCAAGTCGCTCGACACGATGACGAGACCCTTGCCCTGGCGCGCCTGTTCGGCCAGCACCTGATAAATATCAAACTTGGCGCCGATATCGATGCCGCGCGTGGGCTCGTCGAACAACATCACGGGGCAGTCGCGGTACAGCCAGCGGGCGATCACCACTTTTTGCTGGTTGCCGCCGGACAATTCCGCCACCGTTTGCGCGCTGTTGCGCGAGCGGATGCCCAGGCGCTCAATGTAATCGTCGGCCACCGTCGCTTCGGCCGCGTCGTTGAGCCAGCCGGCGCCACTGACGGTATCGAGCGAAGCCAGGGTCGTGTTGACGGCGATGGACTGGCGCAACAACAAACCTTGGCCCTTGCGGTCTTCCGTGATCATGGCGATGCCCGCTTTCACGGCCGCCTGCGGCGAGTGCAAGGCAGCGGGTACTTCGCTGTCGCCGAGGAATACGTCACCGGCGTCGGCGCGGTCGGCGCCGAAGATCAAACGCAGCAATTCCGTGCGGCCCGAGCCGATCAGGCCGGCGATGCCGAGGATTTCACCGGCACGCAAGTCGAACGACGTCGGCTTGACCACCTTGCCGCGCGCCAGGCCGCGCACGCGCAGCAGCGGCGCCCCTAACGTGCGCCCGCTCAGGTCGACGGCATCGTCGGCCGAGCGGCCCACCATCAGGCTGACCAGGTCGGCGGCGGAGTGGCCCGCGATAGCGTCGTCGCACACGAGCTGGCCGTCGCGCAGCACGGCGATGCGGTCGGCCACGCGCTTGAGTTCTTCCAGGCGGTGGGAAATATAGATGATGCACACGCCGTCGGCCTTCAGGCGCTCGATTTGCAGGAACAGCAATTCCACTTCGCGGTGCGTCAGCATGGCCGTCGGTTCATCGAGTACCAGCAGGCGGCAGGAACCAATCAAATTGCGCGCGATCTCGATCATTTGCTGGTGGCCGATGCCCAGCTCGCCGACCAAGGTCCACGGGTCGAGGCCGCCCAGGCCCACTTTGTCCATCTGTTCGCGCGCGTCGCGTTCAAGACGGGTGCGGTCGATGAAGCCGAAACGCTGCGGCAGGTTTTTCAGGTACAGGTTTTCCGCGATCGACAGCGTGGGAATCAGATTGAGTTCCTGCATCACCATGCGGATACCCAGCGCCTCGGCGGCGCCGCGCGAGGCGGGCTGGTAAGGCTTGCCGTCGAGCAGCATGGTGCCCGTGGTGGCTTGCTCCAGGCCGCAGATGATCTTCGACAAGGTACTCTTGCCCGCGCCGTTCTCGCCCGTCAGCGCCAGCACCTGACCAGCGGCGAAGCGCAAGCCCACGCCGCCCAGCACGGGGCCGACATAGGACTTGCCGATGTTATCGAGCGTTAACAGGGGAATGGCGGCTGGCGCCGGGGGTATGTCGATGGGCATGATAAAACTCCGCGGTAGTGGCGGCGGGGCCGGCTGCGCCTGCTCGGTGAGCAAGCGGGCGCCAACCCCGGCGGGATCAAACGATCAGGACTTGGCGCCCTTGGCGACCAGTTCGACCTTGGTTTCGATGGCGCCACCGAGCTCGGCCTGTTTCTTCTTCTGCGCCAGGGCTTTCAGCACGGTCTCGATGCCGAACACGGCTTGCTGCGAACCGAACTGGTCGGCGGTGGCCAGCACGCGGCCATCGGCCAGCATCGGCTTGATGGCGTTGATGTTGTCATAGCCGACGACGAGCACTTTGCCCGTCTTGCCGGCCGCCTTGATGGCGGAAATGGCGCCGATGGCCATGTTGTCGTTACCGCACAGCAAGGCCTTGATATTCGGGTTGGCGTTCAGCATGGCGGCGGCCACCGTGTTGGCAGGGGCGATTTCCCACTGGCCCGACTGCACGCTGACGACCTTGGCGCCGGCCGCGTTCATCGCATCCTGGAAGCCCAGGGTACGCTGCTGCGCGTTGTAGGTGGTGGAGACGCCTTCGATGATGCCGACGGGATCGCCCTTCTTGATCTGCTTGGCCAGGAAGTCGCCGACCACCTTGGCGCCCTTGCGGTTGTCCGGGCCGACGAACGGCACGCTGATGCCCTTCTCTTTCAGGGCGCCCTCGTCGAGCTTGTTGTCGATATTGACGACGATGATGCCCGCGTCGATGGCTTTTTTCAGCACCGGCACCAGCGCTTTCGAGTCGGCCGGGGCAATCACCAGCGCGTTGACGCGCGAGACGATCATTTGCTCGACCAGCTTGATCTGGCTCGACGTATCCGTTTCATCCTTGATGCCGTTCGACAGCAAGTCGTACTTGGCGGCATTCGCCTTCTGGTGCGCCTTGGCGCCATTTTCCATGGTCAGGAAAAATTCATTGGCAAGCGACTTCATCACCAGCGCCACCTTCGGTTTGGCAGGTGTCTGCGCCATCGCCGGCACGGCGGGCAAGGCACACACGAGGACAGCGGCGGCAATCATTTTCAGGCGAATACGGGATGTCATGGGCGTCTCCAGAGTTGTTGGTCAAGCACGTGTAGAGCATGCTTTTATGGAATTTCATTGCGCGCAAACGTTTGCGCGAAGCGAATAGTGCCTCAATGCCACACATCAGTGCAAGCAAAACAGTATGTGCGGTGCAGCAAAAGGGATACGTTCAGAGGGAAGCAGGCAGGCCGATGCGATCGGCCTGCCGAGGGGAAATGCGCAGAGGTCAGGCGTTTGTTGCGGGACGGGCGCTGGCCCACTGCACGGCCAGCACGCTGGCCAGCACCAACAGCAAACCCAGCATCGACCAACCCGTCATGGCCTGGCCCAGCAAGGCCCAGCCCAGCACGACAGCCATCAGGGGGCTGAGCAAGCCCAGCGAGGACACGGCCACGGGCGACAGGCGGCTGATGCCGCGGAACCACAAGGCATACGCCAGCAGCGCGCCGGCCAGGCACAGGTAGGCGTAGGCCAGCACTTGCTGCACGGATAACGCCGGCAGCGGCGCGTCGGCCAGCCAGGCGACGGGCGCCAGCATCAGGCCGCCAAGCAGCAATTGCCAGCCCGTCAGCGCCAGCACGGGCAAGTCCGGCTTCCAGCGCCGTGTCAGATACGTGCCGGCCGCCATGCAAGCCGTGCCGCCCAGCGCGGCGGCGATGCCGACGGGTTCCCACACGGTGCGCGGCGACAATAACAGAACGCCCATGCCGGCCACGCCCAGCACGCTGGCCAGCAAGGCCAGGCGGGCCGGACGGCGCCCTTCCACGCCCCAGGCCAGGCCCATCACCAGCAGCGGCTGGATGGCGCCCACCACAGCCGCCAGGCCGCCCGGCAAGCGGTAGGCGGCGACGAACAGCAGCGCCTGGAACACGCCGATATTGAGCGCGGAAAGAATCAGCACGCGGCCCCAGTCGCGCCGCGCGGGCAGGCGCCGCATCAGCAGCAGCAACAGCAGGCCGGCCGGCAGCACGCGGATCAGGGCCGCCGTGAAGGGCCGGTCGGGCGGCAGCAGTTCGGACGTGACGATATACGTGGAACCCCAGATCAGGGGCGCCAGCGCCGTGAGCAGAATGTCGCCCCAGGCGGGACGGGCAGAAGAAGAGGCCATGCAACTATCTCGACATTAAGATAAAAGTCCAGTGTGGGCGCGAACTATCTTGATGTCAAGATAAATTGGCGTGCGCGCCGTTGCCTGCGGGCGGGCGAAAAAAAACCCGGCATGGCCGGGCTCAGGAACGCTGCCAAGCGGCACGCTGCGCCGCCTGGCTCGCCGTTTAATCGCGCATGCGCCGCAGGGTTGTCACCCGCATGCCGCCCATGCTGATCTGCGCCGTGCTGCCATCGTCACTGACGATAATATCCATGGCCGCATCGCCCGCGCCTTGCGGCGTGATCGTCACGGTATTGCCGTTGGTGGTGAAGGTGGCCTTGGTCGAGGTTCCGTTATTGATCACGCTGTCGCGCGTAAATTCCAGGACATTGCCCATCGCCGCCTGCCATTTCCCCACCGCCGGGTGACCGCCAAAGCTGAACGCGCTTTTCAGCTTGTCCAGCATGCCCGCGCCCTGCACGGCCGGCGATTTGCCTATCGCACCGGTCAAGGCCGCCTGGCTCATCTGCGTTTCGTCGATGACTTGCCACTGCTTGTCGACCAGCGCCATCGGCAACCGCACTTCCAGGTCGCCGTCCGGCAGGCGTTGCAGGATCAGTGCGCGGTCCGGCGATTTGGCGAACCACGCCGCCTCATCGGTCAGCGTCAGCGTGGCCTTGGCCATCGCCACGTGCTGTGCGCCCAGGTCGCGCACCTGATCGTAGCCGCTGACCTTGGCCACTTTCACGCCCTTGGCCACGCAAAGCTTGTCGCCGCGCAAAGCCGCCTTGCCCGGTGCGGCCAGCGCGTAGACAAATTGCGATTGCGCAACCCAACCACCGCTGCCTTGTTCCACGGGTGCACTGTACAGTCCGCTACGCACGAGGATATCCAGCCATTGCCGAGTGGAACTGTCGTACGAGGCCACGCGGATCTCTTCCTTCTGGTACGGCAAGTTGGTGAGGCACAGCAACTTGTCGCGCACCGCCTCGTCGGCCGCCAGATGGGCATCGATGGCGCGGCTGAAACTGCCGGCCGAGGCCGCTTCCGGCGCCAGCAGCCACGCCAGCGCGCCGCCGGCCACGATGACCACCGCCAGCACGCCGCCGGCGATCATGATGTGGCGCCGCTTCACGCCGGACAGCACCGGCGTCGCGGCTGCTGCAGATGCCGGTACTGGTGCGGGCGCAGGCGCCGGTGCCGCGTTGACGGCCTTGCCGCATTCATCGCAAAAGCGCGCGTCCGGGGCATGGGCGGTGCCGCATTTGGTGCAGAAGTGAGCCATGGTGTGCCTTACTTGAGTTTATGCGCGCATTCGCCGCAGAACACGTCATCGGACGCGACCGGTGCCTTGCAGTTCGGGCATTGCAGGCTGTCAGCTGGCGCAGCTGCCGGAGCGGCTGGGGCCGTCGCCTGCTCGGCCAGGGTGCGCGCACGTTCACGCGCTTCCTCGGCCTTTTTCTTGACCACGGCCAGGCCTTCGTTCAGGCTCGCTTCCGAGGCGCTGAAATCGACATTGCGCGTGGCGTTCAGGTAAATGATGCATACGCCCTTGGTGAAAATCAGGCCAGGCACAACGGCCGCGGCCGCCATCAGCAAGCCGCCGCCCAGGCCGGCAGCGATGATATAGCCGGAACCACCGCCACCACCCAGGCCCGAGGCCAGCGTGTACATGTTCATCTGGCTGCCCAGGCCCAGGATGCCAGCCGACATGCCCGTGGTCAGCGACACGCCGGCACCGAGCACGCCAAAGATCAGCAGGGCCACAAACGAGGTCATCATGAACAGCAGCACTTCCAGCAGGATCACCGACACCAGCTTGGTGCGCACGATCTGGTTCAGGCGGGCAATGATCTGGAACACGCTGGCACCCGACCAGGCGGCAGGGCCGGCCAGCGGCAGCATCACGTAGAACAGCGCAAACACCAGCACGCCCAGCACGATGGCCGACAAGGGGAAGACGACCGCGTACAGCACGGGGCCGAGCACGGGAATCTTGCAAACGAACAAGATGATGGCGATGGCGAACATGGCCGCCAGCACGATCAGAAATTCCAGGAAGACGACCGCGATCAGGCGGTGGCTGGTGTACAGCGAAACGAGCACGGCATCAACCAGGCTCATCCCAGGCTGGCCTTGCGCATCGCGCATCAGCAGGATGCCCACGGCGTTGGAACCGTAAAACATCACCAGGAAGGCCATCAGGCCGCCCAGAAAGGCCAGCACGGCACTGTTCATGCCGCCGGCCAGCATCATCAGCACGCCACCGACGAGCACGGCACCGATGAAGGTCAGGGCCAGCAGGACAATCGCGCGGAAGTTCTTGATGGCATCGGTCGCTTCGATCAGCGAACCCACGGCGGAGGAAAAGGGAAGAGGTTTATGTGCTTCTGTGGAAATAGTCATGTCTGGCCTGGAAGGGGGAAATCGGGATGGGACGGCCTGCCTGGCCGTCCCGTGGTATTGATGTGTCAGTAGGCCAGCGCCAGTTGCAGCTCGCTCGCAGGCGCCTGGCGCTGGACGATCTGCAGCTTGACGTCCTGGCCGCCGACGCGCTTGCTATTCAGGTACAGGGCCGTGCGCACCGGGTAAATGCCCTGCGGTACGCCTTCGGGCATGGGAATCGAGAAGCCGCCCTTGTAGGCGCCGCTGCCATTATTGCTGCTGACGACCTTGCGCACAGTTTTGATCAGGTCGCCATTTGGCTTGTACAGGCTCAATTCTTCTTCCACCAGCGGATTCGGATCGCGCGTGCCGGCGGCCACTTCGATATACGAATTGGTCTGCGCCTTCTGGCCCGGACGGACGGAGGACGGCGTAAAGGCCGTCTCATACTTCACCAGTGTCGACTGCTCGGGCAGCTTGCCCTTGTTGGCCACCTTGTAGTCGGCCTGCACTTGCTGCGACGTCTTGACTTGCTGGCTTTGATAATTCAAGGCCACGCAGGCGAGTGCGCCCAGGCTGGCGCCCAGGGCCGCGCCGCGCACGGTATTCGTGCCACCGCCCAGCAAGCCGCCCACGACGGCGCCGATGCCGGCCAGCATGGCCGTATTGCATTCACCGCTGGCCGCTTCCGTGCCTGCGGTGGTGGTGCCGGTGGCGCCAGGGCCACCCGGCGCGGCGCAGCCGGCCAGCATCGAGGACACGACCAGCAGGGCTACCATGGGCTTGGCAATTTGTTTCAAGTTTTTCACGTTATTCTCCGGGAGGAACAAAATAGGGGGAAGGCAAGCAGCGCGGCTTACTCGATCTGGATTTGCGACAGCGCCTTGTCTTGCGCGTCTTTCGCCTTGCGCTTGATGTCGAGCGCGTAACGGTTACCCTTGTCCATGCGCAACACGGCATTCGCGTTGGCAATGGCACAGTCGTACTTGCGCTGGCTCATGCAGTGGCTCGCTTCCGACAGGCTCTCCGTGATCACGCTTTCCAGGCCGGCAGCCTTGTTCACAGGCGCGGCCGGCGGTGTCACCTTGACGGGTTTTGCCGGCTTTTCCGCGACGGGTGCCGGTGCTGGCTCGGGTGCTGGCTCGGGCGCCGGAACGGGAACGGCCTCCGGCACTGGCGCGGGTTCGTCCGCAGCCGCAGCAGGTGTCGCGGCAAAGTCAGCCGTCGCGGCGCCATCGAGCACAGGGTCGCTGATGGCCAGCGGCTGCTCGGCGGCAGACGCGGCGTCCTCCTGCCCCGGCAAGCCTGGCGCGGATTCCGGCGCCGCTACAGGCGGCTTGCCTGACAAGAAATAGTAAGCGCCCGCACCGCCCAGCAGCACCACCACGGCGACCGCCGCGGCGATCAGCTTCATGCGGTTGCCGCCTGTCGGGCTGTCAACCGGCGTGTCGGGAACACTGTCCGGCACGCGTGCGGGAATGGCTTCCGGTTCCGGCGCAGGGGCGGGCACAGGATCGGCACGGCGCTTTTCCAGCACCGGCGGTGGCGGCGCGACCGGTTCCGGGATGAAAACGGGAACGGGTTCCGGGGCAGCTTCGGCGACCACGTCTTCCACTGGTACGGCGACCGGCTCCGGCGCCGTCACCGGCGCCACGGCAAAGCTGAACGCGCACTTGGGGCAGAATCTGGCATCGGCCTTGCAATCATGGCCGCACTGGCCACAGGATTTGCCTGGCATCGGGGCGGCAACGGTGGTGGCAACGGCAAACGTCGTGCCACAGGAAGAACAGAATTTTGCGCCCGGTTTATTCTCGGCCTGGCAGGAAAGGCATTTCAATTGGCATCTCTTTTCATATCAACGCTGACGCCGTACGCCTGTATCGCTTGCCAGAATGGCAGCTTTGTTGCCGTACGGCTAAATATGCAACGAGTATATTTTCAAACAGCAAGTTGCCACAAGAGAAAATTGCCTTTTGCTCTATTCAATTTTTAAATATTGGTAAAAATCCTGCCGCCAAGGACATCTCGCGCACCACCTTGGTGCGCGGAAAGCAAAAAACCCGGCAACGCAGTCCGCGTTGCCGGGTTTTCAGGCGATGCCCGAGGCGCAGAGGGCAGTTTACTTGCGCCCGCCCCGTGCCGGCGCAGCATGGCCGCCCTTGGCGGGCGGCTTGCTGCCACGGCCCATCGGCACGACGGCCGGCTTGGCCTTCGTCTTGATGGTCGACAAAATCGAGGGCCGCACTTTCGATTCGGCAGCCGAGGCTTTCGGCGCGGCAGCCGTGCCGCCCAGGGCGATGCGGTTCTTGCCTGGCGTGACCTTGAACTTGTCCGGCGTGCCGGCGCCATGCGTCTGGCGGCTGCGTTCGCCTGCGGCCAGGCCGCCCGACTCGGACGAGGTCCAGGCAGGAATCAAGTGCTTGTCGCCATTGCCGATCAAGTCGCCACGCCCCATGTTGACCAGCGCTTCGCGCAGGATCGGCCAGTTGGCCGGATCCTGGTAGCGCAGGAAAGCCTTGTGCGTGCGGCGGATCTTGCCGCTGCGCGCCGTTTCCACCACTTCCGAGTCAGCCGTGACCTTGCGCAAGGGATTCTTGCGTGTGTGATACATGGTCGTGGCCATGGCCATCGGCGTGGGCATGAAGGTTTGCACCTGGTCCAGCTTGAAATTGTTTTTCTTCAGCCACAGGGCCAGGTTCAGCATGTCCAGGTCCGTCGTGCCCGGATGGGCGGCGATGAAGTACGGGATCAAATACTGCTTCTTGCCCGCTTCCAGCGAGAAACGGTCGAACATTTCCTTGAATTCGTCATACGCGCCGATGCCGGGCTTCATCATCTTCGACAAAGTGCCCTCTTCCGTGTGCTCGGGCGCGATCTTCAGCAAACCGCCGACGTGGTGCGTCACCAGTTCCTTCACGTACTCGGGCGAACGCACGGCCAGATCGTAGCGCAAGCCCGAGCTGATCAGCACTTTCTTGATGCCGGGAATGGCGCGCGCCTTGCGGTACAGGGAAATGAGCTTGCTGTGGTCGGTGCCCAGGTTGACGCAGATCGATGGATACACGCAGGACAGGCGGCGGCACGACACTTCGATCTCTTTGTCCTTGCAAGCGAGGCGGTACATATTCGCCGTCGGACCACCCATATCGGAAATGGTGCCCGTAAAGCCTTTGGTTTTATCGCGGATATGCTCAATTTCGCGCAGGATCGACGGTTCCGAACGGCTCTGGATGATGCGGCCTTCATGCTCCGTGATCGAGCAGAAGGTGCAGCCGCCGAAACAGCCGCGCATGATGTTGACGGAGAAGCGGATCATTTCCCAGGCGGGAATGTGCGCCTTGCCGTAACTTGGGTGCGGGGCGCGCGCGTAATTCATGTCGTACACGCCATCCATCTCGTCCATGGCCAGCGGCAGCGGCGGCGGGTTGAGCCACACGTCGCGTTCGCCGTGCGCCTGCACCATGGCGCGCGCATTGCCGGGATTCGATTCCAGGTGGAACACGCGCGACGCGTGCGCATACATGACGGGGTCATCCTTGACGACGTCATACGCAGGCAGGCGCACGACGGTCTTGTCATGCTTTTCCTTGGCCATGGCCAGGCGCTCTTCGCGGCTCATGATGCGGATAGGCTTGATGACTTCGGCCGATTTCGAGGCATTTTCCGTGGCGCAGGCGGTCTTGTCTTCCTGCACCATCTCATACGGGCTGTAGTGCGGATCGACCTTGCCGGGCACGTCGACGCGGGTGGAGTTGTGCACGCCCCAGTCGTCGCCAGGCAGCCAGCCGGCCGGCACCATGAAGGCCGTGCCGCGCAAGTCGCGGATATCCTTGATGTTTTCGCCGGCGGCCAGACGGTGCGTCAGGTCGACCAGCGCCCGTTCGGCATTGCCAAAGATCAACAGATCGGCCTTGGAATCGGGCAAGACGGAACGGCGGACCTTGTCCGACCAGTAATCGTAATGGGCGATGCGGCGCAACGACGCCTCGATGCTGCCGATGACCACCGGCACGTCGGGATACGCTTCGCGCGCGCGCTGGGCGTACACGGTGACGGCGCGGTCCGGGCGTTTATTCGGTTCGGCATTCGCCGTGTAGGCGTCGTCGGAGCGGATCTTGCGGTCGGCCGTGTACTGGTTGACCATGGAATCCATGTTGCCGGCGGTAATGCCATAGTACAAACGCGGCTTGCCGAGGATGCGGAAGGCGTCGGCCGACAGCCAGTCCGGCTGGCTGATGATGCCAACGCGGTAACCTTGCGCTTCGAGCAGGCGGCCAACCAGGGCCATGCCGAAACTCGGATGGTCAATGTAGGCGTCGCCCGTGACGAGGATAACGTCGCACTGGTCCCAGCCCAGCACGTCCATCTCGGCACGCGACATCGGCAGGAAAGGCGCCACGGCAGCGCGGGCAGACCGCTTGGGAACGGTCGCGAATAAATTGGTAGGGGAGCTCATAGGGTACGGATTGTACCGGAATTGGCCATTTCCAACCTGACGGCCTGCTTTTTACTGTTGGATTTCAGTACAAAAAACGTTTATTTTTCAATCACTTGGGGAAAGAAGGCCCTTGGGGTCAGACCCTTCGGGGGTCTGACCCCAGCTTTTCCCCGGGTTACATCAGATCCCCATATTGGCGAGAATCTCGCCAAGTTCCCGCAGCGCCGGCTCCAGTTTCGGATGCTTGACGGCAAACTTGGCCGACAATTCCTGGCTGCGCTCGGCCAGCCCATACGTGGTCGACTCTTCGTCCTGTGCCTGCGCGGCGCGCTTTTCCATCAGCAACTTGATGTCGACATCGAGTTTTTGCAGCAAACCATGCAGCTCTTCATCGACGGGGCCGCTGGTTGCCAGTGTCGAATGCAGCTGTTGCAGCGATTCCTTGAGTTTGCTATCCATATCTTTTTCCTGTCAGTCAGTAAATTGCGTGTCCAGGAACAATTGTTCCACCTTGCTCCTGGCCCACGGGGTCTTGCGCAAAAACTTCAGGCTCGACTTGATGCTGGGATCGCTGATGAAGCAATTGATATCGATGTGCTTGGCCAGGCCGTCCCAACCGTAGTGGGCGTGCAGGCGCGTCACGATACCTTCCAGGGTGATGCCATTCAAATCTTGCTGACTCATATACTCTTTCGACTGCCTTGGTTACGTCTTCATTTACATCTTACTCAATTCTACGCCGCCGGCACAGAAAGCTTGCGTGCGCCATGTCAACGCAACGCAAGCTTCTGATGAGGACGGCTTACTTCGCGTTCAAGCCGCGGCGTTCCAGCAATGGTTCCACGGTGGCATCTCGGCCGCGGAAGTCGCGGAACAGTTGCAGCGCATCGACGCTGCCGCCGCGCGACAGCAATTTGCTGCGGAACCAGTCGCCATTCTTGCGCGTCAGGCCGCCGTTTTCCTTGAACCAGTTGACCGATTCGGCGTCCAGCTTTTCCGACCACAGGTAGGCATAGTATGCCGCCGAGTAGCCGCCCGAGAAGCTGTGCGAGAAGTAGCTGGTGCGGTAGCGCGGCGGCACGGGCGCGTAGTCGACGCCCGCGTCTTTCAGCGATGCCGCTTCAAAGGCCAGCACGTCGGTCGGAATCTGGCTCGGCGCCAGTTGGTGCCAGCGCTGGTCCAGCAGGGCCGCCGACAGATATTCCGTCGTCATGAAGCCCTGGTTGAATTTCTTCGCCGCCGTGACCTTGTCGAGCAATTCCTGCGGCATGGCCGCGCCACTCTGGTAGTGCTTGGCATAGTTTTGCAGCACTTCCGGCCAGACGGCCCACATTTCATTGACTTGCGATGGATACTCGACGAAGTCGCTCGGCACGCTGGTGCCGGCAAAGCGCGGGTATTTCACGTTCGAGAACATGCCGTGCAGCGCATGGCCGAATTCGTGGAACATCGTCGTCACTTCATCGAACGTCAATAGCGTCGGCTGACCGGCCGGTGGCTTCGGAATATTCAACTGGTTGGCGACAACGGGATGCGTGCCCATCAGCGATGATTGCGACACGTATTCATTCATCCACGCGCCGCCATGCTTGTTGCCACGCGCATAGAAGTCGGCGATGAACAGGGCCAGCGGCTTGCCGTTGGCATCCAGAACGTCGTAGACGCGCACGTCCGGGTTGTACACCGGTAAATCAGTACGTTGCTTGAAGCTGATGCCGTACAGTTTATTGGCGGCAAAGAAGACGCCGTTGTTCAGCACGCTGTTGAGTTCCAGATACGGTTTCAGCTCGTTTTCATCAAAGTTGAAACGTTGCTTGCGCAGCTTGTCCGTGTAGATGGCCCAGTCGGCCGCCGCTACCTGGAAACCGCCTTTTTCCGCATCGACCACTTGCTGCAGGTCGGCCGCTTCGCGGCGCGCATTGGCGACAGCCGGTTTCGCCAGTTCCGACAGCAAGGTGTTGACGGCGGTCGTCGTCTTGGCCGTCTGGTCTTCCAGCGAATAGGCGGCGTAATTGGCGTAACCGAGCAAGGTGGCCCGTTCGGCGCGCAATTTGGCCAGTTTCAGCACGATGGCGCGGTTGTCGAACTCGCCGCCCTGGCTGCCCCGGTTCAGCGAAGCGTCCATCAAACGCTGGCGTGTCTTGCGATCCGTCAATACGGCCAATGGCGGCTGGCCGCTGGTGTTGACCAGGGCGATGACGAACTTGCCCGTCAAGCCGCGTTCCTTGGCGGCCGCGGCGGCCGTATCGATATCGCTGTCCGTCATGCCGGCCAGTTCGGCACGGGTGTCGACGACGAGGCTCTTGGCATTCGTTTCCTTCAGCACGTTTTGCGCGAAGGCCGTTTCCAGGCCCGCCTGCTCGGCGTTATAGGCTTTCAGTTTTTCCTTGTCCGCATCGGACAGCTTGGCGCCGGCGCGCACGAAATCCGTGTGATAACGTTCCAGCAGACGCAAGGATTCGGCATCGAGGCCCAGCTTGTCGCGCTTGGCGTACAGGGTGTCGATGCGGGCAAACAGTTTCGGGTTCAGGGTGATGGCGTCGCCATGCGCGGCCAGCTTGGGCGACACATCCACTTCCACCGCTTCCAGCACGGCATTGGTATTGGTCGACGTCATGTTGCTGAAGATGCTTTGTACGCGGTGCAGCAGCTGCCCCGTGCGCTCCAGCGCGACGATGGTGTTTTCAAACGTGGCCGGCTGGCGGTTGCTGGCAATCGCGTTGACTTCGGCCAACTGGCGTTTCATGCCTTCGGCAAACGCCGGCGCATAGTGAGCATCCTTGATCAGGCCGAACTGCGGCATCTGGAATGGCAGCGGACTGACTTTGAGCAAAGGATTCTGGGCGCTGATGGCGGCGGCAGGTGCGGCGGCGGCCAGGGCGGAAGGAGCGGCGTGGGCCAGCATGACGCTGGCGGCGATGACGAGCAGTTGTGGACGGATCATGACATCTTTCAGGAAGCGCGGGAAGAACCGCGATCGCGTCGCGGGCCAGTGGCAGATCATAGCAGTCTGTTACACAGGCGTCATCCAACATGGGTGATCCTGTGGTGCAGCACGCCAAATGCGCGGTTTACCACGGTTTATAATTAAAATCGCCAAATAAAAATGGCCGCCAATTGCTTGGCAGCCATTTTTTCATTGACCCGGCCTTGACGCCGGCATCACCCGATTACTTGCCGGCTTATTTAACGCTCAGGCCACGGCGTTGCAGCAGCGGCTCGATCTTCGCATCGCGGCCGCGGAAGTTGCGGTAGATGTCGAGCGCATCGGCGCTGCCGCCGCGCGACAGCAACTTGGCTCTGAACCAGTCGCCATTCTTGCGCGTCAGGCCGCCGTTTTCCTTGAACCACTCGACCGTATCGGCATCGAGCTTTTCCGACCACAGATACGCGTAGTAGCCGGCCGAATAACCGCCCGCGAACGCGTGCGAAAAATACGTGGTGCGGTAGCGCGGCGGCGCCGGGGCGAAATCGACGCCCGCGTCCGTCAAGGCGGTTTTTTCAAACGCCAGCACGTCGGTGGGGATCTGTGCCGGGGTCAGCTGGTGCCAGCGCTGGTCCAGCAGGGCCGACGCCAGGTATTCCGTGGTTTTATAGCCCTGGTTGAAATTGTCGGCCGCCGTCACCTTGGCCAGCAGTTCGGCGGGAATAGCCGCGCCCGTCTGGTAGTGCTTGGCGTAGTTTTGCAGCACTTCCGGCCACAGCGCCCACATTTCGTTGACTTGCGACGGGTATTCGACGAAGTCGCGCGGCACGCTGGTGCCGGCGAAGCGCGGGTATTTCACGTTCGAAAACATGCCATGCAGCGCATGGCCGAATTCGTGGAACATGGTGTTGACTTCGTCAAACGTCATCAGGGTCGGCTGGCCCGCTTCCGGCTTCGGAATGTTGAGGTTATTCGCAATCACCGGCTTGCGGTTCAGCAAGCTCGACTGGCCCACGTAGGCATTTGCCCAGGCGCCGCCGCGCTTGTTGCTGCGCGCGTAAGGGTCCAGCGTGAAAATGGCCAGCTGCGTGCCGTCTTCATTGAAGACGTCGTACACCAGCATGTCGGCCGTGTAGACGGGCAAGTCGGTGCGCTGCTTGAAGGTCAAGCCGTACAATTTACCGGCGGCAAAGAACACGCCACGGGTCAAGACGCTGTGCATTTCAAAGTACGGTTTTAATTGCGTCTCATCGAAGTTGTAGCGTTCGGCGCGTACCTTGTCGCTATAGAAAGCCCAGTCGGCGGCGCCCACCTTGAAGCCGCCTTTGCCTGCATCGATGACCTTCTGGATATCGTCCGCTTCGCGGCGCGCATTGACGACGGCCGGCTTCGCCAATTCGCCCAGCAGGGCGTTCACGGCGGTGGTGTCGTGCGCCGTCTGGTCTTCCAGCGAATACGCCGCGTAGTTCGGGTAGCCCATCAGCGCGGCACGTTCGGCGCGCAGCTTTGCCAGTGCCAGCACTTCGGCGGTATTGTCGAACT
The DNA here is from genome assembly GCF_900095235.1 of Janthinobacterium sp. UMAB-60. NCBI lineage: Bacteria > Pseudomonadati > Pseudomonadota > Betaproteobacteria > Burkholderiales > Oxalobacteraceae > Janthinobacterium > Janthinobacterium sp. UMAB-60. The sequence goes on from NZ_LT607493.1 coordinate 133,165, forward strand.
CGCCGCCACGGCTGCCGCGCGCTTGCGAAGCGGCCATGATGCGTTCGCGCACGGCGCGGTTGGTCAGCAGCGACAGCGGCGCCTGGCCCGTCGTGTTGACGAGGGCGATCACGTATTTGCCATCCAGGCCGCGCTTCTTGGCCAGGCCGGCGGCCACTTCGATGGCGGCCGGCGACAGGCCGTCGAGTTCTTCGCGCGTATCGACGACGACAGCCGAGGCGTTCAATTCCTTCAGTACATTTTGCGCGAACTTGGTCGACAGGGCCGCCAGCTGGCCGTTGTAGGCGCGCAGCTTTTCTTTGTCCGCCGCCGACAGCTTGGCGCCCGCGCGCACGAAGTCCGTGTGATAGCGTTCCAGCAGGCGTTTCGATTCGGCATCCAGGCCCAGCTTGTCGCGCTTGGCGTACAGGCTGTCGACGCGCTTGAAGAGTTTGTCGTTGAGCATGACCGCGTCGCTGTGGGCCGCCATCTTCGGCGCCAGTTCGCGTTCCAGGCCCTGGATCGTCTCATTCGTGTTCGAGCCGGACATCACGGAAAACACGGTGCGCACGCGGCTCAGCAGCTGGCCCGAGCGTTCCATGGCGACGATGGTGTTATCGAACGTGGCCGGCTTCCGGTTATTCGCAATCGCGTCGATTTCCGCCAGGTTGGCGGCCATGCCTGCCGTAAAGGCGGGTGCGTAATCGGCATCCTGCACCTTGTCGAACGGTGGATAGTGAAATGGCAGGCTGCTGGCCTGCGCAAACGGGTTCGAGGCAGGCAAGGCCGCGGTAGCGGCAAAAGCGGCGGCGGCTGGCGCCAGCATCAGGCTGGCGGCGATGACGAGCATTGTTGGACGGGTCATGTCTTCTTTCAAGAAACGCAAGAGAGCCGCGATTGTGTCGCGGGCCAGCCTGAAATAATAACAGCCTGACACACTTGCGTCACCCGCAACTACCGATGGTAGCGATACGCCCATACATGAAAGGTTTTCATGCCCGGCTCTCCGGATATGCAATGCAAAATATCAATACTCAGCTGACCTGTATCGCATATAGTATCCATTCGGCAACCGGAGAATCCATGAGCTTTGAGCAGCGCAAGACACGCGCCCTGGAACTGTTGAGCAACACGGGCATGGCCCGCAGCCACTATGCGCCGCCGCTGATACGCCTGTTGTGGAAGGCCAGCGTGCAGGTTCCGCCGCCGCATTTCCAGTCTTTCCTGCGTACCGCGCTCGGCATGGGACTCTGGTTCGGCATGTTCTGGGGCCTGATCATGTGGTTTTTTTTCTGGTCGCGGCCCGATGCCGCCACCCCGTTATCACCCCTGGCGGCGCTGATGGCGGCCTGTGCGGCAGGCAGCCTGTTTGGCATCGCCATGGCCAGCGTCTATGCCCGCGACCGGCGCAAGCACCAGTTGCCGGCATGGATCGCGCTGGACGAGCAACAGTCCCCAGGCAATTCCCTTGATTAATAGTGCGGCGGACGGTCGTTGACCAGTCCGCCGTTTGCCTGCTGCGCCCCGTCGCGCACGTGTTCGCCCAGCTTGTGCAGCATCGCTTCCAATTGATCGATGCGCTTGCCCTGCTGGTACACCATCTGGTTCAGCGACTCGACCAGGTCTTCCTGCTGCGCCAGCTTGATTTCGATATCGACGAAACGTGTTTCCATCTGTTCTGCATTGTCCATGGTGCTCTCGGTGATTCCTGACTGAAAGCGGCATTCTACCGCCGCAGCGGCGTGAGCCAGCACAAACCTCGTCCATTCCCCATCGGTCAGGTGGCCATTTCTGCCTATTCTTCCCTGATGGCTGAATCAAACCGCTTGACGAATGAGAACAAACGATTACAATGGACGTATCCACTTTGCCTGACCTGATCGATACGCGCAAGACGGCCGAATACCGGCGCTGGGAAGATTCCCTGCATGACGTGGCGGCCGCCGCCATTGATGCGCGCATCAAGCATTTGCAACATGGTAAAAAGGGCGACTGGCGGCCAGTGGGCGAAGGCGTGTGCGAACTGCACTTTTTACAGACGGGACCGGGCTGGCGCGTGTACTTTCACGAAACCAATCGGGGCACCCTGATCTTGTTGCTGCTGGGTGGCGACAAATCGAGCCAGCGGCGCGACATCAAGCAGGCGCAAGCGATACTCAAGGACTTGAAAGCCCGGCAGGCGGCCCTGAAGAAAGCGGCGGCGGCATCCACAGGAGCACGAAAAAAATGCACCGACATAGCGACCATGACACCTTCGACCTCGACGACCTGGAAGCATTAGGCCTGAGCAAATTTGACCCAACGCAACACCTGACCAGCAAAGCCGCCGTGGCCGCCTACATGAGCGAAATCGTCGCCACCGGCAACGCCGAGCTGTTCCAGTCCGCCATGAACGACGTGGTGCGCGCCTACGGCATGGGCAAGGTGGCGGCCAGGGCCGACATCACGCGCGAAGGCGCGTATAAAGCCTTGCGCGAAGGCAGCAAGCCGCGTTTCGAAACCATTTTGAAGATGCTCGATGCGCTGGGCATGCAGCTGACCATCGTGCCCAAAACCACGCCGGACGGCGCCGTGGAAGCCTGAACGTTCTCTAATTAAACTTTCGGCGTGGCCAGCAAGGCCTTCATGCGCGCCAGACGTTCTTTCGGCGAAATGATTTCCGCTTCCGTCGGCACGGCGTCGCCCACATCGAGTTGCATTTCCTTGATGAAACGCGACGGGTCACAATGAACTTGCTCGCCCGCCCGCTTGCGCTTCTTGCACCAGGTGACGTGCAAGGTGCGCTGGGCGCGCGTGATGCCCACATACATCAGCCGCCGCTCTTCCTGGATGCGCGCGGCGATGGTTTCGGCCGGCGCATCAGGGTCGCCCTTGTGCGGCAAGATCCCCTCTTCCACGCCCACCAGAAACACGTGCGGAAATTCCAGACCCTTTGACGCGTGCAGGGTCGACATGCGCACGGCGTCCTGCTCCTCGTCCTTGCCTTCGAGCATGGTCATCAGGGCCACCATCTGCGTCAGTTCCAGCACGTTCTTTTCTTCGCCGTCGCGGTCCTTGCCGCCCCGGCCCCGTTCCTTCAGCCAGTTGACGAATTCCAGCACGTTCTGCCACTTGCTTTGCGCTTGCCGTTCCTCGAAGGCATCGTACAGATACGATTCGTAGTGGATTTCCTTCATCATGTCGTCCAGCACTTCGGCCGCGTTGTCGCCGCTGCCTGCCGCACCCGGGCGGCTGGCGCGCGATTCGAGATCGTTGATGAAGTTGCAGAAATCGCGCAGCGGCCCCAGTTGGCGGTCCGTCAGCTTGGCCTCGATGCCGCCTTTAAAGACGGCCTGGAACAGCGAGCACTGCCACTGCCCCGAAAACGCGCCCAGCACTTCCAAAGTCGACTGCCCCACGCCGCGGCGCGGCGTCGTCACGGCACGAATGAAGGCCGGGTCGTCGTCTTCGTTCGCCAGCAAGCGCAGGTAGCTGATGATGTCCTTGATCTCGGCCTTGTCGAAGAAACTCTGGCCACCGGAGATCGTGTACGGGATGCGTTCCTTGCGCAGACACTGCTCGATGATGCGCGCCTGGTGATTGCCCCGGTACAAAATCGCATAATCGGAAAATTTATTTTTCCGTTCGAAATGGTCGGCCGAGATCATGATGGCGACCTGCTCCGCCTCCTGCTCGTCCGTCTGCATGCCCAGCACCTTGATCGGCTCGCCCAGGCCGTGTTCCGACCACAGCGACTTTTCAAACAATTTAGGATTGTTGCCGATGACGGCATTGGCCGCGTTCAGCACGCGCATGGTGGAGCGGTAATTCTGCTCCAGTTTGATGACCCGTAAGTCGGGGAAATCCGTCTCCAGCGTTTTCAGGTTTTCCACGGTGGCGCCGCGCCAGGCATAAATGGCCTGGTCGTCGTCGCCCACGGCCGTAAACATCGGCTTCTTGCCGATGCCCGTCACCATCAGTTTCACCAGTTCGTACTGGCAGGTGTTCGTATCCTGGTACTCGTCGACGAGCAGATAGCGCAGGCGGCGCTGCCACTTGTCACGCACGGGGCCGTTGTTGCGGAACAGTTCCACGGGCAGGCGGATCAGATCGTCGAAATCGACGGCCTGGTAGGCGGACAAGGTGGCCACATAGCTGCGGTAGATGCGCGCCGCGTTCGCCTCGTCCTCGTCCTTGGCTTGCGCCAGCGCCATGTCCGGGTCGATCAGGCCGTTTTTCCACAAGGACATGGCGCCCTGGATACCGCGTATCACCTGTTTATCGGTGGTAATGGCAAGGTCTTGCACGAGGGAAAAACAGTCGTCGCTGTCCATGATGGAAAAGCGGTCCTTCAGTCCCACGCCATTGGCTTCCTGGCGCAGGATTTTCACGCCCAGCGAGTGGAAGGTCGACACCGTCAACTGCTTGGCCTGGCGCGGTTGCTTCAAGAGTTTGGCGATGCGTTCCTGCATTTCCAGCGCCGCCTTGTTGGTGAAGGTCAGCGCGGCGATGGTGCGCGGGTCATAGCCCCGGTCTTCGATCAGGTGAGCGATCTTTTGCGTGATCACGCGCGTCTTGCCCGAACCGGCGCCCGCCAGCACCAGGCAAGGGCCGTCGAGGTAGGTAACCGCTTCGCTTTGGGGCGCATTCAGACCGAACTGTGGTGCTTTGGACATCGAGGGTATTTCCGCAGGGAACAGCAGCCCATTGTAACAGCGTCGCATGGGCAAATTGCATGGCGGGCCATGCCTGAAAAACAGGCAATGGCATTGATATCTCGCTAATTGCCGCCATCTTGGCCCATGCCATGCGTGCGGCGATGCCAAGCCTGGAGTACCATTCCGCCTGTATCGCCCGTGCGCGCCCACTTACCGAATGACAGTCCCATGAAATTTGAACACCTGATTGAAATCAACGATCCCTTGAACCCGCTGATCGACACCTTGAGCCTGGAACAGGTCTGGCGCGGCCTCGTCTTGCGCGCCGAATCGCCCAGGCTGTTCGTGCCGCACCTGGACGAGTGCCGGATCAGCGAGCGCTGCGATGCCGGCTTCGCGCGCAGCCTGCGCTATGGCGAGCTGGTCATCAACGACAAGGTGGTGCTGGTGCCGCAACTGCAAGTGCGCTACGAAGTGCCGGCGCAACAGGATATCAGCGCCTCCTCGCTGGTGATGACCATCGAGATGCCCGATGAGGCGAGCCTGTGGGTGCGCTTCCAGTACGACGACGGCCACGACGCGGCCACCGATGCGGCCAACGCCCTGTACGACGACTTCCGCCGCTCCGCCTACAAGGAATCCGACATCGACACGGTGCGCATCATGCGCGAACTGGCGCTCGAAGGACGGCTGGATGCGGGCTTGCTGAACTAGATTAAATTCGTGCGCTGCGGCCCCACAGCTGGTCGGGGCGAAACTGCAGCCCCGCCTGCTCCGCGCTGAGCACTTCGCGGATGGCGTGCAAGTCCACGCGCGTGTCGCGCCGCAGCGGCACGTCGAGGCGCGCGCCGCGCGGGCCGATCAGCGACTGCACGTGGGGCGTGGTGGCATTCAAACCCTTGCGCGTGACGACGCCGATTTCGCCATTCAACAGCTTGACGAAGGTGCCGACCGGGTAGATGCCCAGCTCGCGCACCAGCAGCGAGGCCAGCGGCGCATCCAGCGTGGCCTTGTCGGCCATCAGCATTTCGCGCAGGGCCACATTCGGCAGCAGGGGTTGGCGGTAGCTGCGCCTTGACACGCGCGCGCAATAGCGGTCGGCCAGCATGATCAGGCGCGCGCCGATGCCGATCGCCTCGCCTTGCGTGCCCAGCGGATAGCCGCTGCCATCGATATTTTCATGGTGCTGCAGCACGGCTTGCAGCCAGACGGCGTCCGTGACGCCGGCCGCGCGCAACAAGTCGACACCCGCTTGCGGATGGGCGCGCAAATAAGCGCGTTCCTGCGCGTCCAGCGGCCCCGCCTTGTGCTGGAAATCCGCATGGCGTTCCAGCATGCCCACATTCATGCTCAGCGCTGCCAGTAGCACGCTGCGGATCACATCGTCATCGAGTTTCAGGGCACGCGCCAGCAGGGCCGTGATGACGGCCGTGTCGACGCTGTGGCGCACGGCAAAGTCGCCCGCGCCCTGGTTGTGCAGGATGCAGGCCAGCGCCACGTCGGCGTCCAGTGCCACCGCCTCTTCCACCAGCTGCGCCAGCAGCGCCAGCGATGCGTGGCTGCCCGCCTGCCCGGCGGCAATGGCCGGCAAGACGCGGGCCAGGCCAGCCGTGACCAGGTTCAGCATACGCAGGGCCGACGGTGCTTCCGTGGCCGTGCGCGGCACGTCGGCGCTGGTATCGGCGATGACGCCGCGCGCCAGCAGCAATGCGATCTGGTTCTCGCTGCTGATGACATGCCCCAACCTGGCCAGCAAACTGCCCGTCTCGCCATGCACGTCCCAGGGCAGGGCCACGCCCAGGGCGAGTTCTCCCGCGTAAATGCGCCGAATTTTCACATCGTCTCCATCATCGCCTTCACCCGCTTGTTTTTACCATCCTGGCATCAGCGGCGAGTACCAATTGAAATGTTTTTTGCTTTTAATCAATATTTCAATGTGGCAGCGATGATCGCGCAATCATGTGCGCTTGTCTACAAAATTGTGTAAATATCAAAATTGCATCAGACGCCAGGCGAGCAATCGGCGCAGCCCGCTGCGTGTTCCGGGTCTTTTTCCAGGTGCAGCGCCAGCTCGCGCAAGGCCGTGCGCACGCCTTCCTCGATGACGGGGTGGTAGAACGGCATGTCGAGCATGGCGGGCACCGTCAGCTGCGCCTGGCACGCCCAGGCCAGCAAGTGCCCCAGGTGTTCCGCCCGTGGGCCGATCAGCTCGGCGCCGAGAAAGCGCTTGCTGCCGAACTCCGCATACACGCGCAGCAAGCCCTGGTTTTGCAGCATTACGCGGCTGCGGCCCTGGTTGCCGAACGACACGGCACCGACGGCAAAGCGGCCCGCGTGGCTCACGCACAGTTGCTGGTAGGTGGCGCCCAGGGTGGCGATCTGCGGTTCCGTGAAGGCGATGGTCAAGGGCGTGCGGCGCAAGCCCGGTTTGACGTCAGGAAAGCGCGCCGCGTTGTCGCCCGCGATGCGGCCCTCGTCGGCCGCTTCGGGCAGCAGCGGCAAGGCGTTGTCGGCATCCCCGGCGATGAAGATGGCGCTCTTGCCGCACTGCATGGTGTGCGGGTCATGCAGGGGAATGCCGTGGCGGTCGAGCTCGATTTGCGCCGTCTCCAGGCCGATGTGATCCACGTTCGGACGGCGGCCGATGGCGGCCAGCAGATACTCGAACTGCTCGGTTTTTTCCTGACCATCGCCATCGCGGCTGGTGAGCACGATGCCGCTGCCATCCGGCGTTTTTTCCACATGCGCCACCGTGGTCTGGAAGCGGATGTCGAGTTCGCGCGCCAGCACGGCGCCCGCCTCCCGCAGCACCAGCGGGTCCGTCAGCTGCGCGACCTTATTGCCGCGCGCAAACAGGGTCACGCGCACGCCCAGCCGCGCCAGCGCCTGGCCCAGCTCCAGGCCGATGACGCCGCCGCCGACCACGGCGACCGAGCGCGGCAAGTCCGTCCACTCGAACACGGCGTCGCTGGTGATGACCCGGTCGCCGGCAGCTTGCCACTCGGGCGGCACGATGGACGTGGAACCGGTGGCGATGACCACGCTGGCCGCTTCGACAATCGTGTGTTCATCCACCTGCAATGTGCCGGGGGAAATAAAACGCGCATGGCCGCGCAGCTTTTCTTCGTCGGCAATGGCGTTGACGCCGTCGAGGACGAAGCCGACAAAGCGGTCGCGCTCGCTGCGCACCCGGGCCATCACTTGCTGGCCGTCGATGCGCACGGGGCCTGGGTGCACGCCAAAAGCGGGCGCGGCGGCCACCGCATGGGCCGCCTCGGCCGCCGCGATCAGGAGTTTGCTGGGCATGCAGCCGACCCTGGCGCACGTCGTGCCGTACGGCCCGCTTTCGATCATCAGCACGCGCTTGCCCTGCATGCGCGCCGCCTTGTGCGCCGTCATGCCGGCCGTGCCGCTACCGATCACGGCCACGTCCACTTGTATCGTTTTCATCGTGCTGTCCATCCCACTGAGGTTGCTCACAGCATTCGATACTACCCGTTTGCCGAAAATAAGGTTTTACTTTGCAGCAATATATGTATTAGTATAACTAATCATTTTCAAAATTTATAAGCTGAGCTAATGGGATCACTCGATTATCGCGCGCTGGCCGTGCTGGACGCCGTGGCCAGCCATGGCAGTTTCGACAAGGCCGCCCTGGCGCTGGGCATCACCCAGTCGGCCGTCTCGCAGCGCATCAAGGCGCTGGAAGACGCCAGCGGGCGCCTGCTGATCATCCGTGGCCAGCCGGCCGTGCCGACGGGCCTGGGCCAGCGATTGATCGTGCATCACCGCAACGTCAAGCTGATGGAAGCGTCGCTCGACATCGACCTGGGCAACAGCGTCAGCATGCCGGAAATCGCCATCGCCATCGATGCCGACAGCCTGGCCACGTGGTTCCCCGACACTTTATCGGCCCTGCTGGCGCCGCCGCGCTGCCAGCTCGACGTGCGCCTGGCCGACAGCGACAGCGCCCTGCAGATGGTGCGCGACGGCTCCGTGTTCGGCTGCGTGGCGGCAGAATCGGGCACGGCGATCGACGCGGCGGCCGCCACCAGCGTCACGCCGCTGGGCATGCTGCGCTATGTCTGCGTGGCCACGCCCGTGTTTGCGGGCCACTGGTTCGGCGATGGTTTTAGTGCCGAGGCGGTGCAACTGGCGCCCGCCGTCGTGGGCCAGCACGGCTTGCTGGCGCGTTTTCTTGCTGAACAACTCAATATGCGTGAACCGTTTCCGCACCACACCTTACCGGTGGAAACGGCGCGCCGCGGCTGCGTCCAGGATGGCCTGGCCTACGGCCTGATGCCGCAGCGCCTGGCCGCGCCAGCGCTGGCGACGGACCGCCTCGTGGATCTGCTGCCGGGCAGCACCCTGGATGTACCGCTGAGCTGGCATGCGTGGACCCTGGACACGCCGTTTACCAAGCTGCTGTCCGAGCAGATCGTCAAGTCGGCGCGCGATTACCTGAACTAATCAGATATCCAGCGGATCCACTTCCAGCGACCATTTCACGCGCGACTTCATGGCGCGCAACTCCGCTAACCATTCTTTCAAAAACGCCTGCAGGGCCGGCCGCGAGGGCGATTCCAGCAGCAGCTGGGCGCGGTCCACGTTGTAGACGCGCGTCATGCTCATGGGAATCGGGTCGTTGATGGTCACCTGCGGGTGTGCCATGCATTCCTTGGCCGCCTGCAGGAACTCGATGGCGGTCGCCAGCTCGGGCGCCTCGGCGCGCAGCAGGGCCTGGAACAGATACGGCGGCAACGCCGCCTGCGCCCGCTCTTCCAGCAAGGTGGTGGCGAAATGGTCGTAATCGTGGTGGACGACGGCGTCGTACAGCGGATGGCGCGCATAGCGCGTCTGGATCAGCACCTCACTGACGCTGCCCCCTTCCGTCTGCGCGGCCCGCCCGGCGCGGCCCGCCACTTGCATCAGCTGGGCAAACAACCGTTCGCTGGCCCGGTAATCCTGGGAAAACAGGGCCGTGTCCGGATTCAAGATGCCGACCAAGGTCAGCTTTTTGAAATCGTGGCCCTTGGCCACCATCTGCGTGCCGATCAAAATGTCCACTTCGCCCCGGTGCACGGTGTCGAACGCTTCCTGCGCGCTGCCCTTCTTGCGCGTGGAATCGGCGTCGATGCGCAAGATGCGCGCCTCTGGAAACAATTGCTGCAAGCCCTCTTCCACGCGCTGCGTGCCGCGTCCCAGCGGCTGCAAATCGACGTTGCCGCAGGTGGGGCAATGGCGGGGAATGCGCAGTTCCAGGCTGCAATGGTGGCAGCGCAAGCGGTGTTCGGGCTTGTGCAGCACCATGAACGAGGTGCAGCGCGTGCAATTGCTGATCCAGCCGCACGATTCGCAGCAGATGACGGGCGAATAGCCGCGCCGGTTCAAAAACAGCAGCGACTGTTCGCCCCGTTCCATGCGCAGTTTCAGGGCGGCGATCAGGTGCGAGGTCAGGCCGTCCTTCGGCTTGTCGCGCTCCATGTCGAGGATCTTAACGCGTGGCAACACCGCATTCTTGACGGCCCGCTCGCGCAATTCCAGCTTGCGGTAGCGCCCCGTCTGCGCGTGGTGCCAGCTTTCCAGCGACGGCGTGGCCGAGCCCAGCACGATGGGAATCTGCAATTGCCAGGCGCGCCACACGGCCAGGTCGCGCGCGGAATAGCGCAAGCCTTCCTGCTGCTTGTAGGAAGGATCGTGTTCCTCGTCGATGACGATCAGTTTGAGTTTCGGCAAGGATGCCAGGATGGCCAGCCGCGTGCCGAGCACGATGCGCGCCTGGCCCTGGTGGGCCGCCAGCCAGTGCAGCATGCGCTCGCCTTCGGACAGGCTGCTGTGCAGGGTGGCCAGCATGACGCCGGGAAAGCGCGCGCGGATATTGCCTTCCAGTTGGGGCGTCAGGTTAATTTCCGGCACCAAAATCAGGATTTGCGCCGCCTCGTCGCGCGCCAGCACCTGGGCGCAGGCTTGCAGATACACTTCCGTCTTGCCGCTGCCCGTCACGCCGTACAGCAGGGTCGGCTTGAAACCCAAGGCGCCGCCGATGGCGTCGGCCGCCTCTTGCTGGGCCGGGTTGAGCGCCGGCATGTTCAGCGGCGTGCCGTCGTGCGCGTCGGCCAGCTTCGCCAGCTTCTTGATGGCGCGGTCCAGCGCCACGGTGGTGAGCACGCGCAAGTTCTTCGGTAAACCCGGCAGCGCCACTTCACCGAGCGGACGCTGGTAGTAATCGGCGGCAAAGGCGGCCAGCGCCAGCCACTGTTCCGACAAGGGCGCCAGCTGGCTGCGCACGGCCAGCACATCCTTCAATTTTGCGGCGGGCACATCCGTGCTGTCGGACACGCCGACGATCAGCCCCATCACTTCGCGCNTTCGCGCCGGCCGAACGGCACCAGCGCCAGCTGCCCCACTTGCGGCAGCGGCACGGCAACGTCCGCATCCGCCGCCGCATTCCAGCGGTAGTCGAACAGGGCGTTCAGGGGCGTGTCGAGCGCGATTTTCAGGATGCACGACGTCAAAATGCACTGCGACATGGGGTTTGGCCTATCTTATAAAAAAGCGCGCGGCAGGGTCAATGGCGCGGCGCGATGTCAGGCATCAAGCCAGCGGGCCATGATACTTGTTTCGTCCGTCAAACGCCTAACAGCAGGCAGGACAGCGTGCCATCATGCCTGAAGAAAATTCTGTGGATAACTTTGTGGACAAAGCAAAATTAACTTTCATAAAAATGTGGACAGAAAATTTTGACCGCCGTCAAGAGGGGCACGCAAGAAAAATTAACTATTTAAAATCAATGACTTAAAAATTGATCCCCGGAAGGCGATAAATCCGTGGGGCATTTCCGCCGCTGTGCATAACTGAACCATTTCTGATTTTTTTATACAGGAATAAGCACCGTTTTGATGCATGCCCTGCGCAAAAAACGCCACCATATGAGGCAAAGTTGACAATTGCCGGGCAAGCGTTCGGTTTTACCCGCGGGGCGGCGAAACATTGTTCAATTATCATGCAGTGCAACATGCACTTCAGGTGAAACCTGAACATCGACGCTAAGTATCGGTTAACAAAATACTTTTCAATTTTATCCACAGAATCTGTTGATAACTTTGTGGACAATGAAGGAATAAGGCTGGCAAACGGAAGAATAACCTTATCAATTGCAACAAAGTCCGTCCGACAAGACATTTTTTATTTCTTAATAATCAAGTACTTGCAGAGCATCCCCGGGCATGGCTTTTCAACTGCCTCTTATTTCCGCAGCAAAAAAAATTGTGCATAAGTCGGTATTTCCTGCTAAGGCGCAGCAAAGAAAAAGGCAGGCTTCCGCTGGGAAGCCTGCCTTTTCTGCCCCTGCGCCAGGGGAAGCGGTATTGCGTTACTGACCGCTGCGCATGGCGCGGCTCATGCTGTGCACGGCTTCCACCATCGCTTCGACCGATTCCGGCGGCGTGAACTGGGAAATGCCATGGCCCAGGTTGAATACGTGGCCCGTACCGGCCGACGGCGCGCCAAAGGCGTTGAGCACTTTCGCCACTTCGGCGCGGATCTGCTCCGGGCTGGCGAACAGGATGGCCGGGTCGAGATTGCCCTGCAAGCCCACTTTATGCCCGACCAGCTGGCGCGCGCGCGTCAGGTTGACGGTCCAGTCCAGGCCCACGGCATCGGCGCCGATATCGGCGATCTGCTCGATCCACTGGCCGCCGCCCTTGGTAAACACGATGGCGGGAATCTTGACGCCATCCTTGTCGCGTTTCAGCTGCGCCACCACTTGCTGCATATAGGCCAGCGAGAATTCCTGATAGGCGCCATCGGCCAGCGCACCGCCCCAGGAATCGAAAATCATCACGGCTTGCGCGCCGGCATCGATTTGCGCATTCAGGTACTGCGCCACGGAAGTGGCGTTAATCGCCAGGATGTGGTGCATCAGGTCAGGGCGGTTGTACAGCATCTTCTTGATGGTATGGAACTCTTTCGAGCCGCCGCCTTCCACCATGTAGCACGCCAGGGTCCACGGACTGCCGGAAAAACCGATCAGCGGCACGCGGCCATTGAGTTCCGTGCGGATTTGCGTGACGGCCTTGAAAACGTAGTCGAGCGACTCCAGGTCCGGCACTTGCAAGGCCTTCACATCCTGCTCCGTGCGCAGCGGACGCTCGAACTTCGGGCCTTCGCCATCGGCGAAATACAAGCCCAGGCCCATCGCGTCAGGCACCGTCAGGATGTCGGAAAACAGGATGGCCGCGTCGAGCGGGAAGCGCTCCAGGGGCTGCAAGGTGACTTCGGTGGCGTAATCGGGATTCTTTGCCAGGCCCAGGAAGGAGCCGGCCCGCTCGCGCGTGGCGCGGTATTCGGGCAGGTAGCGGCCCGCCTGGCGCATCAGCCAGACAGGGGTGTGCTCGGTCGGCTGGCGCAACAGGGCGCGCAGGAAAGTGTCATTCTGGAGCGGAGCAAATTGTGGCATGGCAGGCAATCGAGCTTGGAGAAGCGGTATTATCGCATCCAATCGCTGCCATTTCATTGATTCCAGTGCCGCTTTGCAGCATTTGCCACGCACAGCGATGACTTTCGTTGTGCCTGCCCTTCCATTATGATGATGCACGCCGCCGCGCTGCCTGACGCCGCCTGGAGGCCCCCTCTTTCCACCACGACACGGAGCCCGCATGACCTCGACCGCATCCAGCACCCCTTATGGCATCTGGCCATCGCCGATCAGCGCGGCCATCGTCGCCGCTGGCGCCTCGCCGCTGACGCAGCTGGCCCTGGGCGGCGCGGATGGCGCCGACGTGTTCTGGCTGGCCGGGCGCGCCAGCGAGGCGGGCCGCAACACCCTGCTGCGCCAGCGCGGCGCGCGGGTCGATGAACTGACGCCGGCGCCGTTCAATGTGCGCACCCGCGTGCATGAATACGGCGGCGGCGCATATGCCGTGGCCGGCGATACCGTGTATTTTTCGCATTTCGCCGACAATTGCCTGTACCGCGTGAGCGGCGACGCCGCGCCCGAAGCGTTCACCACGGGCGGCAACACGCGCCATGCGGACTTCGTCGTCGATGCGGCCCGTTCCCGCCTGATCGCCGTGCGCGAGCAGCACCCGGATGCAGGCCACGCGCATCCGGAAAACTGCCTGGCCGCCGTCGGCTTCGACGGACGCGACACGGTGCTGGCGCGCGGCCACGATTTTTATGCGGCGCCGCGTTTATCGCCGGACGGCAGCCAGCTGGCCTGGATCAGCTGGGATCACCCGCGCCTGCCGTGGCAAGGCACGGAACTGTGGCTGGCCGACGTGCACGCGGATGGCAGCCTGGGTTCGCCACGCCTGATCGCCGGCGGCGCGCGCGAGTCGATCTGCCAGCCGGAATGGTCGCCGAACGGCTTGCTGCACTTCGTTTCCGACAGCAGCGGCTGGTGGAATCTGTACCGCCTGCACGGCGCCGACATCGAGGCGCTGTGCCCGATGGAAGCGGAATTTGCCACGCCGCACTGGACCTTCGGCGCCAGCATGTACGGTTTTCTGTCCAACGACGAGATCGTCTGCACGTATATCCAGGCCGGCATCAGCTACCTGGCGCAATTGAGCGTGGCCGAGGCGAAACTCGAGCCGATCCCGCATCCGTACCAGGAAATCCGCGAACTGCGCGTGGGGCCCGGCTTCGTCGCGCTGCTGGGCGGCAGCCCCACCATCGCGCTGGAACTGGCGCGCATCGACCTGTCGAACCACGAACTGGAAGTGCTGGCGCAGTCGATCGCGCAATTGCCCGCGCTGGCTTACCTGTCCGTGCCGCGCAGCTTGAGTTTTCCTAGCAGCAACGGCCGCACGGCGCACGCCTTCTTTTATCCGCCGAAAAATGACGACGTGCAAGCGCCCGCAGGCACATTACCACCCGTCATCGTCATCAGCCATGGCGGCCCCACCAGCATGGCCAGCAATACCTTGAAACTGGCGACGCAGTACTGGACCAGCCGCGGCATCGGCGTGCTCGACGTCAACTATGGCGGCAGCAGCGGCTTCGGCCGCGAATACCGCGACGCGCTGCGCGGGCAATGGGGCATCGTCGACGTGGAAGACTGCATCGCCGGCGCGCGCTATCTGGCCGCCAACGGCCTGGCCGACCCCGAGCGCCTGATCGTGCGCGGCGGCAGCGCGGGCGGCCTGACGACCCTGTGCGCGCTGACCTTCCACGACGTCTTCAAGGCGGGCGCCAGCTACTATGGCGTATCCGACCTGAAGGGCCTGGACGACGATTCGCACAAGTTCGAATCGCGCTATACCGATTACCTGATCGCCCCGCAGCCGCAAGCCGAGGCGCTGTACCTTGAGCGCTCGCCCATCCACCACACGGACAAACTGTCGCGCCCGATGATCTTCTTCCAGGGCCTCGATGACAAGGTGGTGCCGCCGCAGCAGTCGCAACAGATGGTCGACGCCCTGCAGGCGCGCGGCGTGCCCGTCGCGTACGTGCCGCTCGAAGGCGAGGGCCACGGCTTCCGCAAGGCGGAAAACATCGTGCGCACGCTGGACGCGGAACTGTATTTCTACCAGCGCGTGTTCGGCCTGCCCGTGGCGGCCGGCGAGCCTCCCGTGCATATCGCCAACTTGCCCGCATGACCGATCCGCATGCAGACCAGCTCTTGCTGGACGAATTCGCCGCCCTGGAGCAGCACGAACGAATGATCCTGGCCTTGCTGGCCATCGCGGGCGAGCCGGTGGGCAAGCATGCCGTGTATGAACACTTGCAGCGCGCCAATATCGTCGAGCCGGACGGCACGCCGTTTGCCCTGCTCACCGTCACGGGCATGCTGCAGCATTTGACGCGGCACGCGCTGGCGTCCGAGGTGGTAGGGCGCGGCTATGCCTGCGAAGCCAAGCTGCGCTGGCCCGCCATGCGCGCCGCCATCGAGCACCTGGCGTTCCGCGACCTGTGCCAGGCGATCGAAACCATCAACCCCGTGCGCCGCAACTGGGATGGCTATGTGGAATTGCGCAGCTACCGGCAAGGCGTGGCGCGCCTGCGCATCGCCCTGTTGCGCAACGACGAGGTGCGCCAGGTGGCCGCCATCCTGGCCGCCTGCATGGCGTGCTATGAAGCGCAGCAGCTGCATCCGCTGATCGAGATTTTCGGCCGCCCGTTCGAGCCGGAAATGCTGTCTTTCGTCATGCCGCAACTGCAGGATGACATCCTCGCCGTGCTGCTGGGCAACGCCCCGCGCGAGCCGGCCACGGCGCACGCCATCCGCAGCTATGCGCGCGCGCACCACGCACGCCAGACGGCGGCCGGCGACCATATCGGCGCCGCCCTGCCGCTGGCCCTGGCGGAAGACGCCCTGCTGTGCGGCGAACTCGACGCCGCCGCGCGCTACCTGGCGGGCCAGCAGGGGCCGCAGGCGCTGTTTGTCGACAGCAGCATCGCCCTGTTGCGCGGCGAACATGCGCACGCCGTGGCGGGCTTCGACACGGCCCTGAAAGGACTGCGCAAGGAGGCGGGCAAGCGCAAGCTGTGCTTTACGGGCATCGGCGGCCACCTGTACGTGCTGGCCCTGCTGCGCGGCAACGACGCCAAGCTGCTGAAAAGCGCGGAAACCTATCTCGATATCGCGCTGCATGCGCAGCCGAACCACGACAGCATCGTCTACCAGCAGTTGAATACCTTGCGCCTGGTGCGTGCGGGCGTGCTGCAAGCCGATGCGATCCCCACGCGCAGCTGGGAAACGGGCTTGCAGGCGCAGCTGTTCCAGGCCTTGCTGTACTACTGGCTGGCGCTACCGCAATTGAGCGAACGCAAGGATCAACTGCGCCTGTTGGTGCAGCAAGCCGACGCGGCCGGCTATGATTTGATCGCGGCGCAGGCGGCCGGCTTGCTGGGCTTGATGGGCGAGCCACAGCAGGAGCGCTTTGCCACGTCCAAGCGGGCGCAACACGGCTTGACGGACATGGCGCCGTGGTTCGAGCGCCAGGAAGCGTGGCAGCGCCAGCTGAGCGCGCTGATCAACCTGCAGCAGAACGCGCCCGCCGAAGCCATCGGCAGCGTCTCGCGCCTCGTGTGGCTGGTGGCGTTCGACCCGCGCTTCGGCCTGACGGCCGTGGAAGTGCGCGAGCAGAAACGCGACGCGCGCGGTGGCTGGAGCAAGGGCCGCGCCATGGGCCTCAAACGCCTGGCCGAAGAGGCGGGCGACATCGATTTCCTCACGCCGCAAGACGCCCGCGCGGCGGGCAGCATCGCACCGTTCAAACAGTATTATTCGTCGGCGCCGCGCTATGAAATCGAGCTGGACAAGGCCGCCATCTTGCTGGTGGGCCACCCGCTCGTGTTCTGGCTCGACCATCCCGACACCCGCGTGGAACTGATCGCCGGCGCGCCCGAGCTGCTCATCAAGTCGCACGAGGGGCAGCTGTGGCTGGGCATGCAACCGCCATTGCCCGACAACGGCGGCAACGTCGTGGTGCAGCGTGAAACGCCGACGCGCCTGCGCGTGGTGCACATCCTCGACGAGCACCGGCGCATCGGCGCCATCGTGGGCCTGGGCCTGTCCGTGCCGCTGCATGCGGAAAAACAGGTGATGCAGGCGATCGGCGCCATTTCATCGATGGTCACCGTGCAATCGGATATCGGCGGCGGCGCCGGCGACGCGGAAGTCATCACGGCCGACCACCGCCTGCACGTGCACCTGCTGCCCTACCAGCAGGGTTTGAAGATGCAAATTCTCGTGCGCCCGCTGCTCGACAACGGCGCCTATTACGCACCGGGCAGCGGTGCCGAAAGCGTGTTTGCCGATGTGGCGGGCCGGGCCGTGCAAGCGCGGCGCGACCTGAATGCGGAACGCGAAGCGCAGCGCCAGCTGATCGGACGTTGCCTGGTGCTGGAAGAGGCGGAAGAGGAACACGGCGAGTGGCTGCTGGGCCAGCCTGCCCTGGGCTTGCAGTTGCTGGTGGAGTTACAGGCGCTGGAGCCAAACGGCATCGTGCTGGCCTGGCCCGAGGGTGAAACCATGCGCGTGTCGAAACGCATCGACAGCGGCCAGATGCGCCTCAATATCAAGAGCGAAAAGGACTGGTTTGCCGCCAGCGGCGAAGTGCAGATCGACGAAGACAAGGTGATGGATTTGCGTGCCCTGCTCGATTTGATGCAGAACAATAAAAGCCGCTTCGTGGCCCTGGGCGACAACCAGTTCCTGGCGCTCAGCGACGAATTGCACCGCCGCCTGTCCGAGCTGGCCGCGTATGGCGAGGCGCATGCCGATGGCGTGCACATCCACCCGCTGGCCGCCTTCGCGCTGGAAGAGCTGGCCAACGATGCGGGCGGCGTGAAAGCCGACAAACTCTGGCGCGAACACTTGCTGCGCCTGCGCGCCCTCGACGATTATCAGCCGCAACTGCCCAGCACCCTGCAGGCCGACCTGCGCGACTACCAGCTGGCCGGTTTTAACTGGCTGGCGCGATTGGCGCACTGGGGCGTGGGCGCCTGCCTGGCCGACGACATGGGACTCGGCAAGACTTTACAGGCGCTGGCGCTGATCCTGGCGCGCGCGCCCAACGGCCCCACCCTGGTGGTCGCGCCCACGTCCGTGTGCATGAACTGGATCAGCGAAGCGCAGCGCTTCGCGCCCACCTTGAACATCAAACTGTTCGGCAGCGGCGACCGGGCCGACATGCTCGATACCTTGCAGCCGTTCGACGTGGTGGTGGCCAGCTATGGCTTGCTGCAGCAGGAAGCGGCCCTGTTTGCCGGCGTGCGCTGGCATACGATCGTGCTCGACGAAGCGCAGGCGATCAAGAATGGCGCCACCAAGCGCTCGCAAGCCGTGATGGCCTTGCAAGGGGACTTCCGCATGGTGGCCAGCGGCACGCCGCTGGAAAACCATTTGGGCGAACTGTGGAATCTGTTCCGCTTCATTAACCCGGGTTTGCTGGGCACCCTCGACCAGTTCAATTTGCGCTTTGCGGGACCGATCGAAAAGGATCAGGACAAGCGGGCGGCGGCCGGCGCGCGCCTGCGCTTGCGCCGCCTGATCGCGCCATTCATCCTGCGCCGCACGAAGACGCAAGTGCTGTCCGAATTGCCGTCGCGCACGGAAATCGTGCTGGAAGTGGCATTGTCGCCGCCGGAAACGGCGCTGTACGAATCGCTGCGCCGCGAAGCGCTGGAAAAGTTGGCTATGGTGGAAGGGCCGGCGTCGAAAAAGGCCATCCAGATCCTGGCGGAAATCATGAAGCTGCGCCGCGCCTGCTGCAATCCGCAGCTGGTGGCGCCGGAACTGGGCCTGGCCAGCAGCAAGCTGGCGGCCTTCGCCGAGCTGCTGTCGGGCTTGCTGGAAAACCGCCACAAGGTGCTCGTCTTCAGCCAGTTCGTCGACCATTTAACACTCATCCGCAAGCACCTGGAGCAGCATGGCGTCAGCTATCAGTACCTGGACGGCAGCACGCCCATGCAGGAGCGCAAGCGCCGCGTGGATGCCTTCCAGGCGGGAGAGGGCGATGTTTTCCTGATCAGCCTGAAGGCGGGCGGCATGGGCATCAACTTGACGGCGGCCGACTATGTGATCCACATGGACCCGTGGTGGAATCCGGCCGTGGAAGACCAGGCCTCGGACCGCGCCCACCGCATGGGGCAATTGCGTCCCGTCACCATCTACCGGCTGGTGGCGAAGCACACGATCGAGGAAGGCATCGTCGAATTGCACCAGCACAAGCGCGACCTGGCCGACAGTCTGCTGGAAGGCAGCGACGCGGCAGCGCGCATGTCGGCCAATGACATGCTGGGCATGCTGCAGGAAGGGTTGAAGCGATGAGCTTGAAAAAATGCACGGGGAAACCGCGTTCCATGCGATGATCGTTTTTCCGCTCTACTTTCTTGCCCCATGACCGACTACATCGCCACCAGCGCCGGCCAGCGCGCCACCTTTTTGTGCGGCAAATCCTGGACGGCCTATGTCAGCACTTTCGTCATTGCCGTGCTGCTGTTCTTTGCCGCCCTGCCGCTGGCTTTCAAGTACAACGCGCGCGCCGCCTTCGTGGTGCTGATCGGCTCGGCCCTGATCGTCGGCTACCGCCTGCTGACCATCCGCAGCTATCAGTTGTACTACGACGAGGCGGGCGTGTGGCTGGCGTCCGGCATTTTGCCGTGGAAAAAGAAACTCATGGGCGTCAAATGGCGCGACATGGATGAAGCCGTCTACGAAACCAATTTCTGGAGCTGGCTGTTCCAGTCCTACACGGTGCGCGTCAGCCAGCGCTACACGCAGGACATCGAAATCCACGCCACCGGCATGGCGCGCGGCAAGGATGCCGTGGCGGCCATCAATGCGCGCCATCAGGAGCTGCTGCACGGCAGCGCCATCGTCGTCTAGCGAGGCTGGCTTGCTGGCAAAAAACTGCGCAAGCGCGGTAATTAATGCTAATCTTTGGCCGCCCTGGCAAGCAAAGCCAACCTTTCAATAGTTGTTTGTTACTTATATTATCAGTTTATTATTTTCTGATGAGAGCAAACAACAAAATATTCAAGAGATAAACTATGCTGACAAGAAATAAAGTTGCGCTCGCCGCATTGATGCTGGCCTTTACCCTGACACCGGCCAGCGCCGCCAAAAAGCCGCAGAAGAACGGCAAGGCCAGTACCAGCAGCAGTAAGAAAAAAACCGTCGCCAAGAAAGCGGCCGTCGTCACGGCAGCCACGGTCGCCGCCGTCGCCAGCGAGAACAGCAGCGACCGCTCCATGAATAACCTGAGTGGCCAGTTCCTCACGGCCCTGTGGCGCTTGGACCCGGAAAGCGCGATTTCGGTCGGCAAGTACGATGGCGCCGCCAACCTGAGCATTCCCGACGCGGCCAGCCGCCAGAAGCAACTGGCCTTCATCGAAGAATGGCTGGGCAAGTTCGGCAAGCTGAATGCCAGCAAAATGTCGGACAAGCAACGTACCGACCTGGCCTTGCTGACGAATAAACTGCAATCGGACCGCTGGTATCTGACCACCTTCCGCGAATTCGAATGGAATCCCGCCCAGTACAACGTGGCCGGCTCCATCGACTTCATCCTGAACACGGAATACGCGGCGCAGCCGCAGCGCCTGCGCACCCTGCTCAAGCGCATCGCCAGCGTGCCGCAATACTATGCGGCCGCGCGCGCCAGTATCAATCACCCCACGCGCGAACACACGCAGCTGGCTATCGCCCAGAGCGCCGGCGTGCTCAGCGTGCTTGACGACCTGAACAAGACGGCACAGGCGTCCATCCTGACGCCGCTCGAAAAACAGCTGTACAACGCGCGCATCGCCGCGGCCCGCTCGGCCGTGCAAGGCTATGCGACCTGGCTGACGGAGCAGGATGCGGCGCTGGCGCAGAACGGCAACGCGCGTTCCTTCCGCATTGGCAAAGATTTATATGAACAGAAGTTCGCCTACGATATCCAGGCCAGCGTGAGCGCCGAGCAGATGTATCAGAAAGCCCTGGCCGCCCGCGAAAAGTTGCTTGAGCACATGGATAGCCTGTCCGACGAGCTGTGGGTGAAAACCATGGGTAGTACGGCCAAGCCGGCGGACCGCACGGCGAAGATCGGCATGGTGATCGACAAGCTGTCCAGCAATCACGTGGCGCCCGCCGATTTCGTGCCGGAAATCCGCCGCCAGATCCCGGAATTGCAGGAATGGGTGACCAGCCACAACCTGCTGACGATGGACCCGAAAAAACCGCTGGTCGTGCGTGAAACGCCCGCTTACCAGCGCGGCGTGGCCGGCGCCAGCATCGAGGCGCCCGGCCCCTACCGTCCGCAGGACCGCACCTATTACAACGTGACGCCGCTCGACGGCGAGACGGCGGAACAGGCGGAAAGCAGCTTGCGCGAGTACAACCACTGGATCTTGCAGATCCTGAACATCCACGAAGCCATCCCTGGCCACTACACGCAGCTCGTGTATGCCAACAAATCGCCGTCGCTGGTCAAGTCCATCTTCGGCAACGGTGCCATGATCGAAGGCTGGGCCGTGTATGGCGAACGCATGATGCTGGAATCGGGCTATGGCAACAATGCGCCGGAAATGTGGCTGATGTATTCGAAGTGGAACTTGCGCAGCGTCACCAACACCATCCTCGACTACAGCGTGCACGTGCAGGGCATGACGCAGGAGCAGGCGCTGGACCTGCTGACGCGCCAGGCCTTCCAGACCAAGCGTGAAGCGACGGAAAAATGGCGTCGCGTGCAGCTGAGTTCGGTGCAACTGACCAGCTATTTCAGCGGCTATAGCGAAATCATGGACTTGCGCGAACAGCGCAAGCAAGCGCTGGGCAGCAAATTCGTGCTGAAGGATTTCCACGAGCAATTCCTCAGCTACGGCAGCGCGCCCGTGAAAGTCATCAAGGAACTGATGAATTAAGCGATACGCATCCTCACCTTGCAAAGGGCGCTGCGGCGCCCTTTTTGCATCCGTTTGCGCCGCCGCAAACGATTCGCTGCCTTGTCCATTAGGCTGATGGGAAGGCAAGCGCCACCGCTCTCCTCACTGGCAATTGCCGATTTTCCTGCTAGGCTGGATTTCAGGAGCGTCCATGCATATGCCCATCCAGTTCGACACCCTCGATTACGCCAAACGCCTCGCCTCGGCAGGCGTGCCCACGCAGCAGGCAGAAGCCCATGCGGCGGCCTTGGGCGATGTGCTGGGGTCGGCTGTCGTCGTGCATAGTGAGCTGGCGGCGCTGGAACGCAATCTGCTGGGGGAAATCAAGCTGGTATCGCAAAAGGTCGACACCAAGTTTGGCGCCCTGGAGTTGAAGATCGATGCGCTGGAGCTCAGACTCGCTACCCGGATAGACGCGCTGGACTTGAAACTCGATACCAGGATCGATGCGCTGGGACGCCAATTCGATACCAAATTAGATACATTGGAACACAAATTCGATACCAAGCTCGATGCATTGGAGCAGAAATTCGATACCCGGATAGATACCCTGGAACACAAATTTGATACCCGGATAGATACCTTGGAACACAAATTCAATACTCGGATAGATACCCTGGAACAGAAATTCGATGCCAGATTCGATCACTCCGAGCAAAAATTCGACGCCCGCCTGGAACGCCTGGACTTGCGCCAGGGCGCGGACATGAAACACGTCTACTGGATGATGAGTACCTTGATCCTGCTCAACTTGGGCATCCTCAGCAAACTGATGCTGCAGTAAGCACTCACCTCCCCATCCGGCGATAAAAAAGCCGCTGCTCCCGGGAGAGGTCAGCGGCTTTTGCTTGCGAGTATAGTAGAGAGCCTAGGATGCTTCTTCCGGCGCCTGGGTGGCCTTGACGAAGATGGGCGCCACCAGCAGGCCCAGCTCGAACAACAGGCACATCGGAATGGCCAGCGAGAACTGGCTGACGACGTCCGGCGGCGTGACGATGGCGGCAATCACGAAGGCGCCGACGATGATGTAGGGACGCACTTCCTTGAGTTTCGCAATGGAAACAAGGCCCATGCGCACGAGAATCACCACCACCACGGGCACTTCGAACGTCGCGCCAAAGGCCAGGCACATCGACATGACGAAATCGAGGTAGTTTTCAATATCGGGCATCACCGCGATCGACGACGGCGAAAAATCGCTGATGAAGTGGAACACGCGGCCAAACACAAAGAAATAGCAGAAGGCCACGCCAGCGATGAACAGCAGGGACGAGGAAATGACCAGCGGCGCGATCAGGCGCTTTTCATGCGCGTACAGGCCGGGCGCGATAAACGCCCACATCTGGTACAGCACCCAGGGCAAGGCGACGATGAAGGCGATCACCAACGTCACTTTCATCGGCACCAGGAACGGCGAGATGACGCCGGTGGCGATCATTTTCGAGCCGGCCGGCAGCGAGGCGATCATCGGCGCGGCAATAAAATCGTAGATATGCGAAGGGCCGGGCCAATAGAACAGCACGGCGCAGACGACGGCGATACCGATCGAGGCCTTGACCAGGCGGTTGCGCAGCTCGACCAGATGCGAGATAAAGGTTTCTTCCACCGGGGCTTTGCTACTCATGAGTAAAAGGAGGAGGAACTGGCGCGCGGACGGAAACGTGCCACGCGGGCGGCCGCCGACTGCACGTGCTGCTTGCCGCCATGGCGCTGCTTGTACCAGCCAGGGATGGCGGAATTGCGCACCAGCTTCTTGCGGCGGAATTCACGCGCCTTGCGGGCCAGGTCTTCATTGGTGGCGCGCAGCATGGCTTCATGGGCATCGTGGTGCCCCTCATACGAGCTGGAATCGCCGCGCCAGGCGTTTTCCACCTCGGCCAGGTTGCCGGAGATCGAGTTTTCCACGCCATGCATGGATTTCTCCACGCTTTGCTTGACGGAATGGGCTGCCTCCTGCACTTCCTTCTGCAGGTTTTTCAGCTCTTCCATTTCAATTTCGCGCGAGACTTCGGATTTCACCTGGTTCAGGTAGCGTTGCGCGCGGCCATACAGGGTACCGGCCATGCGCGCCACTCTCGGCAACTTTTCAGGGCCGATGACTATCAACGCAACCACGCCGATGATGGCGATTTTAGAGAGACCGAGATCGATCATAAGCGTCCAAGTGCGTCTACCGGGCGGGCCAGGGGCGCCGCCGCGCTATCAGAACTTGCTTTTCTCTTTCGTCTCGACGTCGATGGTGCTTTTGTCGGCCACTTGCGATGGCGCAGCAGGAGGGGTATTGGCTGCCGGAGCGTCATCGTCGCCCTTGACGCCATCCTTGAAGCCTTTGACGGCCTTGCCGATATCACCGCCGATATTGCCCAGTTTCTTGGTGCCGAAGACCAGCATCACAATGACCAGAACGATCACCCAGTGCCAAATACTCAATGAACCCATCACATTCTCCTTGCGGGACGGTGCCCGAATAGCATCAACCAATGCCGGTAGTATACACGCGAACCCGGCGCACGGCGAAATCAGTGCTGGCCGCGCCAGGGACGGGGACCGCCGTACACATGCATGTGCAAGTGATACACCTCTTGCCCGCCGTTCGGGCCGCTGTTGATCATGGTCTTGAAGCCGCCGGCGGGCGTGCCATCGGCCTCATACGTGACGGCGCAGCCGAATTCGGCAGCGAGTTTCGGCGCCAGGCGCAGCAGCTTGCCCAGCAGGTCCGTGTGGCTGTCGTCGCAGTCGGACAGGCTGGCCACGTGGCGCTTCGGAATCAGCAGCAAATGCACGGGGGCGGCCGGGTTGATGTCCTTGAAGGCCAGCAAGTCGTCGTCTTCATACACGATGGAAGAAGGAATTTGTTTCGCAGCAATTTTGCAAAAAATACAGTTATCCACGCACGCTCCAGTAGGTCAGTGTTTGTCTGTTTCGCCGACGTCGCGCAGCGCATCCTTGCGTGCCGCCTTCTCTTCCAGGCCGGACAGGCCTTCGCGGCGCGCCAGCTCGTCGAGCACCTGCTGCGGCGTCAGGTCGAACTGCGCCAGCATCACCAGCGAGTGAAACCACAGGTCGGCGCATTCGTACAGGACCTTCGACGGGTCGTTGTCGCGCCGCGCATCCTTGGCGGCCATCACGGTTTCCGTCGCTTCTTCGCCGATTTTTTTCAAAATGGCGTCATCGCCCTTGGCAAACAGGCGCGCGACATACGAGGTGGCGGGATCGCCGCCATTGGCCAGCTTGCGCGATTCGATCACGGCGGCCAGGCGTTTTAACGTTTCACTCATTTGCTCTTGCTTTCCGCATAAATCGTCTCAGGGTCTTTCAACACGGGGTCGGTAATCTGCCATTCGCCCGTTTTTTCGTCGCCTTCGAATTTCTGGAAGAAGCACGAATGGCGGCCCGTATGGCAGGCGATGCCGCCCGCTTGCTCGATCTTCAGCAAGACCACGTCTTCATCGCAATCGAGGCGGATTTCCAGCACCTTTTGCGTGTGGCCCGATTCTTCGCCCTTGTGCCACAGTTTCTTGCGCGAACGGCTCCAGTACACGGCTTCGCCCAGCTCCACCGTGCGCGCCAGCGCGTCGCGGTTCATCCAGGCGAACATCAGCACGTCATTGCTGCCCGCTTCCTGCGCGATCACGGGCACCAGGCCGTGCTCGTCCCATTTGACCTTTTTCAGCCACTTCGCATTGCTTGCTACGATGGTTCCGTTTTGCATGTTCTATATCCTGGGTACTATTTTGTTTACGCCAGACGCATGGGAATGCCCTGCTGCGCCATGAAACGCTTGGCTTCCTGTACCGTGTGCTGGCCATAGTGGAAGATGCTGGCGGCCAGCACGGCGTCCGCGCGGCCCACCTTGATGCCGTCGACCAGGTCTTGCAAGCCGCCCACGCCACCCGAAGCGATGACGGGGATGCTGACGGCGTCGGACACGCCGCGCGTCAGGCCCAGGTCGAAGCCCACCTTGGTGCCATCGCGGTCCATGCTGGTGAGCAAGATTTCACCGGCGCCCAGGCTTTCCATCTTTTTGGCCCATGCAAAGGCGTCCAGGCCCGTGGCCGTGCGCCCGCCATGGGTAAACACTTCCCACTTGCCGGGCGACACCTGCTTGGCGTCGATGGCCACGACGATGCATTGCGAGCCATGCTTTTGCGATGCCTCAAACACCAGCTGGGGATTCGTCACGGCCGAAGTGTTGATGCTGACCTTGTCGGCGCCCGCGTTGAGCAGCCGGCGCACGTCTTCCACCACGCGCACGCCGCCGCCCACGGTCAGCGGAATGAACACTTGCGAGGCCACCGCTTCGATGATGTCGAAGATCAGGCCGCGGTTGTCGCTCGATGCGGTAATGTCGAGGAAAGTGATTTCATCGGCGCCCTGCTCATCATAACGGCGGGCGATTTCCACCGGATCGCCGGCGTCGCGCAATTGCGTGAAGTTGACGCCTTTGACGACGCGGCCATTGGTCACGTCGAGGCAGGGGATGATACGTTTTGCAAGCATGATGGGTTCCAGATTGTCGCCAGGCCAGGGAGCGTGTGCGCGCGCCCCGGCCGGGCAGGCTTAAACGGCGGCGTCGGTCAGTGCGTCGGCGCGTTCCTGCGCCTGCGCCAGGTCGATCGTGCCTTCATAGATGGAGCGGCCGCAGATCACGCCTTCGATGCCTTCGGCCTGGACCGCGCACAGCGCTTCCACGTCGCCGATATTGTGCAGGCCGCCCGAGGCGATGACGGGGATCTTGACGGCTTGCGCCAGCTTGACGGTGGCTTCAATGTTGATGCCGCCCATCATGCCGTCGCGGCCGATGTCCGTGTAAATGATCGATTCGACGCCGTAGGCTTCGAATTTTTTTGCCAGGTCGATCACTTCGTGGCCCGACATCTTGCTCCAGCCATCGGTTGCCACTTTGCCATCTTTGGCATCGAGGCCGACGATGATGTGGCCCGGGAAGGCGCTGCAGGCGTCGTGCAGGAAGCCGGGGCTTTTCACGGCCGCCGTGCCGATGATGATGTACGTGATGCCGGCGTCGAGATAGCGCTCGATGGTGTCGAGGTCACGGATGCCGCCGCCCAGCTGCACGGGGATTTCCTCGATGTCGTTTTCCACGGCAAAATCCTGCACCGCCTTCAGGATGGCTTTCACGGCGCCTTCGTTCTTCGGTTTGCCGGCAAAAGCGCCATTCAGGTCGACCAAATGCAGCCGGCGCGCGCCTTGCTTGAGCCAATGGCGGGCCATGTCGGCCGGGTCTTCGGAAAATACGGTGGCAAGTTCCATATCGCCTTGTTTCAGGCGTACGCAGTGACCGTCTTTCAGGTCGATGGCGGGAATAAGCAGCATGGTCGGTGTGATTTAAAAGTGAGTGAGAGGCGGAAGCCGGAGAGCCAACGTTAAGGTTGCCAGTGAACAAAGTTCTTGTATAGCTGCAAGCCAGCGGCAGCACTTTTTTCAGGGTGAAACTGTGTCGCGAAAATATTATCACGCGCGACGGCGCAAGCGAACGGCGCGCCATAGATAGTCTCGCCCACCGTGTGCGCCGCCTCTTGAGGTTGAGCAAAATAGCTGTGCACAAAGTAAAAATAGGCGTTGTCGGCAATGCCCTCCCACATCGCATGGGACGCCGTTTGCCGCACTTGGTTCCAGCCCATTTGCGGTACCTTGAAGCGCGAGCCGTCTTCCTGCACCTGGCCGTCAAGCTGGAAGCGCACGACTTTGCCTGGCAACAAGCCCAGACCGGCCGCATCGCCCTCTTCGCTGCCGTCGAACAGCATTTGCTCGCCGATGCACACGCCCAGCACGGGCTTGCTGTCGGCGGCGCGCAGCAGCGCCTCCAATACACCCGATTCGCGCAGGCTGCGCATGCAGTCGGGCATGGCGCCTTGGCCCGGCAGGACGATGCGGTCGGCGCTGTCGATGTCGGCAGCGAGGCCGGAAATGCGCACGTCGGCTTCCGGCGCCACGGCACGCAGCGCCTGCGCCACCGAGCGCAAATTGCCCATGCCGTAATCCACCACCACAATTTTATTCATGTTTGATCCCGGAATCTACAGTATAGCGAGAGCGGCGCTTACAGGCTGCCCTTGGTCGATGGAATGATGCCGGCCGCGCGCTCGTCGAGCTCGGCAGCCATGCGCAGCGCGCGGCCAAAGGCCTTGAACACGGTCTCGCACTGATGGTGGGCATTCGTGCCGCGCAGGTTGTCGATATGCAAGGTCACGCCCGCATGGTTGACGAAGCCGCGGAAAAATTCCAAGGTCAGGTCGACGTCGAAGCCGGCGATCATGGCGCGCGTAAACGGGATGTGGTATTCGATGCCCGGGCGGCCCGAGAAATCGAGCACCACGCGCGACAGCGCCTCGTCCAGCGGCACATACGCATGGCCGTAGCGACGGATGCCCTTCTTGTCGCCGATGGCCTTGGCCACGGCCATGCCCAGGGTGATGCCCACGTCTTCCACCGTATGGTGGTTGTCGATATGCACGTCGCCCGTCGCTTCGATATCGAGGTCGATCAAGCCGTGGCGGGCGATCTGGTCCAGCATATGGTCGAGGAAGGGCACGCCGGTATTGAGCTTTTGCTGGCCCGTGCCGTCCAGGTTGAGGGCGACGCGAACTTGCGTCTCATTGGTGTTGCGCGTGATTTCTGCGGTGCGGTTCATGGGAGGCTCTGGCGATAGGCTAAACGAGGGATGCCGTGAAGGCATCGTAAAAAAGGGAATTCTCTTCCGGGGTGCTGACGCTGATGCGCAGGCAATTGGCCAGCGCAGCATGCATTTTACTCATATTTTTAATTAAAACCCTGCGGGCAAGCAGTTTTGCACAAACATCGTCGGAATCAGCCACACGAATCAGAAGAAAATTTGCCTTCGACGGAAACACGGTCACGCCCGGCAGTTCCGCCAGGCGCAGCGCCAGCGCGTCGCGCGCGCTATTGAGCAGTGCCGCCTGCGCGTTGAGCACGTCGAGGTGCTCGAGCGCGAATTCGGCCGCCGCCTGCGTCAGCACATTCACATTGTACGGCGGACGCACTTTCTCGAATTGCGCCAGCAGGGCCGGCGCGGCCGACATGTAGCCGAGGCGGATGCCGGCCAGGCCCAGTTTCGACACGGTGCGCATCACCACCAGGTTTTCATATTCAGGCAGGCGACCCATGAAGCTGTGCTGCGCGAACGGCTCATACGCTTCGTCGACGACGGCGATGCCCGTGTCGCCCAGCGCGGCGAGGATGCGTTCGATGTCGGCGCTGGCAAACAGGTTGCCCGTCGGGTTGTTCGGATACGCGAGGAAGACCAGCGCCGGGCGGTGCTGTTCAATCGCCGCCAGCATGGCCGGCATGTCCAGACTGAAGTCGGCCTGCAGGGGCACGCCGACGAAATCCATGCCGGCAAACTGCGCCGAACGCGCATACATGACGAAGGCCGGCACGGGCGCCAGCAGCACGGCGCGCTGGCCCGGCTCCTGGCGGGCGCAGGCCATGGCCAGGATGGAAATCAGTTCATCGGAACCGTTGCCCAGCATGACGTCGTAGCCGGCGGGCACGCCCAGCCTGGCGCAGATGGCCGCCTGCAGGCTGGCGTACGACGGCGGATAGCGGTTCAGCGCCACGCCGGCCAGGCGCGCACCCAGTTCCTCGCGCAGATGCGGCGGCAGCGGATACGGGTTTTCCATCGCATCGAGCTTGATGTAACCGCTGGCATCGGCGACCTGGTAGCTCTTGACGGCCCGCACATCGGCACGCACGGTGTTGCTGATTAACTGATCGAGGAAAGACATGCTGCAAACACTCCTGATGAAATGAAATGGAGACTAAATGACGACGTCTTCCGGCACGCTAGCGCTGCGCGCCTTGCGGGCCGGCGTTTTTTTCACGGCGGGCGGCTTTTTCGCCGCCGCAGGCTTCTTGACCGCCGCCGGCTTCTTCGCCGCAGCCCTGGCGGCCTTCGGCGCGAGAGCAGCCGGTTCGGCCAGCTCCTGCGCCAATGCCGCCAATCGCTGTTCGATGATGGCGCAGTAATCGGGATTCAGTTCAAAACCGACGAAATCGCGCCCGCAGCGCTTGGCCGCCAGCGCCGTGGTGCCGCTGCCCATGAACAGGTCGAGCACCACGCCGCCGGGCGGGCACGACGCCTTGAGCATGCGCTCGATGATTTCGAGCGGCTTTTGCGTCGGGTGGTCGGCCCGTTCCGGGTGTTCCTTGTGCAGGCGCGAGACGCTCCACAAGTCTTTCGGGTTGTAGCCCACTTCCAGCCATTTGGCGCCGATGAAGATCGAGCGCGAACGGGCTTTCTTGGTGGCCGCGTCGTAGGCGATGCGCACCGCGTCAAGGTCGAAGTAGTAATCCTTGCGCTTGACGAAGAAGCCGATGGTGTCGTGCACCGATGAAAAGCTGCGCACGCTGCCGCCCATGGACGGCACGCGGCGGTCCCAGATGATTTCATTCATCATCGCCATGCGTTGTTTCAGCATGACGAAGATCTCCGGCGAATAGCGCCAGGTCAAAAAGATATACAGACTGCCGTTGGCTTTCAGCTTGGGCAGCGCCGCGTCGATCCACGCTTCCGTCCAGCGCAGGTAGTCGGCCACCGACTGCTGGTCCGAGGCGTTGCCGTAATCCTTGCCCAGGTTGTACGGCGGATCCGTCAGGATCAGGTCCACCGAGCCATCGGGAATGCGCGCCAGCCCCGCCAGCGCGTCTTCGCAATAGACCCGGTTGACCCAGTCCGGCCGCTCCGCCACCTGCGTCATGGCTGCGGCTTCAGACGCAGTTCGGCGCTGCGCGCGTGCGCCTGCAAGCCTTCGCCGTACGCCAGCGTGGCGGCGACACGGCCCAAGGTTTGCGCGCCCGCTTCACTGACGTGAATGATGGACGAGCGCTTCTGGAAGTCGTACACGCCCAGCGGCGACGAAAAGCGCGCCGTGCGCGAGGTCGGCAGCACGTGATTGGGGCCGCAGCAATAGTCGCCCAGTGATTCGGACGAAAAGCGACCCAGGAACATGGCGCCCGCATGGCGGATCCGCTCGGCCCACTGCTGCGGGTTTTCCGCCGAGATTTCCAGGTGTTCCGCGGCGATGGAGTTGGCGATCTCGCACGCTTCTTCCATGTCGCGCACCTTGATCAGCGCACCGCGGTCGGCCAGCGAGGTGCTGATGGTGGCCTGGCGCGGCATCGTCGGCAGCAGCTTGGCGATGCTCTCTTCCACTTGCGCGATGTACCCGGCGTCCGGGCACAGCAGGATCGCCTGCGCCAGTTCGTCGTGCTCGGCCTGCGAAAACAGATCCATCGCGACCCAGTCCGGGTCCGTGGTGCCGTCGCACAGCACGAGGATTTCGGACGGCCCCGCGATCATGTCGATGCCGACGATGCCGAACACGCGGCGCTTGGCGGCGGCCACATAGGCGTTGCCAGGGCCGACGATTTTATCCACGGCGGCGATCGTCTGAGTACCGTAGGCCAGCGCGCCGACGGCTTGCGCGCCGCCGATGGTGATCACGCGCGTCACGCCGGCGATCGCGGCGGCGGCCAGCACCATCTGGTTTTTCACGCCATCGGGCGTCGGCACCACCATGATGATTTCGCCCACGCCCGCCACATGCGCGGGAATGGCATTCATCAGCACGGACGACGGATACGCTGCCTTGCCGCCCGGGACGTAGATGCCGACCCGGTCCAGCGGCGTGATCTTCTGGCCCAGCACCGTGCCATCGGGCTCGGTGTAGCTAAAACCGCGCAATTCCTCGCGCTGGCGTTCGTGGAAGGCGCGGATGCGCTGCGCGGCGATCTGCAGCGCTTCGCGCTGCGCCGACGGCAAGCCGTTCAGGGCCGCCTGCAGTTCGGCTTGCGAAATATCGAAGGCCGCCATTTCCGCCGCGCCGCCATGCGGGATGCGGTCGAAACGGTTGGTGTATTCCAGCACGGCGGCGTCGCCGCGCGTTTTCACGTCGGCCAGGATTTTCGCGACCGACGTTTCAATCGCCGCATCGGTGCCCGCCTCGAACGCCAGCAGCGTATCGAGCGATTGTTGGAAACCATCCTGGCTTGAATCGAGCTTGCGTATCTGTATCGGCATAATCGGCTTTCTGCTACTGAAGGTGTCTAGGCTTGCGAAGCGCGTTCAAACGCCTCGATAATCGGCTGCAAGCGCTCGCGCTTGAGCTTTAATGCCGCCTGGTTGACCACCAGGCGCGACGAGATTTCCATGATGTGCTCGACCTCGACGAGGTTGTTCGCGCGCAGGGTGCTGCCCGTGCTGACCAGGTCGACGATGGCGTCGGACAGGCCGACCAACGGTGCCAGCTCCATCGAGCCATACAGCTTGATCAAGTCGACGTGCACGCCCTTGGCGGCGAAATGCTCGCGCGCCGTGTGCACGAACTTGGTGGCCACGCGCAAGCGCGCGCCCTGGTGCACGGCCTTTTCATAGTCAAAACCGGCCTGCACCGCCACCGACATGCGGCAGGCGGCGATATTCAGGTCGATCGGCTGGTACAGGCCTTCGCCGCCGTGTTCCAGCAGCACGTCCTTGCCCGCCACGCCGAAATCGGCCGCGCCGTACTGCACGTAGGTCGGCACGTCGCTGGCGCGCACGATGATGACGCGCACGTTCGGATCGTTGGTGGCCAAAATCAGCTTGCGCGAGGTCTCCGGGTTTTCCAGCACCTTGATGCCGGCCGCTTCCAGCAGCGGCATGGTGTCCTCAAAAATGCGGCCTTTTGACAGCG
Organism: Janthinobacterium sp. UMAB-60; assembly: GCF_900095235.1. Classification (NCBI taxonomy): domain Bacteria; kingdom Pseudomonadati; phylum Pseudomonadota; class Betaproteobacteria; order Burkholderiales; family Oxalobacteraceae; genus Janthinobacterium; species Janthinobacterium sp. UMAB-60. Next base: position 165,869 of record NZ_LT607493.1, read on the forward strand.
CCAAAATCAGCTGGGAGCTGTCACCGTTGTTCGATCCGTTCATGCTCGTTCCTTTTCTTGTTTTTACTTGATGCGCACGATGTTCGCGCCCACGGCCGACAACTTCACTTCCATGCGGTCGTAGCCGCGGTCGAGGTGGTAGATGCGGTCGATCAGCGTTTCGCCATCGGCCGCCAGGGCCGCGATCACCAGCGACGCCGAGGCGCGCAGGTCGGTCGCCATCACGGGCGCGCCGCGCAGCTGCTTGACGCCGGCGATGATGGCCGTGTTGCCCTCGATGGTGATGTCGGCGCCCAGGCGGTTCATTTCCTGCACGTGCATGAAGCGGTTCTCGAAAATCGTCTCGGTGACGCGGCTGGCGCCATTGGCGATCGTATTGACGGCCATGAACTGCGCCTGCATGTCGGTCGGGAAGCCCGGATACTCCGTGGTGCGGAAGCTGACGGGGTTCGGACGGGCCGACATCTCGGCGCGGATCCAGTCGGCGCCGAAGGTCATCGTCAGGCCCATGGCGCGCAGCTTGTCGAGCGCCGCGTCGAGGATGTCGGTGCGCACATTGCGCAGCGTGATGTCGCCGCCGGTGGCCGCCACGGCGCACAGGAAAGTGCCCGTCTCGATGCGGTCGGCGATCACCGCGTGCGAGGCGCCATGCAAGGCGTCGACGCCCTGGATCACCAGGCGGCTGGTGCCGATGCCGTCGATCTTCGCGCCCATGGCCACCAGCAGGTGCGCCAGGTCGGTCACTTCCGGCTCGCAGGCGGCGTTTTCCAGGATGGTCTCGCCTTCGGCCAGGGTCGCGGCCATCAGCAGATTCTCGGTGCCGGTGACGGTGATCATGTCGGTGACGATGCGCGCGCCTTTCAGCTTGGCGCACTTGGCGTAGATGTAGCCGGCCTCGATGCGGATCTCGGCGCCCAGCGCCTCTAAACCCTTGATGTGCTGGTCGACGGGGCGCGAACCGATGGCGCAGCCGCCCGGCAGCGAGACCTTGGCTTCGCCGAAGCGCGCCAGCATGGGACCCAGCACGAGGATCGAGGCGCGCATGGTTTTCACCAGTTCATACGGCGCTTCCAGGGTGTCGATGGCGCTGCCGTTCAAGACCACGCGGTCACCGTCCTGCTGCACTTTCAGGCCCGTCTGGCCCAGCAGTTTGAGCATGGTCGCGACGTCGTGCAGGTGCGGCACGTTGGTCAGGTCCAGGTCGCCCGCGGTCAGCAGGCCCGCGCACAGGATCGGCAGGGCGGCGTTCTTCGCGCCGGAGATGGCGATGTCGCCGTTCAGGCGGTTGCCGCCGTTGATGAGGAGCTTGTCCATGTGCTTATCCTTGGAATTCTTCAGGTGTCAGGGTTTTCATCGACAGCGCGTGGATTTCTTCGCGCATGCGGTCGCCCAGCGCCGCATAGACGATCTGGTGGCGCTGAATCAGGCGCTTGCCGGCGAACGCGGGCGAGACGATCACGGCCTGGAAGTGCTGGCCGTCGCCCTCCACTTCGAGGTGCGTGCATTCGAGGCCGGCCGACAGGTAGCCGTGGATCAGTTCTGGAGTGGTGGTCACGATAAGTCCTTGATATTGAATAATGTAGTGATGTGATGTGCCGTAATTAGTGGCGCAAACGATAGCCGCTCTTCAGCAGGCGGATCGATGCCAGCGCCAGGATCACGAGGAAGCCGGCGACGATGGAAAGACTGAGCCAGGGGCTGACGTCGGACACGCCGAAGAAGCCGTAGCGGAAGCCGTCGATCATGTAAAAGAAGGGGTTCAGGTGCGATACCGTCTGCCAGAACGGCGGCAGTGAGTGGATCGAATAGAACACGCCCGACAAAAAGGTGGCCGGCATGATCAGGAAGTTCTGGAAGGCGGCCAGCTGGTCGAATTTCTCGGCCCAGATGCCGGCGATCAGGCCCATGGTGCCCAGCATGGCGGCGCCCAGGAAGGCGAAGATGACGATCCACAGCGGTGCGACAAACGACAGGTCGGCGAACCAGCAGGTGATGGCAAACACGCCAAAGCCCACGGCCAGGCCGCGCGCGACGGAAGCGAGTACATACGCCGAGAAGATTTCCCAGTGCGACAGGGGCGTCAGCAGCACGAACACCAGGTTGCCCGTGATCTTCGACTGGATCAGCGAGGACGAGGAATTGGCGAACGCGTTTTGCAGCACGCTCATCATCACCAGGCCGGGAATCAGAAAGGCCGTGTAGCTGACGCCGGGGCTAGGCTCGACGCGGCCGTCGAGCACATGGCCGAACACCAGCAGGTACAGCATCGACGTGAGCACGGGCGCGGCCACGGTTTGCGTCGCCACTTTCCAGAAGCGCAGCGTCTCTTTGTAGACGAGGGTGCGAAATCCTGTCGAAATCATACGGTACCTTTATCCATGATCTGCAAGAAGATATCTTCCAGGTCGGCTTGTTGCAATTGCATTTCATCGATCTCGACGCCCGCTTCGCGCAGGCGGGCGAGGATTTTCTCGACTTCGCTGTATTCGTTGACGCGCAGGCTGAACTTGTTCGGCGCCTGCTGTTCTTCCGGGTGCAGCACCAGGTGCCGCAGGTCGGCCGGCAGGCTGCCGTGCTTGAGGTGTACCTGCAGCTGCGAGCCGGCGATGCGGCGGATCAGGGCCGACATGGTGTCGAGCGCCACCACCTTGCCGGTTTTCAGCATGGCGACGCGCTGGCACATGGCTTGCGCCTCTTCCAGGTAGTGGGTGGTCAGGACGACCGTGTGGCCACCTTCGCGGTTCAGGCGCGAGATGAACTTCCACAGGGTCTGGCGCAGTTCCACGTCGACGCCGGCCGTCGGCTCATCGAGCACGATAACGGGCGGCTTGTGCACCAGCGCTTGCGCCACGAGCACGCGGCGCTTCATGCCGCCGGACAGCGCGCGCATATTCGTGTCGGCCTTGCCGGTGAGGTCGAGGTTTTCCATGACCTCGTCGATCCACTTGTCGTTGTTCGGCAGGCCGAAATAGCCGGACTGCAGGCGCAGGGTTTCGCGCACGGTGAAAAACGGGTCGAACACCAGCTCCTGCGGCACCACGCCCAGGTTGCGGCGCGCGTTGCGGAAGTCCTTGACCACATCGTGGCCATGGATCTTGACGGTGCCCGCGTCGGGGCGTATCAGGCCGGCGATGATGGAAATGAGGGTGGTCTTGCCGGCGCCATTCGGGCCGAGCAGGCCGAAAAACTCGCCTTCCTCGATGGCCAGCGACACGCCGCCCAGCGCCTTGAGCGATTTATAGCTCTTTTCTACATTCGTGATTTGAATTGCGGTCATGTGCTTGTTTCAAGTGTAATGCGTCAGGTGTGATGCGCCAGTTGCCGGAGACATCCAGGCCGGCTGGCCGGTGCAGGGCGCCCCCTTCAGACGAGGGCGGCGCAACAGTCAATTATAGTTGGAAAATTCGTGGAACACTTGGAGATCAATCCGGCGGCGCTGCTGGCCTGCCGGCTTGAAAGCTACTACTGATGCGGGGAGTGGGACAGGATCAATGATGATGCAGGTCGGACGGGCTGCGTTCGGCGTGGCCGTCGGCGCTGGCGCAGTCGTCGGCGCTCAGTGTGCTCGAGACGAGCGAGCAGACGCCATACAGCTTGGTGAGGTTTTTCAGGTTGTTCGGCAGGTTTTTCAGTTCCAGCACGGCGCCCGCATCCTGCGCGGCGCGCTGCCACGTCAGCATGACGGACACGGCGGCCGAATCGACAGCCTTGATGTTGCGCAAGTCGAACTTGGTCTGACCCGAGCGGATGGCATCCAGACCCTGCTCCAATGCCGAGGTGGCATTGTGCACGGTCAGGGAAGTCAGGGATTGCAAGGTGTCGAGAGAGTCGGGCATGGCGTCGGGCTGCGCTGGTCTGGAGCTGGTTCAGGAGCTATATGATAGCCGATTATTTGGCTTTAACGGTCGGACGGCTGGCCAGGGCCTTGTTTTTTGCCTGCAAAGTCTTGATCAGGCCATCGATGCCGCCCTTGCTGATCTCGCTGGCGAAGCTGCTTTTATACGTTTCCACCAGCCACGCGCCCAGCACGTTGATGTCATAGATCTTCCAGCCGGACGGGGTTTTCGCCACGCGGTAGTTCAGGGGCACGGGTTCGCCGCGCGCCACGTTGACCTGCGAGCGCACTTCCACTTCCGTGTCGCCAGGGTCGGCGCGCATCGGCTTGAATTCCACGGTTTCGTTCTTGATCTGCGACAGGGCGCCCGAATACGTGTAGATCAGCAAGGTGCGAAATTCCGCAGACAACTGCTTTTGCTGGTCCGGCGTGGCGTCGCGCCAGAAGCGGCCGGCAGCCAGGGCCGTCATGCGCTGGAAATCCACGTACGGCAAGATCTTGCTTTCCACCAATTCGGTGACGCGCTTGATATCGCCCGCCTGGATCGCCTTGTCGGCCTTGGCCGTGTCGATCACGTCCTGGCTGATGCGTTTGACCAACACGTCCGGCGCTTCCGTCGCGGGGGCGGCCTGGGCGGCGGTGGCAAAGGCGATGGTCGCCATCGCCAGCAGTTGTTTCATCAATTTCATGGTTCTACCTTTCATGGTGTTGCTATGCACCGGCTGGCGTTGATCGCAGCCGTGGTGTTTCTGTACCGGAGTTTACTCCTGGGGCCTGGCCTCGGCGGCCACGGTATTGCTACCAGATGTTACGAGGTCCGCAGGCGCGACGTCGGCCGCAGCGGTGGCTGGTGGGGCTTCCACAGGGGCCGCCTGGGGTTTCATATCGTACCCCGGCGCATAATCGCTGCTGTCGTTTTTTGGCACTTTGCGGTCGCGGCGGTCCGTATCGCCATCGAACACCTTGCTTTCGCGCGCCTGCAGGAAGCCATCGCGGATGAATTCATAGCGGTCCAGCGCGGCCGCTTCCATCAGGTTGGTCGCGTCGAGCAGCGCGGCGCGCTTGTCGACCACGCGCGTCACCGTACCGATATTGCGTACATTGACCGGATCCTTGTAGCGCCATGGGTCGCCCGTGATATCGAGCGGCAGGGCCACCGTGTCGCGCACGGTCGATGGGCCCAGCAGCGGCAGCATCACGTACGGACCAGGCTGGACGCCATACCAGCCCAGGGTCTGGCCAAAGTCTTCGTTATGCTTCGGAATGCCCGCCTGCGAGGCAAAGTCGATCAGGCCGAAGATACCGAAAGTCGAGTTCATGCCGACGCGCACGACGTCCTGCAAGCCCGCCTCGCCTTTGCCTTGCAGCAAGTTGTTCACGGCGCTCCACACATCGGACAAGTTGCCGAAGAAGTTGCCCACACCCGTTTGCACGAACGATGGCGTGACCTTCTTGTAGGCCGTGGCGACCGGTTTCAGGGCCACCTGGTCGACGGTGTCGTTGAACTTGAACATGGCGCGGTTATACCCTTCCAGCGGGTCGCGCGGATTGGTGCCGGTGGCGCAAGCGCTCACGCTGGCGGCGATGGCCAGGGCCAGGCCGATACGCGCCAGGCTGCCTTGATATTGTTTGGTCGACTCGCTCATTTGCTGTCCTTTCCTTCCGCTGCCTTGCTGTAGATGAACTGATTGATCAGGTCTTCCAGCACTGTGGCCGATTGAGTACGGGCGATCTTGTCGCCCTCTGCCAGGTTCGCCAGATCTCCGCCTGCTTCCAGGCCGATATACTGCTCACCCAGCAAACCGGCCGTCAAAATCTTGGCCGAGCTGTCTTTCGGAAATTTGTAGCCATCTTCGATATCGAGTTTCACCAGCGCCTGGTACGTCTTGTCGTCAAAGCGGATCTCCGCCACGCGCCCCACCACCACGCCAGCGCCCTTGACGGGCGCCTGCGGCTTGAGGCCGCCAATATTGTCGAACTTGGCACTAATGGTATACGTCTTGCTGAAAGACAGCGAGCTCATATTGCCGGCCTTAAGCGCCAGAAACATCAATGCCGCCACACCGAGCAAGACGAACAAGCCGACCCAGACATCTATAGATTTGCGTTGCATAAACAATCCTAAATAATTTTTACTTGCTGCCGCCTGCGCAACATCCTGCCCAGGCCCGCTGTTTGTCGCTGATCGGAAATTACTTGCTAAACATCAACGCCGTCATCATGAAATCGAGCCACCACACCATCAACGACGAAATCACCACCGTGCGCGTGGTCGCGCCGGAGACGTCTTCCGGCGTCGGCTGTGCCTGATACCCCTGGAACAGCGCGATGAACGTCACCGCGATGCCGAAGACCATGCTTTTGACATAGGTACCATTGGCGATATCTTTCCAGACATTCACACCGCCCTGCATCTGCGACCAGAACGAGCCTTCATCGACGCCGATCAGCACGACGCCCACCAGGTAGCTGCCGATGACGCCGACGGCCGTGAAGATGCCGCCCAGGATAGGCATGGCGATCACGCCGGCCCAGAAGCGGGGCGCCAGCACGCGCTGGATCGGATTGACGGCCATCATTTCCATGGCCGACAATTGCTCGCCCGCCTTCATCAGGCCGATTTCCGCCGTCAGCGAGGTGCCGGCGCGGCCCGCGAACAGCAGCGCCGTGACGACCGGACCCAGTTCACGCATCAACGATAGCGCCACCAACTGCCCCAGCGACTGCGTCGCGCCAAAGGTGCTCAGTGTGTAATAACCTTGCAAACCCAGCACCATGCCGACGAACAGGCCGGACACGGCGATGATCACCACCGAACGGCTGCCGAGATAAAACAGTTGCTCGATTACCAGGCCCGGACGGCGCCACAGGCCCCCCGAGGAAGCGATGATGATAAAAAACGAACGCACGGCAAAGCCGAGGTCTTGTACCGACCGCCGCAACCATGCTCCGATCGCCGCCAGGAAACGCGCGATCATCGGCCTGCTCCCGCGTGCAAGCCCAGGTCGTCAGCCAGCGACTTGCCCGGATAGTGGAACGGTACGGGGCCATCGGCCTCGGCATTGACGAACTGCTTGACGTACGGATGCGTCGACACGGCCATCTGGGCCGGCGTGCCGTGCGCCACGATCTTGCCCGATGATAGAAAATACACATAATCAGCGATGGCGAAACACTCCTTCACGTCGTGCGATACCAGGATAGACGTGGAACCCAGCGCATCGTTCAGATTGCGGATCAAATTGGCCGTCACGCCCATGGAAATCGGATCCAGGCCGGCGAACGGCTCGTCATACATGATCAGTTCGGGGTCGAGCGCGATGGCGCGCGCCAGCGCCACGCGGCGGCCCATGCCGCCCGAGATTTCGGCCGGCTTCAATTGCGCCGCGTTGCGCAGCCCCACGGCGTGCAGCTTCATCAGCACCAGGGTGCGGATCAGCTCTTCATTCAGATCCGTGTGTTCGCGCAGGGGAAACGCCACGTTCTCGAACGCCGTCAAGTCCGTAAACAGGGCGCCGTGCTGGAACAGCATGCCCATCTTGCGGCGCATTTGATATAGCTCGTCGGTTTTGAGCGTATGCACGATCTGGCCGTCGATATTCACGGAGCCGGAACTGGGGCGCAGCTGCCCGCCGATCAGGCGCAATACCGTCGTCTTGCCACTGCCGGAGCCACCCATGACGGCCACAACTTTTCCACGTGGGAAATCCATTTGAAGGCCCGATAAAATCGAACGTTCTCCATAGGCAAAGTGTAAATCACGGATCTCAACAAGATTTGGCACGACGAAGCTCGCTATTTTAATGGCGTATTGTAGTGCAGAAACGCCAACCTCTGCTGAGCCCCCCCTTGGGACAGCACCGGAAAGGGGAAGAATACAACACTAATGAATCGAAAGTCAGATATTGTAGTGGAAATTTGACCTGTGCATCGTGCCCCCCTGCGATGGCGTTCACGGCTGTCGACTTGAGCAGTAAAAATAAGAAAGGCCACGTCGCAATCCGCGCGTGGCCCTGTCAAAAAAACGAACAATTGCTCGTTAATTAGCGTGGCAGCAGGGATGCCCCCATCAGGAACTCATCGACGGCGCGCGCGCACTGGCGCCCTTCGCGGATGGCCCAGACCACCAGCGACTGGCCACGGCGCATGTCGCCGGCCGCAAACACCTTGGCCACCGAAGTCTGGTAGCAGCCGGCGCCATCCGTTGTCGCCTTGACGTTGCCGCGCGCATCCGTATCGACACCGAACGCTTGCAGCACTTGTTGCACAGGGGAAACAAAACCCATGGCCAGGAAGACCAGGTCGGCCTTCATCTCGAATTCCGAGTTCGGCACTTCGCTCATCTTGCCGTCTTTCCACTCCACGCGGCAGGCGATCAGCTTTTCCACCTTGCCGCCCTTGCCTTCGAATCGCTTGGTGGCCACGGCCCAGTCGCGCTCGCAGCCTTCCTCGTGCGAGGACGAGGTGCGCAGCTTGGTCGGCCAGTACGGCCACACCAGCGGCTTGTTTTCCTGTTCCGGCGGCTGCGGCATCAGTTCGAACTGGGCCACCGAGGCGGCGCCATGGCGGTTCGAGGTGCCCACGCAGTCGGACCCCGTGTCGCCGCCGCCGATCACCACCACATGCTTGCCCGTCGCCTTGATCTGGTCCTTGAGCTTGTCGCCCGCGTTGACCTTGTTTTGCAGCGGCAGGAAATCCATGGCGAAGTGCACGCCTTTCAAGTCGCGGCCCGGCACGGGCAAGTCGCGCGGCTGCTCGGCGCCGCCGGCCATGATGACGGCGTCAAATTCTTTTTCCAGGTCTTCCGGGAAAATGGTTTCCTTGGCCCAGTTGTTCACATGGGCAGGGAAATCCTTGCCAACCAGTACGCTGGTGCGGAACACCACGCCTTCGGCTTCCATTTGTTTTACGCGCAAGTCGATGTGCGATTTTTCCATCTTGAAGTCGGGGATGCCATAACGCAGCAAGCCACCGACCCGGTCGCTCTTTTCAAACACGGTGACGGCATGGCCGGCGCGCGCCAGCTGCTGCGCCGCCGCCAGGCCGGCAGGACCGGAACCGACGATGGCCACTTTCTTGCCCGTGCTGAAAGGGGCCGGCTGCGGCGTGACCCAGCCGTGCTCCCAGCCCATGTCGATGATTTTATGCTCGATGGACTTGATGCCGACCGGATCTTCGTGAATGCCCAGAGTGCAAGCCGATTCGCACGGCGCCGGGCAGATGCGGCCCGTAAATTCCGGGAAGTTGTTGGTCGAATGCAAGATGTCGAGCGCTTCGCGGTAGGCGCCGCGGTACACCAGGTCATTCCAGTCAGGAATGATGTTATTCACGGGACAACCCGTGGTGCAGAAGGGAATGCCGCAATCCATGCAGCGCGCACCTTGCACGGTAGCTTGCGCATCCGACAGGTGCAGCACGAATTCCTTGTAGTTCTTCAGGCGCGCGGCAGGCTCCAGATAGTGCTCGTCCTGGCGCTTGAATTCCATGAAGCCGGTAATTTTACCCACGATAGTTCCTTTGTATTTTTAGCTGGCGGGAGCGGCGCGGCCGCTCCCTTCACATTCATCTCGGCTGGCTCAGGCGGCGACGGCTTGTACTTCCATGGCGGCATCGGCAGCCATTTCAATCAGCGCACGCTTGTATTCGTTCGGGAAGACTTTCACGAACTTGCCGCGCGCCGCGGCCCAATCGTCGAGCAGGACGCGGGCGCGGGTGCTGCCCGTGTGCTTGAAGTGACGCTCGATCAGGCGCTTGAGGATGACCTCGTCGGCTTCCGGCACGCCGTCGCGGTGCTGGGTATGCCAGGCATCGCGGTCGAGATGCTGTTCCGCCGCCGACACGACCTTGTCCAGGCTGACCATGGCCGTGTTGCATTTGGTGGCAAAGTCGCCGGCCGGGTCATATACATAGGCGATGCCGCCCGACATGCCGGCCGCGAAGTTGCGCCCCGTGTTGCCCAGCACCACCACCGTGCCGCCCGTCATGTATTCGCAGCCATGGTCGCCCAGGCCTTCGACCACCGTGGTGGCACCCGAGTTGCGCACGGCAAAGCGTTCACCGGCCACGCCATTGAAGAAGGCTTCGCCGGCGATGGCGCCGTACAACACCGTGTTGCCGATGATGATGTTGTCCACGGCCCAGCCGCGGAATTCCGTATTCGGCCGCACGATGATGCGTCCGCCGGATAAGCCTTTACCCACGTAATCGTTGCCCTCGCCCACCAGGTCGATCGTGATGCCGTGCGCCAGGAAGGCGCAGGCCGACTGGCCCGCCGTGCCTTGCAGCTGGATGTGGATGGTGTCGTCCGGCAAGCCGGCGTGGCCATATTTCTTCGCCACTTCGCCGGACAGCATGGTGCCCACCGTGCGGTTGACGTTGCGCACGGGCGAGATGAAGGAGACGCGTTCGCCCTTCTCCAGCGCCGCGCGCGCTTGCGCGATCAGCTTGTGGTCCAGTGCTTTCTCCAGCGCATGGTCCTGGAATTCCACATGGCGGCAGGCTTGGCCGCTTGGTGTTTCCGGCTTGTAGAAGATGGCAGAAAAGTCCAGGCCCTGCGCCTTCCAGTGCGAAATCGCCTTCGATTTATCGAGCAAGTCGACGCGGCCGATCAGTTCGTCATACGTGCGGATACCCAGCTGCGCCATCAATTGACGGGCTTCCTCGGCAACGAAGAAGAAGTAATTGACGACATACTCGGGCTTGCCCGAGAACTTGGCGCGCAGCACCGGGTCTTGCGTGGCCACGCCCACCGGACAGGTGTTCAAATGGCATTTGCGCATCATGATGCAGCCTTCGACCACCAGCGGCGCCGTGGCGAAACCGATCTCGTCGGCGCCCAGCAGGGCGGCGATGACCACGTCGCGGCCCGTCTTCATCTGGCCGTCGGCCTGCACGCGGATGCGGCTGCGCAAGCCGTTCAAGACCAGCGTTTGTTGCGTTTCCGCCAGACCCAGCTCCCATGGCGTGCCCGCATGCTTCACGGACGACAAGGGCGAGGCGCCCGTGCCGCCGTCGTGGCCGGCCACCACCACGTGGTCTGCCTTAGCCTTGGTGACGCCGGCGGCCACCGTGCCGATGCCCACTTCCGACACCAGTTTCACGGAAATCGAGGCGCGCGGATTGGCGTTCTTCAAGTCATGGATCAGCTGCGCCAGATCTTCGATCGAATAGATATCGTGGTGCGGCGGTGGCGAAATCAGGCCCACGCCCGGCACGGAAAAGCGCAGGCTGGCGATGTATTCAGACACTTTATGGCCCGGCAACTGGCCGCCTTCGCCCGGTTTCGCACCTTGCGCCATCTTGATCTGGATCTGGTCGGCCGAGTTCAGGTAGGCGGCCGTGACGCCGAAACGTCCCGACGCCACCTGCTTGATGCGCGAGCGCATGGAATCGCCTTCCTGCAGCGGAATATCGACGACGATCTGCTCGGCGCCCACGATGGACGCCATGGTGTCGCCCTGGCGGATCGGGATGCCCTTCAATTCCTGCGTGTAGCGGTTCGGATCTTCGCCGCCCTCGCCCGTGTTCGACTTGCCGCCGATGCGGTTCATGGCCACGGCCAGGGTCGCGTGCGCTTCCGTGCTGATGGAACCGAGCGACATCGCGCCTGTGGCGAAACGCTTGACGATTTCCTTGGCCGGTTCCACTTCGTCGAGCGGGATGGCCTTGGTCGGGTCGAGCTTGAATTCGAACAGGCCACGCAGGGTCAGGTGGCGACGGCTCTGGTCGTTGATGATTTGCGCATACTCTTTATAGCTGGAGAAATTGTTGCTGCGCGTGGAATGCTGCAACTTCGCAATCGCATCCGGCGTCCACATGTGGTCTTCGCCGCGCACGCGGAATGCGTATTCGCCACCCGCGTCGAGCTTATCCATCAGCACGGGATCGTTGCCGAAGGCCAGCGCGTGCAGCCGCAGCGCTTCTTCCGCCACTTCAAACACGCCGATGCCTTCCACGTTCGAGGCCGTGCCCTTGAAGTATTTGTCCACCAGCGACTTGTTCAGGCCGATGGCTTCGAAAATCTGCGCGCCGCAATACGACATGTAGGTCGAAATGCCCATCTTCGACATGACCTTCATCAAGCCCTTGCCGACCGCCTTGGTGTAGTTATAAATGGCTTTCTCGGCCGACAAATCGCCGGGCAAGCCGTGCGCCATCTCGGCCAGGGTTTCCATGGCCAGATACGGGTGAACGGCTTCCGCGCCATAACCTGCGAGCAGGGCGAAGTGGTGCGTTTCGCGGGCCGAGCCCGTTTCCACGACGAGGCCGGTGGAGGCCCGTAAACCCTTGCTCACCAGGTGCTGGTGCACGGTCGAGGTGGCCAGCAGCGCGGGGATCGCCACCTGGTCGGCGCAAATGGCGCGGTCCGAGACGATCAGGATGTTGTGACCCGACTTGACGGCATCGACGGCTTCGGCGCACAGCGAGGCCAGGCACGCTTCCACGCCTTCCTTGCCCCAGGCCAGCGGGTAGCAGATGTCCAGCTCATACGACTTGAACTTGCCGCCCGTGTGGGCGCTGATGTTGCGCAGCCGCGCCATGTCGTCAAAGCCCAGCACGGGCTGCGCCACTTCCAGGCGCATCGGCGGGTTGACGTTATTCGTATCGAGCAAGTTCGGTTTCGGGCCGATGAACGACACCAGCGACATCACCATCGCTTCGCGGATCGGGTCGATCGGCGGGTTCGTCACTTGCGCGAACAGTTGCTTGAAGTAGTTATACAGCGGTTTCAGCTTGTTCGACATGACGGCCAGCGGCGAGTCATTGCCCATCGAGCCCGTCGCCTCTTCGCCGGCCACGGCCATCGGCGCCATGAGGAATTTCAAGTCTTCCTGCGTGTAGCCGAACGCCTGCTGGCGGTCCAGCAACGATGGCTGCTCTTTTTCGCCCTGCGCGCGGTCTTGCTTGGCTTGTCCTTCGGCCAGCTTGATCTCGTCGAGCTTGATGCGCACCGAGTTGATCCACGCTTTATACGGTTTGGCGTTGGCGTAGGTGTTTTTCAGTTCCTGGTCGTCGATGATGCGGCCCGCTTCCAGGTCGATCAGGAACATTTTGCCAGGCTGCAAGCGCCATTTCTGGATGATTTTCGACTCGGGAATCGGCAGCACGCCCGATTCCGACGCCATCACCACCAGGTCGTCGTCCGTGACGATGTAGCGGGCCGGACGCAAGCCGTTGCGGTCCAGGGTGCCGCCGATGTGGCGGCCATCCGTAAACGCCATGGCGGCAGGGCCGTCCCATGGTTCCATCATGGCCGCGTGGTATTCATAGAAGGCACGGCGGTTGTCATCCATCGTCGTGTGGTTTTCCCACGCTTCCGGAATCATCATCATCATCGCCTGGGCGATCGGATAACCGGCCATCAGCAGCAATTCCAGCGCATTGTCGAAGCACGCCGTGTCGGACTGGCCTTCATAGATCAGCGGAAAAAGTTTCTGCAGGTCGTCGCCCAGCACGGCCGACTTCATCACGCCTTCGCGCGCGCGCATCCAGTTGAAGTTGCCTTTCACCGTGTTGATCTCGCCATTGTGCGCGATCAAGCGGTACGGGTGGGCCAGCGGCCATTCGGGGAAGGTATTCGTCGAGAAACGCTGGTGCACGAGGGCCAGGGCCGAGATGCAGCGCGCATCCTGCAAGTCCTTGTAGTACACGCCCACCTGGTCGGCCAGCAGCAAGCCCTTGTACACAATCGTGCGCGCCGACATCGACGGCACGAAGAATTCCTTGCCGTGCAGCAGTTTCAAGGCCTGGATGGCGTGGCCCGACGATTTGCGGATCACATACAGTTTGCGCTCGAGCGCGTCGGTGACCATGATGTCCGGGCCGCGGCCGATGAAGATCTGGCGGATGACCGGTTCCTTGGCGCGCACGGTGGGCGACATCGGCATGTCCGTATCGATGGGCACGTTGCGCCAGCCCAGCACGACCTGGCCCTCGATGCGCACGGCGCGTTCGATTTCCTGTTCGCAGGCGATGCGCGACGCGTGTTCCTTCGGCAGGAAGACCATGCCCACGCCGTATTCGCCAGGCGGCGGCAATTCCACGCCCTGCTTGGCCATTTCTTCGCGGTAGTACTGGTCAGGAATCTGGATCAGGATGCCGGCGCCATCGCCCATCAGCGCATCGGCGCCCACGGCGCCCCGGTGATCGAGGTTTTTCAGAATCAGCAAACCCTGTTCGACGATCGAATGGGTCTTGTTGCCCTTGATATGGGCGACGAAACCGACGCCGCAGGCATCGTGTTCATTGGCTGGGTCGTACAGGCCTTGCGCTTTCATGGGCTTCTCCGCTGCATATGACTATCGAAAACCTAGAGTAGTGCAACGCAACAAAAAACTCAACTACAACAATCAGGGTCGGAGTCGAATTAAATTCCATTCCGTCGCTCTAAAAATTTAATAGGGACATAGTCGAACCAATTTCAATAAAACGTCAGAAAGAAACCATTTTTTGTTTTAAATGCGAATACTTTTCAATTCGCGTCCGCAGCGGCCACGATTTTGCGGGGACGGCCGCGCTTGGCAGGCAGTACTTGCCGCTGCATTTTCTGCTCCAGCGCCTGCTTGAAAGCGTCGGAACCGAGCGGCCAGCCCTTCAATACAGCCTGTTCTAGGGTTTTCACCTGGCTGCTGCCCAGTCCCTGCTCGAACAGGCGCAGATACGCCGCCTCGCGGTCGAACGGCGTGTTGCCCAGCGCCCAGTACAGCGCATGGTCGGTGATGAGGGGATCGGGACGCACGCCCGCATGGTGGGCATAGCTGGACCAAGCATGGTCCAATGCCTGGCCCACCAGTCCCGTTTGCACGGGCACGCACTCCAGGTAACGGCAGCAAGCAAGGAAGAAATTGTCGGGATCGATGACGGAGGTTTTGTAGCGTCCCTGCCACAAAGCGCCTTCACGGCCGTATTTCTGGTTGAAATACGGCACGTAATAGCGTCCCAGCCACTGCATCAGCTGGCCCAGGCCCGTCGCATCGCCGGGCGTGGCCAACAAATGTAGCTGATCAGGCAACAAAACATAGGCGTGAATGGCCACCTTGAACATTTTCGCGCCCGCTTTCAGCCAGGACAGGAATTGCGCGTAGTCGGCGGCATCCTGGAACACGCTCTGACGGTTGCCGCCGCGCTGGATCACGTAATGGGGCAGTGCTGGAATGATGAGGCGGGGCAAACGGGCCATGACAGAATCGCAAAAGGAAGGCTAAGGCCTTGATTTTACACACTTGCGCGCGCAGGACGCGACTCTGACCCTGTTTTATTGAAAATACGCGGAAAAATGATGGACTCTGTCCCTTATATGCTGCCGCCCGCTTGCGGGCGGCGCAATATCCACGATCAGGACAGATTAAAGCTGGCTGACAGGCTGTAGCCCTCGCCATACGCACTGCGCAGCGGCAAGTCCTGGCCCAGGCCCGTCTTGGCTTTCTTGCGCAGCCGGTACACGAGCATGTCGACCCGGCGGCCCGCATCGGGATCTTCGCCGCCCATGCCGGCCACGATGACGTCGCGCGGCACGGGGCGGGTGTTGATGGTCAGCAAGTGCAGGAAGTTGAATTCCTTTTCCGTCAGCGCGATGACGGCGCCCATCAGTTCAAGTTGGCGGGCGCTTACTTTCAAGGTCCACTTGCCCGGTTCCGGCACGGGATCTTGCGGCCCCACGCGGCGGTCGAGCGCCTCGATGTGGGCGGCCAGTTCGGGAAACTTGATCGGCTTGGTCAGATAGTGGTCGGCGCCCAAGCGCAAACCGAGGATGCGGCTGTCGAAAGCGACACGGCCCGTCAGCACCAGCACGCCAATTTGCGGATACAGCTGGCGCATGCGGGGGATGACGTTGAAGCCATCTTCGTCAGGCAAGCCCAGGTCCAGCACGACCACGCCGACATTGCCATGGCTCAACGCCGTCCACATCCCGCCAGCGGAGCTGGTGATATGGACTTCATGTTCGAGCTCAACGAGAAACTCCGCCATGTCTTCGGCGTACTCCAGATTGTCTTCGACGATCAGTATTTTCGTCATTGCAACGCCATTCTTCCGTTAGTGAGCTACCGTGGGCAAACCATGCCATTCACTTCTGCACCATGATGGACGGCACAATAGGTTTACGTCAAGGAATTATCACGGTTGCCTTCAGCGGAAGCAAGGCTTTTCCTTGTCTAGACAGGAAGCGGCAACCAAATGCGGAAAAGCGCCCCTCCTTCGGGCAGATTATGCCCTTGCAAACTCCCCCCATGCACCTCGACAACGGCGCGCGCCATGTACAGTCCCAGGCCCGCACCCGGATGCGTGGCATCGATTCCACGGAAACCTTTTGCGAACAACTGGGCCAGTTCTTCTTCCCGCAAGCCGGACCCCGCATCGCGCACGCACAGTTCCACGCCGCCCTCGGGCGCCAGCCTGGCCGATACGGTGATGCTGCTCCCCGGCGGGCTGAACTTGACGGCATTGTCCAGCAGGATTTTCAGGCACAGGGCCATGCCGGGCACGTCGCAGCGCAGCCTGGCGGGCAAGTCTTCATCCAGTTCCAGCTGCACGGTGTGGCTGGCCGGCACGGTGGCGGCCGCCTGCTGTAGCAAGGCCAGCGGCGCGATGCCGTCGGCGGCCCGCTCGCGGCCAATGGCCGCCATGCGCTCGGGCGACAGATAGTCGTCGATCATGCCCAGCAGGCGGTCGACGGCCGTCTGGATTTTCACGTAGCGCTTGCGCGTGGCCTCGTCGGCGTCTTTCGACGTCGACACGAGGCGCTGGATGGCGCCGTCGATGGTGGCCAGCGGCGTGCGGAATTCATGCGACAGCATCGAGGCGAAGCGCTTCTGCTCCTTTTCCCGCTCGGCTTCCTGCGCGAGGACGGCGCTGACGTCGCGCACCGTGCCGACAAGAGTCACGCCGCGCCCGTATATGGCAGGCACGATGGTCGAGCTGATTTCCAGCGCCAATAGATGCCCGTCGGCATGTGGCAGCTCCACTTCGCGCAGCAGGGATAAACGGCTGGCGTCGCCAGCGCGCCAGCGCTGCAAGCGGGCCGGCAGATCCGCCGCCAGCTGCGCCGCGTGGCTCTGCAGGGCGGACAGGTCGTAACCGCTCATGCGCTGCACGGCGGGGCTGATGTAGAGTAATTCGAGGGTCGTGGCGTCGAGCAGGAAGGCCGCGTCGCGGCCGTGCTCGGCCAGCAGGCGGAACTGCGCTTCGCCCGCCCGCGCGCGCAGCAGGGCGCGGCGCAACTGGACGAAACGCAGCGCCATGAGGATGGCGCCGGCAAGCAGCAGAAGGAGGAAGGGCAGCATGCTTTATACCTGGCAAGAAAGAAGCGCCAAGTATAAGCGTGCGGCGCCCTTAATCTTCCAGTGGGGCGAAAATCTGCTGCAAGTCTTCCTGCGTGAGCGCCATCTTCTGCGCTTCGCCTTCGGCCAGGATCGATTGCGCCAGCTCCGATTTCTTTTGCTGCAGCAGTTGGATTTTTTCTTCCAAGGTGCCCTTGGCGATCAGTTTATACACGAACACGGGCTTGTCCTGGCCGATGCGCCAGGCGCGGTCGGTGGCCTGGTTTTCCGCCGCCGGATTCCACCACGGATCGTAGTGGATCACCGTGTCGGCGGCCGTCAGGTTCAAGCCCACGCCACCCGCTTTCAGGCTGATCAGGAAGATGGGCACGGCGCCTTGCTGGAAGGCCGCCACTTGCGCGCCCCGGTCCTTCGTCTCGCCCGTCAGCAAGGCATACGGAATGTCGCGCGATTCCAGCTCTTCCTCGATCAATTCCAGCATGCTGGTAAATTGCGAGAAGACGAGGATCTTGCGCCCTTCATCGAGCAAGTCTTCCACCATCTGCATCAGGTCGAGCAGCTTGGCCGAACCGGCCGACTGCTTCTTCGCCGGCAAGGATTTCACCAGACGGGGATCGCAACACACCTGGCGCAGTTTCAGCAGCGCTTCGAGGATGACGATCTGGCTGCGCGCCACGCCCTTCTTGTCGATTTCTTCGCGCACTTTTTGATCCATCGCAAGACGCACGGTTTCATACAAGTCGCGCTGCGGCCCCGTCAATTCCACCTTGCGCACCATTTCCGTCTTCGGCGGGAGCTCTTTGGCCACATTGTCCTTCGTGCGGCGCAGCAGGAACGGTTTGATGCGGCGGTTCAGCAGCATGCGGCGCAGCGGGTCGTCCTGGCGCTCGATCGGATGGCGGAACTGCGTATTAAACGTCTTCTCGTCGCCCAGCAAGCCCGGCAGCAGGAAGTGGAATTGCGACCACAGTTCGCCCAGGTGATTTTCCAGCGGCGTGCCGGACAAGCACAGGCGGTGGCGCGCGCGCAGCAGGCCCGCGCTTTGCGCCGCCTTGCTGCGCGTATTCTTGATGTAGTGCGATTCGTCCAGGATGACCAGGTGGAAATCGTGCTCGCGCAAGGTTTCCTCATCGCGCGGCAACAGCGCGTAGGTGGTCAGCACCAGGTCGCATTGGTCGATCTGGTCGAATTGCTGGGCGCGATCCTTGCCTTGCAGCAGCAACACTTTCAGGCTGGGCGCAAATTTTGCCGCCTCGTCCTGCCAGTTGCCCATCAAACTCGTCGGTGCAATCACCAGCGCCGGATGCGTGAGGCGTCCCGCTTCCTTTTCCACCAGGATGTGCGCCAGGGTTTGCACGGTTTTTCCTAAGCCCATGTCATCGGCCAAAATCCCGGCCAGGTCATGGTCGCGCAGGAATTGCATCCACGCCAGACCATCGGCCTGGTAATCGCGCAGGGTGGCTTGCAGGCCCGCTGGCGCCGCCACTTTTTGTACGGAACCGAACTGGCTCAGCTTGCGGCCCATGGCGCGCAACTGCTCGCCGCCCGTCCAGCGCAATTCCAGCCCCCGCGCCAGCTCTTCCAGGCGCGCCGCGTCCAGGGTCGACATGCGCACCGCATGTTTGATCTTGTCGCTGAAATACAGTTCGCCCAGGGTGTTCAGGATGGGGCGCACACGGCCCCACGGCAGCGCCACGCGCGTGCCGTCCGGCAAGGTTGCCAGCATCTGGTCATCATCGGCATGCGCCTCGATGACTTTCGGGTTGAAATCGTTGGGCGCGTTGCGGATCAGCTGCACCAGCACGGGCAGCAGCGGCACTCTTTCGTGATTCACGACGATGCCCAGTTCCAGCTCGAACCAGGCGTTGCCGCTGTCCGGATCCTGGTCGTCGATTTCCGCGTACCAGTCGCCCACGTCGCTCACGTCGTAGCGGTACTTGGCCGTCTTTTCCACGATCCAGCCCTGCTTCCGCAAGGCATCGATGCCGGACTCGGCAAAACGCAGCCATTCCGCCTGGGAAGGCAGTTGCAAGGCGCCCTTCAAGCCGCTCAGGGGGGCAGAGCCCGGCTTCTTGAATTGCAGCTCGGCCAGAGTGGCCAAGGCGCGCGCTTCATCGAGCGTATTTCTCTGGATAATTTCCGTCACCTCGCCCACTTGCCGCACCACGCGCTGCGACGGGTCGAACGAGACTCTTTCGCCATCGTAGTCGTAGGACAGCACGGCGAAGTCGCTCCAGCGCTGCGCGCTGCCATCGGCCAGCATGGCGCTGTCGAGCAGCAAGACCGGTTGCGCCGGCACGTCCTTGCGCAAGCGCTGCGGCAACGGTTGCGGCAGCGGCATCAAATGCTGCAAGCCCTGCGCCAGCAGCAATTGCGACACGCGCACCTTGTCGTTCGCGTTCAACGGCGGCGCCTGCGCCACCAGCGCCTGCAGATCGGCGAGGGAAATGTCGGAGCCGCCCTGGTTCAGTTCCAGCACGCCGCACGACAGGTTGTCGATGTACCACGGCGGATCGGTGGGCAGCATGTAGTCGATCTGGTCGGCGCCATGGTGCTTCGCGCCTTCCGGCGGGTCCACTTGCCAGCCCAGGCGCATGGTCTTGCCTTCGTCGCGCCAGAACAGGCGCGCGGGACGCACGGGACCTTCCTTCAACGGATACACGAGGCCATTGCCGACGTCTGCCCAGGAATTGGCCCACAACAGTTTATCTTGCTCGGCCAGCATTTTCAGCAGGGCAGCGCCCACCTTGCCCTTCGGCTCCGTGGCGCTGCCCGTCTGCGAATTCTGTCCGCTGCGCATGGCCACGAAGAAACGCACGAGGTCTTCGTCGGCCGGCGTCAAAAACGTGGGCGGCGCCGACAGCAAGGAAAAGATTTCGCTGATGGGAGTAGCGGCCGCCACGTCGCCATTCGGCCGCAGCCGCGCCTTGTACAGGCACAGGGCCACGTGGCGGCCACCGCTGGTGGGCGCCAGCACGTAGATCAATCGATGCTGGTTGAGTTTGGGGTCTGGCTCGGCAATCGTCAGCACGGCCTTCGGATGGGCGGCAGCCTCCACCCGCTGCAGCCAGGTGGCGACGGCATACGGCAAAGGCGCTCCCGGCGCGCTGGCCGGGGCAACTGGGGTTTCACTGGTTTCGTCGCGGGTAAAATCCATGGGGCGCATTTTTGTGTAAAGGTCGTATCCAAATCGGCAACAGGCAATATTATCCGCCATACAGGCGTTGCTGGCTTGATTCACACACGCTCTTTGAACAGTTTTAATGCGCGATGCCTAAAAAATAAGTATGTAATACGACACTTGGAGCCCGCCAGCGGCAAAAAAGGTCCGTTACCGGCCATCTTCGCCGCCCGTGCAAGCTTCTTATCAGGCCGGCACAGTTTCTTCTTCCACCACGCTGGCGGCCTCGACTACCGGTGCCGTGCTCGTATCGGCTGGCGTAAAGTTGCGCAAAAACAAGAAGAATTGGCCCATCATCTGCGTCCACAGTTGCAGATTGATATTCAGGTACTCGCGGCTGACGCCACCGGCGACCAGCACATCCATTTCCAGCACGACGAAATCGCCATGCTGGGCCACGCGGGCAAAACGCTTGCTGCGGTGCCATTCGGCCAGCAAGCCGGCCGGCAAGTCGCCGCCCTGCACGCGCAGCGGGCAGCTCAGGGTCAGGTCCGCATACTGGCCAGGCGCCGTTTCATTGCCCCACAGCACTTGAAAGCCGATGCCATGGCTGGCGCTGTGCAGACGCACGACGCCGTCGTGTTCGATGCTCGTCACGGCGCAGCCGGCCGCCTTGATGGCCTCGGCCGTTTGTTCCGCATTCAGGGTGCTCAGCAAGTTGGTGTTGGTGTGTTCCATCGTCATTCCATTCATTTCAAAGAAGTAAAATTATTGGGGTGCAGGTGTTTCGGTTTGACGCGCATCAAAGCGCCCCTGGTACAGCTGGTCACCATATTGCTGGGCGATTTGTTCCAGCTTGACTCTGCTTTGCGCGGCGAACGGCTGGCGCGCCTGCATGACACCGAGCACGTCCAGGCTTTCATACGCTTGCAGGATTTCCTGCCCGGCCGCATACAGCTGGGCATTCTTGGCTTCGCAGCGTGCCAGGGCGCCGCGCTGCGATGTCACTTCGCCGTCCAGGCGCGCCCGTTCCGCTTCGATCTGCTTGCCCGTGGCGGCCAGCTGTTCGCTGGCCTGGCGGTACTGCGCCAGGCTGGCGCTGGCCTCCTGTGCGGCAGCGGCGCCGCGCTGCTGCTCGGCTGCCAACTTTTCCCGCTGCGCGCGCTCTTGCGCCAGCTGCGACTGGCTGCGGGCCAGCTCCTTTTTCAAGCCATCGCTGGCGGGCGCGGCGGCAGCAGCGGGCGTCGCCTTGGCGGCAGGCCCGCCCTTGGCTTTGAGCACTTCCAGCTCGCCACGCGTCTGCTGCAATTGCGCCGTGACATTGCGCAATTCGGCCCGCAGGCGCTCTTCCATGCTTTGCCCCTTCTGTCCCTGCGCCTGGGCGGCGCCACCGGCCAGCAGCATCAGCAGCAGGAGCGGCAAGCGCGTTTTGTTGAATCTCAACATCATGGCTCCTTAAAAACGCGCGTTCAATTCGATTTGCAGGGTGTCGATCGACAGCGCCGAACCGAACACTTCGCGGCTCGACGTCCAGCGACCGTTCAACCAGGTATTCTTGTCGAGCGCATACGCGCCGCCCAGGTAGTAGCCGCGCGCATTTGTGCCGCCCAGGTGGAAGGTGGAATCGTTGTAGGCGTCAGGCAAGGCATCCGGTTCGATGCGCTTGTAGCCGAGCAGCACGTTCCAGTCGCCGCGCGCCGCCGGGCTGGCCTTGCCCAGAGTCGCCTGCAGCATGTAGGCATTGCCGCCGCTCCTGAAATCGGCTTGCGAGACGCCGCCCGTGCCGCCGAAGTTGTTCATGATGCCGCCCTTGGCGCGCGCCCACATTTCACTCTTGTCGTAGGCCATGTTGCGCACATAATCTCCTTCGATGCGCAAGTCCGTGCCGCCGGCCACCTTGCTATCCCAGCGCGCATTGATATTGGCCAAACGGAACTTCGACGCCAGGCCCACGAATTGCGGCTGCGGCGTGTTCGCCGGGTCGAGCGGGTTCAAGGCGATATTGCGCAGCAGCATCAAGCTATTGCCCTTTTGCATGCTCGATGGACGCGACCAGTCCGTGCTGCAGCCATCGGCGCCCGCGTACAGCGCACACGGCTGCGAGTATTCTCCGCTGATGTTGCGGAAGTTGTAGTAGGCCAGGGCGCCACGCAACTGGTGGTCGCTATTGATTTTCCACGAGGCGCCAGCCTGCGCGCCCAGCAGCCATTTGTTTTCGCTGGACATTTTTGCCTGGCTGCGGCTCGGCGCATTGTCGGACGAATATTCGAGCGGAATCAGGCCCAGCGTACCGAACACGGTGACGTCCTTGCTGTCGCCGACCGGTTGCTGCACCTTGGCGGCTATGCCGTCGAAATTGAGCTCACTGGAAAACAGTTCGTCGCCCGACACGAACGGATTGTCGAAGCGGCCGGCCGTCAGTTTCAGCCAGGAAGCGGGCTGGTACGACAGCCAGGCCTGATCCAGCCAGATGTTTTTCTTGCCCAGGCCACCACCCAGGGTTTGCGTGGTGGAAACCGGGCTGTCGTCATTGCCGCTGGCCAGGCGGATACCCGCTTGCGTGCTGTCGGAAATGTCCGCCAGGATGCCCAGGCGGGCACGCGCGCGCAGCAAATTCTTGCGATCCTGGCGCGTGTTCAGCAGCGCCGGCAGGGCCAGGTTGGTGTTCGCATTGACGTCATAGCCGCTGCCGCTGTTGAGCGAGCGCCAGTCGATCTCGATATTGCTGTTGGCCATGTCGTAGTAGCGCGATTCGTAGCGCGCGCGCACATCGCCTTCGACGCGGATGCGCTTGGTCCAGGCCGGCGTTTCATTCGGCGCCGCCCAGCCGCCCGCCTTCGCCTCGGCCAGCACTTGCCCCTTGATCTCGTCGCGGATCTGCTCGCGCACGGTTTGCGAAATATACGGCACGCGCACGTCGCCCGCCTGGGCTTGCGCCAGCGGTGCGGAGGCGGCGGCCGGACGGGCTTGCGCCGCGGCCAGCGCTTCGCTCTGCGCCTGCGCCAGCAGCGCCTCGCCGGCATCCTTGTTGAGGGCGCCGCTCTGGATCAGGCCGCGGATCAGCTTGACCATGGTGCTGTCGGCCGGTGCTTGTGCCTGTACCGCGCCTGCCGCCACGCTCAGGGCGAAGGCGGCCAGCGCCAGCGGAAGGCGACGCAGGCGCTGTGAGGGAGAAAATAAGGAATTCATTGTTTCTTTCGAAAAAAATTAATATGAATGTGGGCGCTACGGCCGGCGGCCCTTGATCGATACTCTCGCGGGAAAACGCAATGACGCCGGTGGCCGCTCATCGGCGCGGAAGTCGCGCACCATGGCCAGCACCTGCTCATCCGTCTGCGCATTGCCCGTGCCTTGCACAAGGTGGACCTTCGACGTCCGGCCTTCCGTATCGAGCCACAGGTCGACGCGGATGTCGGCGAACGCCAATTGACGCGTGCGCGGGTCGCGGGCAAAGGCCATCTGCAGGGCGTTGGCCACATAGCGGCCATACGATCCCGCGCCGAGGCCGCCGCCACCGCCGCTGCCGCTCATGCCGCCGCCGCGCCCGGCCTGGATGCCGAAGGCGTCGCTGCCGGCCTGCGCCGCGCCATCGATGGTGACGGGGTCGCCCTTGTCCGGCGACGGGCTTTCCGGCGCGTCATCCATGGGCTTGTCGGCCGGCGTCGGTTCCGGCTCCGACACTTCCGGCACCACCTTGTCGGGCGTCGGTTCCGGCAATTTTTCCGGTTCCGGCGGCGGCGGGGGCGGCGGTGGCAGCATCAGCATCGGCGGGGCCGCCACTTCGCGCTTCGTGGCCGCCGTGTCGGACAGCAAATACCAGACCAGCGCGGCCAGACCAGCGGCCAGCAGCGCGCCGCCGGCCACGCCGCCCCAGCGGCGCCACCACTGCGCCGCGCCCGACGGTTCCGAGGCGGCCATCTTCATCATGTCGTCACGCTTCACCTTGCGCTCCTCATGCCGGCTTGCCGGTCACCAGGCCCACCTGGTTCAGGTCTATGCGGCGCAGCAAGTCGAGCACTTCGACCACTTTCGCGTACTGCACGGCAGCATCGCCGCGCACGATCACGGGAAAGTCGGGCGTCAAGGCCTTTTCCGTGCGCAAGCGCTCTTCCAGCTCGGGCAGGGTGACGGGATAGGCATCGAGGAAGACCTGGCCCGCGTTGTCGATGGTGATGGCCTTGGTCTTCGGTTTTTCCAGCGCCATGGCCGAGCTGGCCTTGGGCAGGTCGACCTTGATGCCGGGAATGCTGGCATTGCTGGTCAGGATGAAGATCACCAGCACCACCAGCAGCACGTCGACGAAGGGCGTGATGTTGATGCCGCCGCTACGCTTGCGGGGGGTAAACTTGGCGGAGGTGGCCATGGTTATGTACCCCTCACGCCTGTTGCAGCACGGGACGCATCTGGCGTCCGTCGCCCTGCTCTTCAGCCAGGCGCGTGGCAAATTCATCGACGAAGACAGCCATATCGGCGACGATGGCGTCGGAACGCGAGGACAGCCAGTTGTAGCCGAACAGCGCGGGAATCGCCACGCCCAGGCCGGCAGCCGTACACAGCAGCGCTGCCGCCATGCCCGGCGCCACCGAGTTGATGTCCACGGCGCCGGCCATGGCCGCCACGACGAACACCAGCATGATGCCGATCACGGTGCCGAACAGGCCGACGTACGGCGCGCCTTCGATGGTGGTCGAGAGCCAGATCATGCGTTTCGACATGCGCTCGCTTTCGCGCACCATCACGCCATCCATGGCAGCGCGGATGGCGCCGATGGTGGCGTTCGAGACGGCGTTCAGGTCGTAGCCACGGTCGTGGCGGCGGCGCATCTCGTCGATGGCCACGTCATACAAACGCCACAGCGAGGAATCCGTCTTCACGGAGGCGCTCAGCTTGCCATTGCGCGCCAGGTGATCGAGCGGCGCGCCGGCCGCTTCGTGGAACGACTGCATGAATTGCGCATTGGCGCGCGCGATGGCGCCATAGCTGCGGCCCTTGCCGATCATGATGATCCACGACAAGACCATCATCAGGCCCAACAGGCCGACGACGATCCAGGCGTCGAGCGGCATGGCGGCAATGATGAAGCCGAAATGGCTTTTGCCGGCCTGCTGTTCATCGGCGCCAAACACGGCCAGGCGCGATTCGGAACCTTGCGAGACGGCATCGGCCAGCAACAACGCATCGGGACGGGCCGTGCGCGACAGGCGCAGTTCGTCGATGGCGCCCGTGAAGTTGGCCAGGGCGGCGGCGCCGGCGGCGACCGGCGGCGCATCGGCGCCCACCGAAGCGGCAGTCGTAAAAGCCGGCAGGGCGGTGGCCAGCGAGACGGCCGGACGGCCACCCACGTACAGGGCCACGTTGGCTTTGTCGGCTTTCACCGCCAGGTGCGACCATTGCGCGGCCTGAATCGGCTGGCCCGGCTTGCTGCGCTGGCCATTCACCTGCACGAACGGCACGCCCTGGTCTATACCGATCAGCAATTCATTGGCGCCGTCGCGGCGCGCATACAGCACTTGCTGCGCGCCCAGGCTGTCCGGGCGGACCCAGGCCGAGAAGGTGAATGGCGCGCCAGCGGCCAGCGCCAGCGATGGCGAGGCGGGCAGCATCAACGGCGTCGTGCCCAGGCGCGCGCCGGCGCCGATGACGGAACCGTCGAGCGCCGGCACGGCCGTCTGCGCATGGTTGCCGTAGGCGGTGCTGTCGCGCGAAGGCACGCCAGGTTCGGTGAAGTGATACACGAGGCTGTAGTCGGGATCGAACGTACGCTGGCCATTGCCGGAAGCGGGCGCCTTCGGATTGCCGTAGTACATCCACAGCTGCTGCGGCGTGCCGGCCGTCAGGGCCGGCACGTCGACCCAGATCAGGGCGATGCCCAAGAGCGGATTGAATTGCTCGATCTGGTGGTTCAGCACCGTTTTATCGTCGCCCGCCACGAAGCGCAGGTCGGCGCCGTTGTCGCTGACGCCTTCGAAGTTGAAGTTACCCGAATGCAAGCGCAACAGCACGGGAATGCGGCCGGGATCGCCGCCCACGGCACCAGCCTTCGGGCCGGCATCGACGGTGACGGGTTTGCGGTAAGCCCAGTCGGGCTGCCACCAGGCGTGCGCCAGGCCGGGAACGAGCGTGCCCAGGATCGTGAGCAGAAAAAGAAAACGTTGCATGACAGTGATTCTCCGAAGAAAAGTCTAAAAAAGTGCAGTGCTGGTTGGCTGGGCCGTCAGTAGCTGGCCGACAGGTTGAAATTGATGCGGCGCACGTGTTTGTGCGTGCGCGGGCCATCGCGCAGCGGATACGAAAAGTCGATGCGGCCATTCAGGTAGCGCAGGAACTGGAAACTGCTGCCCAGGCCCACGGAGGCCAGGCCGAACAGGTCTTTCTGCTCGATCATCGGATCGCGCAGGCGCAGGCGCGCGCCATCGGCAAAGGCAAACAAACGCCAGTTTTCCAGGCGGCTGAAATACGTCAGCTGCGGCGTGCGCCATTCGACGCTGCCGGACACGCCGAAGTCGCCCGTCGCTTCGGCCGACAGGTAGCCGCGCACGGAATTGGCGCCGCCGGCGGCCATCTGTTCGCCCGACACCAGCGCCGCATCGGCCAGCTGGCCCGCCAGCTTGCCGTACAGCTGCGCGCCGCTGCCCAGGGTATACGTGGCGTTGGCGTCGCCCTTCAGGACGAGGAAGCTGGGCGAGGCCTTGTAGCGCTTGTTGTCGTAGGCCGCGCTGTCGCTGCCATAGCCGAACGAGGCGCGCGTGCCGGCCACCAGCGACAGGCCCAGGCCGTAGGTTGCCGCCTCCGTCTGCGCAAAGCCGTTATACGACACGCTCAGCGGCACATATTTCAGGGGAATGCTGCTGCCCGCGCCATTGAGCTTGAGCGCTTCCTGGTTATCCTTGAAATCGATGCCGGCGGAAAAACTGTGCCACCAGATGCCGCTGTTGGGCACCGTATAGTTGACTTTCATGCCCAGCGCATGGCCCTTGCCCAGCACGCTGGTGCCGCCCGTGCTGGCGACGTTGCTGTTCGACTGGTAGCCGGTCGCTTCCAGGCTCCAGCCCTGCGTGCCGATCGGTGCCACGTACGAGGCGGACCACACCTTGGTCTGGTTCAGGTCGCCCGGCGTGCCGAAAAAGCTGATGGTGGCGCTATGCCCGAGCTGCCACAGATTGTCGTGGCCGACCGACATGCTGGTACGCAATTTCTTCGTATCGGCGCTGTAATCGTTGTTCAAGCCGACGCTGGCGCGCCACGGGCTGCTGTCTTCCACTTTCAAGTCCACGTCCATGGTGCCGGGCAGGCTGCCCTGCTTGACCAGCGGCATCACCTGACGCTTGGGACCGCGGTTCAGGGCCGTCAATTCCACTTGCGCCTGGGTAAAGTCGGGCACCTTGCCCTCCGTCAGTGCCGGCACTTGCTGGCGCACGTCGAGCGGCGAGTTGTATTGCGCGCCGACCACGCGCAAGCGGCCCACCTTGGTTTCGCTCACCTGCAGCACCACCACGCCCTGCTCCACCTGCTGCTCGGGCAAGTCGACGTAGACGGACTGATAGCCCCGGGCTTGATAGGCCGCAACAAGGGCGTCGCGTGCCCCTTCCACGTCCTTCAGGGTGCGGCCCGGCCCCAGGAACGGCGTGACCGCCTCTTCGATGGCACGCGCGTCGAGCACGGTATTGCCGCGCACCAGGTATTCCTCGATCGTCACTTGCCGTTCCGGCGCGGCCACGGGGGCCGCCGCCGGGACGGCGTCCTGGGCGCGCGCCATGCCGGGCAACGCCAGCATGGCCAGGCACAGCAGGCTCAAGGCGGTCGCGGGCGCCTGCGGCGCGCCGTTACCTCGTTTCTTCATCTCACGCATATTCCATTCACCTCAAAATCAAACGGTTGCCCTACCCGGTATCGCGGCGCCGAACGCTATGCTCGGCAAGACAGTACCTAGACGAACGCCGCACGCACGAACTGACGTTTGTCATCAAATGTTCATAAAACTCCGGCCACGGCGCTGGCGCCGCGGCCGGAATGGCATCCCGTCAAGCTCGTACAGCGGTCACGGCTGCAGGCCGCGACGCTCGTTGGGCGTGAGCGCCTGCAGCTGCGGCGCCGTCAACGGTCCCGCGCCCAGCACCTGCACCACGCCGGCTGGCTGGTAGCTCGATGCCTGCGGCTCACCGCCCTTGTGCTTGCCGACACCGCCCTCGTCCGCCGAGTCATTGCCAAAGCCCAGCACCTTCACCGTGAACAGCGACGGCAGCGCCTGGCGCGTGGCGGCCCGTTCGCGCTGCAGCACGTCCTGCGCCGCCGTCACGGCTTGCGAGGCGGCCGCGCTGGCATTGCTGAGCGCACCCACGTTCACCGCGGCAATGACCGGCATGCCCGTGGACTTGCCCTGCACCTGGATGTTTTCCGCGTTGACCACCTGCAAGGCCGCCAGGTTGACGTTGCCCGAGACGCGGATACCCGCCTCGCCCGCGTCGATGGTGCCCAGCGGGGCGATCAGGTCGATGTCGCCAGGCGGCACCTCCGGGATCGGATTCAGGGTGGCGATGCCGGCGCCCGTGCTCGGCGTGCTCGGCGACAGGCTGACCAGGCCGATGCCGTCGTAGGCGCGGCGCTGCGGCGTGTAGACGACGGTGGACTTCGAGCCGCGGCCCGCGTTGATGTCGCCCTGCGCCGACCAGGCCAGGATGTTGCCGCCGAACGTGGTGAAGATGCGGCTCTGGCCCAGCAGGATGCTGTCCCGGGCGTAGATCTGAATTTCACCGGCGCCCTGCGTCAGCACGCCCGAGCCTTCGCCCGGCGCATAGCCGCCGTCGACGCCGATCAGCGCGCGCCCGCCCGGCACCGTGATGCCGATATCGCCGCCGAAATCCGTGTGGATGCCGGCATCGTTGACGATCACGTGCGGCACGTTGACCGTCGGATACCCCGCCTCGGCCCACTCCTGCGGACTCAGGTAGCGCACGCCCGCCAGCGGCCGCTTGGTGTAAATGCCCCCGTAGTCATCGACCGTGTACAGCGCGCTGCTGAACATCGTCAGGTCGCCCTTGTACTCGATCTTCTTGCCGGCCTTGTCCTGCGATGGGAACAGGGTGGCGATGGCTTCCCGGCCGCGCAGGTAGCTGCCGCGGCGCATGCCGTCCGGGTCGTTGTACTCGCGCCCGGCCGCCTTCAGTTCGGCAAAGTAGACATTGCTCAGGTACACCTGCTGCTGCTCCTTCGGCAAGGCGGCAAAGAAGCTGCGCGCATCGGTGGCCGGGTCATAGCGGATGCCCAGGCCGCTGTCGCCGCCAAAGCGCGTCGTCAGCCAGTTCACCAGGTGCAACTGGCTGACCAGCGCATATTCGCGCGCCAGGTCGCGCCGCACGCCACCCGTCTGCTGGCCGGCCTTCTCCAGTTCGACCTGCTTCGTGCCGAGGAAGGCGGCTGCGCCCGCTTCGTCGCCTTTGTAGCCAAACTGGCCGCGCAGCCAGTCGGCCAGGGTCAGCTTGCCACCGTAGACATACACGGCGCTGCCGGCCTGGTCGGCCAGCGGCCGGCCTGGGTCGGCCAGCTTGGCCGGGTCCAGGTAGCGCGCCGCGAAAGCCGCATAATCGGGACCATTGCGCCCCACGCCGGCGGCCACGCTGATGCCGGCGCCATTGCCGTGTTCACCGGGGCGGGTGCCGACGATGGAACCAAGGCTGCGCAATTGCGCCTTGTCGGCCATGTACAGGTCGCGCCCGGCGCTCACGTTCAGCTGGCCCGGCCCCGCCACATAGAAAGTGCTGTAACGGATATCGCGCCCGGCGCTGACGACGGAGACGTCGGCGGCATGGCGGTGCACGAACAGGTTGCCGCGCGCGGACGAGCTGCCGGTGACGAGCGGTTTGTCCGGGTAGTCGGGCCGGCCGGCGAAGCCCTTGCTGGTCCATCCCGCCGTGCCATCGGGCACGCCCTCGACGCTGCCGAGCGGCGTGCCAGCATTGACGATGTCGCGCCCGGCGCGCACGGCCACGGCGCCGCCGCCCTCGTACCACACGCCCAGCGGCCCCGTTTCGCCCTTCAGTGTCGCCCGGTACACGATGCCGCCCGTGCGCAGGCCGACGATGTCGCCGCTGTTGGCATAGAAATGCGCGGGCACCTGGCCCACCGGCACATAGTCCGACACCGTCGGCGCCGTCATGCTGAACAGCGGATAGGTCTGTGCGGCCTCGCCGGCGCCGTTGGGATTCGAACCAAACGATAGCAATGGCGAGGGAGCCAGCGCATTTGCGCTGACGTTATGCAGCGGCAGCAGGCCGAACCAGACTGGGTCCAGCGCGCCGACGAAGCCGGGGTTGAACGGGCTCGGCAACAGGCGCGGATCGGCGCCCGATGGCGTGATCGGATAGCCGGCCGCATGGATGGAATCGGCCGCCAGCATTTCCAGCTGGCCCGCGCCGGTCCTGACAAATTGCGGCGCCACCGGCGACGGTGCGAGGATCACGCCGTTTTGCGGCATGTCAACCTTGCTGCCCTCGCCCAGCCTGCCCAGGCTGGCATTGCCGTAGTACAAGCTGCCGCTGGCGGCCACGGCGCGCAGCACGGATGGCATGACATACCGTCCGTCCGTCGGCGCGTGATTGTCGCCCGTCACCGATTGGATCCAGGCGGACGTCGGCGTCAGATTGCCGCCGGCGCTGAACAGGTCGATGGCCGTGGCCGGCGTCCACAGCGAGAACCAGCTCCAGCCCTCGCCCTTGCGCTCCACACCCTGGTAGTTGAACGGCGAGCCGTTGGTCAGCTGCTTCACGCGGCCCGCATCGGCCGTGCCGCCCAGCACCAGGTCGCCGCGCGCATCGATGCGCACGCCGCTGTCACCGGGCACCAGGATCGGTCCGCCGCTGGCAATCGCCGTGCCCGCCGTATAGGTTTCATACGGCCGCGATTCCTTCGGATCGGCGCGGTCGAAACGCAGCTCGACGCCACCCACCGCGCCCGCTTCCATGCGCAGTGCGCCGCGCAGATTGGTGAAAGTGCTGTTGAGCGTGGGATACTGGCGCTCGAAGCGCGTATCGGCATTCGGGAAGTCGCTGTTGGCATCGAAGCTGCGTACTTCGGCGACAGGGTTGAGTCCGCCGCCGATGCGGATGTCGAGGTCGCCGCCGCCCGTCAGCAGCAGCTTGCCGTCTGGCGTCACCCTGCCCGTGCTGCCCACGGCCACGTTCAGGCCCTGGCTGCGCGGCGTGTATGCGCCGCCCGGATCGGCGCGCGAGGTCAGCATGCCGGCGTCGCCACCCGCCTGCAGCAGCACGTTGCCGCCGCCCAGGGTACCGATGCCCGTAAAGCCCGACACGATCGGCAAGCCGGCAAACAGGTCAGAGCCTTCGGGGCGCGCGACATAGGTGCCGAAGTTGATCCACCATGCCGTCGGCACGCCCGCGCCCGTGCTGCCGCTGCCCTGGCGCCACAGCCAGGTGCCGATGTCGCTGGTGTCCTGCTGCGCGTTCAGGGTGCCGATGGCATCCTCGCGGCGCTGCAGGGCGGTGCCCACGGTGTCGCCCTTGACGTCGCCCTGGGCGCGCAGCAGCAGGTTGCCGCCGTGCTCGGGATACCAGGCGCGGTACAGGCTCTCGCTGCCGCCATCGACGAAGCGCGTCAGCTTGTCATCGAGCGCGCCGAGCAACTTGCCCTTGGCGCTCAGGCCGCGCGGCAGGTTGAACAGATCCTTGCCATCGACCAGCGGCGAGGCCGACTGCGTGCCCGCCGTGTAGACGCCATACAGTGACCGCATGTCGAAGTCGCCGGCAGCGAGCAAGTCGAGGTCGCCCGTGCCCGTGCGCAGCACGCTGAACAGGGGCTGGCGCGCCGGCTCCACCTTGGTCACATACTCGGGTGGCGTGCCGTCGGCCACCTTGGTTACCAGATCCGCGCCATATAGCAGCAAGAGCTCTTCGCTGCCAAACCAAGCCACAATATCGACCTCGCCTTCCGGGTATCCCTGGCTGATGGCGTTATCGTTGAAGATATAGGTACCCGGCAAGCCCGTGCCCGGCTTGATCGATGTCCGTTCGCCCATGCCGTAATGCGTATCGGCCAGCATCAGATGGGCGTCTTTCGCATGCGGCCGCAGCGCGCGCGTATCGGCGGCGGCCGTATCGGCGCCGCCCACCAGGCGCAGCGACCACGCTTGCGAACCCTGGGCCAGCATGGGCGCCAGCGCCCAGTTGCGGCCCTGGTTGCCCGTGCCATCCTCGGTGCGCAGCGACACCATGGTCGCGTCGCCAGGCAGCTTGACCAGCGTGCCGGCGGGCAGCACGCTGCCCTTGTCCAGCGCCAGCGCCGAGGCCAGCACCACGCCGTTGACAAGGTTGACACTATCGCCCGTGTCCATGGGCTTGCCTTCCGGGAAGGGCAAGGCGACATTCGCCGGCCACAGCATGGCCGCCACCTTGGCCGCGCCCGGCAGGCGCAGGCCAGGATCGAGCTGCATGCCGCTCGATAAGGTCAGCGCCTTTTGCAAGACGCTGCCGGCCGCGTACAGCACACTGCCGTCGGGATTGCGCACGGCGCCGCCCAGCACGCTACCGGCAGGCAAGTTCAGCTCATCCGTCAAGGTGGCGCGCGTCGCCAGCAAGGTGCCGCCGCGCAACTGCATCGGCTTCATCGGCACGGCGAAATTGACGCTCGTGCCCGATTTGAAATACGTGTCTTCGGCCAGGGTCACCAGGCCCGCTTGCGGCACGACGACCTCGCCGCCCCACGGCAAGCGGCCCTTCACCAGTTGCCAGCCCTTGTCATCCGGCGTGACGGGCAAGCTGCGGGTATCGAAGCCATCCGTGATACTGCCAAAGACGCTGAGCTTGCCGCCGGCGCGCAGCACCAGCGCGCCCGCCTCGCCCGAGCCGTACACGCCGCTCAGGCGCGCCAGCGGATTGACGCCGTCATAACGGTGGCCGGACAGGTCGATGTCGCCATCGATGTGCAGATCGCCGCCCGGCGTGGCGCTGACGATCTCGACGCCAGGACGCAAGTGGAAGGCGTTGGCGTCGCCGCGCAAGCCGCGCAGCTTGCTGTTCATCAAGTTGCCGTTCGCCAGCGCGTGGGCCATGAAGGCTTGGCTGTCCGCATGCTTGCCGTCCAGGTAAGCCTGGTCGATGCTCTGATAGCTGCGGCCATCCGCATCCTTGCCCGTGCCGGCGGGCGCATCCTTGTATTGCCAGAAGGCGTTGACGTTGATGTTGCGCGCGCCGGCGATGTTCAGCGCGCCAGCCGCATCGATATCGATGTCGTCGCCCGTGGCGCCGCCCAGGCGACGCGCGTTCAGGTCGATGCTGCCATAGTTGCCGCCCTTGTCTCCGCTGCGCAGGTCGAAGCGCGCGCCGCTTTCCAGGGTCAGGCGTCCGCCAGGCGCAGCCAGTTCGATCACGGCGCGGTTCGGCGCCTCGATCACTTGCCCGTAGCTGTCCGTGCGCAGCAGCGTGCCATGCGCGTCGAGCACGGCGCCGGATTGGATGGTGACGCCGTCGCGGCCGGCCAGACGGATGCTGCCCACCTGTTCGCCGCTGGCATCGATGCGGCCGTTCACCGTCAAGCTGCCGCCATCGACGGACACGCTCACTTCGCGCGCCTTGAGCTCGTCGCCGATGCTCAAATTGCCCTGCTTGAGCTGGAAGCTGCGGCTGCCGAATACCTTGCCCGTGTTCAGGCGCTGGTTCAGGCCGGCGAAGTCGCCGAGATGCCGGGCGCGGATCTCCACGCCGCCAGCCGCGTAGGCTACCTGGGTGCCGCCCGCGTCGTAGCTGCCGCTGGCGCCTCCCAGCAAGGTACCGCGCAAGTCGGCCGTGCCGGCCGCGTCGCCCGTGGCGATCACGCTCAGCTTGCCGGCGCGGTTGTTCACGGCCGATACGTCGATCACGGAGGCGGCCGCCTGGCGCACATCGCCTTCGCGGCTGTCGAGGATCACGTCGCCGCCCCAACTGTACTTGCTGGTGTCGTAGAAATCGATCTTGCGGCCCGCCAGGTCCAGCTTGGCCTTGTCACCCAGCAACACATCGCGCTCGGCCGACAGGGTCAGTTTTCCGCTCGGCAAGACCACCGACGTATCCACGCTGACGCTGTTGCCGCTGAGCGCCACTTCGGCGCCCAAGGCGCCGGCCAGCGCCGCATTCGTCGGCGTGGCGGCGGCGGCGCCTGCGGGCGCGCTCACCTTCAGCTCGCCACCTGCCGTGATGCGGTTGACGGAACCTGCCGCGCCCGTCAGCAGCGGCGTATTGATCAGCACATCGCCACCGCTGTAGCGGTAGCCGTTGATGGCCGTATCCCAGGCGCCCTGCGACTGGTAGACGGACAGGCTGCCCTTGTTATTGGCGGTGACTTGCTCGCTGGCATTGAGCGCCACCTGGCCGAAGCCCAGTATCAAACGGTCCAGCTTATGGATGGTGTCGGGACGGCTGTCCGGCGTGAAACCGAACTCGATGCGCTTGGCGTCGACCTGCAGGCGGCCGCTGCCAGTGCCGGGGCCAGCCGCGACGACGGCGCCGGGCGCATTCGTCGCGCCCTGCCACACCAGGGTGTCGGTATGGATGCGCGCCAGCGCGTCCGTGCCGCCATAGCCGTAGATGGCGGGCGTATTGAGCACCAGGCGCGACAGTGAGGACTTGCCCGTGGCCGCGTCGATGGTCGACAGTTGCGCCGAATCATAGAAGTTGAAGGAGTTGCGCGCCGTCAAGCCCAGGCTTTCCAGCGCCGGCGCACCCGTACTGATGTCGCCGCGCAGCAGGCGGTCGAGCACGCCCTGGTTCAATGCCAGGCCGTCCGGCAAGGCGCCGCGGGCGCTGGCGTCCGCCAGCGAGGCTGCGCTGCCGATATTGATCGAGCCCATCGCCAGCACCAGGTTGCGCGTGCCGTAGCGCACATTGTCGCGCAGGGTAAAGGCGCGCTCCGTCACGGCGGCGATGGTGCCTTCCGAATACAGCGAGGTCGTGCCGCCGCAGGCGACTATCGTCTTCGCGCACGCGCCGATGTCGATGATGCCGGGGCCATCCGAATCGGACGGCGTGCGCACGGCCGGCAGCATGTCCAGCCAGCCGTTCGAGACGGCCAGCACGCTGCCCATCGGCTGGTACACATAGCCGTCGCGCGAATCCCAGGCCGCCTTGCCGCGGCCCAGCGTATTGATGCCCGATCCTTGCTCCAGGAAGATGCCATCGTTGGTTTTCGTGGTCACCAGGAACACCTCGGCCGCCTTCAGCACGGCACCATCGCGCAGCACGATGCCGCCCGCCGATTCGTTGATGGCGGCGATATTGGCGCGCTGGTTGCTGCCCGTAAGGAAATCGTTGTAGCTGACGCGTGGCAAGCCGCCGATGCCCAGGCGCTGGGCGCCAAAGGCGTTGATCTGCGAGGCGTGCACGGACACGCCATTGAAGTCCGCCAGCGGTGCCGTGCCGTCGCCCAGCACTTCGTAGCGGGTCGATGCATGGCCGCCCGTGCCCAGCAGCAGGGAGCCGCCAAAGCCGCCCTCGGCCGGCGCGTACAGGGCGCTGCCATCCATCATCAATGGCGTGTGGTTATCCTCGACGCTGTGCAAGGACGGGGCGATCAGCTGCACCCGCACGGCCTTGGCATCGCGTTCCAGCATGGCGCGCGGCACGCCGTCGCGCGTGGCTTGCGCCATGGCAAAGGCGGCATAGCCCGTTTCATTGTATTGCGAATAGCTGCGCAGCACCTCGGCCGGCGTCAGGATGGCCTGGCCGGGCACGGCGTCGCGGATGGCCGTGCCGGCGATGCCCGTCTGCGCCGCCGTGGCATACGAACCGTTGCGCATGGCCACCGTGCCGCCCGCCTCGACGGCGCCGGCCAGGCCATTCAACTCCACGCGGAAGGCGCCCGGCAGCAAGGCAAAATTTGATGGCAGCAGGGTGTAGGTGCCGGCCGCCAGGCCGGGCACGCCCGCGGCGATGGTGATCTGGCGTCCCACGGCGGGCTTGCCCGCGCCTTGCTCGGCCGTCAAAGGCGCCACGTCCGGCTGCACGCCGGGAATAATGGCGTACACGGGGTTGGTATTCAGGCCGGGCAAGGTAAAACCGCCATTCGGCTTCATCTGTACCAGCGGATTGAGGCGCGCATCGGTGGAGCCGCCGCGCCCGGCCAGGAAGGCCGCGCCCGTCAAGGTGCCACCGCCCGACAGGTCGAGCACGGCGCCTTGTTGCACGTCGACGGCGGCGCCCGTCAAGGCGATCTCGGGGCCGTTGCCCACGCCCTTGAACACGACATCGTTGCCGTCATACAGGTAGCTGAGGCCATCGAGGGTGCCGCCATACGGCATCGTCAAGCCTTTCGCACTGACGGACGTCAGGCTGCCCGGCAACAGCTTGACATGGCCCGTGTAGGCTTCATAGCCTTCGGCACCCAGGGTGATCTGGCCCAGCGGCGCGCGCAGCACGCCACGCTGCTTGATGGTGGGCGCGACCAGGTTCAGGCTGCCGAAGACGGAAAACGGCTGGTTCGGCGTGGCGCTGCCGCCGCTGCGCTCGATATTCAAGGTACGCAAGGGATCGAGCGTGACGCGGATATTGCCGAACTCGTCGACCCGGCTGCTCTGGCCCACCATGACCATGCCGCTGTCGCCCGTGGCAGGGTAAATCTGCGCGGCGGCCAGGGTGAGGTTGCCCGGCTGGTACAGGGCGGCGTTGTTCGACATGCGCAAGTCGCCGCGGCTGTTGAGGGTCAGTTGCTCGAAGGCATCGCGTTCGACGGCCAGCGGCTTGCCGCTGCTTTGCACGATCTCGCCGCGCGTGCCCATGTTGACCTCGCCCGCAAGATCGAGCATGCCCGCATCGATCTGCAGCAGGGAGCCGTCGGCCACCAGCGGCACGCCCAGCATGCCGCGCCCCTTGCCCGAATTTTTCGACCCTTTCACGGCATTGGGCACGATGTAATTGTCCTTCTGTCCGCGCATGGCCGTACCCAGGCGCACATACGGCGCCGCCAGGTGCACCTGGCTGGCGAGACTGCTCGCCTTGTCCTGGCCCTCCCCATCCAACTGCGCCTGCTTTTGCGCCAGCCCCAGCGAACTGGCGCTCAGGCGCAGGCTCTGGCCCAGCGCCAGCCTGACGTCACCGTCCATGCTGAGCATGCCGTTCACATGCATGGCCAGGTTATCGAAGCCGCCGGCCTGCACGCGGTCGGCGCCCAGGCGCGCACTGCCGTAGCGCAAGGCCTCGTCCTGCTGGCCGGCACGCAGATCGGCCGGCAGGACGCTGTCGCCCTGCACTTGCGCCAGCACGAATTCGCGCGGCACCCGCACCGCATTGTCGACGGCGGCGCCTTGCAGCGTCTGGCGGTCCACCTGGCCATAGTTGGGCGTGTCCAGCGCCATCGCCAGGGTGCCGCCTGCCGCGCCAGCACCACCGGCCGCCGCGCGCATGATGCCGTCGGCAAAGATGCCGTTGTACGAACTGAGCGAAATCAAACCGCCGCCGCCGGCCACGTTGACGGCGCCCTGGTTCGGCAAGTCCAGCGTGGCTTGCGCACCGCTGGCGTCGAGCAGGGCGCCGGGGCGCACCACGACAAAGGCATCGGCCGCATCGACGCTGGCGGCGTCAGCCTTGTAGCGGGCGCCGATTTCGATGCTGCCGCCCTTGTCGGCGCGGCCATAGCGCCCGCCCCGCATGTCGGTGGCCACGGTGGCGCGGCCAGCGACGTCGAGCACGGCATGTTCGCCGATCCAGATCGAGGTGGCTTGTCCCTTGCCGTTCGGCACATCCACGTCATTGCCCGTGCCGAAGCTGCCCGGCAGGATGGCGATCTTGCCGCCCCAGGCGTCGAGGCGGCCATCGATGCTCACCTGGCCATTGCCAGTCAGGCTGATCTGACGGCCCGGATCGACCGTGACGACGGCGCCTTGCGCCACCGCCAGGGCGCCCTTCACGTACGGGCTGCCGGCCGTCAGCGTCAGGTCGGCGCCGGCGCGCTGCGTCAAGCGGCCCTTGCGCGCATCTTCCTGGTACAGCTGCGGCGTCCACACTTCCAGCGCGGCCCCCGGATCGGTGCCGCCCGCCACCGTGTGACCGGTGGCGGGATTGAAGCGCAGCACGGGCATTCGCACATCGATCTGCGCATTGTTGGCCACCACGACGCCGTCGCGGCCCGTGACGGCGTAATCGGCAAAGCCGCTCTGGAACAGGCTGGCGCCCAGCGCCAGCATGGGCTGCACGGCAACGTCGCGTCCCAGCATGGTGCCAGTCGGCAGCAGCACGCCGCGCGGCGTGCGCACGTCGGCAGCGGCGATACTGCCGGCCGCATACTGCGTCGTCAGCGGCAGGATGGGCAAGCCGTTGGGAAAGGCCTCCGCCGAGACCACGAATCCCGCATTGAGACCGTTGATGGCCGTTACCACGCTGCCGGCGGGCGCGATGGAACCGCCCTGGACATACATCGTGCCGTTGATGAAGAAGTTCGCGCCCTGCGGTACCAGCAAGTCGGCCCCCAGCACCAGCGGTTTCTGCGTCGACACATCCGCCGTCACGGGCTTGGTCAGGGTCTGGCCCGGCTTGATCAGGCTGGTGACGATGGCGAAATCAAAGGGGACCTTCTCGCCCTTGGCAATCAAAAATTCATCGCTCAGGCGCAGGCCGACGGGGGCGCTGCTTCCCGCTGGCAGCACGTCGCCTTCGAGCAGTGTGCCGCCGATGCTGACGGCCGTGCCGCTATCGATCGCCAGGCGCCCGCCGCCCTTCACGCCATGGCCGCGCAGCTCGCCGTCGAGCTTGAGCAAGGCGCCGGTGGCGGCCTTTTCGCGCGGCAAATCGACCGCCAGGGTGATATCGCCGCCACGCCCGCCCTGCAGGCTGCCATTGCTCATCAGGGCGGCGCCGGACGAGACGTCGATGACGCTGCCGCCGGCCAGCTCGATGCCGCCGGAGCTCTTCAGAACGACCTTGCCGCCATTGACATACGGCAAACCGCCGCTGGCAGCCGGGTCCAGTTCCAGGTTGCTCCACAGGCCGCGCGCATCGAGGCGCACGCCGGGCGCCACGCGCACGCCGGCCGGACCCGTGGGACGCCCTTCCGGCGACACGGGTGCATCGAGCCACACGGCGCCCGTGTTCGCCAGATAGCGCGACACCATGTTGCCGGCGGCGATGCTGCCGCTGCGCGCGCTCACATTGGCCTTGATCGCCACATCGGTGGCGTGCAGGGCGATGTCGCCGCCATCGGCCACGCGCACGTCGGCATTGACGTCGAGCTTGTCGTAAGCGTAGATATTCAGCGCGCCCAGCTCCAGTCCGTTGAGCCAGTCCGCATCGAGCCGCAAGGTTTTGCTGCGCGCGGCCGGCAAGGCTTCGCTCAGCAGCTGGCCATCGGCGACGGGCGCCACCTTGCCGATCTCGACCTTTTCCAGCACGGCTTGCGGGCTGTCGCGCAGCTGGCCCGTCCTGGTATCGAAGACGGGCGTCATTTTGCCCACGATCAATTGACCGGCACGCGCCGCCGCCGTCTGCGCCTGCTTGTAGCTATCCATGCCGTCATCGCGCTTGCGCTGCTGGCGCTCGCCCTGGAACACGGAGGTATCGATATCGCCTTCCAGCACGGCGGCGCCCGTGGAGACGATCAGGCGGCCCGCATCGCGGCCCACCGTATAGCCGTTTTCCAGGCGTTCGCGCGGGCCGATCAAGGCATTCGCGTACGTCTCCGTCGTGTTCGCGCCCCAGCGCGCATGCGTGCTTTCATAGCCGCGGTACAGGCCCGTGTACAGGTTGTCGGCGGGGGCCGTGCTCAGCTTGACCATCACGCCATCGGCGCCCTTCAGCCACGTCTGCTTGACCATGCCCGTCTGCACATCCAGCGAACCGCCGGCGATGTTGATGCGCGAACCGGCCTGCGTCACCACTTCGCCGCCGCCAAAGGCCACGGTGCCGCCCTGGGCCGCCCACTCGCCGATACCGTGGCCGCTGGTGTTCAGGTAGCCGCTCACTTCCAGCAAGCCGCCAGCCGTGTACCAGCGGTCCGTGGCGTAGCCATTCGTGCCGGCCGGCACCAGCACCAGGTCGCGGCGGTCGACCCACACGTCGCTGTTGTTGAGGTACTTGGCATCGCGGCTGCCGGGTGCATCGCGCTGCTCGTTGCCCTGCACGTTGATCAGCACATTGTTGCTGCTCATGTCGACCTTCACGCCGACGGCGCCGGAAACGTCGATGGCGGCGTCGCGCGCCACGTGGCTGCGGCGGGCCGCGTCGACCAGCACCTGGCCGCCCGTGGCCAGGGTCAGCGAGTCGCCTTCGAGCTCGACGTTGCCGGCGGAGACGATGCGCACCAGCGATTGGTCGCGCCGGTCCCCGATGCCTTCCGTGCCCTTGCCCGCATCTTTCAGCAAGGTATCGCGCTGCACGTCCAGCGCCGTGGCGCCGTTGTCATCGATGACAACGGCGCTGACGCTGCCGCGCGCCAGGGTGACGCCGGCGTTCTCGCCTGCCGCCGTCAGGTGGATGCTGCCGCGGCCATTGACGGTCGTGCTCGACAGCAGCACACCATCCTGGCGCACGCTATTGCCGCTGAGCGTAATGTCGCCTGTCGCCGCCTGGATCACGCCGTTGTTGACGACGCTGCCGGCGCTGCTGCCGGCCACGCGCAGCATCTCGACTTCATTGCCGCGCGTGCTAGAAAACTGGTTCTTGTCCGAACCCTGGCCCGGGCGCACGACGATGGCGTCGCCGGCCGCCAGGGTCGTCTGGCCATTCGGCGTGGTGATGGCGCCCGCGTTTTCAACGCTGCGGCCAGCCAGCAAGACATAGCCGCCGCCCTCGGTCACCGTCTGCGGCTTGCGCGTGTCGATGCGCGCGCCGGCGGCGACGACGACATCGGCCTCGGCCTTGCCGTGCGTGTAGGTATTCTGGTCCAACAGCAAGTCATTCGCGAAGGTCGGCACGGCGCCCGTGCCCTGCGCCTTGCCGTACAGGCCGCTCTTGAACTGGCTGTCGCTCATGCCCATGGCGGCGGCGGCCAGATTGCGCGTATCGACCTGGCTGCTGCCCGTAAACACGATGCCGTTGCGGTTGACGATCATCACCGTGCCGTCGGCCTTGATCTGGCCCTGGATCTGGCTGGGGCGCGCCAGCGGATCATTCACGCGGTTCAATACGGACCAGTGCGATTTCTGCTCGAATTGCAAGGTGGTGTTCTTGCCGACGTTAAAGCTTTCCCAGTTCAGGATCGCCTTGTCGTCGTTCTGCACGACCTTCACGACAGTCTTGCCATCGGCCTGGGTCTGCACGGGTCCTTGGGCATTGAGCCAGCCCGCCGTCAGGCTGTTAGTGTCGACCTGCAAGCCGCCTTTGGCCAAGCCATCGGGGGCGCCGCCCGCCGCCAGCGCCGCCTGGCGCGCGGCCGCCTGCACCGCCTGTTCGGCGGCGATGCCGCGCGCGGCCAGCAACAGGTTACTCAGCGATTGCTGCAGCTTGCCTTCGGCCTTCTGCTGTTGCAACAAAGGATTGTTCAGCGATGTGGCCGGTTGGCCATTCGGCAAGCGTCCCGAACTGGCGGCGGCACCCTGGTTGGCGCCCTTGCCCGCAAACCAGGCACCGCTGAACGGCTGCTGCGCCTGCGCGCCACCCGTCTGCAACAGCAGGGCGATGGCCAGCGCCAGCGGTTTCAATCGCACCGGGCGACCGCTCCGGTTGCCCGCCATGGCGGAGGAGGATGCGTGTTTCGTGACCGACTTGCTTCGCTGCATGGCGACATTCCCTTTTCATGTTCCGTTGCTGACCGATATCGCGAAAGGGCACG
Source organism: Janthinobacterium sp. UMAB-60 (assembly GCF_900095235.1). Lineage (NCBI taxonomy): Bacteria > Pseudomonadati > Pseudomonadota > Betaproteobacteria > Burkholderiales > Oxalobacteraceae > Janthinobacterium > Janthinobacterium sp. UMAB-60. The sequence continues at coordinate 207,840 of NZ_LT607493.1, forward strand.
CGGCACGCACGGGGCGGGCGGCAGGCACAGATTCGCGGCTTCCAGCAGCATTGACAGGGAACAAGATCCGGGACTGCAAAAGGTCATGAAAATGTCATAATTCGCTCTCAGCCAAACAGCACGATGCCGCCCGGCAGCCGCGTCACGCGCGCGCCATACGCATCCTGGATCAGGGCGATCACGTCGTCGAGCCGGTCGAGCGAAAAGCTCGCTTGCACGCGCGTATGTTTCAAGGCGTCGCCATTGAGGATCAGCTTGCCGGGACGGTAGCGGTTCACCTCGTCCACCACCTCGGCCAGGGTGCTTTGCTTGAACACCAGCAGCCGCTGGCGCCACGCGCTGACGTCGCTTTTTGCCACCACACGGGCGATGCCGAAATGCTCGGGCCGGTAACGCAGCTGCTGGCCGGCCGCCAGCTCCGCATCGTTGCCGGCCTGCGCCACGCGCAGGCGGCCCGCCAGGCACGTCACGCACACTTCCTGGCCAAATAAACGGATATTGAAGCGCGCGCTGCCGGCCGACACCGTGCCGTCGCCCGCCTGCACGCGCACGCGCGCCGCGCCGCGCAAGCCGGCCTGGAATTCCGCCTCGCCCGCCAGCAGCACCAGCGCCGCGGCGCCGTCCTGCACGGGCGACGCATCGAGGCGCGTCTGCGTATTCATCTGCACCAGCACGCCGCCATCGAGCGCCACTTCGCGCTGCTCGCCCGTGCCCGTGGCATAGTCGGCGGCAAGACCCGCCACGGCCGGCCACAGGTCCGTCGGCGGGCGCAGCACCAGCAAGCCCAGCGAGGCGGCCACGGCGCCACCGAGCCAGGCGCGCCGCGCCATGTTCACAGGCCGCTGCGCCCGCTTGACGGCGCGCGCGGCCGGCGCCATCGCGCCCCACACGGCGCGCGCCTCGGCAAAGGCGTTGGCATGCCTGCGGCTGCGCGCGCACCAGTGGCGAAACACTTGCGCGTCGCGCTCGCTGACCTGGCCCGACGCCAGGCGCACGACCCACGCCTGCGCTTCCTTCTGGATGACACCCATGTCGTCTTCCGCTTGTTCAATCATGATGTTTAGACGTTTTTCCCGCGCCGGGACCGAAGCGCTGGATGAAATCGCGTCCCATGCGTTCGCAACAATGTTCGAGTCCGGCGCGCAATTCCTTCTCCACCGTGCGGGCGGAAATGCCGAAGCGCTCGGCGATATCGCGGTGCGGCAACTGATCGACGCGGGCGGCGATGACGATGGCGCGCCGGCGTTTCGGCAACTCCTGCAAGGCCCGCTCCAGTTCTTCCAGCTCGGCGCGCGCGCTGAAGGTGCGGGCCGGGTCGGCCAATTCATCGGCCATCTCGTACAAGTCATCGATATCGGGCAGGCTGAGCAGGCGTGCATTATCGCGGCGTTGATCTTCCGCAATGTTGATGGCGATGCGCATCAGGTAGGCGGACGGATAGCTGATCGCCTCGGGCGCGTTCATCCGTTCCACCCGCAAATACGTTTCATGCAGCGCATCGTTGGCCAGGTCTTCCGAGCCCAGGCGGCGCTGCAGGTGGCGGCGAAACTGTCCATAGCGTTCCAGGAACAGCTTGCGCAAGGTGGCTTTCAGCAAATCCGACATGCTCAGGGTGCCCCGGCCATCAGGTAGGGCGCGCAATCGGCGCCGGGGTCGGGGCGCGGCGTCAGTAAAATCGTCAGCGGTTGCGGCAAGCCCGCCGGCGGCGCGCCATCCATCAGCAGGCTGCGCAAGCGTTGCAGCACGGCACGGTCGCGCTGTTCCACGCCGCTCCCTTCCAGCACGTGCACGTCGCGCACCTTGCCCCGCTCGTCGAGCCACAACTGGAAGGCCAGGCGGTAGCGGCCGAAGGCGTCCGGATGCAAGCGGCACAGGGCGCGCGTGAGCGAGCGCTGCAGGATGGCCGCATAGCCCTGCAACGGCGGCGTGGCGGGCGCCGCTTCGGCCGGCGCGGGCACGGGTGCCACGGGGGTGTCGGCCAGCGCCAGCAAGGTGAAGGCATTGCTGCCGCTGAAGCGCGCCGCCAGCCGGGTACCGGCCAGCAAGCGCCGCAGCGCCTCGGCCGGCGTGTAGTTACCGCGCACGGGGGCCGCCACTCTGCCCGCCGCCAGCTGGCTGCTGACCAGCACGGAATACCCGGTCACTTCGCCAAACGCCACCAGGGCCGCATCGAGCGGCTGGGCGGGCAAGTCGAAGCGCAGGGTCGCGTGCGCGGCCGCGTCGACGCCGTCCGCACTGGCAGCCGGTCGCGCGAATGTCATGAATGTCATCAATGTCATCAGCAAGCAGGCGGACAGGGCATTGCCCGTTGCGGTGCGGCGGTGGATTCGTGTCATTGTCCAGGGAAATCAACGAGAGCCTGCTCATGAAGTGTCTTGACTGCAATGTTGTCTGCAGAATGGCAGGATGGTAACTTCATAAAATGACAACTGTATGACATGGGGCATTAGCGATCACGCTGGCGTGTCATCGCTGCGACATATGACCTTGCTATGCTGAACGCTTGTTCCACCGTTCCGGGAGCCGCCATGGCACGCCTGTTCTTGCTATTGCTGTTGACCTGCGCCGCCCTGGCCGCGCAGGCGGACGAGCACACCGTCGTCGTGACAGCCGCCGCGCCGCAGAAAGGCTGCGTGGAGGTGGAAGTGAACGGCAAGCGCGCGCCATCGATGTCTTGCTTGAGTGAAAAATTATTACCCAACAGCAACACCGTGAACCGGCCGCCGCCTAGCCTGTCCGGGGCGGAAGCGACCGTGCAGCGTCCGTCGAACCAGCTGGGCCTGTACAACCGCGCCGCCCTCGAACACCGCATGGGCAATGCCTTTGGCAAGTCCGTCACGCCACAGAGGCCAACGCCAGCGCCGCCCGCCAGCCCGCTGCTGCCAGCCCGTTAGCGGTCGTCAACGCACAGTCCATTTGCGCTGTCAAGATTGCGCAATCGCGCCGATTGCGTATCATTCCAAGCTTGATCGCTCTGGAAACAACCATGCTGCCCACTATCGAACAACGCCTTGCCCTTGAACTTGCCGCCAAACCGGTGCAAGTTGCCGCCGCCATCGAACTGCTCGACGAAGGCGCCACCGTGCCCTTCATCGCCCGTTACCGCAAGGAAGCAACCGGCGGCCTCGACGATATCCAGCTGCGCCTGCTCGAAGAGCGCCTGCGCTACCTGCGCGAACTGGAAGAGCGGCGCGCCGCCATCGTGGCCTCGATCACGGAACAGAACAAGATGACGCCTGAGCTGCTCGACGCCGTCATGCACGCGGAAGACAAGACGCGCCTGGAAGATTTGTATCTGCCGTACAAGCAGAAGCGCCGCACGAAGGCGCAGATCGCCATCGAAGCGGGCTTGATGCCGCTGGCCGACTGTTTGCTGGACAATCCGGAGCTGACGCCGGAAATGGAAGCGGGCAAGTTCCTGCGCGACGCGTTTACTAGTGCCGACGGCAACAACCCGGGCGTGCTTGACACCAAGGCAGCCCTCGACGGCGCGCGCCAGATTTTGATGGAGCGCTTCGCCGAAGACGCAACGTTGCTGCAAACCTTGCGCGAATACGTGCAGGAACATGGCATCGTCGAATCGAAAGTGGTGGAAGGCAAGCAGGATGAAGGCGAAAAATTCGCCGATTATTTCGCATACTCGGAAACCATTTCCACAGTGCCATCGCACCGCGCGCTGGCGCTGCTGCGCGGCCGCCGCGAAGGCATCCTCGACGTCACCCTGCGCCTGGACACGGAAGCGGAAAAACCGAAATGGGATGCGCCGCACAATCCGTGCGAAGGCCGCATCGCCGTCCGCTTCGGCATCAAGCAACAAGGCCGTCCGGCCGACAAATGGCTGGCGGACACGGCGCGCTGGACCTGGCGCGTGAAAAGCTTCATGCACCTGGAAACGGAACTGATGGGCGCGCTGCGCGAACGCTCGGAACTCGATGCGATCAACGTCTTCGCCACCAATCTGAAAGCGCTGCTGCTGGCCGCGCCGGCCGGCCAGCGCGCCACCATGGGCCTCGATCCCGGCCTGCGCACGGGCGTCAAGGTCGCCGTGGTCGATGCCACCGGTAAAGTGGTCGACACGGCCGTGATCTACCCGCACCAGCCAAAGAACGACTGGGATGGCTCGCTGCACACGCTGGGCCGTCTGGCAGCCAAGCACAATGTGTCGCTGATTTCGATCGGCAACGGCACCGCCTCGCGCGAGACCGATAAACTGGCGCAGGACCTGATCAAGCAGCACCCGGAAGCGAAGATGACGAAGATCGTCGTCTCGGAAGCGGGCGCGTCGGTGTATTCGGCGTCCGAATTCGCCTCGAAAGAGTTGCCGGACATGGATGTGTCGCTGCGCGGCGCCGTGTCGATCGCGCGCCGCCTGCAAGATCCGCTGGCCGAGCTGGTCAAGATTGATCCGAAATCGATCGGCGTGGGCCAGTACCAGCATGACGTGAGCCAAAGCCAGCTGGCCCGCTCGCTCGATGCCGTGGTGGAAGATTGCGTGAATGCCGTCGGCGTGGACGTCAATACCGCGTCCGCTCCCCTGCTGGCGCGCGTCTCCGGCCTGTCGGCCAGCGTGGCGCAAAGCATCGTCAGCTACCGCGACATGAAGGGTGCGTTCACCTCGCGCGCGGCGTTAAAGGCCGTGCCGCGCCTGGGCGACAAAACGTTCGAACAGGCGGCCGGCTTTTTGCGCGTGATGGGCGGCGAGAACCCGCTGGACGCCTCGGCCGTCCACCCGGAATCGTACCCGCTGGTGGAAAAGATTTTGGCGGACATCAAGAAGGACATCCAGGCCGTCATCGGCGAAACGGCCCTGCTGAAAACTTTGAGCCCGGCAAAATATGCGGATGAAACGTTTGGCGTGCCGACCATTACCGATATCTTGAAGGAACTGGAAAAGCCGGGCCGCGACCCGCGTCCCGAGTTCACCACGGCCACATTCAAGGAAGGCGTGGAAGAAATCCGCGACTTGCGCCCGGACATGATTTTAGAAGGCGTGGTCACCAACGTGGCCGCCTTTGGCGCCTTCGTCGACATCGGCGTGCACCAGGATGGCCTGGTGCACATCTCGGCCCTGTCGAGCACGTTTGTGAAAGACCCGCACACGGTGGTCAAGGCGGGCCAGGTCGTGCGTGTGAAAGTGCTGGAAGTCGATGAAAAGCGCAAGCGCATCGCGCTGACCATGCGCCTGACGGACAGCGCGCCGCAGGCGGGCAGCAAGCCGGAGCAAAAGGGCGACCGCAACGACCGCCGCGGCCTGGCGCAGCACCAGTCGCAGTCGCGCAATGCGCCCGAGCCGGCCGGCAGCATGGCCGCCGCGTTCGCCAAGCTGCGCGGCTAAGCGCCATGCCGGCTTGCCGGCGTGGCTGACTTGCCCGATTTATGACCTGAGCGCATACCCGTGCCGTCGTTTTCTTATAAAATGACGGCATCTATTTATTTCCCCATCAGAGGCAGCTATGAGCGACGTACAAACCTGGATCAAAGAAACCGTGACGAGCACGCCAGTCGTGCTGTTCATGAAGGGCACCGCCCAATTCCCGCAGTGCGGCTTTTCCGGCCGCGCCATCCAGATCCTGAAGGCATGCGGCGTGGAAAACATCGCTACAGTCAACGTGCTGGACGACCCGGAAGTGCGCCAGGGCATCAAGGATTATTCGAACTGGCCGACCATTCCGCAGCTGTATGTGAAAGGCGAGTTCATCGGTGGTTCCGATATCATGAATGAAATGTTTGAATCGGGCGAACTGAAAACCCTGATCGATGCCTGATAGCCAGCTTGCGCGGCCGCGCCGTATCGTCGTGGCCATCACGGGTGCCACGGGCGCCGTGTATGGCTTGCGGCTGCTGCAATTGCTGGTCGCCACGCCCGGCGTCGAGACGCATCTGGTTCTGTCCGATGCCGCTGTTTTGACCCTGCACCAGGAAACGGGCGTGGGGCGCAAGGAAATCGAAGCGCAGGCGCACGTCGTGCACAAGCTGCGCGATATCGGCGCGTCGATCGCCAGCGGCTCGTTTCAATCGGATGGCATGGTCGTCGCGCCGTGCTCGATGAAGACCCTGGCGGCCGTGGCGCATGGCTTGTCGGATAATTTGATTACGCGGGCCGCCGATGTGGTGCTCAAGGAGCGCCGGCGCCTGATCCTGATGGTGCGCGAAACGCCATTCAACCTGGCGCACCTGCGCAATATGACCGCCGTGACCGAAATGGGCGGCATCATCTTCCCGCCATTACCGAGCTTTTATCACCATCCGCACAGCATCGCGGAGATGGTCGACCATACGGTGGCGCGCGTCATCGACCTGCTCGGCATCGAGCACGCCCTGGCGCCGCGGTGGAATGGTTTGAAAACCCCAGATCCATCAACAACAAACTGAAAAACTACTGAAAACTACGCACGTCACGATGCCTGACAAAAGCGTAACGAGCGGAAGGAAGAGGTGGTCGAGAAGCGCAACCGTGCTCTAGCACGGTGAGCATCGCAGACCGCCTATGCCGACGCGCAGTAGCTTTGGTCAGGCATCCCTCATCTCTTGTCGAACTGATGAGCACTGGCCTGCTTCAAATCCCTGGCTTCTTCAACCATCCTGCGGTGGGCGATCCGTTTACGCATCACTTCCGCATGTTGCGCGGCGGTCATGGGAGGCACGGTCATCAAGTCCTTCAGCTGCGCGGTATTGCTGTAGTTACTTTTCATAAGACGGCTCAAATGCTCGGCTCCGTAGTGGATGAACTGGCTGCTTCTGCTGTGATTATGCGCTGGTATTGGCCGCTGCGCCGCTGCGTACGGGATTATTGTCAAATAATTCCGCTGCAGCGCAACATGCGAAGTCTTATTGTGCGGCAAAATCATGTCTCCAGTATGACCTTGCGCAAATAAGAGGACAGGGAGAGCACCGCCAGCAAAAAGCGGACGGCGCCGGCCGGGGAGGGCCTGAATGCTTACTTTTGGTAGTTGACTCTGACCAGCATGCGAATAAATTCACGCGCGATTTGACGATGATGTTCATCTAATCTTTGCAAATCGGCAATTAATTTCACATCGGCGGACTCAAAACGTGATAAAGCGCTGCCCGCTTCGCCATTCGGCGTGGCGCTTTCCGGGCCGCCAAAACGCAACCATTCCGCAGGAACGCCCAACCATTGGGCAATCATGCGCAATTTCTCTTGCGTGGGAATTGCTTCACCTACTAACCATTTCCTAGCTGCATGCACGGTAATCGGGCGTCCGTCGAAACGGATGTTGAATTCCCGGGCCAGTCTGGTCGGGCTGTCTGGAGAATAATGGGCGTTTTTGAGAGCCAACTGAAGTCGTTGGCTGAAGCTTTCGCGTTCGTTAGAAGAATTCATAGGTGTACTATTTCATGTTGTAACATGAAAGTCAGTTTCTTGAATGACCATACAGATTGTTACATTTGAAAAGAGTATAAATTAACAATTAACACTCCGGCCAGGCTTTTCAGGTGAAAAAGTGGTCCAAATTTTCTCTTGTGATTCTGTGTGGCTTCGGTTCAAATTCGCGGCTGGCCTTGATTTTCGCACTGCAGCACGATTCAAAGCCTCGGTTTGGCATTACAACGTACGGTATCGGATAATGCCCTGCTCTACCGATACACGCAATGCCCATGTCATACAATTTCTTGTAGACAAAGTTTTCAGAAGGGCCATTTTGTTTTCAATATGGAAACAATCAATACAACGTACTCATAGTGAAACGTTGTTTTTTGATCGTCCCTATTACCCAAAAAATTTTACTGCCATCGCAGCGAAAAGAATGTCGCAGTTATGCCAGGAAAGCTCTTTTTGGTGTCATCTTGGCCACCAACTCTCGATCTTAAGCGTGTTTGCGCAAGAAGAATCAATTTATTTTCAGTAACTGTTGTCTTATTCGCCAAATTCCCCTGTCCACAGGCGTTTTTTTCTTTGTTGCAGCACGGGCAAGGCACGCTACAATAGTATTGACGTTGACGTAAACGGCACTTTGCCACCCGCCTGCCCCGCAGCACCCATCTATCGACCGATCACCCATGCAACCGACACCGCCCGCAGCAATGACGACCTATACCATTACCGAACTGGCGCGGGAATTCGACATCACGGCACGCGCCATCCGTTTCTATGAAGACCAGGGCTTGCTCAGTCCGAAGCGCGAAGGCGCAGGCGGACGTAGCCGCGTCTACACGCCGCGCGACCGCACCCGCTTGAAACTGACCCTGCGCGGCAAGCGCCTGGGCCTGGCGTTGTCGGAAATCAAGAGCCTGGTCGACATGTACGAGTCGCCGAAGGACACGCGCGCGCAGATGGACCGCTTCCTGGGCGTGCTGGCGCAGCACCGGCAAACGCTGGAACAGCAGCGCATCGATATCGAAATGGCGCTGGCGGAAATCAGCGCGCATGAAGACGCGTGCGCGCGCATGCTGGCGGACTTGAACCTTGATAAGGCGCAAACCAACTAAAGGCGCGGGCAGCGGACAGCTGCCGCGCGCGCCACTTTACGTTTACGTAAACGTCACAACTGAGTATCATAGCTTTACTGACCCGGCACCCATGACCGCCACACTTATAACGACGACGAGGACGACATGCTCCATCTCCCAGGCTTGACCTTTGACCACGGCGACGACATCGCCTCCCTGCGCGAAGCGATCCAACAATTTGCCGCTGCCGAAATCGCGCCGCGCGCGGCCGAAATCGACCGTACCGACCAGTTCCCCATGGACCTGTGGCGCAAGATGGGCGACATGGGCTTGCTCGGCATCACCGTCAGCGAAGAATACGGCGGCGCCGGCATGGGCTACCTGGCGCACATCATCGCCATGGAAGAGATCTCGCGCGCCTCGGCCTCCGTCGGCCTGTCCTACGGCGCCCACTCGAACCTGTGCGTGAACCAGATCAAGCGCAACGGCACGGCCGAGCAAAAGGCGAAGTACCTGCCAAAACTCATCACGGGCGAGCACATCGGCGCCTTGGCCATGTCGGAGCCGAACGCGGGCTCGGACGTCGTCAGCATGAAGCTGCGCGCCGACTTCAAGGGCGACCGCTGGGTTCTGAACGGCACCAAGATGTGGATCACCAACGGTCCCGACGCGGACGTGCTGGTGGTGTACGCGAAAAACGACCTGGAAGCGGGTGCGCGCGGCATGACGGCGTTCCTGATCGAAAAGAATTTCAAAGGCTTTTCCATCGCGCAAAAGCTCGACAAGCTGGGCATGCGCGGCTCGCACACGGGCGAACTGGTGTTCCAGGATTGCGAAGTGCCGGCCGAAAACGTGCTCGGTGGCCTGGGCAAGGGCGTCAATGTGCTGATGTCGGGCCTCGATTTCGAGCGCACCGTGCTGTCCGGCGGCCCGCTGGGCATCATGCAGGCCTGCATGGACCTGGTCGTGCCTTACGTGCATGACCGCAAGCAATTCGGCCAGGCCATCGGCGAATTCCAATTGATGCAAGGCAAACTGGCCGATATGTATTCGACCATGATGGCGTGCAAGGCCTATGTGTATGCCGTGGGCCAGGCTTGCGACCGCGCCACCACGCCGGAAGCCGTGCGCCAGTTGCGCAAGGATGCGGCCGGCGCCATTCTGTATAGTGCGGAGAAGGCGACCTGGATGGCAGGCGAAGCGATCCAGGCTTTGGGCGGCAACGGCTACATCAATGAGTATCCGGCCGGCCGCCTGTGGCGCGATGCCAAGCTGTACGAAATCGGCGCCGGGACCAGCGAAATCCGCCGCATGCTGATCGGCCGCGAATTGTTTGCGGAAACCAAGTAAGCACGGGCGCGCGGTTATCGACTGGGTGATGAGCCATTCATGCGAGCACAACTATGACGCAAATTGCCTTCCCCAAATTGCTCTCTTCCCAGATTGCATTCGATATCGCGCGCACCATCCGCGACGGCTTCGACAAGCATTACCGTCTGTTCCGCGAAACGAGCCAGCACGCCAAGCGGTATTTCGAGCAAGGCGCCTGGAGCGCGGCCCAGATGGCGGCCCGCGAACGCATCGACTTTTATGACAAGCGCGTGCAGGAATGCGTGCAGATGCTCGAAGATGAGTACGAAGAGTCGGAGTTGAGCGACGAAGTGTGGCGCGAACTCAAGCTGCACTACATCGGCATGCTGACGGAGCACAAGCAGCCGGAACTGGCGGAAACCTTCTTCAATTCCGTCTGCTGCAACATCCTGCACCGCACTTATTTCAATAACGACTATATTTTCGTGCGTCCCGTCGTTTCCACGGAATACATCGAGACGCAAGACCCGGTGCCCACCTACCGCGTGTATTACCCGGGCAAGGATGGCTTGCGCCATACCCTGACGCGCATGCTGGGCAACTTCCAGCTGGACTGCGCATTTGCCGACCTGGAGCGCGACGTGGCCCAGGTGGAAGCGCGCCTGCGGCAGCTGTTCGGCGGCGACAAGCTGGAGCCGAACCACCAGCTCCAGGTCTTGACCAGTTTGTTCTACCGCAACAAGGGCGCTTACCTGGTCGGCAAGGGCATCAACGGCAACCGCGAATACCCGTTCGTCGTGCCCATCCTGCACAACCGCCACGGCAAGCTGGTACTCGACACGGTACTGTTCGAGCAGCAACAGATCGCCGTGCTGTTTTCGTTTACGCGTGCCTATTTTCTGGTGGATATGGAAGTGCCGTCGGCCTATGTGCAATTTCTCCGAAGTTTGCTGCCGCGCAAACCGCGCAGCGAAATTTATACGATACTGGGCCTGCAAAAACAGGGCAAGACCTTGTTTTACCGCGACTACCTGCAGCATTTAAAACACTCGTCGGACCACTTCGAAAGCGCGCCCGGCATCCGCGGCCTGGTGATGCTGGTGTTTGCCCTGCCGTCGTTTCCATATGTCTTCAAGGTGATCAAGGATTTTTTCCCGCCGCCCAAGGAAACCACGCGCGCGCAAGTCCAGCAAAAGTACTTGCTGGTGAAACACCACGACCGCGTAGGCCGCATGGCCGACACACTCGAGTATTCCAACGTGGCCTTTCCCCGCGCCCGTTTTACTGCGGAACTGCTGGCCGAGCTGAAACAGTTCGCCCCCTCGCTGATCGAGGAAGACCACGAGCAGATCATCATCCGCCACCTGTACATCGAGCGGCGCATGGTGCCGCTGAACATGTGGCTGAGCAATGCCGAGAAGGAAGGCCGCGACGACCTGGTGGAACACGCCATCATCGAGTACGGCAACGCCATCAAGGAACTGGTGGCGGCGAATATTTTTCCGGGCGACATGCTGTATAAAAACTTTGGCGTGACACGTCATCAGCGTGTCGTTTTTTACGATTACGATGAAATCGAGTACATCACCGATTGCCAGTTCCGCGTCATCCCGCAAGCCCGCACGGAGGAGGAAGAAATGTCGGCCGAACCGTGGTATCCCATTGGCAAGCACGATGTGTTTCCCGAACAATTCGGCACCTTCCTGCTCGGCAATCCCCGCATCCGCAACTATTTCATGCAGCACCATGCCGACCTGCTGACGGCGCAATATTGGCAGGCGCGCAAGCAGCGCATCGAAGACGGCCATATCGAGGACGTCTTCCCGTATCCGCAGCACCTGCGTTTTTGTAAGCAAGCACCTTCCCACCCCCAACCGGAGATCCAACATGAATGATCCAGTCGTAATCGTCGGTGCCGCGCGCACCCCCATGGGCGCCTTCCAGGGCGATTTTGCCAACGTCACCGCCAGCGACCTGGGCGCCGTGGCCATCCGCGCCGCCGTCGAACGGTCCGGCGTGGCGCCGGATGCCGTGGAACACGTGTTTTTCGGCAATTGCCTGATGGCTGGCCAGGGCCAGGCGCCCGCGCGCCAGGCCTTGCGCAAGGCTGGCTTGCCCGATTCCACGGGCGCCGTGACCTTGTCGAAAATGTGCGGCTCGGCCATGCAGACGACCATGTTCGCGCACGACACCTTGCTCGCCGGCAGCGCCGACGTGGTGGTGGCGGGCGGCATGGAATCGATGACCAACGCTCCCTACCTGGTGCCGAAGGCGCGCGGCGGCTACCGCATCGGCCACGGCATGATCTATGACCACATGATGATGGATGGCCTGGAAGATGCCTACAGCCGCGATGAAAAGGGCAATGCCCGCTCGATGGGCACATTTGCCGAAGAGTGCGCCAGCCAGTACGGCTTCACGCGCGAAGCGCAGGATGCGTTTGCCATCGACTCGGTGAAACGCGCGCAAGCGGCCACCAAGGATGGCAGTTTCGAATGGGAAATCGTGCCCGTGACCGTTTCCGGCCGCGGCGGCGACACCATCGTCAGCATCGATGAAGGCCCGCAAAAAGCCCGCCTGGAAAAAATTCCGACCCTGAAAGCGGCGTTCAAGAAGGATGGCACCATCACGGCCGCCTCGTCTTCGTCGATCAACGATGGCGCGGCCGCCCTGGTGCTGATGCGCGAATCGACGGCGAAAAAGCTCGGCTGCACCGTCATCGCGAAAATTCACGGCCACGCCACGCATGCGCAGGCGCCGAACGAGTTCACCACGGCGCCCATCGGTGCCATCAAGAAGCTGTACGCGAAAACGGGCTGGAGCAGCAGCAAGGTGGACTTGTTCGAGATCAATGAAGCGTTCGCCGCCGTGCCCATGGCCGCCATGCACGACCTCGACATTCCGCACAGCAAGATCAACATCCACGGCGGCGCGTGCGCGCTGGGCCACCCGATCGGCGCCTCGGGCGCGCGCATCATCGTGACCCTGCTGGGCGCCTTGAAGAAAACCGGCGGCAAGCGCGGCGTGGCGGCCCTGTGCATCGGCGGCGGCGAAGCGACGGCGATGGCGATCGAACTGGTATAAGCGGCTCTGTTGACGACAGGCGCGCGGCGTGGACACGTTTGCGGCGCGCCTTTTCATTGATTACCCAGGAGAAAACACATGCCTACCGCATTGATCATCGGCGCCTCGCGCGGCATCGGCCACGCAATCGTCCGTCAATACCGCCACGACGGCTGGCGTGTCATCGCCACGGCGCGCACACAAGACGCTTGCGACGCCCTTGCGCAACTGGGCTTGGAAGCGCACCAGCTCGACGTGACGGATGTGGACGGCTGTGCCGCCCTGGGCTGGAAGCTCGACGATGAAAAGCTCGACGTGGCCATCCTCAACGCGGGCGTGTATGGCCCCCGTCACGACGGTACCCCCACGCAAGAAGATTTCGATGCCGTCATGCACACGAACGTGCTGGCGGCCATGCGGCTGCTGTCTATCCTGGCACCGCTGGTGGCCAATGCAAAAGGGAAACTCGCCGTGCTGTCCTCGCACATGGGTTCCTTGAGCGAACGGGGCAACCCCAGCGGTTCGCTGTACCGCGCCAGCAAGGCCGCCTTGAATTCCGTACTGATCGACACAGCCCTCGTGCATGGCCCGCAAGGCGTCAGCTGCGTGGCTTTCCACCCAGGCTGGGTGCGCACGGACATGGGCGGCGCCGGTGCGGATATTTCGCCCGAGGAAAGCGCAGCCGGTATCCGCGCCACGCTGGCCAGCCTGCCGGCCACGGACAAGGCCGTGTTCCGCAACTACGATGGCAAGCCCATCGCCTGGTAATTCCCGCATCCACTATAAAAATAACCGAGACGACGTCCCATGATACTCAATGAAGAACAATCGATGATCCAGGAAGCGCTGCGCAGTTTTTCGCGCGAGCGCCTGGCGCCCAATGCGGCCCGCTGGGACAAGGAACATCATTTCCCGAAAGAAGAATTGCAGGAACTGGCCGCGCTGGGCGCCTTTGGCGTGGCCGTGCCGGAAGCGCTCGGTGGCGCCGGCCTCGACTACGTGTCGCTGGCCCTGGTGCTGGAAGAAATCGCCGCCGGTGACGGCGGCACCTCGACCATCATTTCCGTGAATAACTGCCCCGTGTGCAGCATCGGCATGATGTACGCCAACGATGCACAGAAACAACAGTGGCTGCGTCCGCTGGCGCAAGGCGCCATGCTGGGGGCGTTTTGCCTGACAGAACCGCACACGGGCAGCGACGCCTCGGCCCTGCGCACCACGGCCACGCGCGACGGCAATGAATACGTCATCAACGGCACGAAACAATTCATTACCAGCGGCAAGTATGCGGACGTGGCCATCGTCATGGCCGTCACCGACAAGGCGGCCGGCAAGCGCGGCATCAGCGCCTTCTGGGTGCCGACGAACACACAAGGCTACATCGTGGCGGGACTGGAACAGAAGATGGGCCAGCATTCGTCGGACACGGCGCAAATCCTGTTCGACAACTGCCGCATCCCGGCGGAAAATTTAATAGGCGAAGAAGGACAAGGCTACAAGATCGCCCTGTCCGGCCTGGAAGGCGGACGCATCGGCATCGCTTCGCAAGCCGTCGGCATGGCGCGCGCCGCGTACGAAGCGGCCTTGAGCTACGCGCGCGAGCGCGAGAGTTTCGGCAAACCCATCTATGAACACCAGGCCGTGCAATTCCGCCTGGCCGACATGGCCACGCAGATCGAAGCGGCGCGCCAGCTGATCCGCCACGCGGCGGCCATGAAGGATGCGGGCCTGCCGTGCCTGAAGGAAGCGGCCATGGCCAAGCTGTTTGCGTCGGAAATGGCGGAAAAGGTCTGTTCGGACGCCATCCAGGTGCACGGCGGCTACGGTTATGTGTCCGATTTCCCCGTCGAACGCATCTACCGCGACGTGCGCGTATGCCAGATTTACGAGGGGACCAGCGATATTCAGAAAATCCTGATCGCCAGAGCTTTGTAAAAGTATTTGGAAGTAACAGTCTCAGCGCTTTTAGAAACCGTAGCGAGCAAGCCCGATATCGGATTGAGTAACGCAGCCGTACTTCGGTACGGCGAGTAACGCCGATTCGAGAGCGGGCTGCGCAGTAGGTTTATAAACGCGCCCACCAGACGAAAAAAAAGCCCGCTAGCGCGGGCTTCGTTCCAATGTATTACCAATGCTTTAATCGTGTCATGGACGCCAGTGCTATCTGCAAAGTGCCTCCTGATTTTCGGACTCCCATGCTATCTGCATGGTGACTCCAAGGTGTAAATCGACCATCGTATCCGGAATTACAAAATCCACTCTTCGCTCTGTCACGCCATCGACATTACACCTGTCGGTCGCCGCGCTGAAACTGGATGGTGAGATGATTTGCTGCCAAATCTCAATCACTGAACGGAGTATAGCACAGCTTTTTGTGCGGTGCAATACTCTTTTTAAATCAAGTCCTTAGCGCCAGCGGCTTGTCCTCTTCGCCGCCACGCGCCACTCTTTCGTATTCGGAAATCACTTGCGCGCCCAGCAGCAGCAGGGTGGCGCCAATTTCCAGGCTGAACATAACGACGATGGCCGTCGTCATCGAGCCATACACGACATTGACCTGCGACAAGGTGGAAAAATACCAGACCAGTACATGGCGGGCGATTTCCCACAGCAGGGCCGCCGTCACGCCGCCGATCAGCGCATGCGTAATCGATAATCTTCCCACCGGCATGACCAGGTAAATCGAGCTGAGCACGAGGATTTCGCCCCCCAGCCCCAGCAGATACAGCAGCACGCCGGACACGCCTTCCAGGCCCCAGTCGTGGCGCAGGAAGCGCACGCTTTCCTCGCCCATCACCTGCAAGCCGCCCGCCACCAGCGTGATGAGCAGGATACCCACGCCCAGGCACAGGATGTAGCAGTACGGCAGCACGGCGGAAATGAGGAAATGGCGGCGGCGGATGGCGACGCGGTGAATGAAAATCACGCTCATGGCGTTTTCCAGCACGGTAAACGCCAAGGAACTGAAAAACAGCATGGTCAGCAGCAACAGCCAGCCCATCACGCCCCGGTTGTCGAGAAAATGTGCGATCTCGCCCACGATGGCCTTCGATTGTCCCGGCACCAGCCACTCCAGGTAATGGCCGATTGTTTGCAGCAATTCGTCCTGCGCGATCACGTGCGACAGGGCCACCACCACCAGCATCAGCAAGGGCACGATGGACAGCAGCGAGTAATACGCGACGGCGCCCGCCAGCAGCAAGCCCTGGTTGGCGCGGAAACCCTTCAGCACCTGCAGCGCGAAGGCCAGCGGGTGGCTGAGGATGTAGGTACTGGCGTGGCGGTTGATCATGTCGGGTGCGGTGAGGAAGACGGCGCGGCCTCGTGCCACGCCTTATCACACTAGCATACTGACAATCGCCCTGCCGCACCGTGCGCTAGCAGACGGCCGGCTCCAGCAAGGTCAAGGTTTGCCGGTCCGCATCCAGGGTCGCCAATATGCCCATCGGTAGCGTGAACTGGTGGCGGATGTGACCAAACGAATAGCCGCTGACGGCCGGCACGCTCAAGGGCTGCAAATGCTGGTCCAGCGTGGCATCGAGGCTCAGCGCAGTATCGCCCTCGGCCGCCTCGCAATGCTCGAAGATGCCCAGCATCAAGGCCGCCGCGTGCTTGAAACCGACGGACAGGTCGAGCTGGCATAACATCCTGTCGATGCGGTACGGCACTTCATTGATTTCTTCGAGGAAAAGGATATGCTCGCGGAAATCGGCCGCATACGGCGTCCCGGCCAGCGCGCTGACCAGGCACAGGTTGCCACCCGTCAAGCGTCCCGTCGCCTGACCGCCGTGCACGGTGCGGATGGCGAAGTTCGGCTGCGTCTGCGCGCGGCGATGGTTGTCCAAGGCCATCGGAATCGTGTAGCTGTCTTGCGGCGTCATCAGCACGTTACGCAGCTGCGTCACCGTGTAGTCGGAAAACGTGGATGAGGCCACGGGGCCGTGGAAGGTCACCAGGCCCGTCTGGCTGGCGATGGCCAGGTGCAGGGCCGTGATGTCGGAATAGCCGATCAGCACTTTCGGATTGCGCTGGATCAAGGCGTAGTCGAGCAGCGCCAGCAGCGAAATGCAGCCGGAGCCGCCACGGATGGCCCAGATCGCCTTGACCTCGGGATCGGCGAACGCCGCGTGCAGATCGTCGAGGCGCTGCCGCACCGTGCCCGCATAGTTGCCGTGCACGGCGCGGATATTCGCGCCCAGGCTGGCGCGCAGCCCCAGCGATTCGATATTGCGCACGGCCTGGGCGATGGCGTCTTCATCCGTAAAACCGCCCGGCGCGATAATGGCGACCAGGTCGCCGTCGCGCAGGCGCGCCGGTTTGATCAATGCGTGGTGTTGTTGCATGCGTTTGCCCTTCCCTTGCGCGGCGCCCGCCCACGCCGTTGTGCCTGCCGCCCCCACGGTGGCGGCCAGCAAGCCGCCGAAGCGGCGCCGGCTGAGATTGGTCTGACTCGACATGCGGCCCTTTCCTGAAATAAAAAACGGCGACGCCAGGCGCCGCCGCACGAGGTTAGCATGCCAGATGGCCGCCTTACAGGAACTTGTACTTCAGCTGGAAGGTGAAGGCGCGGCCGCGCGGGTCGGCCACGCGCGGATCCCAGCCGGCGCCCACCACTTCATCCACGTTGTGCGCGGTGAATGGTGGATCGCGGTCGAACAGGTTCTGGATGCCCAGGGTCAAGGTCGTATTCTTGAAGCCCGTGTACGTGCCCGACAAGTTATACGTGGTGTAGCTGGACACATCGGCCTTGAAGCCCGGCGGCGGCGTGCCCTTGCCGTCATTCGGTACCTGGTCCTTGTAGCCGGAAGCAAAACTCTGCACCAGCAAGCCGCTCCAGTCGCCGTGCGACACGCTAAAGCTGGCGTTGTGTTTCCAGCGCAAGTACAAATCACGCGTGTAGAAATTGCCGACCAGCTCCTTGTATTCTTGCCCCTTGTATTCGGCAAATTTAAAGCTGTCCATGTAGGTGCCGTCCAGGGTCGCCGTCCATTTCACGTCCTGGACCTTGCCTTCGCCGCGCAAGCTCACGTCCAGGCCGCGCACGCGGCTACCGCCCGCATTGAACCAACCCGCCTGTACGTAATCGATGGTGCCATCGGCCTTGCGGAAAATATACTGGTTCAGCGCCTGGTAATTGTCCAGCACGACTTTCGGCGTGCGTTTCAGGAGCTGGTCCTGGGTATTGATGGCCCAGTAATCGAACGAGGCGGAGTAACCTTTCACCGGCTCGATGACGATGCCGACGCTGCCCTGCTTCGACGTCTCCGGCTTCAGGTTCAGGTTGCCGCCCGTCGTGTAGCTGAGACGATCGATGCTGCAATATTCCTTCACGCCGGGATGCTTGATACAGCCTTCCGGATCTTTCACACCATTCGGCAATTCCTGCGTCAATACACCTGAATAGAGCTGGTCGAAACTCGGTGCCAGGAAACCCTTGCTGGCCGAGGCACGAAACAGGATGAAGTCGGCCGGCTGGTAACGCAAGGCAATCTTCGGATTCGTCGTGGCGCCCACCTGGCTGTAATCATCACGACGCACGGCCAGCTGCATTTCCAGGTCTTTCATGATGGGTACCAGCAACTCGGCATACACGGCCTTGACGTTGCGGCTGACATCCTTCAATGCGGCATTTCCTGGCGCCAACAGAATCAGGTTGGCATCGACATCCTGTTCGAAGCTGTAGCCCTCGCGGCGCAAATCAAAACCGGCCGCCATCGCCACGGCGCCAGCCGGCAGCTGGAACAGCTCACCGGAAACGGCGCCATCGATCTGGGTGAGAGTCGTCTTGCCATGCTGGAAGGCGCCACGGAACTTGGTCGACTCGATCAATTGTTTGGCCGCTTCCGTCTGGCTCTGGCCCGCGCCCACCCACGGATTGATGATGCCTGTCCCCAGGGCCGCGTACAACTTGTCCGTGTAGGAATAGCCATCGGTCAGCTTGGTCTTGGTGGTGCTCTGTGCGTAGGAAACGCCAGTCTTGTAATCCCACTTGCCGAAGTTGCCTTCAAAACCCAGCAGTACACGCGCATTGTCGGTGGTGTTTTCCTGCGTGCGGTTGCCCACGTCATTCGCGCGCCATTTGTAGGCAATCGGCTTGGTCTTGTCGAAAGACGGGATGTAGGCCGACAAATCCTGGTAATACGCGCCGCCCACGGGGTAGACGGCCTTGTTGGCAATGCTCGTCTGCACCTGCATCGGCGTCAAAATCGCCGTGGCCTTGGTGCGCGAACCGAGCGCTTCGACAAACATGCGGTGGTCGGGCGCCAGCTTGAACGTGCCGCGCGACAGGAAATTGGCCCGTTCTACAGGGAATTGCAGCACATAGTCGGCGCCATAGTCGTAGGCGCAGGAATACTTGGTGCGCAACGGCGACGTCACGTCTTTCCACAGTGCCGTCTGGTATTGCGACATGCCGGCGACGCTGTCGCACTTGCCCTGGAAGCTCAGGGGATTGGCTTGCAGGTATTGATTCGGGTCGCCAGGCAGCTGGAACGCGGTGCCCAACGCCGTGCCGGCCCCCGCCAGCTGGTTGGCGAACGGCGTGCCCGTGGTATCGGGCGACAGGCCGCGGCCCGGCTGGTAGCCATTGACGAAGGAGCGGTCGCTGCCGTTCAGGCGCTGTGCTTTGTCGACCGTCAAACTGACCATGATGTTGTAGCGGCCTTCTTCCAGCGAGCCCGTGCCGGCCAGGATGGAAGCGCGGCGCGTGGCGCCGCCGCCCGCTTGCGTGTCGTTGGTAGAAACGGAGGCTTCCACCCCGCTGTAATTGGTTTTCAGAATGAAATTGATCACGCCGCCGATCGCGTCCGTGCCGTAGATGGCCGAGGCGCCATCCTTGAGGATTTCCACGCGCGAGATTGCCCCGAGCGGAATGGAATTCAAGTCGACAGCGCGGCCACTGGCGCCATGCGTGGCGACGCGGCGGCCGTTCAGCAGCACCAGGGTCGCGCCCGGTCCCAGCCCGCGCAGCGAGGCGAACGAAGCGCCGCCGGCCAGGCGGTCCGCGTCGGCGCCAAAGACGTTATTGCCCGAAGTCATGTTCTCGGCGCCCGTGCCATTCGCCGACAAGGTACGCACCAGTTGCTCGGCCGTCGTAATGCCCTGCTTTTCCATCTGCTCAAAACTGATGACTTGCACCGGCAGCGCGCCTTCCTTGGCCACGCGCTTGATGCTGCTACCCGTCACCTCAACCCGTTGCATCGCTGGCGCCGCCGCGTCCTGTGCCATCACCGGCCCCACCACCCCCATCAATGCCACCAACTGCGCTAGTTTCTTCAATTTCACTGGTCTCTCCTTGTTGGGCAATCGAAACTTGAGTTCTCAAGTCCAGGCTGTTTTGTAAGGTCGCGGCGTCTGTCTCGCAGTACATTTTTTTATGACGCCAGCGCTTTACTTTATTTGTTTTCATTTTCAGAGTAGCGCGATGCAACCAGGCCCAGCCAATGAAAAATGCTTTCCTAACCATAACTTTTTGGAATGAATGCCCTTTTCAGCGACGTGGTCACTTGCCTGCGGGGCGGCCCTTGGCGGGATCGACGTCCAGATAGCGCCAGGACGTGAATTCCACGGGGTGGCGCCTGTAGTTTTTTAGCCACGGTTGCTGCAGGTCGGCAGAGATGGGATGCGTCAGCAGCACCCACGGCGTGTAAGCGTGGATCAGCTGAAACAGGTCGAAGTACAGACTGCGTCGGCGCGGCGTATCGGATAGCAGGCGCGCCTCCTCATAGCGTTTATTGTAATCGGGCAAGTTGAAGCGGGCATAGTTGGCGCGGCCAACGTTGCCGCCATACAACAATTGCATAAAGTTATCACCATCGGGGAAGTCGGCGATCCAGTTGGTCTCGAACATCTGCACCTTGCCCAGGCGCGACGCCTTGATGATTTCCGTCTTCTTGTCGCTTTTGAACTCCACGCGCAGGCCGATGGCGTTCAGGTTGCGGCGCCACAATTCATCGCGCAGCCGGCCCACCGTGCTCGGCTCCGTGTGCATGGTCAGCAGCAAGGGCGTGCCATCGGGCTGCGTGCGGAAACCATCGACCCCCACCTTGTAGCCGAAGCGGTCCAGCAAGGCGTGCGCCAGCACCGGATCGTAGCCGACGGGGCTGCGGTAAGCCTTGTCGTAACCGAGCACATTCGGCGGCAGCGGCGACTGCGCCGGCAAGGCCAGCCCCTTTTTTAATAAGGCGATGTCTTCGCGGCTGTTGTAGCTGAGGGCGATGGCGCGCCGCAGGGCCAGCTTGTCCTTGGTGTAGCCGCCCAGCACGGGGTCATCCATATTCATCCACATGTAATACGTCTGCAGCACGGGAAAGCGCGTCAGTTGCAAGCCCTTGGCGGCCAATGCCGGTTTCAGGGCGCCGTTTTCCAGCACCATGTCCGTCATCGATTCCGGCACTTGCTCCAGGTAGTCGAATTCGCCTTTCAGGAAACCCAGCATGCGCGATTGATATTCCTCAACGATGCGCACTTCGATGCGCTCGACCAGCGGCAAGCGCTTGCCTTCCAGCGCGGCGGCGATGGCGCGCGCGTCGGCCGGCAAGGCGGCCAGCGCCTTGGTTTCCGTATGGAACACGGTGGAACGGAAAGTCGGATTGGCTTGCAGCACGATCTTGTCGCTGCGTTTCCACTCTTTTACCAGGAACGGCCCCGTGCCCACGGGGTGATTACCGATCTGCCCGGCCGCCGGGTACGCTTCGGCCACTTCGCGCGCCACCACGGCTGTCGCCGGCATGGCCAGGTAAAACAGGAAGTTCGGGTCGATGGCGTTGAGGCGGATGCGCAAGGTGTATTTGTCCAGCGCCTGCAAGCCGGCGATCGGCGTGTCGTAGCTGAATTTGGCTTTCAGGGCCGCATCGCCCACCAGCTTGTCTTCCAGCAAGAACAGCCACGGCGACTTCAGGCCGGGATCATACAGCCGCGTCAGGCTGTAGACATAATCCTGCGCCGTCACTTCGCGCGGCTGGCCCTTGAAGGCGGGATCGGGGGTGAAGAAAATACCAGGCTGCAAGTGAAACAGATACGTGCGTCCGCCATCTTCCACGGTGGGCAAGCCGCGCGCCGTATTGCCCTGCAGCTGCACCGGACGCGCCAGGTAGTCATAGCGCAAGAGCGGGTCAAAAATGTTTTCCATCAAATTTAAACTGGCCAGGTCCGAGGCCACGGCCGGGTCCAGGCCCGTCTCGCTGGTGCTCAAGAACAAGTGCAGGGTCTTGTTCGCGCGGGCATCGGTGGCGGCAATGCCGGGCACGCTAAAAAGCGTCAACAGGGCCAGGCCGGCGGCGCAGGCGGTTTTGCGGAAAAACATCATCAGTGATCCAGTGCAGACAAGGGTAACGAACAGCGATAAGCGACAGGCATCCCCCACACTACGCGGGCAAGCGACGGGGCGCCAATGAAAACAGGCTGCCAGCTTATAACTTTTTGGCATGCGATTGCTGCATTCTTTCATCAACTCGTATCGGGCTGCCCCTATACTTTGTTTGCAGACATTTTTCACTCCCGATACACAGAACTGATCGCATATGGCACTTAATTACATCTGGTCCGGCTTTTTCCTCGTTGGCTTCCTGGCCGCGGTGCTGCAGTGGCTGTTTCTCGGCGATAACGATATCTTCAAGCGCATCATCGACGGCACGTTTGAAACGGCGCGCATGGGCGTGATGGATATCGCCCTGCCGCTGGCGGGCGTGATGACCTTGTGGCTCGGCATCATGAACATTGGTGAAAAAGCGGGCATCGTCGGCTGGCTGGCGAAAGTGATCGCGCCCTTCTTTTCGCGCATCTTCCCGGAAATTCCGAAAGACCATCCGGCGACCGGACACATGGTGATGAATTTCTCGGCCAACCTGCTGGGCCTGGACAATGCGGCCACGCCGTTCGGTTTAAAAGCCATGGAAAGCCTGCAAACCCTGAACCCGAACAAGGAAGAGGCGACGAATGCGCAAATCATGTTTTTGGTGCTGCACACCTCGGGCCTGACCCTGATTCCGCTGGCCATCATGGCGCAGCGCTCGATCCTTGGCGCAGCCGACCCGTCCGACATCTTTATCCCCTGCATGATCGCCACCTATGTGGCCACTGTGGTCGGCATCATCACGGTGTCCATCAAGCAACGCATCAACCTGCTCAACCGCGTCGTCCTGAGCTGGATGGGCGGCATGACGAGCGCCATCGTCGCCATGATCTGGTATTTCACGCAATATCTGACGAAACAGGAAATCGAGCTGGTGTCCAAGGTGGTCAGCAATCTGGTGTTGATCAGCGTCATTGCCATCTTCATCATCGGCGCCCTGCGCAAGAAGGTGAACGTGTATGACGCCTTCATCGAAGGGGCGAAAGGCGGCATCCAGACCTCGATTACCGTGATTCCCTACTTGGTCGGCATGCTGGTGGCCATCAGCGTGATCCGCAACGCGGGCGTGTTCAATTTCCTGATGAGCGGCATGAACTGGTTCTTCGCCAACCTGGGCATCAATACGGACTTCGTGCCCGCCCTGCCGACGGCCATGATGAAGCCGCTCAGCGGCTCCGGCTCGAAAGCCATGATGATCGACGCCATGAATACCTACGGCGTCGATTCCTTCGTCGGCCGCCTGGCCTGCGTCTTCCAGGGCTCGGCCGACACCACCTTCTATATCGTGGCCCTGTACTTCGGTTCCGTTGGCATCCGCAAGACGCGCTATGCCATCACGGCCGGCCTGATCGCCGATTTCGCTGGCGTGGTCACGGCCGTCTTTGTCGCCTACGTCTTTTTCCATTAAGGAGCACCATGTTACGTCCTGTTCTGATGGCTGCGCTGTTGGCGGGTCTTGGCCTGTCGACTGCCCACGCGCAATTGCCCGAATCCGTCAGCCTGCTGCTGCGCAGCGCGAATATTCCCGAAGACGCCATGGGCGCCATCGTTTTGCGTGGCAACGCCACCGTGCTGTCGCACGGCGCCGAGCGCAGCATGCAGCCCGCTTCCACCATGAAGCTGGTGACGACGGCCGTGGGCCTGGAGCAATTGGGCCCCATCTTCCGCGGCCGCACGGAATTGCGCACCAGCGCCGACGTCATCAATGGCGTGCTGAAAGGCGACTTGATCCTGCGTGGCGGCGCCGACACGGATTTCAACGCGGACGTGCTGGCACACATGCTGCAAACCCTGCGCAACCAGGGTATCGTCAAAATCAAGGGCGACCTGATTCTGGACCGCCAGTTGTTCCAGCCAGCCCGGCCCGATATCGGTACGCCGCCCTTCGATGAGTCGGCCGAGTTCCGCTACAACGTCATTCCCGATGCCTTATTGCTGAACACCAATTTGCTCGATATCAACATGAACTCGACGGATCGGCAATTGAGCATCCTGATGCAGCCGCCGCTGGAGAACGTCAGCATCACCAGCGACATGAAGCTGGTCAAGGGCAGCTGTGCCAAATGGGAAGATGGCTGGCGCCCGCCCGAATACCGGCGCGATGCGAGCGGCAAGCTGCAGGTGATACTGCACGGCACCTTCCCACAAAATTGCAGCAAGGCCACCAGCATCAACGTGCTCGACCGCAACGATTATGCGGACCGCTTGTTCCGTGCCACCTGGAAACGCCTAGGCGGCACGATCACGGGCACGGTGCGCGAAGCGCCGTTGACGGGCTTGCCGCCGACGGCCGAGCCGGTCGGCACGCGCATGCTGGCCGACCATGTGGCGCGGGCCTTGCCGGAAGTCTTGCGCGATATCAACAAGACGTCCGACAACACCCTGGCCCGCACCCTGTTCCTCAGCCTGGGCAGCTTGCAGAGCGATAGCTGGCTGGGCAGCCGCCCCGTCGCCATGGCGGCGCCGGAAGATACGGCCAATCGGGCGCGACTGGTCATCCAGGAATGGTTCCAGCGGCACCATATCGACACCCAAGGCATGCTGGTCGACAACGGCTCCGGCCTGTCGCGCACGGGACGCATTGCGCCAGCACAAATGGCTGGCGTGCTGCAAGCGATGCAGCAAAGTCCGTGGGCGCCCGAGTTCCAGTCCAGCCTGCCCATCGTGGCGCTGGACGGCACCATGCGCAAGCGCCTGCTGAACAGCCCAGCCGCCGCGCGCGCCCGCATCAAGACGGGGACATTAAAAAATGTGGTCGCCATTGCCGGCTACGTGCCTGATGCCAACAACCAGCTATGCGTGGTGGTCGCCATGATCAATAGCGACCTGGTGGGCAATGGCAATGGCCGCGCCGCCGTCGATGCGCTGATCGAGTGGGTGGCCAGGAGCGGCGCGACGCCTGTGGTTGCCGGTCAATAAAAGGGAAGTAAAGACAGAAAGGCAGCGCCTAACGCTGCTTTTTTTCGTCAGCTGAACAGCCGGGGTCTGACCGTAGGCCAGCGTAGGTCGGCGTAGGTCGGCTTAGCGCAACGCGCGTAAGCCGACAGCCACCACCAGCACCAGCACCAGCACCTGCACCCAACCACCAGACGAAAAAAAACCCCACCATCGCTGGCGGGGTTTTTCTCTACTGCGTATAACAAGCCTGACGATAACCTACTTTCACACTG
>NZ_LT607494.1:0-48389 GCF_900095235.1 Janthinobacterium sp. UMAB-60
CGGTATGGCTGCTGAAGTGTACGAAGGCGTATGCACGGACTTGCCGCCGCCGCGCAAGCGCTGATAAAGAGTTAACTTTCAGTACAAAAAACCGGGACTTGTTCCCGGTTCTTTTTATTTCCCTTGACCTTCAGCATGTTAAAACGTGGCGCGGCGGCGCCATGTGAAAATTGGTGAGTATTGCCGTATGGAAAAAGTGGCAGAATGGAGGTCTGTCACCATGTTCGGCTTCGACAGAAGCGTGTGATTTTTCCAGAAATGTTGCCAGCGTGGGATAGGCTCTAAGAAAGTTTTGCAACAATGAAAAAGTTTACCGCCCTTCATATCGCCGATGTCCGTTTGCGCCGGGCCGATGAGCAAGAGCAAGCCGTGATGCTGCATGCCTTGTACCAGGATGTGGCCGCTATCCTGGCGGCGGGCAAGCAGATCGACGCGATTTTCTTCACGGGCCAGCTGGTGGCGCTGGACGCCTGTGCCGGCACGACACCCGTGTATGTCTACGAATACTTCCTGCGCCCCTTGCTGCAGGCGGCCAGCTTGCCCGGCGCGCGTTTCTACCTGGTGCCGGGCAGCCGGGTGCAGGGTGTCGCGGCGGCGGCGCAGGGCAATGCGGGCTTCAGCTTTTTCTCGGCCGATGAGCACGCCAGTGCCGAGCGGCGCGCGCACTACAAGAATATCCACGCCGTGTTCCACGGCCATCAGCATACGGGCGATGCCAGTTCGCTGATGAAGTCGCTGGGCATCTTGTTCAAGAGCAATCCCGGCAGCTTGTACGGTGCGGATGGCCAGATGGCGGCATTTTCCGTGCTTGAGTTCGGCACGGGCGGGGCAGATGGCGACGCGCCAGGCGCGCAGTGGACGGTGTCGCTGCGCGAGTTCGACGACGTAAGCAAGAACTTCGCCCTGTCGGTACTGTACACGCCGAATGGCCAGGAAACGGGGCAGATGGATGCCGAGCATGTGTTTGCCACCTTGCTGCCGCAGCTGGCAGGCGAACGCGCTTATCTCGATGGCTTGCTGGGCCAGGCGGGCGCGCCGCAGCGCGTGGGCGCCGGCGTGGCTGCCGATGCACGCGAATTCCTGATCGAGCTGGCATTCGTGATGTTCGAAGCCAAGAGCGTATTCCTCAACGAGGCGGCGCTGGAACGCTTTGCCAGCGACTATTGCGGCGTGAAGGGCTGGAGTATGGCTGCCGGGGACTGGCTGGCGCCGCTGTATGCGCACGGCTTGCTGCTGCGGACCGATGGCCAGGTGGCGTTTTCCTTCGATTATTTTCGCACCTATTTCCTGGCGCAGCGCTTTGAAACCTCGTTCGACCTGATGCGTTATGGCCCGGAACGGCATGATGGAAGTGAGTCTTCACTTAGCCTGGATGGCGCGTCGGCGGTTCAGCCTTTCCTGCACGCGCTGGGCTTGAACGATGCGTGTGCCGAAGTGGCGGTGCCGGAAGACTGCAGCCGTCCCGGCTGACTTCCGCGCCAGGCCGTCGCGTATCAGGCCGCGAGCTGCTGGCGCAAGGTACCGCGCAAGAACAGGTCCAGGCTGAGCGCCACCTTGGTGCGCAATTGCGCCACATCGGGTTGGGCCGGCGGCGGAAACAGCAGGCGCGACATCTGATCTCCGAGCAGGCAATTGAGCAGGTGCAGCGCCAGGATGGCGGGCGTCAATTCCGCGCGAAACAGCGGCGCGATGTCGGGACGGCTGAAAAACTTGGTCAGCATCTCGCGCGTCTGTCCCGGCCCCACCTTGTAAAACGTTTCCGCCAGTTCCGGATGCGTGGCCGCTTCGGCCACCACCATGCGGTTCAGGCGTATGGCGGCGGGCATGGTGACCAGTTGCACGAACAGCAGGCCGAACTCGCCCAGGATGGTGGCCAGGGGGCGCATATCCGTTTCCAGCGCCGGCATGGTCGAGAAGTAGGCGGCGCGGCGCAATTCCACCACGGCATTGAACAAGCCCGACTTGCCGCCAAACTTCACATAAATCGTGCGCACGGCCACATGGGCTTCGCGGGCGATCATTTCCAGGCTCACCTTCCCATACCCTTTTTCCAGAAACAGGCAGCCGGCCGTGTGCAGCAGGTTTTCCATGCGCGCCTCCATGTCGGCCGCGCGCGGGCGCCCGGCTGGCTTGCCGCAGCAGGAAAGCTCGTGGGCGGCGTCGTCGGATTCTGTATCGGTGGGCAAGGTATCGCTGAGGCCGGGATCGGACATGGTCTGGGTCTCTTTATAAGTTGGAAGGTAAGTGATGGCTCACACTGTAGTGCAAATTAAAATGAAATGCAATCGTTTCATTTCTTGACTTTGGCTTTTCTTTGTCCAATAATGAACCTATATCATTTCATTTTCGGAGCGAGTATGTCCAACCAGCCAGGCCAAGCAGAGCACAAGGTGCTGAGCGCCGTCCCACCCGCGGCCCCCGCCGCACCTTCCACGCCCGCCGCTTCCGCCAGCTCCGCCCCCCCTAACAACCGCGTGAAAATCATCGCCGGCCTGATTGTCCTCGTCGCGCTGGGCGCCGGCGCGCGCATGTGGTACCGCAGCCACTATTTCGTGGAAACGGAAAACGCCTATGTGTCCGGCCACGTACATCCCGTCTCGGCACGCATTTCCGGCGTCGTCACCAAGGTCTTCATCGACGACAATCAAATGGTGAAAGAGGGCGACGTGATCGCGGAACTCGATCCGTTCGACCAGCGCGTGAAAACCGAGCAGATCGCCGCGCAGATCGCCAGCGCTGAGCAGCAAGTGCTGCAGGCCGACGCACAGATCGCGCAAGTGCAGGCGCAAGCGAGCGCCGCCCAGGCGCAAGTGGCGCAAGCCGATGCGCAACTGCTGCGCGCGAAACAGGATGCGGAGCGCTATGGCCAGCTGTACACGAGCCAGATGAAAGCCGTCTCGAAAGCGGAACTGGACGGGGCCAACGCGGCCCGCTCGAGCGCCGTGGCCGACCTGGCCGCCCGCCGCGACAGCGCCTCGGCCGCCAAGGCGCAGATCGGTGCGGCGCAAGCTGCGCGCGACGTGGCCAAGGCGCAAGTGGCCGTGCTGCGCGTGCAATTGAAAGACGCGGAACAGCAGCTGCAATATAACCGCATCCTGGCGCCTGTCGCCGGCCGCATCGGCAAGCGCAACGTGGAAACGGGCATGCGCGTGCAGCCTGGCCAGCAACTGACGGCCATCGTGCAGGACAACGTCTGGGTTACCGCCAACTTCAAGGAAACCCAATTGGCCGACCTGCACCGCGGCCAGAGCGTGCACGTGACGATCGATGCCATGCCGGGCAAGAAACTGGTGGGTACCGTGGATAGTTTCGCGCCTGCCTCGGGTGCGCAATTCGCGCTGCTGCCGGCCGATAACGCCACCGGCAACTTCACCAAGATCGTCCAGCGCGTGCCCGTGAAAATCGTCTTCCAGCCGGCAGACATCAAGGCCATGAATGGCCGCCTGGTGCCGGGCATGTCGGTGATCGCCGAAGTGGAAGTGAACCAGCCCAATGCGGATCAGGAGAAGGACGCGCGCCACGCCGCCGCTCCTGCCGCTCCTGCAGCCCAGACCACCGCCCGCTAAGCTTCCATGAGCAGCCCTTCCACCACACCGGCGGCAACGCCGGCGTTTCCCGTGATTAGCGAGAAAGTCTCCGGGCGCACCTGGCTGGCGGTCGCCGCCGGCATGCTGGGCGCCTTCATGGCGGTGCTCGACATCCAGATCACCAACTCCTCGCTCAAGGATATCCTTGGCTCGCTGTCGGCCACCCAGGAAGAGGGCTCGTGGATTTCCACGGCCTACCTGGTGGCTGAAATTATCGTCATCCCGCTCACCGCGCTGCTGGCGCGCGTGTTCGGCTTGCGCACCTACATGATCGGCACCACCGCTTTCTTCCTGCTGTTCTCCACCCTGTGCGGGGCGGCCTGGAACCTGGAAAGCATGATCGTCTTCCGCATGCTGCAGGGCTTTACGGGCGGCGCCCTGATCCCCATGGCGTTCACGCTGGTGATGCTCAAGCTGCCGCCGTCGAAGCGCGCCGTCGGCATGGCCATCTTCGGCCTGACGGCGACCTTGGCGCCGGCCATGGGCCCGACCCTGGGCGGCTATCTCTCCGAGCTGTATGGCTGGCCCTCGATCTTCTACATCAACTGGGTGCCGGGCGTGCTGCTGATCGCCGGCATGATCTATGGCCTGGACAAGGAGCCGATGAAGCTGGCGATGTTCTGGAAGGCCGACTGGCTGGGCATCTTCTTCATGGCCCTGGGCCTGGGCTGCCTGACCATCTTCCTGGAAGAGGGCAATTCGAAGGACTGGTTCGATTCGGGCTTTATCATCGCCTTCGCCGCGCTGGCCCTGACGGGTATCCTGGGTTGGGTCGTCACCAGCGCCACGCGCGCCGAGCCGTTCGTCAACCTGGCCCTGTACGGCCAGCGCAATTTTCTCGTCGCCACCGTGCTGTCGGCCGTGACGGGCATGGGCCTGTACGGTTCGGCCTTCCTGCTGCCTCTGTTTCTGGGCCAGATCGCCGGCTATTCGCCGATGCAGATCGGTGAAGTCATCATGTGGGTGGGCTTGCCGCAGCTGTTCATCATGCCGTTCGTCGCCAAGCTGTCGTCCGTGGTGGACAACCGCATCCTGTGCTCGTTCGGCCTGCTGCTGTTCGGCGGCTCGTGCATGATGAATGCCTACATGGACGCATCCACCGGCTACGACCAGCTGCTGTGGTCGCAGGTGGTGCGCGCGCTGGGCCAGCCCTTCGTCATGCTGACCCTGTCGAACTTCGCCATGAAGGGCATCGCGCCGAAGGACATGCCGTCCGCATCGAGCCTGTTCAACATGACGCGCAACCTGGGCGGCTCGATCGGCATCGCCCTGCTGGCCACGGCCCTGAGCACCCGCGAGCATTTTCATTCGCAGCGCCTGGGCGAAGCGATCAACGCGTATTCGAGCGCCACGCAGCTGCGCATCGACCAGTTGACGTCCTCGTTCATGGCCAAGGGCTATGACGCCGTCACGGCCGGCAACCAGGCCTTGCAGGCGATCGACGGCATCGTGCGCCGCGAAGCGTATGTGATGGCCTACAACGACGGCTTCTTCCTGATCGGCGCCATCCTGCTGGCCTGTATCGTGCCCCTGTGGCTGGCCGACAAACTCAAAGCTCCCGGTGGCGGTGGCGGCGGTCATTGACCGCGCACAGCGCGCACGTGCAGCACCTCAAGAACAAGAAGGTACACATCATGCAAAC
Source organism: Janthinobacterium sp. UMAB-60 (assembly GCF_900095235.1). Lineage (NCBI taxonomy): Bacteria > Pseudomonadati > Pseudomonadota > Betaproteobacteria > Burkholderiales > Oxalobacteraceae > Janthinobacterium > Janthinobacterium sp. UMAB-60. The sequence goes on from NZ_LT607494.1 coordinate 5,230, forward strand.
AGTATTGACGAAAATCGCGCTGGCCGCTTCCCTTGCCGTGGCGCTGTCCGCCTGCGGCACCGTGGGCCAGAATTTCACCGCCCCGGCGAATGTGGCCGGCACCGACACCTTCCGCCACGGCGCGGCGGCGGCGGATGCCGCGCAGCTGCCCAAGGAGTGGTGGAGCATCTACGGCGACGCGACCCTGAACCGCCTGGAGCAAAGCGCGCTGCAGGACAATCCCGGCGTAAAGGCGGCCGGCGAACGCCTGCTGCAGGCGCTGGCGCAAAGCGGCACGGCGCGCGCCAACCAGGGCCCGAGCGTGAACGTCAGCACGGGTATTTCGAACTCGCGCACCTCGGCCAACACTTCGCAGGGCCTGGCCCTGGGCAACCGCTCCATCAGCGGCAATAACTTCTCCGTGGGCGGTTCGCTGTCGTATGAAGTCGACTTGCTGGGCCGTGTCAAACGCATGGTCGAAGCGGCTGACTCGCAGGCGCTGGCGGCGCAGGCCGACCGCGACGGCGTGCTGCTGATGCTGTCGTCGCAGGTGGCCAGCAATTACTGGCAGCTGCGCGGACTCGATGCGGAAATGGCGATACTGAATGGTGCGCTCGATACGCGCCGCGAATCGGCCCAGCTGGTCGAGGCGCGCTTCAATGCGGGCCTGACGAATGAGCTGGACCTGGCGCGCGCGAAAGTCGAACTGTCGAACGCGCAGGCCGACCTGCATGAAGTCAAGCGCCAACGCAACCAGCTGGAAAACAGCCTGGCCACCCTGACGGGCAAGCCGCCGTCGGCGCTGCAATTGCCGGTGGCGGCCGAGCCATCGAGCTTGCCGCTGCCGCCCGCCATTCCCGTCGGCTTGCCGGCCAGCCTGCTGGCGCATCGCCCGGATCTGGTTTCCAGCGTGGCGAACCTGCGCGCGGCGAACGCGCAAGTGGGCGTGGCCGAAGGCGCGTTTTACCCGTCGCTGCAATTGACGGGCAATTTCGGCTACGCCTCGGAAAAACTGCGCGACCTGGCGCAGGGCGGTTCGCGCCAGTTCAGCTTTGGCCCGCTGGCCCTGTCCCTGCCGATCTTCGACGGTGGCCGCAACCAGGCGAATCTGGACCTGTCCAAGGCGCGCTATGCGGAAGCCGTGGCGAACCACGAAACGAAGCTGCTGACGGCCTTGCGCGAAGTGGAAGACGCGCTGTCCGACGTGGAGCAGCGCCAGTTGCAGGGCGATGCCCAGGCCCTGTCGCAGGCCGCCGCGGCGCGCGCCTATCTGGTGGCGCGCACGCGCTACGAGCGCGGCATCTCGACCTATCTCGACGTCACCGATGCCCAGCGTAGTTCGCTGACGGCGGACCGCGCCGCCGTGCAGATCAAGACCCAGCGCCTGCTGGCGACGGTCGCCGTAGCGAGGTCTCTCGGCGCCGGCTGGCAGCATTGAAGGACACCAGATAAAACCTACTGCGCGTCGCGCTTTGCGGCCGGCGATGCTCACCGTACTAAAGTACGGTTGCGCTTCTCGGCCACAAATCGCTGCCGCTCGCTACGGTTTTCTCAGGTGTCGCAAGATCAACCATGAGCAACAAATGACAAGGCTATCCAACTAGTTACGTGAGCGTGGCCGGTGGCGGTGTCGCCGCCGGCCCGTAGCGTTCCAGCAGAAAATCGATAAAAGTCGTCAGCTTCGGCGTGGGCTGGCGGTCGCGCGCGTACACGAGGTGCATGGGGCGCGGCGCCGGCACGTAGTCGGCCAGCAGCGGCACCAGCCTGCCGGCGGCGATATCGCCGGCCATCAGGATCTCTGCCTGCATGACGATGCCGAAGCCGTGCAGGGCCGCCACGCGCAGCGCCTGTCCATTGTTCGAGCGGAAGCGGCTTTCGCGCACGGGGCTGCCATCGTCGTCGCCGCTCCTGGCCAGGCGCCAGCGCACGTGGCGCGTCCACTGCATGAAGTCCAGGCATTCGTGGCGCGCCAGGTCGGCCGGCGTGCGTGGCGTGCCGTGTCTTGCCAGGTAGGCGGGCGCGGCGCAGATCACCATCGCATACGGCCGCAGCACGCGCGCCACCATGGCGGAATCTTCCAGCTTGCCGATGCGGATGGCCGCATCGAACCCTTCTTCCACCAGGTCCACGGTCCTGTCGTTCAGGTTCAATTCCAGGCTCACTTCGGGATACGCATCGAGGTAGTCGGCCAGCAGCGGCGCGATGCACTCGCTGCCGAAGGACACGGGCGCCGTGATTTTCAGCTTGCCGCGCGGCGCCGTGCGCATGGCTTCGGCGCCCCGTTCCGCCGCATGGATGCTGGCCAGGATCTGGCGGCACTGTTCCACATACTGCTGGCCGATTTCCGTCAGGCTTTGCCGTCGCGTGGTGCGCGCCAGCAGCCGCGCGCCCAGCCGTTCTTCCAGATATTTGATGTGCTTGCCCACCATCACGGGCGAAATCTGGAATGCCTCGGCGGCAGCCGTGAAACTGCCCGCATCGACGACGGCGACAAAAATCTCCATGCTGCGCAATTTATCCATACGCCTTGATTGCAAATTTTGAGTTAGTAATCTTGTAAATTCTAGCGTATTTATTCATTTTTGTAAGCGGCGCATACTGGCTCCATCGTTCAACAGCAGACAAGGAAGCAGCATGAAAATCGTCATCATCGGCGCCAGCGGCACCATCGGCACGGCCGTCACCGCCCAACTGGCGCAACGCCATGAAATCATCGAAGTGGGCAGCCGCAGCGGCACGCACCAGGCCGACATGGGCGACATCGCGCAAGTGCGCGCCCTGTTCAAGCGCATCGGCAAGGTCGACGCCGTCGTCGTGACGGCCGGCAAGCTGCATTTCGGCCCCCTGGCTGAATTCACGCCCGAGCAATTCCAGGTAGGGCTGGACAGCAAGCTGATGGGCCAGGTCAACGTGGCGCTGGTGGCGCAGGAATACCTGAACGACGGCGGCTCCATCACGCTCACCAGCGGCATCGTGGCCGAGCAGCCGATCCGCTTCGGCGCGGCCGCCAGCATGACCAACGCGGCCGTGGAAGGCTTCGTGCGGGGCGCCGCCATCGAATTGGCGCGCGGCGTGCGCATCAATGTCGTCAGCCCCACGGTCCTGGCCGAATCGCTGGACGCGTATGGCCCCTTCTTCTACGGCTTCGAGCCGGCCGCCGCCAGCAGAGTGGCGCTGGCCTACAGCCGCAGCGTGGAAGGGGCGCAGACGGGGCAGGTGTACAAGGTTTGGTAAAACCTGCCCTGCAGGCGGGGGCGCAGGTGGATTACAATTTGCCTCACTTGGGGTCTGACCCCAGAATTTAACCGAGGCCCCATGAAAAAACTCCTGATTCCCCTGCTGATGGCCGCCGCCGTCGGCAGCGCCTGCGCCGCAACGCCAGCCACCCCGGCCACCGCCCAACAACTGACGGCCATGAGCGCCCGCTACGCGCCCGTCGCGTTGACGGCCGATGTCACCCACCTGTCCGCAGGCGACCGCCAGGCCATCGCCAAGCTGGTCGAAGCGGCCAAGCTGGTCGACGTGCTGCAGCTGCGCCAGCGCTGGTCCGGCAATGAAGCGCTGTGGGCGGCCCTGAAGAAGGACAAGTCGGCCCTGGGCCAGGCCCGCCTGAACTATTTCTGGATCAACAAGGGACCCTGGTCGGTGCTCGACGCGCATGCTTCGTTCATGCCGGCCAGCTATGCGGGCATCGCCATTCCCGCGCACAAGCCGGAAGCGGGCAACTTCTATCCGCAGGGTGCCACCAAGGCCAGCCTGGAAACGTGGATGAACGGCTTGCCGGCGGACGACAAGCAGCAGGCGCAATGGTTCTTCACGACGATTCGCGCGGGCAAGGATGGCCAATACCAGACCGTCAAATACTCGGACGAATACAAGGTAGAACTGAAGCAATTGGCAAAACTGCTCGACGAGGCGGCGGCCGCCACGGACAACGGATCGCTGAAGAAATTCCTCACCTTGCGCGCCAAGGCTTTCCTCGACAACGACTATTTGCCGTCCGATTTTGCCTGGATGGACCTCGATTCGCCCGTCGACATCACCATCGGCCCGTATGAAACGTATAACGATGAACTGTTCGGCTACAAGGCCGCGTTCGAGGCGTACGTGAACATCCGCGACCAGGCCGAGACGCAAAAGCTCAATTTCTTCGCCAAGCACATGCAGGAGCTGGAAGACAACCTGCCGCTCGACGCCCAGTACCGCAACCCGAAAGTGGGCGCGCTGGCGCCGATGGTGGTGGTCAATCAGGTGTATGGCGCCGGCGACGGCAACATGGCCGTGCAGACGGCCGCCTACAACCTGCCCAATGACGAGCGCATCATCAGCGCGCGCGGCTCCAAGCGCGTCATGTTGAAAAACGTGCAGGAAGCCAAGTTCAAGGCTACCCTGACGCCGATCTCGAAACTGGTGCTGACCGCCGAAGCGCAGCAGGACGTCGATTTCAATTCCTTCTTCACGCACATCCTCGCGCATGAAATCATGCATGGCCTGGGCCCGCACGCCACCGTGGTCGACGGCAAGGCTTCCACGCCGCGCCAGGACTTGAAGGAAGCCTATTCCACCATCGAGGAAGCCAAGGCTGACATCACGGGCCTGTTCGCGCTGCGCTACATGATGGACAAGGGCCAGCTCAACGATACCCTGGGCCAGGGCGAGGCGGCCGAGCGCAAGCTGTATAACACTTTTCTCGCCTCCGGTTTCCGCACCCTGCATTTCGGCCTGACGGATTCGCATGCGCGCGGCATGGCCATCCAGATCAATTACATCCTCGACAAGGGCGGCTTTGTCTCGCTGGGCGACGGCAAGTTCGGCGTCGATTTTGGCAAGATCAAGCAGGCCGTGATCGACCTGGACCGTGAATTTCTGACCATCGAGGCGACGGGCGACTATGCGCGCGCGCAAGCGATGATGAGCAAGTACGTGGTGATCCGCCCTGAAGTGCAGGTGGCGCTCGACAAGATGAAGGCCGTGCCCAACGATATCCGTCCGGAATTCGTCACGGCCCGCGCCCTGGACAAGGCGACGAAGCGATAAGCTTGATCCTGATTATTATCAGTCTGAAAAGCCGGCGTTCACTGCGCCGGTTTTTTTTCGTCTTTATTTGCGAAAAGTTGCCAGTTTTTCCTTGTGGAAATACATCCACCGCTTACTCTGCAGTGGTAAATCCTCAGTTCTTCCCGTCGATCCCATGTTGAAACCGCTCTTGCTGATGAGCTTGCTCATCGTTTTGCCCGCCGTGGCTGGTCCCACGCTGACCGAACTGGAAACGCGCTGGCTGCAGGCGGGCCAGCCCGTCATCGCGTTTGCGCGTGCGCAAGGTTTGCCCATCGATATCATCGTGCAGCCGCAGGATGCGCCCGGCGCCGTGCCGCTGGCGCTGGGCTACGAAGCAGGGCGCTGCAAGCTGGTACTGTCCTTGCGCGGCAATGCGCAGGCGGACGGTGTCTTGCAGGGCGTGCCCGCCGCGCGCCAGGGCCTGATGATGGAAGCGATGACGGCGCATGAAATCGGCCATTGCCAGCGCTAGGCGCAAGGCGACTGGCACGCCTTGCCGCACGGCTTTGTCGAGCCGCCCGGCAGGCAGCGGGGCAAGTTGACAGCGCTGGCGCAGGAACTGCGCGAGATGCGTCGCGAAGAGGCCTATGCGGACCTGGTGGCCCTGGCCTGGATGCATGGACGCCACCCCGGCCAGTACCGCGAGGTGCTGGCCTGGATGCGCGGCGTGCGCACGGCTGACGAGGCGGCGGGCGGTTCGCACGCCACGCAAGGCTGGCTGGCGCTGGCCGATGGCGCAGGCGCATTTGATGACTCTGCTTCACCATTTGAACAGGCGCAAGTATTGTGGCGGAAGGGCTTGAGCGGCGACAAATAAACGCTGATTTTTACGCGGATGGCCTGTCAGCGTGTGCTGTCGCACGGAGCTTTGCGTGCGGCAGGGGTCTAATCTGGGCATCAACTAACCAGAGAGGAACCACCATGAACAAAATGATCGCACTCATGCTGGCCGCCAGTGCCAGCGCCCTGCTTGCCGCCGCGCCCGCGTATGCGCAGGATGCCTCGTACAAGAGCTTGACGGACAAGGCAACGGCCGACTACAAGCAGGCCAAGGCCGCCTGCGACAGCCAGAGCGGCAACGCGAAAAAAGTCTGCGTAGAAGAAGCGAAGGTGGCGCGCACCAAGGCGGACTCGGACGCCGTGGCGCAATATCGCAACACGCCGCGCGAACTGGGCAAGGCCCGCAAGGATGTCGCCAATGCCGAGTATGACCTGGCCAAGGCCAAGTGCGGCGACCGCACGGGCGCCGACAAAACCACGTGCATGAACGATGCCAAGGCGGCGAAAACGGCCGCGCTGGCCGACGCCAATACGGGCGCCAGGGCCGGCACCAACGTGGCGCAGAATCCGCCCGCCACCACGAAGGAAAACTGCGATGCCATGGATGCGACGGCCAAGGCCGCCTGCATGACGCGCAATGCGGCCGGCAGCACCAAGGTGGCGGTGGAAGACTCCGTCATCACCACCAAGATCAAGGCGGACCTCGTCAAGGACAATGACTTGAAGGCGCTCGACGTGCACGTGGAAACGGTCAACGGCGTCGTCATGCTCAGCGGCTTTGTGCCTTCCCAGGCGCAAGTCAAGAAAGCCGCCGACCTGGCCCGTGGCGTGGAAGGCGTGAAGGACGTGAAGAATGGCTTGAAGGTGAAGTAATGTTTGGGGTCAGTTCCTGCGGGATCGACATGTGCCCCATTGGGGCACATGTCCCCGCCGGGTCTGACCCCATTTCACAAGCTTGAAGCGAGGACTGGAGCGGCACGCAGCAGTGTGGCTCCAGTTTTTTTTTGATTGTATAAATTACGATCATAATATAACATGAAGAATCCCATCGGCTGATGCTGACCGGCATCCACTCTTCTCGTCACTCTTTCTCATGAGGACAGCATGCTTTCTCTTCCCTTTTCGCAATGGCTGGAGCGGCGCGGCATCCATTTCGCCTGGGTCATCGTCGCCATCACTTTCCTCACGGCATTAACCTCGTCTGCCGCGCTGGGCTTGCCCGGCGCGCTGATGCAGCCGCTGAGCCGCGAATTCGGCTGGGATGCCGAGCAGATTTCCTCGGCCCTGGCCGTGCGCTTCGTGCTGTTTGGCTTGATGGGGCCGTTTGCCGCCATCCTGATGGAGCGCTTCGGCTTGCGCAATGTCATCTGCGTGGCCCTGGGCCTGATCGCTTGCGGCACGCTGCTGGCCACGCGCATGACGCAGTTCTGGCACCTGGTGGCCCTGTGGGGCATCCTGCTGGGTCTCGGTTCGGGCATGACGGCGCTCGTCTTGAGCGCCGTGGTGGCCAACCGCTGGTTCGAGACGCACCGGGGCTTGGTGGTGGGCGTGCTGACGGCCAGTTCGGCCACGGGCCAGTTGCTGTTCCTGCCCGTGGGCGCCTGGCTGATCGAGCACTTCGGCTGGCGCACGGCCGTCCTGCCCGTGTTTGTCGCCTGCGCCATCGTTGCCGTGCTGGCCTTCCTGTGCATGCGCAACCGGCCGCAGGACGTGGCCTTGCGTCCGTATGGCGCCGATCCGGCCACGCCCTTGGTGGCGGCGCCGGCGGCGGCCATGACGTTCGCCACGCCTTTTTTGATACTGCGCAGCGTGGCTTCCAATCGTACCTTCTGGATACTGTTCGGCACGTTTTTCATCTGCGGCCTCAGCACCAACGGCCTGATCCAGACGCATTTCATCTCGCTGTGCAGCGACTCGGGTCTGTCCGCCGTGCCGGCCGCCTCCGTGCTGGCCATGATGGGCGCCTTCGATCTGTTCGGCACAATCTTGTCCGGCTGGCTGTCGGACCGCTATGACAACCGCAAACTGCTGTTCTGGTACTACGGCTTGCGGGGCTTGTCGCTGTTCTGGCTGCCTTATTCGGAATTCACCTTGTACGGCCTGTCGCTGTTCGCCATGTTCTATGGCCTGGACTGGATCGCCACCGTGCCGCCTACCGTGAAACTGGTGGGCGCCACGTTTGGGCGGGAGCGGGCGGGCATGGTGTTTGGCTGGATCTTCGCCGGCCACCAGCTGGGCGCCGCCGTGGCCGCGTACGGCGCGGGCCGCATCCGCACCCTGATGCTGACCTACAATCCGGCCCTGTTCGCGGCCGGTGCCGCCTGCCTCGTCGCCGCGCTGCTGGTGCTGGCGATCGCCCGCCAGAAGGCGGCCGTGGCTGCCGTCCAGCCCGCATGAAAAAAGCCAGGCCCGCGTGAGCGGAGCCTGGCCTTTCAAGAAGTGCGCAACACGATTATTTCAAATACTTTGCCAGCCATCCCTCGACTTCGCTGTAGAAGAAACGGCTGTTCTCGCCCTTCAAAATCCAGTGATTTTCATCCGGGAAGACCAGCAATTTCGCCGGCACGTTCAGGCGTTGTTGCACGGCAAAGTTCATCAAGGCATTGTTGGCCGGCACGCGGTAATCGAGTTCGCCCACGGTGATCAGGATGGGCGTGGTAAAACCCGTGCCTTTTTCGTGATTGCCCGCTTGCATGACGGGACTTTGATCGCGCCACACGGGCAGGTTCGACCAGACGGGGCCGCCCGCATTCGTTTCACGGCCGAAACCGCCATCGCTGGTGCCCCATTGCATGATCAGGTCCATTTCGCCCGCGTGCGAGACGATGGCCTTGTAGCGCGTGGTGGTCGCTTGCAGCCAGTTGGCCAGGTGGCCGCCATAGCTGGCGCCGCCGGCCGCCAGCTTCGTGCTGTCGATAAATGGATATTTCTTGATGGCTTCATCGACGCCCTGGTTGACTTCATCGCCCGGACCCTTCAAGGGGTCGAATTGAATCGAGCGCGAGAATTCCTCGCCATAGCCGGTGGAGCCCTTGTAGTCGGTCAGCAGCACGACATAACCTGGCTTGGCCAGCAAGTGATAGTTCCAGCGCAGCACGAACTGGTCGCGCCACATGCTGGCCGCGCCGCCGTGGATGACGGTAAACAGCGGGTATTTCTTGTTCGGATCAAAATTGGCGGGCTTGACGAGCATGTTGTGGATGCGTCGGCCATCGGCCGTGGTGAACCAGAAGTGCTCGGGTGCCTGCCAGTCGATCTTGCTCGCTTTCTCCGTGTTGAAGGCCGTCAGGCGCTTTGGCTGCTTGCCGTTGAACGCATAGATTTCCGGCGGATTGATGCTTGACTCCCACACGCCGACCAAAGCCTTGCCGCCGCTGCTCAGCGAGTTGATGCTGCCTGTCGGCAAGGATGGCTCTTCGCGCACGTCACCGCCTTTGATGTCGATCGAGTACAGCTTTTCCAGGCCCGCATGTTCATAGCTGAAGATGACGCGCTTGCCGCCTTCTGGCAGCACGAAGCGCGAAATCGAACGGTCCAGTTGGGCCGTCAGGATGCTCGGCGCAGGGTTGCTCATCGGCCAGGCGAAGCTGGCCAGGCGTTTCACGTCATACACTTTACCGGGCGTTTGCGCGTCGCTGAGGGCGAACAGGGTCTTGCCGTCAGCGGCAAATTTCAGGGAGCCGTAGCTATGTTTGTCCTGCGTCAAGCGCTGCGCTTCGCCGCCGGCCACGGACAGCAGATACAGTTGCGAAACCACGGCTTCGCGCTGCGCCGCATCGCGGTTGCTGGCCGCGTTGAAGACGACAGCCTTCCCATCGGGCGTCCAGACGGCGTCCAAGGACTGTCCCTCGTCGCCCTGGCCGCCGCCAAAGCCGGGAAGCGCCACCAGTTGCGTGCCCGACAGGATGTCGCGCGCGGTGTTATCACCTCGTGCCGCGGCGTCGGCGTCGACGATGAACAGGCGCACCTGCTTGTCCGTCAGCCATTTGTCGAAATAGCGCGGTGCCGTCGTTTCATACGAACGGGCGCTGACCTTGCGCTCCTTGCGCTCTTTCGCGCTTTGCTTGACGTCGGCTTCCGTCTTGTTGCCTGGATAGATGTCGCTGATGAACAGCAATTGCTTGCCATCCGGACTCCATTTCGGCATGCGCGCGCCCAGGGTGAGCGAGGTCAACCGCTGCGCTTCGCCACCGGCGGCCACGTCGAGGCGGTAAATCTGGCCCGCGTCATCGCCGTCGCGCTTGGCAACGAACACCAGCTGGCGGCTGTCCGGCGACCAGGCCACGGCGCTTTCGCCGCCCTTGGAATGCGTCAGGCGGCGCGCGGGGCTGTCGTCAAGCAGGGACTTGATCCACAGGTCTGACCATTGATCCTTGCTGTCGTAGGCGCTGTCGACGACGGAAAACACGGCCCATCGCCCATCCGGGCTGGCGACGGGCGCGCCCACCCGTTTCATCAGCCACACGTCTTCATGCGTGATGGCGTGTCTGGCTTGCGTTTGCGCGGCGGCAATGGGTATAGCCGCCGTGGTATCGGCGGCGTGGACGGTCGTTGCCAGCGAGGCGCAGGCTGCTGCGATCAGCAGGGAGCCGAGGGAACGGCGAAGACGGGGTAAGGTCATGGGCGTGGTCCGGGTAGTGAAAAAGAGTACAGCGGGAAACATTATTGCCCATCGATTCGGCCACTGCCAAGGCCTTGAACCGTTACTTACCAGGCGGGATAGCCGCGTATCGGGCGGGCAGCGCGTATCCGATCAGTTAAACTTGCCGCTTTACTCACGCTGGCGCTGCCTGAACATGAAAATTTGTCTTTCCTTATTGAAAACGGCATTGCTGGGAGCGAGCTGCCTGCTGGCCGCTCCGGTTTTTGCCGCCGCGCCCGCCCCCTACCCGAATACCAGCGCCATGGGCGTGGGCCACGCGGAAAGTACGGCCTGGTATGCGACTTGCCTGAAGGTCAAGGATGCGGCGCCGCCACCGGCCGACCTGCCGGCACCGTCCGCCGTGGCATCGCTGCAGCAGTGCCAGGCGAGCGAGCTGTATTACGATACCAAGAGTATGTCCTCGCCCAAGTCGGCAGACTGGCGTCCTGCGCGCCATTGCGCGATGGCCACGCAAAATAGTGCCGTGCTGATGATGCTGTACCAGAATGGGCAGGGCGTGCAGAAAGACCCATTGCTGGCCCTCAAGTATGCGTGCAGCATCGATGCGGCGCCAGCCGAGATGCAGGGCCGCATCGAACACTTGCAGCAGATCAATTCCAGCGGACGCGGCATGATGGACTGGTGCGACGACATCACCAGCGGCTACATGATGGGCGTGTGCAGCGCCATCGATGCGCGGCAAAAGCAGCGCGTGCGCGCGCAGGCGACAGGCAAGGTCAGCGCAAGCATGCCGGCCGTTGCGCAAGCGTCGCTGCAAAAGCTGCAGACGGCGGCAAGCAAGTTTGCCGACGCGCGCGCAGCCAGTGAAACGGACTTGAGCGGCACGGCGCGCGCCGCCCTGAGCATCGCGGCCCGCACGGCCGAGCTCGATCTGCTGGCGCACGATGTGCGCGAATATGAAGCGGGCAAGCTGCCTGCCAGCATGTCGAAGGCGCAGGTGGCGGCGCTCGACAAGGAGCTCAACGCCATCTATGGCAAGCTGATGAAAAAGCCGGCGGAAACCCATGCTGGCACCGTGGACAAGGAGGGCATCCGCGCCACCCAGCGCCTGTGGCTGGCGTACCGCGATGCCTGGATGAACTTTGGCGCCGTGCGTTATCCGTCCGTGACGAGCGACACCTGGGCCGGCCTGCTGACGGCGCGGCGCAATGCCCAATTACAAGATTTGCTGGAGAATTGACGCATGCGCGAAGCCTATTATCACGAAGATGATTTTTGCATGATCGAACTGCTGCCGCTGGATAACTTGCAGCACTGTTTGACGCAGATGGGCGAGCAGCAGGTGTTCGCCGATGCGCACCGCAGCGGCGCCGGCTGGACGGACATGTACGTGCCCGAGGCGCCGCCGTCGCAGATGCGCGCGCTGGGCCTCACGGCCGGGCAACTGCGGCTGGCGCTGGCCGATGCCATGCCGCCGTATGACGCCGTCTACACGGGCTACAGCAGTTATCGCGCGGAATGCAAGAATGTGCTGGCCTTTGGCGGCGAGAAGACGGAAACCCTGTTTGCGGGCTTGGGCGAGGACGGCATTGTGGTGGATTTGTGGTGCAGCTACGCCATGCCTGAGCTGTTGCTGCTGCCCTTGAAAGCGCAGTTGTTGCTGGCCGACTGGGGGGCCGGGTTTGCGTGTCCGCTGGCCGATGGCGACCTGTTCGCCCGCTATTTGCGGGAATACGAGCTAGGTTGATTTATTCGCAGGCGATGGCGTTCGGTTGCGCCACCTTGACCACGGACGCCAGGCGCGCCATGTCGTTGCTGTCGCCTTGCTCGACGTACGGTTGATAGGTATCGATGACGATGCGCGCACGCGCTTGCCAGCCGCAATTGTCGGCCTGGCGCGCGGGCACGCGCAGCAGCCGGCGCGCCTGGGCATCGTTGCTGAAACAAAACCATGCGTCGTGCGTGGCGGCAGGGCGGGGCAGACGGCCCCACTGCGCCTTGTCGGGCGCGAAGCAGACGCGGTCGCCAATGATCTCCAGGCTCGTTTCGTCCGTGCGCGCGCTGTACTGGCCGTCGAGCACGATGGGCGCTTGCGCCTGCGCTTGTGCACACAGCAGCAGGGCGGGGAAAAGCAGGGCTGCAAGTTTCATGCGTTTCTTTCATGGCTGGCCAGACGAAAGGCCAGTATAACCGTGGGCGCGGAAATGCAAAAAGCCCATCCGTGAGGATAGGCTTTTTGGTACTGCGCATTCGTGGTAGGCCGTGCGGGATTCGAACCTGCGACCAACGGATTAAAAGTCCGCTGCTCTACCAGCTGAGCTAACGACCCGAAAGAGGCCGCATTATATATCAGTTGAAAAAGAATGCAAAGCATTCCTGCGAGAAAGTGCTGGCCAGCTAAGGCAGGGCTGCCGTGAGCTTCAGCACTTCGTCGATGCTGGTCGTGCCATTAATGATTTTACGGGCGCCGGCGATGCGCAGCGGCGTCATGCCGTCGAGGATGCTTTGGCGGCGCAAGGCGTGCAGGTCGGCGCCCGCCTTGACCAGCTGGCCGAATGTTTCCGTCACGCTCAGCAGTTCATAAATGCCGGCACGCCCCAGGTAGCCGCTGTGCCGGCAAAGGGCGCAGCCGACGGCGTGGTACATGGCCTGCGGCCGTTCCAGCTGGCCGCCCGTCAGGCGCTGCCATGCGGCGGCGTCCGGGGCGGCGCCCGGCTGTTTGCAGCCCGGGCACAGGCAGCGCAGCAATCGCTGCGCCAGCACGCCGATCAGGCACGCTTCCAGCAAATAGGCGGGCAAGCCCAGTTCCAGCAGGCGCATGACGGCCGAGGGCGCGTCGTTGGTGTGCAGGGTCGACAGCACCAGATGGCCCGTCAGCGCCGCCTGCATGGCCATCTCGGCCGTGGCCAGGTCGCGGATCTCGCCCACCATGATGATGTCGGGGTCTTGCCGCATCAGCGCCCGCACCCCATCGGCAAACGACAGTTCGATGCCGGCCTGGCTTTGCACCTGCATCTGGTTGAAGGCCGGTTCAACCATTTCGATGGGGTCTTCCACCGTGCACACATTGACTTCGCTGCCGGCCAGCGCCTTCAGGGTGCTGTACAGGGTGCTGGTCTTGCCCGAGCCGGTGGGGCCCGTCACCAGTACGATGCCGTGCGTGCGCGCCGTCAGCTGGCGCCAGCGTTCGGCGTCCGCGGGCGGAAAGCCCAGCTCCGCCAGGCTCTTGACGGCCACTTCCGGGTCGAAGATGCGCATGACGAGCTTTTCGCCGAAGGCGGTGGGCAAGGTCGACAGGCGCAGCTCGATTTCCTGGCCCTGCGCATTGCGCGTCTTGATGCGGCCATCCTGCGGGCGGCGCTTTTCCACGACGTCCATGCGCCCGAGCAACTTGATGCGCGCCGTCATGGCCAGCAGCACCACGGGCGGCAGCTGGTAGGCCTGGTGCAGGCGGCCGTCGATGCGCAGGCGCACGAGACCCGCATCGCGCTTCGGTTCCAGGTGGATGTCGGAGGCGCGCTGGGCAAACGCGTATTGCCACAGCCAGTCGACGATGCGCACCACGTGCTGGTCGTTGGCGTCAAGGTTGCCCTTGTTGCGCCCCAGCTCCACCAGCTGCTCGACATTCTGGCGCAGTGCCAGGTCCTGCGTGGACGCCAGTTTTGCCACCTTGACGGAACTGGCCAGGCTGAAAAATTGCGCAATGGCATCGGCGATGTGCAGCGGATTGGCGATGACGAGGCTCAGCTTGCGCGGCGCCAGCTTGCCCAGCTGCGCCTGCCAGGCGAGCGCGTAGGGCTGGGCCGTGGCGATGACGATGCGGTCAAGCGTGCTTTCCACGGGCAGGATATTAAAACGGGCGGCATAGCCGGCCGTCATGACGTCGGCCACCTGGCTGAAATCGATGTGCAGGGGATCGATGCGCACATACGGCAGGCTTGCGCGTTGCGCCAGCCACGCGCACAGGGTGTCGAGCGTGAGTGCGCCATGGGCGATGCTGCACAGCGGATGCAAGGCCGGCGCCGGCAGCAGGGTGGCCTGGGCGCTGATGGCGGCCGCTTGCGCCGCATCGAGCAAGCCGTCTTCCTGCAGCCAGGCCAGCAGTTGCGGCAGTTGCAGCGGCGTGTCGGGTGAAATGGGGGAGGGAGGAGGGGAAGCGGACATGGCCGGCGCCTTTCAGGGCTGCCGGCCTTGCGTGGGGGGACCGGCGCTTACAGGGTGCTGACGATGCCCTTGACCCAGGTCTTGGCGGGCAGCTTGGTCGCGGCGACGATTTGCTTGGCGCGTTCCAGCAGGGCCGCTTGCGCGTCGGCATCGAGCGCCACTTTTGTCTTGAACGCGATCGCCACCACATTCCCATCATGGACTTCCGGCAGGCAGATCACCTGTGCAAACGCAAACTTCATCGCCTTGATGTTCTTCGCGTAGCTGGGGTGGTCGCCGAACAGGTTGACCGTCATGATGCCGTGCGGCGCCAGGCAGGCGCAGCAGGCGGAATAGAAGTCCGCGCTGTCGAGCACGGGGCCGCGCGCCGTGGCGTCGTACAGGTCCACCTGCAGGGCGTCCAGGGTGCCATGGTTGGCGTCGTCGTTGACGTAGTCGAGCGCATCCATCTCGCGCACGTGCAGGCGCTCGTCGTTGGGCGGCAGCTTGAACATCGAGGCGCAGATGGTGATGACGGACGGGTTCAGCTCGATGGCTTCGACTTGCGCCTGGGGAAATTGGCGGTAGCAGAACTTGGTCAGCGCTCCCGTGCCCAGGCCCAGCTGGGCGAGGCGCTGCGGTTGCTCGATCCACAGCATCCACGCCATCATCTGCTGCGCGTATTCGAGCTCCGGCCAGTCCGGCTTGCGGATGCGCATGGCGCCCTGCACCCATTCCGTGCCGAAATGCAGATAGCGCACGCCATCCATTTCGGACAGGGTGACAGGGGCGTAGCGGGGCTTGCGCGCGGGGCGCGAGGATTCGACTTGTTCGATGGATTTTCGTTTGATAAGCATAAGGCGGCCTGAAAGTGTGCCGCATTATAGCGTGCCATAAAAAATGCCAGCCGCTGGGGCTGGCATGGTACGGGCCGCTTGCTGCGCTTACTGCTGAGCTGGCTCGATGGAGACGCGCAAACGGATGCGCTCGCCCGGATCGTAGGACATGATGCTCGTGTAGTTGCGGCCGCGGTAGTCGTAGGTGACCTGGTAGCCGTTGTTGCGCGATTCCCAGTGGTCGACCTGACGGCATTGCTTGACGGCTTGTTCCTGCATGCCGCCCTGGTAATTGTTCTGGTTGTCGACACGGTCGCCGACGACGGCGCCGGCAATCGCGCCAGCGGCTGCCGCGGCCGTGCGGCCATTGCCGCCACCGACCTGGCTACCGAGCAGGGCGCCGGCGATACCGCCGACGATGGAGCCGCCAGCGCTGCGCTGTTGCGGCGGCGCTTGCACTTGCACGTATTCCGTACGGCATTCCTGGCGTGGACGATTGATCTGCTCCACTTGCGGCACGACGCGCACGACCTTGCCGAAATCTTCAAAGTCGGCGGCCTGGGCGAGTGGCAATGCACCGATACAAAGGGCTGACATCATCAATTTGGCTTGCAAGTTCATTTCTAACCTCATTATGTAGAGAATCTTTCAGGGTATTTTTTACAACTTGAGTCTATAGTAATCCGACTCGCTGGCCGGTTGTCGTTCGCATGGCAACAAAATGTAACAGCCCAAGCCCCTTGCCCCACAGTCTGTAACATGCACTTTCAATCGATACATGATGTTGGATGACTTGAAACCAGCGGTTTGTAACAAATCTTGCGTTTGACATCATATTCGGGTTGATTCATACAGGACAACACGTTACCCTAATACGCGTATGGCTTATATAAAATCGCACTGAATCGCATAAAAGTTGATACAGATCGAATCACCGCGTGCGCATTGACCCGCGTGCGGGGATGCAATAAGAAGAGCAGCTAGAACAAATCCATACATAACAGGTCGATTTGAGGGAAAAATGAGTTTGTTACTAACCGTGCCGCCCAACCTTGTCCAGTCCATTCGTGCCTTTCGCGTGACCGAGTTACAAGACGAGGCGATCCGTCTCGGGCAGCACTTTTTATATGCGCATTGCAACGCTGGACAGACCAAACAACAAGTCATCGGCATTATTGCGGAAGCATTCCTGTTTCCGAAAAACCTGGCAAAGAATTTCGATGCCCTGCGCCTGTGCCTGACGGATACCATGCACAAGGCCGGTACGCAAACGGGCTTCCTGGTGGTGCTCGAGCAATTGCCAAATACGCAAAAATTCGACAAGGAAGCGCGCGAGATCCTGCTCGACGTGTTCCGCGATGCGGCCGACTACTGGGCCGAGAAGAAAGTGCCGTTCCGCGTCTTCTATTCGTTCGAGTAAATACTTACTCTCGTTACAGTAGCGTAAAGTCCGCCTTTTTCCCGCTAGGCAGCCGGCATTGTCCGGCAGAAGCCGGTGTTGTGCGAGCATGTTGCGGCGCAACAATATCGCCGGCCTTTCTTGGTTCGCATCGCCATAGCGGGTACAATGCGCGCTATGAAAAATATCGTTATCCTCATTTCCGGACGCGGCAGCAACATGGAAGCGGTCGTGCGCGCGGCGCAAGCCGAGCAATGGCCAGCCCGTATTGCCGCCGTCATCAGTAACCGGGCCGACGCCCAGGGACTGGTTTTTGCCGCGGAACACGGGATAGCGACGGCAGTCGTTGCCAACAAGGATTATGCCAGCCGCGAGCAGTTTGATGCGGCGCTGCAAGCCGTGATCGACGGCTACACCCCCGACCTGGTCGTGCTGGCCGGTTTCATGCGTATCCTGACGCCGCCCTTCGTCGAGCATTACGCGGGGCGCATGCTCAATATTCACCCGTCGCTGCTGCCGCTGTTCCCGGGCATGGCGACGCACCGCCAGGCGCTCGAGGCGGGCGTGACGGAGCACGGCGCGACCGTGCATTTCGTGACGGCCGAGCTCGATCATGGCCCGGCCGTGGCGAGCGCGAAAGTCCCCGTCCTGCCAGACGACACAGAAGACAGCTTATCGGCGCGCGTGCTGGTACAGGAACATTTGCTTTACCCGCGCGCCATCCGCCTGTTCATTGACGATAAACTGTCAGTCGAGCATGGCCAGGTCCGCGTGGACCCTCAATAAAATATTACAGGAAGAATAACAATGAGATTGCCACCAGCGATACTTGCCAATGCTGAAGAAGTATTGCGCGAAATTTTACGTTTCACGGCCCCGGCCGACACCACCCTGTCGCGCTATTTCCGCGACCATCCGCGCCTCGGTTCGCGCGAACGCGGCGCCATCGCCGAAGGCATTTATGCCGTCCTGCGCAACAAATCGTTCTTTACCGATTTCGCCGAAGCGGGCAGTGGCCCGACCATGCGCCGTTTGACCATCCTCGGCCTGGCCGAAGCGGTGGGTGCCGACTCCCTGGGCGGCCTGACGGAAGAAGAAGTGGAATGGCTGGAGCGCATCACGCAAATCGACCGTAGCCTGATGCCGTCGAACATGCGCGCCAACATGCCGACCTGGCTGTTCGACAAGCTGATCGCCCAGTTCGGCGAAGCGGAAACCATGAAGCTGGCCGATGCGCTGAACGCGCCTGCGCCGCTGGACTTGCGCGTCAACTCGCTCAAGGCCACGCGTGAAGACGTGATGCTGGCCCTGGCCGAAGCGCCGATCCTCAGCACGCCGACGCCGTATGCGCCGCTGGGGCTGCGCGTGATCAAGAAGCCATCGTTGCAAAACATGCCTTTGTTCCAGAGCGGCGCCATCGAAGTGCAAGATGAAGGCAGCCAGATCCTGTCGCAGATCGTCGGCGCCAAGCGCGGCGAGATGGTGGTCGATTTCTGTGCCGGCGCGGGCGGCAAGACGCTCGCACTGGGCGCGCTGATGCGCAACACGGGCCGCTTGTATGCGTTTGACGTATCGGAAAAGCGCCTGGCCAAGCTGAAGCCACGCATGGCCCGCAGCGGCCTGTCGAACGTGCATCCGGTGCAGATCGCGCATGAGCGCGATGCCAAGATCAAGCGCCTGGCCGGCAAGATCGACCGCGTGCTGGTCGATGCCCCGTGTAGCGGCCTGGGCACCCTGCGTCGCAATCCGGACGTGAAATGGCGCCAGCAGCCGAACTCCATCGTCGAACTGCAAGCCAAGCAGGCAGCCATCCTGGCCGGCGCGGCGCGCCTGGTCAAGGGCGGCGGCCGCCTGGTGTACGCCACCTGCAGCTTCCTGAACGAAGAAAATGATTTTATCGCCGAGCAATTCCTGGCGGCCAATCCCGACTTCACCCTGGTGCCAATGAGCAAGGTGCTGGCGGAACAGAAGATCGAGCTGGAAATGGGCGACTACCTGAAATTGCTGCCGCACCTGCACCATACCGACGGTTTCTTCGCCGCCGTGTTCGAACGCAAGGTCATGCCGAAAAAAGTCTACGCCGATGAGAAACCGGCCGACGACGTTGACGCTGAACCCGCCGAGTAAGCCTGTCACGGGCCACCGCTGCACCCTGCAGTGGCGGCCTTCAATGCCGCCAGCCCGCCTGGCGGCATGGGATCACTCCCCATCCGTACCATCTTCGTCCCACCTTCCGGACCGCATCCGCCATGAATGAAACCCCGCTGCTCAACCTGATCACTGATTTTGTCAATGATTTCCGCCAACCGGCCATCCTGTGGCAGGCGCTGGTCATCCTTGCCTGCCTGGCGCTGAGCTGGCTGCTGGTGCGGCAGTTGCGCGTGTTCCTGCACAAGCGGGCGGAAGCGGCGACGACGCCAGCCACGCCGGAAACCTTGCAGCGCACCGATAGTTTCATCCGCATCCTGACACCCGTGCTGGCGGCCATGCTGCTAGGCATTGCGCAACATTTCCTGGCCAAGTTCCAGTCGGTGAATCTGCTCAGTATCGCCATCCCTCTGTGTACCTCGATGGCGCTGGTGCGCTTCGGTTTTTATGTGTTGCGCCGCATTTTTGCCCGCCATGGCGATATCAGCCCCACCATGTTGTTGCTGGAAAAGATATTCACGGTGGTGGTGTGGGCCGGCATGGCCCTGTACATCACGGGCCTGTGGCCGGAATTGCATGCCTTCCTGGAGGGCATCGTCGTGCCGCTGGGACGCAACAAGGTCTCCGTGGCTGCCATCTTGCAAGCCGCTATTTCGGTGGCCGTGCTGCTGGTGCTGGCCATGTGGGCCGGCACCTCGCTCGACGAGCGCCTGATGAAAATGCCGGGCTTGCACACTTCCTTGCGCGTGGTGCTGTCGCGCATGGGCCGCGCCGTGCTGATCCTCGTTTCCGTGCTGGTCAGCCTGTCGCTGGTGGGCATCGACCTGACGGTGCTGTCCGTGTTTGGCGGCGCTTTCGGCGTGGCGCTGGGCTTCGGCTTGCAAAAGATCGCCGCCAACTTCGTCTCCGGTTTCATCATCCTGCTCGACCGCAGCCTCACCATCGGCGACATGATCACCGTCGGTCAATTTACGGGCAAGGTGACGCAGATCAATACGCGCTATACTGTATTACTGGGTGGCGATGGCGTTGAATCCATCGTGCCGAATGAAATGCTGATTTCCGGCGGCGTGCAGAATATGTCGCTGAGCAACCGCATGGTCTGGCTGTCGACGGCCGTGTCGGTCGGCTATGAAACGGATATCGATGTCATCTTCCCCTTGCTGGAAGCGGCGACGGCCAAGGTGCCGCGCGTGTCGCAAAGCAATCCGCCCTCGGCGACCCTTGTGCGTTTCGGCGCCGACGGCCTCGATGTGCAGATCGGCTTCTGGATCGCAGACCCGGAAAACGGCACCGGCGGCGTGAAGTCGAATGTGAACCGCGCCATCTGGCGCACCTTGCAGGAACATAAGGTCACTGTACCGTTTCCGCAACGCGAATTGCGTATTGTTGCTACGCCTCCTGCCCCGCTTGCCAGCGCGGCAGACGGTGAGTCCGCGCCATCTGGCACCCAGCCTTAACCTCGCTGCCTGCCTCCGATTTTGCCTGATAGCACCCATTAGGGCGTACAATCACGCCTAAAATTAACTCTGCCGGACCTCTAGAGTCACTGGAGCGACCGTGCGCATGCCCTGTCCACTTGGAGTAGCAGTAATGACATTGAGTTCCGTTTTACACGACGTTTTGCAGTTCATGGCCACTGGCATTACCGATCTGTCCGCATGGCAAGTTTTCCTGTACACCATGGTGGTCACGCATATCACGATCGCCAGCGTCACGATTTATCTGCACCGCCACCAGGCCCACCGGGCGCTGGAATTGCACGCCATCCCCAGCCATTTCTTCCGTTTCTGGCTGTGGCTGACGACGGGCCAGGTGACCAAGGAGTGGGCGGCCATCCACCGCAAGCATCATGCCAAGTGCGATACGGAAGAAGATCCGCACAGCCCCGTGACGCGCGGCATCAAGAAAGTGTTCTGGGAAGGCGCCGAGCTGTACCGCGCTGAATCGAAGAACATGGAAACCATGGCCAAGTACGGCCACGGCACGCCGACGGACTGGATCGAGCGCAACCTGTACACCAAGTACAGCTGGCTGGGCGTGGTGTCGCTGTTCGTCATCAATTTTGTGTTGTTCGGCGTGATCGGCATTTCCGTGTGGGCCGTGCAAATGATGTGGATCCCGATCACCGCGGCCGGCATCATCAACGGCATCGGCCACTACTGGGGCTACCGCAACTACGACTGCGCCGACGCGGCCACCAACATCATTCCGTTTGGCATCTTGATCGGCGGCGAAGAGTTGCATAACAACCACCATACGTATGCGACGTCGGCCAAGCTGTCGTCGAAATGGTATGAAATCGATATCGGCTGGGCGTATATTCGCGCGCTGGAAATGCTGGGCCTGGCCAAGGTGAAAAAGCTGGCGCCGGAACCGAAGTTCTCGCACGGCAAGCTGGAAGCGGACTTCGAGACCTTGCAGTCGGTTATTGCCAACCGTTACGACGTGATGGCCAAGTACGCGAAATCGATCAAGCATGCCTGGAAGGAAGAGCTGGAGCACCTGAAGCACAAGGCCGAGCTGGAAAAGCGCTTCCTGAAATCGTCGCGCAAGCTGATGCAGCGCGAGCCGGGCAAGCTGGCCGATGCGCACCACGAGCAGCTGTCGGAACTGTTCCAGCACAGCAAGGCGCTGGAAACCATGCACCACATGCGCGTGGAGCTGGGCGCCATCTGGGAGCGTTCGCACTTTACGCGCGAGCAATTGCTGCAGAAGCTGCAAGACTGGTGCACGCGCGCCGAAGCGTCGGGCATCCAGTCGCTGCAAGATTTCTCCTTGCGCCTGCGTAGCTATGCCTGAGTCTTTCGTGGTGGTATCACGATAGGCTGGCACTGCGCGTCATGCCCTGTGCATTGAGCGGTTTCATGGATTTAAGCACCCAAAGCCGGATCCTGGAAAGGATCCGGCTTTTTTGTTCAGTAATGAGTTGACGTAAATGACAATAATGTAAAATCCTTTCCATTGCAGTTTATTCAATTGGAAGGGATGTAGTGATGTTAAAGTTTGCAAGACATGTAACGTTTGCTGGTGTGATTGCGGTCCTTTCAGGCTGTGGCGGTGGATCCTCGGCTCCTGCGCCCATGACGGAGCCCGTCAAGCCCGATCCGATTGAAAAGGTCAATTTGGTCGTGAGCGGCACCGCGGCGACGGGCAAGGCCATGGGGGGAGTTGCACTTCACGCCAAATGCCAGGTAGGCGCGGCATCCGCAGCGACCGCCGAGGACGGCACATACAAGATGGCTATTCCTGATGGGAAATTGCCTTGTATCCTGCAAATTACTAATCCATCCGATGGCTCTATGCTGCATACGGTCGTGGCGGGGGAGGGCAGTCAAGCCGTGGCCAATATCACGCCTCTGACTTCCATGATCAGCGCGCGCGTCCTGGGCGGCGCTGCCGGCGCCATGTTTGCCAATTTCGATGCGTCACTGTTGTCAAAAACCGTGACTGCTGCGGCGCTGGTACATGCGCACACGGATGTGATCAGCGTATTGGGGGCGACACTGTATCTCGGTTCCCTCAAGGACTTCATCGGCTCGCCACTGAGGGCCGCCTCGGCAGCCGATATGGGTGCTGGCGACGCACATGACAAGGCGCTTGATCAGTTGTCCGCACGCTTCAATCAGGATCAGTTGCATCTGATTAACTCTGCCTTGGCAGGCAAGCAGACGATGACTGAAATGAATAAGCTGATCGAGAGCATGAAAACCGTTCCTGATGCCGTTGCAGGACCCGAGCAGCGCGTCCCTATCGGTACCACGGTCACGCTTGATGCCAGTGCCAGCGTCGGGCCTGTTGCCGGGAAGTTGAGCTATGCCTGGAAAATAGTGACCAAGCCGCTGGCCAGTACAGCGCAATTGCGTAATGCCGATACTGCCCACGCTACGTTTCAGGTGGACAGGCCAGGTCGCTACATGGTCAGCGTGGGTGTCAGCGACGACAGCAAGGTGTCTACCAGTTATGCCTACACCGATGTGATCGTCGCGCAGGATGTACCGTTCCTGACCACGCCTGATCTCATCCCGCCTGCCGGACCCAATCTTTCCTCTCAAGAGTATTGGAAAATCGAATATGCGGGGACGAATTCCGGCTACTGCGATGTCTTTTCGGTATCGCGTTATGGCAGTAGTTATACGCCGGGCTTATGCACGTCCCGAGACAAGCTGATGGGGGACTTTTTCCTGAGTGGGCGGGTGGAGAATGATGGGAAGGTGACGCTCAATATGCGAATCAATCCGCAAGCGCCCGACAGCACGCAAGTGGCCGCCATCTTTTATGGTGTGTTAAAAGCCGATGGCACCGGGGGCGGTACCTGGAGCATTGCGAACAGCGCCGCGCAAGGCAGTTGGACCGCTACGCGCTATGCGGCAGAAGAGCGGCAGGTATCACCCACACTCAGCAATCCGGAGGCCGGTTCCATCGCCGCCAGCAAAGACGCGATGGCGGGAATCTGGCGACGGCCGACCCAGCAGGTATTTCCCGAGTTCGCGCTGGTTCTTCCGAATGGGGAAACGGCTTGGCAGGTGAGTGCGTCTCCATCGCCCGACTTGGGGTCTGCTCATGTGTTCGGCGGCTTTGTCCGCAATGGGAATGCCTGGGTACTGAATGCCGATGGCAAGATGTATGGATCGAAGAGCATCGACCAAGTGCAGGCAAGCGGCACAATTGTCCCCGGCGAGCGCATCATCGGCACTCTCAGCGTGGCCGGCGGAAAACCGATTACCTTATCTTTTGATTCCTACGCTGTGGACAATGCCCTGGCGCTAAGCCTGGAGGATATCAGCGGCACCTATGTGGGAGCGGGGGCGACGTATATTTCCCCGAGTGGTGCTATCAGCGGAACAACGGAGAGAGGCTGCAAGCTGCGCGGCAGCATTGCCGCCGCCATTCCCGGATCCAAAGCCAATCTGTTCCGCCTGAAGCTGACATTTTATGGGCCGTCGTGGAACCCCAGTCTTTGTAATGAAACGGATATCGGTCCGGATTTCGATGGTTATGCGTACATATCGGCATCGGGAACATATCGCTACATGAACACCATTCTGCGGCCTAGCCTGTTACCGGTCGGCTTCAGTTCGGATAAATTCATGTATATCGGTTATAACTTGGGCACTAAGATCCGCTAGAGAGAGGCCGGAGGAGTGCTGCGGCACTTTTCCGGCATCGCTCCATGCGCGCCGCGTCCATAAAAAAACCGCTCATCGGAGCGGCTTTTTCATCAGAGAACACAATATCAATTACTTGATTTTGGTTTCTTTGTACGTTACGTGCTTGCGTGCTTTAGGATCAAATTTCATGATCTCCATTTTCGCAGGCGTCGTACGCTTGTTTTTGGTAGTCGTGTAGAAGTGACCCGTACCGGCGGTCGATTCTAACTTGATTTTGTCGCGGCCTGATTTTGCCATGATAGCTCCCTTATTCTGCTAATTAGACTTTTTCGCCACGAGCGCGCATATCGACCAATACGGCGTCGATGCCGACTTTATCGATGACGCGCAGACCGGCGTTGGACAAACGCAGGGAGACCCAGCGGTTTTCAGATTCAACAAAAATACGACGATTCTGCAAGTTAGGCAAAAAACGACGTTTGGTTTTGTTGTTTGCATGGGAAACATTGTTGCCGACCATCGGCTTCTTCCCAGTGACTTGGCAAACACGTGCCATGGCGCACTCCTTAAAGATATTCCAAATTGGAAAAACGAGAGTATATCCAAAATAAGCAGATTTATCAATGACTTGCGAAAAACAATTGTGTCATGTTGTATTGGAAAAATTTAACAATTTGACGTTTGCCTGTTCTTCATAGGGAAACCGCTGGTAAACCGCGTTGTTTACTGGTAGATAAGCATCTTGCTGCTGTCACGTATGTCCTTGTTTACACATGGTTAACTGTGACCCAGGGCGGTGCCGGCCTAGATCTGGCCGTGTTCCGCAAACGAATGCACTTGCCGACCAGCCACGACGAAATGGTCGAGGATGCGCACGTCCACCAGCGACAACGCTTGCACCAGCGCGCGCGTCAGCAGTAAATCCGATTCGCTCGGTTCCGGCGTGCCGGACGGGTGGTTATGGGCCAGCATCACGCTGGCCGCGTTGTGCAGCAGCGCCTGTTTCACCACTTCGCGCGGATACACGCTGGTGTGGGTGAGGGTGCCGCGAAACATTTCCTGGGTCGTGATCAGGCGGTTCTTGACGTCCAAAAACAACACATGGAACGCTTCGTGCGCCAGGTTGCCCAGGGTCAGGCGCAGATAGTCTTTGACGGCGTGCGGCGAATTGAGGGCCTGGCCCGCCTGCAAATCCTCGATGATGGCACGCCGCGCCAGCTCCAGCACCGCTTGCAGCTGGGCGAACTTGGCGCTGCCCATGCCATGCACGGCGGAAAAACTCACGAGGCTGGCGCCAAACAGGCCCCGCAGGGAGCCGAAGTGCTCCACCGTGTCGCGCGCCAGTTCCACCGCGCTCTTGCCGCGCACGCCCGTGCGCAGGAAGACGGCCAGCAATTCCGCATCCGACAGCGAGTGCGCGCCATCCTCGATCAGGCGTTCGCGCGGCCGTTCGCTGGCCGGCCAGTCCTTGATGCCCATGCTGTTCTCCTGTTTGTCACCGGCGCGTGTCCCAGTGTGGCCTTCTTTGACGAAGCCATGGGGCAGGCGCGGCCAGTGTGGCTTACAATATCGTTTTGCATCAGCTACTTGAAAACTCACTATGTCCAACGAGCAACCAGCAGTCGTCACCGAAGCGGCTTACCTCACCCTGCATTATCGTCTTGCTACTGTTGACGGTACTGATATTGTCACTACCTTTAGCGGAAATCCTGCGACCTTGATGCTGGGACAGGGCCAGCTGGCACCATTTCTCGAGCAGCGCCTGTTGGGCTTGCCTGAAGGCACGCACCAGACGTTCGAGCTGGCCGCCGGCGAAGGCTTTGGCGAGCGCAATCCCGAGCTGGTGCAATCCGTCTCGCGCGCGACCCTGGACGAAAACTCCGTGCCCGGTGCCGACTACAAGATCGGCGACCTGGTCGACTTCGCCGCGCCGGGCGGCGGCCGCTTTGCCGGCGTGCTGCGCGAAATGCGCGAAGATTCGGCCCTGTTCGACTTCAACCATCCGCTGGCCGGCCAGCCGCTGCGCTTTGAAGTCAAGCTCATTTCGGTCCTGTAAGGAATAGCGATGGATAAAGAACTGTTACTGGCCCAGCCCCGCGGTTTCTGCGCTGGCGTCGACCGGGCGATTGAAATCGTCGAACGTGCCTTGCAGCAATTTGGTGCACCGATCTATGTGCGCCATGAAATCGTCCACAACGCCTATGTGGTGGCCGACTTGCGCAACAAGGGTGCGATCTTCATCGACGACCTCGATGACGTGCCTGCTGGTAATACGCTCGTGTTTTCCGCGCATGGCGTGTCGAAAGCCGTGCGCGCCGAGGCGGAATCGCGCGGCCTGAGCATTTTTGATGCGACTTGCCCCTTGGTCACCAAGGTGCACATGGAAGTGGGCAAGATGCGCCGCGAAGGCCGCGAGATCATCATGATCGGCCACGACGGCCATCCCGAGGTGGAAGGCACGATGGGGCAGGCTGATATGGGCATGCATCTGGTGGAAACGCTCGACGATGTGGCGGCATTGCAGGTTGCCAATCCGGACAGCCTGGCCTATGTTTCGCAAACAACGTTGTCAGTTGACGACACCAGCGACATTATTGCGGCCTTGAAAGCGAAATATCCGAACATCGCCGAGCCGAAAAAAGGCGACATTTGCTACGCCACCACGAACCGCCAGGAAGCCGTGAAATTCATGGCGCCGCAAGTGGAAGTGGTGATCGTCGTGGGCAGCCCGAACAGCTCGAATTCGAACCGCTTGCGCGAAGTGGCCGAGAAGATGGGCACGCCAGCCTACATGGTCGACAATGCCTCGCAGATCGACCCCGCCTGGCTGGAAGGCAAGCTGCGCGTGGGTGTGACGGCTGGCGCCTCGGCGCCCGAGGTGCTGGTGCAAGCCGTCATCGACCGCTTGAAAGAGTGCGGCGTGAAGAGCGTGCGCCCGCTCGACGGGGTGCAGGAAGCCGTCACGTTCCCGATGCCGAAAGGCCTCGATGGCCTCAAGCGCGACGTCGCCTGAGCCTGCAGGACGATTGAGTATCGATGAGGAGTCACCTCAAAACCGAATTTAATTCGGAAATGATCGATTTATTCCAAGCTTAGTTTTTGCAAAAGATCGTTATGATTGTTCCAAGCTTGAATATGTTGTCGTTATGACTAAGCAAGGTCACGCCCGTTTTGAGTGCGTGCACCATGCTGGTGAGAACGGTCCAGAGATGGCACTGCAGGAATTCTTCCTCCGGTGCCGTTTTTGTATCAGCGACATATTCTGGTGGAAGTTGTTCCCGAAAAATGCATATTTGATAGGGCAATCATGGATACATTCATCCAGCAGATCATCAACGGCTTGGTGTTGGGCAGCATGTATGCCTTAGTCGCCCTCGGTTACACAATGGTGTACGGCGTGTTGAACCTGATCAACTTCGCCCACGGCGATGTGCTCATGATCGGCGCCATGGTGGGCTTGACCATCCTCAAGCTGCTGGGCATTTATGTGCCGGACTGGCCCGGCTATCTGAAACTGGCCACCGCCATTCTCGGCGCCATTCCCATCTGTATTCTGGTCAACATCATCATCGAGCGGGTCGCCTACCGCCGCCTGCGCAACGCCCCCCGCCTCGCCCCCCTGATTACCGCCATCGGCGTCTCCATCCTCTTGCAAACCTTCGCCATGATGATCTGGACGCGCAATCCCTTGCCCTTCCCGCAATTGCTGTCGACCGACCCCATCAACATAGGCGGCGCCGTGATTTCGCAAACGCAAGTATTGCTGCTGGCCCTGGCCGCCTTGTCGATGGGTGGATTGGTATTGCTGGTGGAAAAAACGCGCATGGGCCGCGCCATGCGCGCCACGGCGGAAAACCCCCGCGTGGCGGGACTCATGGGCGTCGATTCCGACAAGGTCATCGTTGCCACCTTTGCCATCGGCGCCGCGCTGGCGGCCGTGGCGGGCGTGATGTGGGGCGCTAACTATGCCTCGATTCAATTTTCCATGGGCGCCATCCCCGGCTTGAAGGCCTTCTGTGCGGCCGTGCTGGGCGGCATCGGCAATATCTATGGCGCCATGCTGGGCGGTATCTTGCTGGGCATTATCGAAAGCCTGGGCGCCGGCTATATCGGCGACATCACGGGCGGCTTTCTGGGCAGCCACTACCAGGATATCTTTGCCTTCGTCGTGCTGATCATCGTGCTGACCTTGCGCCCGTCCGGCATCATGGGCGAACGAGTGGCCGACCGTGCCTGATGTGAAACTGGGAGATTAAATCATGGCACTACTCGATTTTGACGCTAAGAAAAATCCGACCAAAGCCTACGCCGGCATGCTGGGCCTGGCCGCGCTGCTGATGGTGTTCCCGTTCTTTGCCGCGCAGTTCGGCAACTCGTGGGTGCGCATCATCGACATGGCCTTGCTGTACATCATGCTGGCCCTGGGCTTGAACATCGTCGTCGGCTTCGCCGGCCTGCTCGACCTCGGCTACATCGCGTTCTACGCCGTGGGCGCTTACCTGACGGCCTTGCTGGCATCGCCGCAGTTCGCCATCCTGCTCGAATCGGTGGTGAATCAATATCCGATGCTGGACGAGACCCTGGTGCAGCTGATGGGACCGGAAATCCGCGAGAACGGCATCCACCTGTCGATCTGGCTCATCGTGCCGCTGGCCGCTGCCGTGGCGGGCCTGTTCGGCGCTCTGCTGGGCGCGCCGACCTTGAAGCTGCGCGGCGACTATCTGGCCATCGTGACCCTGGGCTTTGGCGAGATCATCCGCATCTTCATGAACAATTTGAACGACCCGATCAATTTCACGAACGGGCCGCAAGGCATCAATCTGATCGACCCCATCCGTATCTTCGGCGTCAACCTGGCGGGCGAGGCGGGCACCAACAGCACTGTCGTGGTCGGCGGCTTTTCCATGCCGTCCGTCAATGCTTATTACTTTTTATTCCTCTTCCTGTGCATCGCCATCGTGTTCGTCACCAAGCGCCTCCAGCATTCGCGCCTGGGCCGCGCCTGGGTGGCCATCCGCGAAGACGAAATCGCCGCCAAAGCCATGGGCATCAATACGCGCAACGTCAAACTGCTGGCCTTTTCCATGGGCGCCTCGTTCGGCGGCGTGGCCGGTGCCATGTTTGCCTCGTTCCAGGGCTTTGTCTCGCCGGAATCGTTCTCGCTGACGGAATCGATCGCCGTGCTGGCCATGGTGGTGCTGGGCGGCATCGGCCATATTCCCGGCGTGATCCTCGGCGGCGTGATCCTTGCTTCGATACCCGAAGTGCTGCGCCACGTGGTGGAGCCGGCCCAGCAGGCGCTGTTCGGCCACGTGGTAATCGAGGCGGAAGTGCTGCGCCAGTTGCTGTACGGCTTGGCTATGGTGTTGATCATGCTCAACCGTCCTGCCGGCCTGTGGCCATCGCCGAAGCACGAAGACCGGCCCGACCACGACGTGGACCAGCCGAACAAATCCACCGGCGTCGTGTCCGCTTAAGGGAAGGAACGCACCATGAGCGAACA
The DNA here is from genome assembly GCF_900095235.1 of Janthinobacterium sp. UMAB-60. Taxonomy (NCBI): domain Bacteria; kingdom Pseudomonadati; phylum Pseudomonadota; class Betaproteobacteria; order Burkholderiales; family Oxalobacteraceae; genus Janthinobacterium; species Janthinobacterium sp. UMAB-60. The sequence goes on from NZ_LT607494.1 coordinate 34,790, forward strand.
GATCATCTTGAATATTGCCGGCGTGAACAAACGTTTCGGCGGCTTGCAGGCGCTGACCGATGTGGGCATTACCATCCGGCAAGGGCAGATTTACGGCTTGATCGGCCCGAACGGCGCCGGCAAGACCACGTTTTTCAATGTCATCACGGGTCTGTACCAGCCCGACACGGGCACCTTCGAGCTGGCCGGCAAGCCGTATTCGCCGTCGGCGCCGCACAAGGTGGCCAAGGCGGGCATCGCCCGCACCTTCCAGAACATCCGCCTGTTTGGCGACATGACGGCGCTGGAAAACGTCATGGTGGGGCGCCACGTGCGCTCGCACCAGGGCGTGTTCGGCGCCATCTTCCGCCACAAGGCGGCGCGCGAGGAAGAGGCGTCCATCCGCCAGCGGGCCATGGAACTGCTCGATTTCGTCGGCATCGCCCAGTTCGCCAGCCGCACGGCGCGCTTTTTATCGTATGGCGACCAGCGGCGCCTGGAAATTGCCCGCGCGCTGGCCACTGATCCCACGCTGCTGGCCCTCGACGAGCCGGCGGCCGGCATGAACGCGACGGAAAAGCTGGCCCTGCGTGAGTTGCTGGTGAAAATCAAGGCGGAAGGCAAGACCGTGTTGTTGATCGAGCACGACGTGAAACTGATGATGGGACTGTGCGACCGCATCACGGTGCTCGAATATGGCAAGCGCATCGCCGAAGGCTTGCCGGCCGAAATACAACAAAACCCGGCCGTCATCGAGGCTTACCTGGGGGGATCGCACGCATGAGTAACAATGGCTTGAACAAGACGGTATTGAAAGTGGCGGGCCTGCACGTGGCCTACGGCGGCATCAAGGCGGTGAAAGGCATCGACCTGGAAGTCAATGAGGGCGAGCTGATCGCCCTGATCGGCGCGAACGGCGCGGGCAAGACAACGACCTTGAAAGCCATCACGGGCACCTTGCCGGCCTGCAAGGTCGAGGGCACGATCAGTTACCTGGGCGAATCGCTCAAGGGCACGAAGTCGTTTCACCTGGTGGAAAAGAAACTGGCGATGGTGCCGGAAGGGCGGGGCGTGTTTACCCGCATGTCGATCCGCGAAAACCTCATGATGGGCGCCTACACGCGCACGGACAAGGCCGGTGTCGAGGATGACATTGCCAAGTGGTTCGACGTCTTTCCCCGTCTGAAGGAAAGGGCGGCGCAGATGGCCGGCACCCTGTCCGGCGGCGAGCAGCAGATGCTGGCCATGGCGCGCGCGCTGATGAGTCATCCGAAGCTGCTGCTGCTCGACGAGCCGTCGATGGGCTTGTCGCCCATCATGGTCGAGAAAATCTTCGAGGTGATCCGCAAGGTGTCGTCCGAAGGCATCACGATCTTGCTGGTCGAACAGAATGCCCGCCTGGCCCTGCAAGCGGCGCACCGCGGTTATGTGATGGATTCCGGCCTGGTCACCATGGGCGGCAACGCGGCCGCCATGCTCGATGACCCGCGCGTGAAGGCGGCGTATCTGGGGGAGTAAGCGCGTTCAGGAAGTGCTCAGGCATAAAAAATGCCCCAGCTGGGCTGGGGCATAATGGCATCCGTCGGAGAAGTGCGGATGGATGCCTGGAGGAGCCGATAACAGCGGACCGCCGTAGCGGTCGCGCAATAATTACTTGGCAGCCGTGCGTGGCACGACTTTTTCAGCCGCTTGCGTGAACTGGTTCACGGCCGATGTCAGGTTCGCTTCGATGGCTTCGACGGCTTGCTTGCTGGTTTTCGAGAACTGCTCGTAGCCTGCATTGGCGTTGCCGATGGCGCTTTTCAGGATGGCGACGGCGTTTTCCGAACCGGCTGGTGCGTTCTTGGTGACTTCTTCCACCAGCGACAGGACTTTGCGGTTGGTTTCAGCGATTTGCGATTCAGCTGCTTTGCTGAACTCGGCTTGGGTGCCCGACGTGATGGCAGCCAGGTGACGACCGTAAGCGATGGCTTTTTCGGCGCTAGGCTGGGCTTGAGCAGCGCTCAGCGAGAAGAATTCTTGTGGATCTTTTGCCGACAGCAATTGCTTGGCGGCGGCGGTCGATTCTTCCAGCGTTGCCTTGGCAGCGGTCAGGTTCAGTTCGACGATCTTTTCGATGCCTTCGAAGGCTTTGCTCGTCAGCGACGAGAACAGGGCGAATTGGGCTTCCAGGTTGGTTTTGGTAGCGGACGAAAATTGCTCAGGAATTGAAAACATATAAATCTCCAAAAAATCGAAATCTGGTTAATTTGATGCTGCGTGTACCGTTTGGGAAAGCAGGTGAATCTAAATTTTCAAGCTGAACAAGAATTGTGCAACGCAACAAACCCTATTCTACGGCGAAAAAAAATGAAGTCAAGCGATTCTTGTGCGATGCAACAATTGAATAGATTTGCATCAAAAACCATTGTTTCTAAAGAGAAATATTTGATTTCTGGGTGTTAATGGTTTAGCCCTAAACTGTTATTTCCCCGCCTTTCAGGACGGGTGCGGCGCAGCATGCTAGACTTTGCCTCCCGCACTGGCGCAGCGCCCCGGTGCCGACCCCGTTTCCCGAGTTGATACCATGTCCAATCTTCCCGTCGCGGCTGGCGCCAGCGGCAAAGCCCCCAAAGCCGCTTTCTTGACGACCCTGGCGCCGATGGCCTTGCCCGGCTTTTTTGTGTTGTTATGGAGCACAGGTTTTATCGTCGCCAAGTTCGGCCTGCCCTATGCGCCGCCGCTGACCTTTTTGTTGCTGCGCTTCCTGGGCGTGCTGGTGATCCTGCTGCCGCTGGTGCTGGTCCTGCGCGCGCCGTGGCCCGTGGGGCAGTTCCGCCAGATCGCCGTGGCCGGCATTTTGATGCAGGCCGGCTACCTGGCCGGCGTCTGGTGCGCCATCAAGCTGGGCATGCCGGCCGGCCTCTCCGCGCTGATCGTTGGCATGCAGCCCGTGCTGACGGCCTGCGCCGCGCCCCTGATCGGCGAATCCGTGCGCCCGCGTCAGTGGCTGGGCTTGCTCTTTGGCTTGCTGGGCGTGGCCCTCGTCGTGTACGCCAAGATCAATCTCGTGGGCCTGACCGTGGAAAGCGTGCTGCTGTGCGTGTTTGCCTTGCTGTCGATGACGGCCGGCACCATGTATCAAAAACGCCACTGTCCGCAATTCGACTTGCGCACCGGCACGGTGGTGCAGTTCGCCGCCTCCATCGTGGTCGTGTTGCCATTCGCCCTGTATTTCGAGGGACTGGACCTGCATTTCAGCAACGTGCAATGGACGGCGAATTTTATCGGCGCCTTGCTGTGGTCGGTACTCGTGCTGTCCATCGGCGCCATTTTCCTGCTGTTCGCCCTGATCCGCCGCAGCGACGCCACGAAAGTGACGGGCTTGCTGTACCTGACACCGCCTACGACGGCCGTGATGGCCTGGCTGATGTTTGGCGAAGCATTTAATATGCTGGGCATCGCCGGCATGCTGGTGGCCGTGGTCGGCGTGGTGTTTGTTGTCAAGAAATAGCGGGAGAGCAGGGCAGTGAGCAAGCAAGCATCTGAAACACCGTCGGCGCAGCAAGCCATCGATAGCGTCATCCTGTCGCGCCGTTCGATCCGTGCTTTTTTGCCCACGCCGGTGGCGCAGGACGAGATCGCGCGCATCCTGGAAGTGGCGGCGCGCGCGCCCTCGGGCGCCAACATGCAGCCGTGGAAAGTGTATGTACTGTCGGGCGAAGCGCGCCTGCGCCTGTCGCGCCGCATCCTCGACGTCTATGCCGCACCGAAGGCGACGGACGCCCCCGCCCGCACGGCGTCCTACACCTATTACCCGCGCCAGTGGACGGCGCCGTTCATCGAACGCCGCCGCAAGATCGGCCTGGACCTGTATCAGTTGCTGGGCCTGGAGCGGGGCGACACGGCCGGCATGGCGGCCCAGCATGGACGCAATTTCCAGTTTTTCGATGCGCCCGTGGGCCTGATCTTTACCATCGAACGGGTGCTGGAACAGGGTTCCTGGCTCGACTACGGCATGTTCTTGCAAAACATCATGCTGGCGGCGCGCGCGCGGGGACTCGATACCTGCCCGCAAGCGGCCTTCATCCATTACCATGACATCATCTGCGAGGAACTGGGCGTGCCGGCCAGCGAAATGGTGGTGTGCGGCATGGCCCTCGGCTATGCCGACCCGGACAAGATCGAGAACCGCCTGAACACGGAACGCGAGCCGCTGGCCGGCTTTGTTAAATTCATGGATAAATAGACACGCTAGCGTTTTGCACAAGCAATCAGTTGATTAAGGATGAGTTTGTTTGCTGATCGCCAACGATTTGTATTTCGTTGCTGCAATAAATACTGTCCCAACTGTTAAATAGGCTTGCGATTACTCTGCATTTCGCTACACTGCAATAAGGCAACAGCTTCACGGGGAATTATCGAATGGCTAAGTTTAAACTTGCGCTGGGTGTCCTGGCTTCCCTGCTGTTTGCGTTGGCGCCGGCTGCGGCCGTGCACGCCAAAGAAGCGAACGGCAAATCCTCAGCCTCCAAGAAACACAACACCAAGAAAGTCAAAGTCGTGCTGCGCAAGGGCACGACGGCCGCGCCGCGCGAAAAGAGCGTGCGCCGGGTCGTCATGGTGCGCGGCAAACGCAAGGTCATCTATCAAAAAGTCAGCAGCGTGGCCGTGCCCATGGCCGCACCGATGCCCACCATGGGCGATCTGGCGGGCCTGAACCTCACGCGCGATCCGCTCGACTTGAAATCGAGCGTGGCGCTGGTGCTGGACCAGGCCAATTCGGAAGTGCTGTTTGAAAAGAATTCGAATGTCGCCCTGCCCATCGCCTCCATCACCAAGATGATGACGGGCCTGGTGGTGGTCGAAGCGCGCCAGGACATGGATGAATTGCTGACCATCACGGACGAGGACGTCGATCGTGCCAAGTTCAGCAGCTCACGCCTGAAAGTGGGTTCGCAATTGACGCGCGCGAATATGCTGCATATCGCCCTGATGAGTTCGGAAAACCGCGCCGCCTCGGCGCTGGGCCGCAATTATCCGGGCGGCTTGCCCGCGTTTGTCGACGCCATGAACAGCAAGGCGCGCCAGCTGGGCATGATGGATACGCATTACGTCGATTCCAGCGGCTTGTCGAAAATGAACGTGGCCAGCGCGCGCGACCTGGGCAAGCTGGCCATGGCCGCCTTCCGCCATCCGCTGCTGCGCCAATACTCGACGGACCCGAAAGCCATCGTCGAAGCCAGCGGCCAGCCCATGCAGTTCGGCAATACGAATCACCTGGTGGCGAATCCGGGCTGGGAAATCGGCTTGCAAAAGACGGGTTTTATTAATGAGGCGGGACGTTGCCTGATGATGCAGGCCGTCATCGAAGGACGGGCCGTGATCATGGTTTTCCTCGACTCCAAAGGGAAACAGTCGCGCACGGCCGACGCGGGGCGCATGCGCAAGTGGCTGGAGGCTTTAAAACCTGCCAACATGAGTTTGCCTGGCGGTTAAGAAGATAAAGGGCAGCGTTGCTGCCCTTTATCTTTAGTCTTGCGGGATAAAACCCAGGGTGACGGAAATCTGGTTCGCCGTTTCCACCAGATCCCCCAGCCACTCATCCTGCAGGCGGTCGGCTGGCGCCGAGATCGACAGGCCGGCGATCAGCTTGCCCGAGTCGTCGCGGATGCCGGCGGCCATGCAGCGCACGCCCAGTTCCAACTCTTCATTGTCGCGCGCATAGCCGCGCTCGCGCACCAGGCTCAGTTCGCGTTCCAGTTTTTGCAGATCCGTGATGGAATTCTTGTTGTGCCCGGCCAAGCCCGTGCGCGTGGCGTACGCGCGGATGGCTTTTGGCTCGTCGACGGAGAGGAATAATTTACCTGTCGAAGTCAGGTGCAGCGGACCACGGCCACCGATGGCGCGCACCACCTGCATGCCCGAGCGCTCGGAAAAAGCGCGGTCGATGTAGACGATCTCGTCGCCCTGGCGCACGGACAGGTTGATCGTTTGCTGGGTTTTCTTGTGCAGCTGGCGCATGAAGTCCAGCGCCGCTTCGCGCACGCTGAGGCGGCTTTTCACGACATTGCCCAGTTCCAGCAGGCGCATGCCCAGCCGGTACGTGCCAGGTTCGATGCGGTCGACAAAGCGCGTCAGCACCATGTCGTTGAGGATGCGGTGCGCCGTCGATGGGTGCAGGCCGGAAACTTTCGACAATTCCTTCAGGCTGACCGGGTCGGAATATTTGGCCAGGGCATCGAGCAGGGCGACCATGCGTTCGATCACCTGGATCGTCGTCTTCGGGGCAGCGACCGGTTCAATTTTCATGATGGATTTGGTGCGATGCAGTATTCATGCATCTTTATACCATGATGTGAAAAAATAGTGAAATGTTCCGAGATATTCAGCGAATAAATTGTCACAATTCTCATGTTGGACGTCATAATTGGCGGCTGGATGGACTTTAAACCATGGAAAACTATGCAACCTGTCAATGAATTCAAGAGCAAGAGCGGCTTGAAACGGATTTTCTCCGCCTTTTTCTACTCGCTCGACGGCTTGAAGGCGGCTTGGCGCCATGAACATGCGTTCCGCCAGGAACTGGGCTTGTTCGTCGTCGGCACGCTGATCGCCTTGCTGCTGCGCATCTCCGCCTTTGAAAAACTGGTGCTGATCGGCGTGCTGCTGCTGGTCTTGATCGTCGAATTGATCAATTCCGCGCTGGAAGCCGTGGTCGACCGCATCTCGCTGGAACTTCATCCGTTGTCGAAAAACGCCAAGGATTTCGGCAGCGCCGCCGTGTTGCTGACCTGCATCCTGGCCTTTGCCACCTGGGCCGTCATATTATTTAACCGTTTTTATTAACTGCTAAATCCCCGTTGCGCGTCGTCCATATGCGAAAATTGCATATCAAACGGCGAAACGCTTCGTTCTCTTTGCGGCCGTTGCGCCGTAATCTGGTGGCTCTGAAAGTTCAACCATACGGGGATCTTAGATGCTGTCGAAAAAAATCATCATTGCCGCCGCCATCAGCGCGTTTGCCATTCTGCAAACGGCGCAGGCTGCCGATATCACCCTGCTCAACGTGTCGTATGACCCGACGCGCGAGCTGTACCAGGATGTGAACACGGCATTTGCCAAGGAGTGGAAAGGCAAGACGGGCGACAACGTCAAGATCAAGCAATCGCATGGCGGTTCCGGCAAGCAGGCGCGCGCCGTCATTGACGGCCTGGAAGCGGACGTGGTGACCTTGGCCCTGGCCTACGACATCGATGCGCTGGCCGAGCACAAGCTGCTGGCCGCCGACTGGCAAAAACGCCTGACGCACAATAGCGCGCCGTATACCTCGACCATCGTGTTCCTGGTGCGCAAGGGCAACCCGAAAGGCATCAAGGATTGGAACGACCTGGTCAAGCCGGGCGTGTCCGTCATCACGCCGAACCCGAAAACCTCGGGCGGCGCCCGCTGGAATCACCTGGCAGCGTGGGGCTACGCGCTGCGCCAGCCGGGCGGCAACGAAGCGAAGGCCAAGGATTTCCTCGGCAAACTGTATAAAAACGTGCCCGTGCTCGACTCCGGCGCGCGCGGCGCCACCACCACCTTCGTCGAACGGGGTATCGGCGACGTGCTGATCGCCTGGGAAAACGAGGCCTATCTCGCCGTCAAGGAACTGGGCCCGACCAAGTTCGACATCATCACGCCGTCCGTCAGCATCCTGGCCGAGCCGCCCGTGGCCGTCGTCGACAAGTTTGCCGACAAGCACGGCACGCGCAAGGTGGCCGAGGCTTACCTGAACTACCTGTACACGGACGAAGCGCAAGACATCATCGCCAAGAATTACTACCGTCCCGCAACGGACAAGGCGGCGAAGAAATACGCGTCGCAGTTCGCCAAGGTCAACCTGTTCACCATCGAGCAAGTGGCCGGTGGCTGGACGGCGGCCCAGAAGGCGCACTTTGCCGACGGCGGCATCTTCGACCAGATCTATCAGCCGAAGTAATCTTCACCGGCAGGCGGCAACGCTTGCCGGAATAGATCACGCAAGGACACATCATGGCGCTGCGCAGCTTTTCCGATTACCGGGTACTGATCGTGCCGGGCTTGCATAACAGCGGTCCCGAGCACTGGCAGAGCCGCTGGCAGCGCCTGTATCCGCAATTCGAGCGGGTCGAGCAGGATGACTGGAACGCACCCGAGCTGGCCACTTGGTCGGCGCGCCTGGACCAGGTGCGGCGGCAAGATGCGCGCCCGACCCTGATCGTCGCCCACAGCTTCGGCTGCCTGGCGACGGCGCACAGCCTGGCGCGCGACCCGCAGGGCGTGGCCGGCGTGCTGCTGGTGGGGCCGGCCGACCCGGACAAGTTCGGCGTGGCGCAAGCCTTGCCGCAAAAGCGCCTGCCTTGCCCCGGCATCTTGATCGCCAGCCAGACGGACCCGTGGATGACGGCCGAGCACGCGGCGCAGTGGGCGCGGCGCTGGAATTGCAAATACATCGATGGCGGAGAGCTCGGCCATATCAACGCCGAGTCGCGCCTTGGCGACTGGGTCTACGGCCAGGCGCAACTGCAAACGCTGTTTGATCTGGCGCAAAGCGACAAACGCCACCGTCAGGCAGCCTGATACGACGAACATCCCGCTACACAACCTATCAAGGAGATCACGATGACCTTACGCCTGGGCGATGTCGCCCCTGATTTTGAACAAGACAGCTCGATCGGTACGCTCAAGTTCCATGAGTGGGCCGGCAATTCCTGGGTGGTGCTGTTTTCCCACCCGGCCGACTTTACCCCCGTGTGCACGACGGAACTGGGCCTGACGGCCAAGCTCAAGCCGGAATTCGACAAGCGCAACGTGAAGGCCATCGCCCTGTCCGTGGACGCGGCCGAGTCGCACAAGAGCTGGATCAAGGATATCGAAGAGACGCAAAACACGGTGGTGGGCTTCCCCATCATCGCCGACGTCGACAAAAAGGTATCGGTGCTGTACGACATGATCCACCCGGAACAGTCCGTCACGGCCACCGTGCGCTCCGTCTTCATCATCGACCCGAACAAGAAAGTACGGCTGATCCTCACGTATCCGCTCAGTACGGGCCGCAACTTCAATGAAATCCTGCGCGTCCTCGACGCCCTGCAGCTGACGGATGGCTACACGGTGGCCACGCCCGGTAACTGGCAAGACGGCGACGACGTCATCATTCCATTGACCGTGCAAGATCCGGATGTGATCAAGCAGAAATATCCGAAGGGCTTTACGGCTGCCAAGCCATATCTCCGTCTGACGCCGCAGCCGAACAAGTAATTCCGGGGGCAGTCGCTGATGTACCCCAGAAGCAAGTTCTGGGGTCGGACCCTTAGGGTCCGACCCCGGTATTTCGTTGGGGTTTCTCAAGTGGCACCCAAAAACGCACCTCGCCGGTGCGTTTTTTTTCGCCCATAGATTCTGCCGGCAAGTATGCAAAATCCATCTAAGCAAATGAGAAATAGTTAGTTCTTTTTATAACGAATGCATGTGAATATTGCACCCTATAACTCAAAAATGTAATAAGAAGGGGTTTCTATGTCTGCAGCATCAGCATCAGCAGCACCGATCAAGGCGCGCGGAGCGCCGTTTCGGGTCATGCCGGGTTTTAAGCTGTCATTGGGCTTCACGCTCTTTTACCTGGCCTTGATCGTCCTCATTCCGCTGTCGTCGGTGTTCCTGAAAACCTTCACCATGACGTGGGATGCCTTCTTCAGCGCCGTCACGTCCGACCGCGTGATGGCGTCATACCGGCTGACGTTTGGCGCTTCGCTGATCGCCGCCCTGCTGAACGTGGTGTTTGGCGGCATCCTGGCCTGGGTGCTGGTGCGCTATAAATTCCCCGGCAAGCGCATCATCGACGCGCTGGTCGACTTGCCGTTCGCCTTGCCGACGGCCGTGGCCGGCATCACCCTGACGGCCCTGTATTCGTCGAACGGCTGGTTCGGCCAGTTCATCGAAGGCGTGCTTGGCATCAAGGTGGCGTTTACGCCGCTGGGTGTGGTGGTGGCGCTGACCTTCATCGGCTTGCCGTTTGTCGTGCGCACCGTGCAACCGGTGCTGGAAGACGCGGAAAAGGAACTGGAAGAAGCGGCCGCCAGCCTGGGCGCCAATTCCTTGCAAACGTTTATCCGCGTCATCTTTCCCACGATTCTACCATCCTTGCTGACGGGCTTTGCGCTGGCCTTTGCCCGCGCCACGGGCGAGTACGGTTCCGTGATCTTTATCGCCGGCAACATGCCGATGGTGTCGGAAATCACGCCGCTGTTCATTATTACCAAGCTGGAACAATACGATTACGCGGGCGCCACGGCCATTGCCGTGGTGATGCTGGTGGTGTCCTTCCTGCTGTTGTTGACGATTAACCTGTTGCAAGCATGGACGCGCGGAAAGGCGAAGAAATCATGAGTACGAATATCACCGCCGTGGCGAATGTGGAAGATGCGCTGCCAAAAGCGCGCCGTTTCGAACCGAATGTCGGCCCCGTCGTGCTGGAGCCATTGTGGGTGCGCACGGTATTGATCACCATCGCCCTGCTGTTCCTGACGGCGTTCCTGATCGTGCCCCTGGTGGCCGTATTTGCCGAAGCGTTCAAGAAGGGCTGGGAAGCGTACATTGCCGCCATCATCGATCCGGACGCGATTTCCGCCATCAAGCTGACCCTGATCACGGCGGCCATCGCCGTGCCGCTGAACCTGGTGTTCGGCGTGGCGGCGTCGTGGTGCATCGCCAAGTTCGAGTTCCGCGGCAAGAGCATCCTGCTGACCCTGATCGACTTGCCGTTTTCCGTCTCGCCCGTGATTTCCGGCCTGATCTATGTGCTGATGTTCGGCGCCCAGGGCTGGTTCGGTCCGTGGCTGCAGGAACACGACATCAAGATCCTGTTTGCCGTGCCCGGCATCGTGCTGGCGACCATCTTCATTACCTTCCCCTTCGTCGCGCGCGAACTGATCCCGCTGATGCAGTCGCAGGGCAGCGAAGAGGAAGAGGCTGCCCTCGTGCTGGGCGCCTCGGGCTGGAATACTTTCCGCCGCGTGACTTTGCCCAACATCAAGTGGGGCTTGCTGTACGGCGTGATCCTGTGTAACGCCCGCGCCATGGGTGAGTTCGGCGCCGTGTCCGTCGTCTCCGGCCATATCCGCGGAGAAACGAACACCATGCCGCTGCAGGTGGAGATTCTGTACAACGAGTACAACTTTGCCGCCGCGTTTGCCGTCGCCTCCTTGCTGGCCCTGCTGGCCCTGGTGACCCTGGCCTTGAAAGCTTTCATTGAGTGGCGTTTGAACGAGAGCGACGCCGACGATTCCGCCTTACGTTCCACGGAGCACTGATATGACCATCGCAGTTAAAAACATCCACAAGCGCTTCGGCGATTTCGTCGCCCTCGACAATATCTCGCTGGACTTTCCCGCCGGCGAATTGACGGCCCTGCTGGGCCCGTCGGGTTGCGGCAAGACCACCTTGCTGCGCATCATTGCCGGCCTGGAACATCCGGACAGCGGCCAGGTGCTGCTCGATGCGGAAGACGCGTCGAACCGCCACGTGCGCGAGCGCCAAGTCGGTTTCGTGTTCCAGCATTACGCGCTGTTCAAGCACATGACCGTGTTTGAAAACGTGGCCTTTGGCTTGCGCGTGAAATCGCGCAGCGAGCGCCCGTCGGAAGACCAGATCCGCCGTAAAGTGAAAGATTTGCTGGAGCTGGTGCAGCTGGACTGGCTGGCCGACCGCTATCCGCCGCAGCTGTCGGGCGGACAACGCCAGCGCATCGCCCTGGCGCGCGCGCTGGCTGTGGAGCCGCGCGTGCTGCTGCTCGACGAACCGTTCGGCGCGCTCGATGCCAAGGTGCGCAAGGAATTACGCCGCTGGCTGCGCCGCCTGCATGACGATTTGCACGTCACCAGCATTTTTGTCACGCATGACCAGGAAGAGGCGCTGGAAGTGGCGGACCAGGTGGTGCTGATGAACAAGGGCACCGTCGAGCAACTCGGTTCCCCGGAACAAGTCTACAACCATCCGGCCTCGCCCTTCGTGTATGGCTTCCTGGGTAACGTCAATCTGTTCCACGGCCGCGTGCATGACGGCGTGATGGCGACCGGTGACGCCAGCTTCGAAGTGCCCGACTATGCGGGCGTGAGCGACAGCAAGGGCACGGCCTATGTGCGTCCGCACGACCTGGAAATCGACCGCTACACGCAGGGCGCCGAAGGCATCGTCGTGAAACTGAGCCGCGCGCATGCCATCGGCCCGCTGGCCCAGCTGGACTTGCAGCGCATCGATAACAGCGAACTGATCGAAGCGGTGATGTCGAACGAGCGGTTTACGCATCTGCAACTGAAGGAGGGCGAGACGTTAGTTGTCCGCCCGAAACGCCTCCATGTGTTCGTTGAACCAACAAGAACCTAAAGGCTGAAAATATATGAACTTTCAACAACTGCGTTCGATCCGCGAAGCGGCCCGCCGCGGCTATAACCTGACGGAAGTGGCCAACGCCCTGTTCACGTCGCAGCCGGGCGTGAGCCGGCAAATCCGCGAACTCGAGGACGAGCTGGGCGTGGTCATCTTCGAGCGCAACGGCAAGCGCTTGACGGGCTTGACGGAGCCGGGCAAGGGCATTTTGAAAATCGTCGACCGCCTCTTGATCGAGGCGGAAAACCTGCAGCAGGCCAGCCTCGAATACAGCGGCCAGACCAGCGGCACCCTGTCGGTGGCGGCCACGCACACGCAGGCGCGCTATGCGCTGCCGAAAGTGGTGCAGGGCTTCCGCGCCGCCTATCCCGACGTGCGTATTGCGCTACAACAAAGCGCGCCCGAGCATATCGCGGAATGGGTACTGTCAGGCAAGACCGATATCGGCATCGCTACGGAAGGCCTGAGCCAGTTCCCCGACCTGGTGTCGTTCCCGTGCTACCGCTGGAGCCATCTGATCGTCGTGCCGGACGGCCATCCGTTGCTCGAACATTCGCCCATCCGCCTGGAAGACCTGGCGAAATACCCGTTGATTACCTACGACAAGGGTTTCACGGGACGGGGCCATATCGACGATGCGTTCGCCAAGGCGGGCGTGGCCACCGATATCATCCTGACGGCCATGGATTCCGACGTCATCAAACAATATGTGGCGCTGGGCCTGGGCGTGGGCATCGTGGCCTCGATGGCCTTCGACCATGGCCGCGACAAGGGACTAAGGGCGGTAGAAGCGTCGCATCTGTTCGCCACCAACACGACGCGCCTGGCCGTGCGCCGCGGCGCCTACCTGCGCGCCTACGCCTACGAGTTCATCCTGCAACTGGCGCCGGATCTGACGCGCGCAGACATCGACCGCGCCATGGCGGGCGAGGAAGCGCTCTAGGCGATGGCCGCTCTTTGCGCGCGCGTCAGGCTGGCCACGGCGCGCGCGTGGCTATCCTGCACCAGTTCCGCCAGGTAATCGGCCGGGAAGCGTGTCACATCGACGATGCTGACCCAGTGAAAGCGGCCCATGTAGCGGGCCGGTTTCACGCCCGGCATGTCCGTCAGCTCGACAAAGCGCTCCGCGCTGACACGCAGGCTGAAGCGCCATTGTTCCGGCATGCTGGTCTTGAAATACGCAAATTTTTTCCCCGCCACTGCATACACGAGGATGTTCGACGGCGCACGG
>NZ_LT607494.1:48450-98148 GCF_900095235.1 Janthinobacterium sp. UMAB-60
CGCAAAAGTCTTTCAGTTCATCGCTTGTCATTCCTCAACCGCCTTGAATTGTTGCGTGCTGTGGTCGAAGGCATACGCCGCGCCGGCAGGAGAGTCCAGCAGGCGGATGAAGCGGTCGTCCACGCTGAGCACGGCGCCGAGCGAGACGAGGGCCACGTTGGCGCTGTCGTTGATGTAGTCGTCGCTCTCGTCGTTGGCCGTGAAGCGCCAGCCGCTGTCGTCGTCGTTGTCCGGCTCCTCGCGGTACAGATAGCCGACGGGCGCGCCGTCTTCCAGCACGCGTTTCGTCACAAAGCACAGGCCCGCATAGCGGTTGACGAGGTTATCGTCATCGTCGTGCTGCGTATTGATGATGTGGCGCGCTTCGAAGGCGACGGGGTCCTTGGCCTGCAAGTCGGCGATGTAGCCGGGCATGTTGTCGAGCTTGCCTGTGAAATGGCCATGCGGTTCGATCGTCTCCACCAGCACCCACATGCGCTCGGCGCCCGGCGCCTGCGGATCGTCGCTGTGGAAGGCGAAGATCAGCTTGACCACCTCGCCGGGGCGCACCTGGGCAATGGCCTCGGGCGGCGATTTATAGAAAGTGTAGGGATGGCGCGCCGCCAGATCGGCGGCGTCGGTCAGATGCCAGCTGGGCATGGTATTCCGTCGTCAGAGTGGGGGAATGTCCATGGTAGCCGATTGCCTGCCAGGATGGCCACCCGTACGCCAAAGCTGTATTTGATAGGCCGGAATAAAAAACGGGAGGCAGATGCCTCCCGTGCTGCGTTGCTATTGCCAGTTATTACCAGCTATAGCCCGCCTTGGCGTAGTAATAGCGGCCGTTGAAGCCGTTCGGCGCGAAGATGCTGTAAGGCTGCGTGCCGTTGACGTTCAGGTTGCCGTTGCTGGTCACTTGCGCCGGGTAGCGGTTGGTGACGTTGTCGATGCCGGCCACCAGGCGCCAGTTCTTGCCCAGTTTCACGGAACCGGACACGTCCAGCACCCATTGCGGATCATACGTCTGGTCCAGCTTGACATCGTTCTGCGGCACGGTGAAGCTGCCGTAGCGCGTCACCAGTCCGTGCACGTTCCAGATGCCGAAGCCGTAGTCGGCGGCCAGGCTGAACTTGTCCTTCGGCGACGCCACCGTGATGCGGTCGATGCTCTGGCGGTCGATCAGTTTCAGGTTGTTGGCCGTCAGGATGGCTGGATTGTCGGCGATTTTCTGTACCGTGCTCTTGTTATGGTTGTAAGCCGCGGTGAGGTCCAGGCGGTCCTTGTCCTGCAGGTCGATGCGGTAGGTGCTGACGATGTCCACGCCTTCCGTGCGCGTGTCGACAGCGTTGGTGAAGTAGCGTCCCGAGCCCACCGGCGTGCCCTGGGCGGCCAGGATGTTCTTCAAAGCATTGCTGAGTATCAGATTGGCCGAGAACAGGATGCGGTTGTCGATGTCGATGCGGTAGGCGTCCACTGTCGTCGTGAAGTTGCGGCTGGGCTGGAACTGCAGGCCCAGGCTGTAGTTGCGGGCCTTTTCCGGTTTCAGGTCCTGTGCGCCCAGGGCGCGCGCCTGTGGCGTGTTGACGGCGAAGGTGCCCGTCTCGATCGGCGTGTTGACGCCGTTGACGACCTGGAAGTTGGTGGTGGTGATGGTGTAGTACTGCTGTGCCAGCGATGGCGCGCGGAAGCCGCTCGACACGGTGCCGCGCAGGGACAGCGCATCGTTGAACGAATAGCGGGCCGAGCCTTTGGCCGAGGTGGTGCTGCCGAAGTCGCTGTAGCGCTCATGGCGCAGGGCCACCCCGCCCGACAGGTTTTTCGTCGCTTCCGCTTCCAGGTTCACATAGATCGACTCGTTGTGGCGCGAGTGGCTGCCCGCATTGGCAGGGCGGAAACCGGCAAAGCCTTGTGAGCCGCCACCCGTGTACGACGCTGCGTCGCCTGCACCGATGCTGTACTTTTCATGGCGCGCTTCGGCACCGACGGCTACCGTCAGCGGTCCCGTAAAGTACGACACGGGAAATTCGCGCGCCGCATCGAGATTGAACACGGTCTGTTCGTTTTTCAGCGAACCGGCATAAAAGTGCGTGGGGCTGGCTGCGCCCAGCGACTGGTTGACCGTGTTGTCCAGGTCCAGTTCGAACTTGTTGCTGCCGTAGTTCAGGCTGGCATCCCAGCGCCAGCCGGCCGCTTCACCGCGCAAGCCTGTGACGATGGACTGGTCGGTCAATGTGCTGTTTTGTAATGGCAAAAAGCCTTCCGGGAAGAGCGGCGTGCGCTGGACGAACAGCTTCGAATTATTCGGGTCCGTGATCAGCGCCGTGCGCCAGGTGGCGGCGGCCGACGTGTCGCGCTTGCCGTAGTTGCCGAAGGCGTACCAGTCCACATTGTCATTGATGTGGTATTCGCTGTTGAGGAAAATCGTCGCCGGCTTGCTTTCCGGGTCGCCATAGCGCTGGTTGACCTTGCCGTAGCGCGGTTCCAGCGGATTGCGGAAATCGGCGCCGGCACGGTTGGTCGGATCGCGTTCCGCCACTTCGGCCGAGACGCGCACCCAGCCGTCGTCGCCCAGAGCGAAGCCGGCCGAGCCCTTGATGGATTTTTGCTTGCCGTCGCGTTCCTGCGTCTGGCCATAGCCCACTTCGATATCGCCGCCGGCCGCGCCTTTTTTCAGGATGATGTTGATTACGCCGGCGATCGCATCGGAGCCGTACTGGGCCGCCGCGCCATCGCGCAGCACTTCCACGTGGTCGATGGCGGCCAGCGGAATGGCGTTCAGGTCGACGGGCGCCGAGCCGCGGCCCAGCGAGCCGTTGACGTTGACTACGGCCGAGGTGTAGCGGCGCTTGCCGTTCACCAGTACCAGGGTCTGGTCGGGCGACAGGCCGCGCAATTGCGCCGGACGCACGGCGTCGCTGGCGTCGGCGCCCGTGGCGCGGGCAAAGTTCAGCGATGGCAGCAGGCGCGCCAGCACGGTGGCCAGTTCGCCCGAACCGGTGCTTTGCAGGTCGCGCGAGGTGAGGATGTCGATCGGCGATTCGGAATCGATGGTGCGGCGGTTCTTGGCGAAGGTACCGGTGACCACCACCGATTGCAACTCCCCTTCGGCCGGCAGTTCTTGCTGCGCTTGCACATGCATTGGCAGGCTGAAGCAGGCGATCAGGCTGGCGGCGATAACGGTTTTCACGGGGAGGGCGGGAAGCTGGGAGCGGGCGGTGCTGGAACTCATCGACAATATCTCTTCGGTTAGTGGTTGCGCGGACCATGACGGTCCGATGACGAAATCAGCTTAGCAGCGGGCGAACGGCGTGCTTACGAATTGTTCTGTCTATCGATATGCAATAAATGTCTGATACTCGTCAAAATGGCGCGAGTAGTGCATATGGCCTTGTCTCCAGCATACGACCGGGCATGGCAGGCTGCAATGCTGCACCGCAGTAAATTGCTGGCTGTTGTATAAATGCGACTATGAACGCGCGGCTTGCTCGGTTATTGCCCTGGATTTCGCAATGATGGCGGCCGGGGCAGTACTGGCAGTCTCACGGCGGATGACTCGGGGTGGACCCGTGCTGGCGGATAGCTTCGATTACGATCCGCAGCGCCCTCGATTCGTGTCGGCGGCTGGGGTAGTAGGCATGGAGGCCAGGAAACGTTCCACACCAGTCTTTCATGACGCTGATTAATCGGCCTTCCCGTATGTGCCCCGCTACCAGGTCTTCCGTGACAAATGCCAGGCCATTGCCGCTCAAGGCGGCTTGCACCATGGGCCCGGCGCTGGTAAACACGGTCTGGCCGCTCACCCGCGCTGCCACATTGCGCCCCTCATGCTGGAGCTCCCACGCGTAGATGCCGCCACTGCTGGCGAGGCGCAGCGTGATGCAATTATGTTTCAGCAGCTCTTGCAGGCTGGCTGGTTGCGCATGCCAGGAGAAGTAGTCTGGCGAACCGACGATCATGGTCGGAATGTCGGGGGTGAGCCGCACTGCGATCATATCCTCTTCGACCTGGTCTCCGTAGCGCACGCCGATGTCATAGCGGTCCGCCGCGATATCGACCAGCTTGTAATCGGACTGAATCTCCACATGCAGATCGGGATAGTGGGGCAGCACTGGCGCAAGTCTTGGCCACAGCAGCGTATCGATAATATGGTCGATGGCGGTGATGCGCACGGTACCGGCCGGCTTGCCATTCAAATCGCTGACAGCAGCGATTTCGGCATTGACCTCTTCCAGCCGCGGCGCGACGTTGGTCAGCAGGCGCTCGCCTGCTTCTGTCGGCGAAACACTGCGCGTCGTGCGATTGAGCAGCCGCACGCCCAGCCGTGCTTCCAGGTCACGAATAATGTGACTGAGCGTGGACTGGGACATGCCGAGCTTGACGGCGGCACGCGTGAAACTGCGTTGGCGAGCCACCTCAAAAAATATCAGAATATCAATAATGTTATCTCTGGCCATGTGAATCATTCCTGAACCGGCGGTGGATGGTATCCCGTGGTGGCGTCTGGCACGCGATGATGCCAAGGAGAATATGCGAATATTCATATGAATATACAGAATATTCATGGCTGTGGCACATATACCTGTTCGGGTTTTCGGTGTGCTGCTGCGGCAAGCGCCACGTACGATGTCGCCAAGGTATTCCGCCCATCCCAAACCCTACGAACTGGAGAACAGACATGACCATCAATGATGTAGCGCGCCGCGATTTCCTCAAGACTGCTGGCACCGGCATGGCCGTGCTGGGCAGCCTTTCCATTGCAGGTGCTTCCGCGTTCGCTGCCGAAAGCCAGCCAGTGCCTGATATGTCGAACCAGGCTGACAATTTCTACCGGAGCGAGGCAGTCGTCGCGCAAAAGGTCGCGTTTGAGAACCAGTACAAAATGAAGGTGGCCGGGAATCTCTTCACGCCAAAGAAGCTCAACCGGCATTCCAGGCATGCGGCGATCATCATCGGCCATCCGATGGGCGCGGTGAAAGAGCAAAGCTCGAACCTGTATGCACAAAAGCTGGCCGAACAGGGCTTCGTCACGCTGGCCATCGATCAGTCGTTCTGGGGTGACAGCGCGGGCCAGCCACGCAACGCCGTGGCGCCGGACATCTACGCCGAAGCATTCAGTGCGGCGGTCGATTACCTGGGCACCCAGCCATTCGTGGACAGGGAACGGATCGGCGTTCTCGGCATTTGCGGCAGCGGCAGTTTCGTCATCAGCGCCGCCAAGATCGATCCGCGCATGAAGGCCGTTGCCACGGTCAGCATGTACGACATGGGCGCGGCCAACCGCAATGCGCTGAACCACTCGCAGACGCTCGGGCAACGCAAGCAGATCATTGCCGAGGCGGCGCAACAGCGCTACGTGGAATTTACCGGTGGCGCAATCGCGTACACGGGCGGCACCGTGCACAAGCTCGATGGCAATACGCATCCGATCCAGCGCGAGTTCCATGACTTCTATCGCACTCCGCGCGGAGAGTTCACGCCGGCAGGATCGTCGCGCGAGCTGACGACGCACCCGACGATGAGCAGCAACGTCAAGTTCATGAACTTTTATCCGTTCAACGACATCGAGACGATTTCCCCGCGTCCCATGCTGTTCATCACGGGCGACCAGGCGCACTCCAAAGAGTTCAGCGAAGAGGCCTACCGGCTTTCGGCCCAGCCCAAGGAACTGGTGATCGTGCCAGGCGCCGGACACGTCGATCTGTATGACCGCGTGAAACTCATCCCCTGGGAAAAGCTGCAGGCCTTCTTCCTCAAGCATCTGGCATAGGCGCATACCATGACAGCACCGATAAGCAGCGCGGCTCCGGATGGCGTCCACGGGCACGGCGATACCGGGGCGCCAGCGGCCATGTGGGGCGGTGTCTTTGCGATGACGCTGTGCGTGTTCGCGCTGATCGCCTCGGAGTTCATGCCGGTCAGCCTGTTGACGCCGATGGCCAGGGATCTGCTGGTCAGCGAAGGCCTGGCGGGACAGGGGATCGCCATCTCCGGCGCGTTTGCGGTACTGACCAGCCTATCGATTTCAGCGATGACAGGCAGCATGAACCGCAAGTCCCTGTTGCTGGGGCTGACCGCACTGATGGCCGTCTCCGGGGCCGTGGTTGCGATGGCGCCGAATTATTTTCTATACATGGTCGGCCGCGCGCTGATCGGCGTGGTGGTGGGCGGATTCTGGTCGTTATCGGCCGCTACCGCCATACGCCTGGTGCCATCCGATCAGGTGCCGCGTGCCCTGGCCATCTTCAATGGCGGCAATGCGCTGGCGACCGTCGTTGCCGCGCCGCTGGGCAGTTACCTGGGTGCCGTTGTCGGATGGCGTGGCGCTTTTTTCTGCCTGGTGCCAGTGGCCTTGATTGCCTTTGTCTGGCAGTGGATCAGCCTGCCTTCCATGCCGCCCCGGGCGGGGGCGGCCGGTTCGCGCAACGTCTTCAAGCTGCTGCGGGACCCGAAGGTTGCCCTGGGCATGCTGGCTGTCAGCACGTTTTTCATGGGACAGTTCGCCCTGTTCACCTATTTGCGCCCCTACCTTGAAAGCGTCACGCGGGTAGGCATCTCCACGCTGTCGCTGATTCTGCTGGCAATTGGCGTGGGCGGCTTCATCGGCACCACCGTCATCAGCAAGTTCTTGAAGTGGAATTTTTTCCGGACGCTGGTTGGCATTCCCGTCCTGATGGCCTTGATCGCCGTGGCGCTGACCGTCTTTGGCAGCAAGGTCGCTGCCGTGACGGTACTGCTGGGCATATGGGGCCTTGTCGCGACTGCCGCGCCGGTAGGCTGGTGGGCATGGCTGGCAACAACGCTGCCCGGGGATGCGGAGGCGGGTGGCGGCCTGATGGTCGCTGTCGTGCAACTCGCCATCGCCCTCGGTTCCACGGTCGGCGGCTTGCTGTTCGATACAAGTGGATATCAGAGCACGTTCATTGCCAGCGCGGCCGTACTGCTGCTGGCGGCCTTCCTGGCCTCGCGCCTGCAAACGCCGAGGGCAGGCTGAGTCATCTGCATGATATTCACGTCAGCGCATTCCTGCCCGACCATTGGCCGCGTGGCCGATCCTGCAGGTCTGGCCCACGCACTGGGCTGGCCGGGGGACACCGGTAGAGTTTATCAAATACAAGTAAATGCCCGGACGATGGCGTTTGCCATGCTGGCAGAATATGCGGCGGGACTGACACAAGAGCGGCCGGCAGCCCCGCAAAACGCATGTCGGGCGTCTTGATCTTGCTGCTTATGCCGCCTGTTTGCCGTGCAGCGCGCGCGCGCAATCCTTGATCAAGGCCGGACCGGCGTAAATCAGGCCGCTGTACAGCTGCACCAGCTGCGCGCCCGCCTCGAACTTGGCCAAGGCATCCTTGCCCTGCATGATGCCGCCCACGCCGATGATGGGCAGCGCGTCGCCCAGTTCCGCCTTCAGCAGGCGGATGACATTGTTCGACAGCTCGAACACGGGCGCGCCCGACAGGCCGCCCGCTTCCGCGCCATGCGGCATGCCTTCGACGGCGCTGCGCGACAGGGTCGTGTTGGTGGCGATGACGCCGTCGATGCGGTGGCGCGTGAGCGACTCGGCGATGCTTTTGACCTGTTCACCATCCATGTCCGGCGCGATTTTCAGGGCTAGCGGCACGTAGCGCTTGTGCTTGTCCGCCAGGCGCGCCTGGGCATCCTTGAGCTGCGACAGCAGGGCGTCGAGTTCGGACGCGCCCTGCAACTGGCGCAGGTTTTTCGTGTTCGGCGACGAGATGTTCACCGTCACATAGCTGGCATACGGGTAGACTTTTTCCAGGCACAGCAGGTAATCGTCGGCCGCCCGTTCGATGGGCGTGTCGGCGTTCTTGCCGATGTTCAGGCCCAGCACGCCGGCGCGGTTCTGGTAAAACTTGGACGCCTGCACGTTGGCCACGAAGGCGTCCACGCCGCCATTGTTGAAACCCATGCGGTTGATGATGCCCTGCGCCTGCGGCAGGCGGAACATGCGCGGTTTCGGATTGCCCGCCTGCGCGCGCGGCGTGACGGTGCCCACTTCGATGGAGCCAAAACCCAGGTCGGCCAGCGCGTCGATGTAGGCGCCATCCTTGTCCAGACCGGCGGCCAGGCCCACGGGATTGGGGAAGGTAATGCCCATCACCGTGCGCGGATCAAGCGCCGGTTTGCCGGCCAGCTTGGTCAGGCCCAGCGCGCTGGCGCGTTTCAGGGCGGGCAGGGTGAAATGGTGGGCTGCTTCGGCATCCATCGAAAACAGCAGCGGGCGGGCGAGGGAGTACAGGAATTTTTCAGACATGGGGGCGCTTTTAGGGTGGTGCGCAGGCCGCCGGGAAGGGCTGGCGGCGCGCGAAATAAGTGCCGTATTTTACCGTGTTCCACGCGGCTGTCGGGTGTATAGTTCTTGTTGGTCTGATGCAATATTGATTCCTTGCTAATTTGCATCCGGCCGTGGACTTTCCTGTTTTTTCCCTGTTCTGTTTACTTCATAAGCGAGACATCGATTGAAAAAGACACGCATCCTGACCGCCATCGCGGCCGCCAGCGCACTGCTGCTGAGCCACCCGGCCTTGGCCCTGCCCAATACGCAAGACACCCGCATGCTGAGCGAACCGGCCGTCTCCAGCCGCCATATCGCCTTCATCTATGCGGGCGACCTGTGGCTGTCGAACCTGGACGGCGGCGGCGCGCGGCGCCTCACGTCCGACCTGGGCGACAAGTCCAACCCTGTGTTCTCGCCCGACGGCAGCCAGATCGCGTATAGCGCCAACATCGACGGCAATATCGACGTGTATGTGATCGCGGCGGCGGGCGGCGTGCCGCGCCGCCTGACCTTCCACCCGGGCGCGGACCTGGCGCAGTCGTTCACGCCCGATGGTCAGGCCGTGATGTTCACCTCGCCCCGCGCCGCCTTCAATAACCGCTTCCAGAAGCTGTTCACGGTGCCCGTGGCGGGCGGCGTGGAAACCCAGCTGGAAATCCCCAACGCGTCGCGCGCCGCGTATTCGCCCGATGGCCAGCGCATTGCGTACAACCCGCTGATGCCGGCCTTCAAACAGTGGAAGCGCTACCGGGGCGGCACCAATTCCTGGCTGTGGCTGTTTTCGTCCAGCGACAAATCCATTGAAAAAATCCCCCAGCCGACCACGCGCTCGAACGACGTCGATCCGATGTGGATCAAGGACACCGTGTACTTCCGCTCGGACCGCAACGGCGAATTCAACCTGTTCGCGTATGACGTCAAGACGAAGGCTGTGCGCCAGCTGACGCGGCATGCGGATTTCCCCGTGCTGAACGCTTCGGCCGCGGACGGCACCATCGTCTACGAGCAGGCGGGTTACCTGCACGCGTTTGACATCGCCAGCGGCCAGGCGCGGAAACTTGCCATCGGCGTGGCCAGCGACCTGGGGCAGACGCGCCCCCGCTGGGTCAAGAATGCGAAATACATCCGCGACGCGTCGATTTCGCCGTCGGGCGCGCGCATCGCCTTCGAGTACCGGGGCGAGATCGTCACCATCCCCGCCGACAAGGGCGACGTGCGCAACCTGACGCAGACGGCCGGCGCGCACGAGCGCACGCCCATCTGGTCGCTCGATGGCCGCTCGGTCGCGTATTTCTCGGACGAGTCGGGAGAATATGAACTGCATGTGCGGGCGCAGGACGGCAAGGGCGCCGTGCGCAAGTTCAAGCTCAATGGCAGCGGCTTCTATGACAACGCCGTCTGGTCGCCCGACAGCCGGAAGATCGCGTTTGCCGACAATGGCTGGAGCATGTACGTGATCGACGTGGGCAACGGCAAGGTGCAAAAGATAGCCACGGAGCCGATGTATGGCGTCGACAAGAGCATGCGCGCCTCGTGGGCACCCGATTCGCGCTGGCTGGCCTATACGCTCAATTCGCCCACCTACACGCGCAGCGCCTACATCTATTCCGTCGAGCAGAACAAGTCCATGCCAGTGACCGATGGCCTGTCCGACGTGGCCGAACCCGTGTTCGACAAGAGCGGCAAATATCTGTACTTCTTCGCGTCGACCAACGCAGGCCCCAGCAACAACTGGTTCTCGCAGCAGAACGAAGACAACCTGGTGACGCGCACCGTGTGGATGGCCGTGCTGCGGCGCGACTTGCCGTCGCCGCTGATCAAGGAAAGCGACGAGGAAAAGGCCGCCAGCGCGGAGAGCAAGAAAGACACGGCGAAGGCGGAAGCGGAGTCGAAAAACGAGCCGAAGGTCGATCCGAAGACGGGCCGCGACGATCCGAAAGTGGCGGTGGCGCCCGTGGCGCCGATTGCCATCGATTTCGACGGCATCGCCACGCGCATCGTCGACTTGCCGCTGCCGGCCGCGCAGTTCTCCAGCCTGGCCGCCGGCGCCGCAGGGCAGATCTTTTTGCTGCGCGAAAGCGACGGCAAGAAGGCCGTGCAGCGCTTTGACCTGAAAGAGCGCAAGGCGGAAACCGTGGTGGCCGAAGCGGACGACTTCGAAGTGTCGGCCGACGGCAAGAAGCTGCTGTACCGGCAGAAGGATAACTGGGCCATGGGCTCCGCCACGGGCAAGCTGCTGGCGCCTGGCGAGGGCAAGATCAAGGTCGACGCCATCGAAGTGAAAGCCGATCCGCGCGCCGAGTGGGCGCAGATTTTCAATGAGGTGTGGCGCATCAACCGCGACTATTTCTATGATCCGGGCATGCATGGGGTGGACTGGAAGGCCATGCGCGACAAGTACGCCGTGTTCCTGCCCGAACTGGCTAGCCGCGCGGATCTGAACCGATTGATCCAGTGGATGTGCAGCGAACTGGCCGTGGGCCACCACCGCGGCGGCGGCGGCGACGATTTTGTCGAGGCGAAGAAAGTGCCGGGCGGCTTGCTGGGCGCCGATTACGAAGTGCGCGACGGCCATTACCGCTTCAAGAAAGTGTATGGCGGCTTGAACTGGAATCCGGCCCTGCGCGCGCCGCTGACAGAGCCGGGCTTGAATGTGAAGGCGGGCGAATACCTGCTGGCCGTCGATAGCCGCCCTTTGTTGCCGCCCACCAACTTGTACAGCGCCTTCGAGAACACGGCCGGCAAGGCCATCGACCTGACCGTGGGGCCATCGGCCGACGGCAAGGGCGCGCGCACGATCACCGTGGTGCCCGTGCCGACCGAAGATGCCTTGCGCAACCGCGACTGGATTGAAGGCAATATGCGCAAGGTCAATGCGGCGACGGGCGGCAAGGTGGCATACGTGTACGTGCCCAATACGGCGGGCCTGGGCCACACTTACTTCAAGCGCTATTTCTTCCCGCAGGCGGACAAGCAGGCCATCATCGTCGACGAGCGTTTCAATGGCGGCGGCAGCGTGGCCGATTACTACATCGAGATCCTGCAGAAGAAGGAAATCGCCTGGTGGACCATGCGCTACGGCGCCGACATGAAGACGCCGTCCGCCTCGATCCAGGGACCGCGCGCCATGCTGATCGACGAGACGGCCGGTTCGGGCGGCGACCTGCTGCCGTGGATGTTCCGCAAAAACAACATGGGCCCGCTGATCGGCAAGGCGACGTGGGGCGGCCTGGTGGGCGTGCTGGGTTTTCCCGTGCTGATGGATGGCGGCTTCATCACGGCGCCGAACCTGGCGTTCTGGACGCGCGAAAACGGTTGGGGCGTGGAAAACGAAGGCGTGCCGCCCGATATCGAAGTCGAGCAAACGCCGGCCGACGTCATCGCCGGACGCGATCCGCAACTGGAAAAGGCGATCGAGGTGATCCAGGCCGAACTGGCGAAGAATCCGCCCGCGCGGCCTGCGCGTCCGGCATTTCCGGACAAGAGCAAATAAAAACGGCAACCCCGTTGCAAAGACCGGGGGCGTTGGATTAAATGTTCGAGCTGGTAGGTCGGATTAGCGCAGCGTAATCCGACACCATTGTTGGCTTTGCAGTGTCGGATTACGCGCTTTGCGCTAATCCGACCTACCTTACATGATCACCCACTGCCCCTTGATGCGCGCTTCCAGCGGCTTGAAGTTGATTTTATACGCCATCTTCGGGCTTTGTTCTATCCAGTAGCCCAGGTAGATATACGGCAGGTTCAGTTCGCGCGCCTGGGCGATTTGCCACAGCACGTTGTAGGTGCCGTACGAGGCGCCCGGCACGTCGGGATCGAAAAACGTGTAGACGGACGACAGGCCATCGGCCAGCACGTCGATGATGCTGACCATGCGCAGGATGCCGTCGGTATCGCGAAATTCCACCAGGCGCGTGTTGACCCGGCTTTGCAGCAAAAATTGCGCGTACTGGTCGCGGCTGTCCTGGTCCATGCCGCCGCCCGCGTGGCGCGTGCTCTGGTAGCGCAGATACAGTTCGTAGTGCTCGTCGAGGAAGGACAGGGTGGCCACGCCCGCTTGCAGGTCGGCGTGCCGGTTCCAGGCGCGGCGCTGGTTGCGGTTGGGGGTGAACGATTGCGCCACCACGCGCACGGGGATGCAGGCCTGGCAGCCGTCGCAGTACGGCCGGTAAGTAAAAATGCCGCTGCGGCGAAAGCCGTTGCGCACCAGTTCCGAATACACGTCGCTGTTGATCAGGTGCGAAGGCGTGGCCACCTGCGAGCGGGCCTGGCGGTCGTCCAGGTAGCTGCACGGATACGGCGCCGTCGTGTAGAACTGCAGGGTGGCAAACGGTAGTTCGTTCAGGTGCGTCATGCTGATCCTGTCTGGTCTGGCCGCGGCAATGGATGTCTGTGTGAAGCTATCATAGCTTTTTTACGTCGCTGGCGCAGCATGCCAATCGGTGATTTGCGCTGCTTCAATGGCGATCCTCACATGGGCCAGGAAGCGCGCGCGCGAAATGGGCGCCGCGCCCAGCGAGGCCAGGTGTTTTGTTTCTTGCTGGCAGTCAATCATGGTCACGCCGCGCGCCCGCAAAAAGCGCACGAGGTGCGCCAGCGCGATCTTCGACCCATCCGAGACGCGCGCAAACATCGATTCGCCATAGAACATGCGCCCGATCGACACGCCATACGCGCCGCCCACCAGTTCGCCGTCCAGCCACAACTCCGACGAGTGCGCGTAGCCCAGCTTGTGCAAGCCCGTGTAGCCGGCGATGATCTCGTCGGAAATCCAGGTGCCCGGGCCATCCTTGCGCGGCGCCGCGCAGGCGCGCATGACGGCGTCGAAATCGCCGTCGAAGCGCAGCTGCCAGCGCCCGTCCGTGGCGGCGCTGCGCTCGACCTTGCGGATGGCCTTGGCCAGACTGTCGGAGACCTTGAAGTCCTCCGTCATCAGCACCATGCGCGGATCGGTGCTCCACCAGAGTATGGGCTGGCCTTCGGAAAACCAGGGGAAGATGCCGTGTTTGTAGGCGTCGAGCAGGCGCGCGGGCGACAGGTCGGCGCCGGCCGCCAGCAGGCCGGGCGCTTCATCGGTGAGGGCGCGCGAGACGTCGGGAAAGGGGGTGTGGATATCGAGCCAGGGAATCATGCCATCGCAATGGTAATGGGGTGGATGGGCTTACTCGGCGTCGGCGCGCGCCATCGGGCGCGTGATGTCGCCCGTATGGAAACCATAGCTGCCGCCTTCGCGGATTTTCACGCGGTCGGCAAAGAACAGTTCCAAGGTGGCGCGGATGGTGGGGAAGGCCAGGTCATCCCAGGGAATCTGCGCTTCCGTAAACAGCTGCACCTCCAGGCTTTCGATGCCCGGCGCGAAATCGAGGTCGCGCAAGCGCGCCAGGTAGAACAGGTGCACCTGGTGCACGCGCTGTACGTTGAGCAGCGAAAACAGGGGCCCCAGTTCGATATTGGCGCCCGCTTCCTCCACCGTTTCGCGCTCGGCCGCGTCGGACGTGGTTTCATCGTTTTCCATGAAGCCGGCCGGCAGGGTCCAGTAGCCGAGGCGCGGCTCGATGGCGCGCTTGCACAGCAAGACCTGCAGCTGGCCATCCTCTTCCCAGACGGGAATCGAGCCGACCACCATTTTCGGGTTCTGGTAATGGATGGCGTCACAGTTGGCGCACACATAGCGCGGACGGTTGTCGCCTTCCGGGATGGACAGGCTGACAGGATGGGCGCATTCGGAGCAGAATTTCATGGGCGGGCTTCGGAAAAATGGGTGTCTGGTGTAACGCTTACTGTACACCGATTGCGTGCTGTGTGGCGTGACGAGCGGACACAATGCCAACCGGCAATTGGCCAAGTTTTATAATTAAATAGCTCTATTGCAGTCTAAGTTGAGATAGCTATTGCCTAAGCCACCCGTTTGCCCTTATAATTCGAGTGCGGGGTGGAGCAGTCTGGCAGCTCGTCGGGCTCATAACCCGAAGGTCACAGGTTCAAATCCTGTCCCCGCAACCAATACCGGAAAGCCGCTGACTCTTGCAAAAGATCAGCGGCTTTTTCCATTGCTGGCCCGCGGCAAACTCCGGCAGACGGGGCAGGAATGCGATTGTCAATTCTTGCCCTTTACGCCGCGCAACAATCTGGTATATAATTCGAGTGCGGGGTGGAGCAGTCTGGCAGCTCGTCGGGCTCATAACCCGAAGGTCACAGGTTCAAATCCTGTCCCCGCAACCAATTCGAAGCCGCTGGTTCCTCGCAAGAGGGCCAGCGGTTTTTTCGTTGTGCGGTAGTGTTTACTCTTGCACCTGGCTCGCATACACCACCAGGCGCAAGTGGCGGTCCGCATCGATGGTCAGCGAGGTGTGCTCATATGCGACCTGCTCGCCGTCGACGTCCAGCTGGCGCACGCCGACGCACGGCGCATGCACGTCGTGGCGGCGCCACCACAGCTTGAACTCGGGCGAGACTTTTTCCAGTTCCTGCACCAGTGCGTGGATGTCCGCTTCCTGCGTGGCGCGCGCGTAGTCGCGGCGAAAGCTCGACAGCATCAGCGGCGCCTGCTCTTCCCAGCCGGCAAAGCGCGAGCGCAGCAGCGGATCGGTAAACAAGAGCCACAGCAGGTTGCGGCGCGAGGCGGCATGCGCGCCGAAGCCAAACAGGGCATCGGCGCCCGCATTGAACGCCAGCACGTCCCAGCGCAGATTGAGCACATAGGCCGGATGCGCCAGCTCGTGCATCAGGCGCCGTACCAGCGGCGGCACCACGCAAAACGTCTTGCCCTCTTCGGCCGGCGGACGCGCATGCGCCAGCAGGAACAGGTGGCGGCGCTCGCCCCCGTCCAGTTTCAGCACTTCGGCCAGTTTGTCGAGGAAGACGCTGGAGACGCCGATGTCGCGCCCCTGCTCCAGCCAGGTGTACCAGGTCAGCCCCACGCCGGCCAGCGCCGCCACTTCTTCGCGGCGTAAACCCGGCGTACGCCGCCTTCCACCGCCGGGCAAGCCCACGTCTTCCGGCGACAGCCGCGCGCGCCGCGCCTGCAGGTAGGCGGCCAGTTCGTGGCGGGTGCGGGCCAAAGTGCGCATGGTGCGGTCTTTCCTGTGAGCCTGTTGCTATCAGTAATAGCATAAACAGTTAAATTGTAATTGTTTATATTGTATTCCAGAATGCCTGCTTTCTTTCCGAAAGCTGGCCCATGTCTGACTCTTCTTCTTCCCGTGCCGTTCTTCCCGCCACCGTCTATCTGATCGCCGTGGGCGCGTTCGCGCTGGGCATGGCGTCGTATGTGACGGCGGGCTTGATGCCGCTGATCGCCAGCGCGTTTTCCATCTCGCTGGCCATGGCCGCGCAACTGGTGACGGCATTTACCCTGGCCTATGGCCTGGGCTCGCCGCTTGTCGTGGCCTTGCTGCCGGCGCGCGCGCAACGCACCGGCCTGTTGCTCGCCCTGGGCGTGTTCGTGCTGGCGAACGGGGCCAGCGCGCTGGCGCCCGGATTTGCCAGTTTGCTGGCGTGGCGGGCCATTGCCGGCATCGGGGCAGGCGTGTATCTGGCGCTGGGTATCGCGGCGGCGGCGGGCGTGTCGGCGCCGCGGCAGCGGGGCAAGGCCATCGGCGTGATCATGGGCGGCATGGCGGGCGGCACGGTGCTGGGCGTGCCATTGAGCCTGTTGCTGGCGCAGCAGCTGGGCTGGACGGCGGCCTTGTGGCTGGTCGCCGTCCTCGGCGCGCTGGCGCTGGCGGGCTTGCTGTGGAAGCTGCCCGCGCTGCCGACGGCATCGGCCGCACCGGCCATGTCACTGCGCCGCAAGCTGGCCTTGCTGGCCGATGGGCAGGTGCTGGGCATCCTGCTGGTGTCGCTACTGGCGGCGATTGCCAGCCTGGGCATGTACACCTTCATCGCGCCGCTGCTGGCCTGGTCCGCGCACGGCGCGCCGGTGTCCGCCACGCCCCTCCTGTGGGCATGGGGCGTGGGAGGGATCGCGGGCAGCGTGCTGGTGGGGCCATGGGCGGACAAGGTGGCGGCGCCGAAACTGAGCTGTTTCATCTTGCTGCTGCTGGCGCTGGCCCTGTGCGCGCTGCCGTTGGCAGCCGGCTGGTCGGCCTGGCTGATGCTGGCGCCGATTGCGTTGTGGGGCGCGGCTGGCTGGGCCCTGCAAGTGCCGCAGAACCAGCAGTTGCTGGCCGTGCGCGCGCGGCAGGGCGACGGCAACCTGGCCATCGCCCTCAATGAATCGGCGCTGTACCTGGGCAGCGCCATCGGCGCCGCCACGGGCGGGGTGCTGCTCCTGCTGGACTGGCCCATGTGGCTGCTGGCGGCCGGCACCGCCCTGGTCGCCACCGCGGCGTTGCTGCTGCAATGGTGCGGCGTGAAATGGATTGCAGAATTCCGGAAAATGGAAGAGTCTGTTTAGTGACTTTCCAGCTGCGCATACACGGCGTCGGCGATCTTGCCCAACTCGGTTTTCGGCAGCCTGGCCGAGAGGGCGTAGCCCATCTGGCCATCGATCCAGTAAAACACGCCCAGGTCCTTTTCCTGCGTGTAGCGGAAGGCCGTTTCCTGCTTGCCGGCCCGTTCCCTGGCCACGTACAGGGTCAGGCGCTGGCCTTTGCCATCTTCATACATGAATTGCGCCACGGGGCCGTCGCCATCGCCGGGCAGCAGGCGCCCGCCGATCAGCTGGTAGCCGAGCGGCGACAGCGCGGGTGGCTGCAGTTTCGTGCCCAGGCGTTTCGACAGCCATTGCACCAGGTGCGCTTCCTGTGCCACCCCCACTTCGACGGGGTGGCGCACCTCGGGCGTGTAGACGGCATGGGCGATGGCGGCGCTGCGCGCCAGGGAGATCGGGCTGGCGCTGGCAGTCACGCTGTCGCCGCCACGCAGCAGCCAGCCGCCCATGCCGCCAGCGAGCACCAGCACGACGGCTGCCGCCGCCTGCATGGCGGGGCGATGCCAGGCGCCGTTCGCCGCCAGCGGCGGCGCCGCCTGCAGCAGGGCAGGCGGCACGGCTTCGTCCAGCACGGGGTCGAACAGCGCGCGCAACTGGCGGTTCTGTTCGCGCCACGCATCGACCCTGGCGGCGTCTTGCGGATGCGCGCGCAGGTGGGCGTCGACGGCCGCGCGCTGCTCTTCGGGCAGGACGCCGTCGGCCAGGGCGTGCAATTGCGCTTCGCTGATGGCTTGCCTTGTCATTTCACGACTTTCAGGGTGGGTGGGCCGCTGCCCTGGCTGCCGGCAGGGCGGCCATCGAGCAGGGCGCGCAGTTTGTCGCGTCCGCGCGACAGGCGCGACATGACGGTGCCGACGGGGATGTCCAGGGTGGCCGCCACCTGCTCGTACGGCATCTGTTCCAGCGCGACGAGCAGGATCACTTCGCGCTGCCCCAGCGGCAGGCGGGCCAGCGCCGCATCCATTTCGCCGATGGCGATGGCCTGGCCCGGCGCCCGTTCAGGGGCGGGCAGCACGCTGTCGTCGTCCAGCTCCTGCAGCGCCAGGCCGGGGCGGCGCAATTGATCCACGTGCAGGTTGTGCATGATGGAGAACAGCCAGGGCCGCAGCTCGCCGCCGCGCTGCCACTGGTCGAATTTGCGCCAGGCCCGCTCCACGGTGTCCTGCACCAGGTCGTCCGCGTGCACGGCGCCCGCCAGCGCGCGCGCATAGCGGCGCAGGCCCGGCAGGCAGGCTTGCAGCTGGCGGCTGTCCTCTGGCGTGGTCATCGTGGTGGCGGGAAGGGGCTTAGGGCTTGACGACGTGCCACACGTTCTTGAAATTGTCGCCGGCCACGTCGCCCGGCTTCTTGTCTTCCTTGTACAGGTACAGGGGCTTGCCCTTGTACGTCAGCTGCATGGCGCCGTTGTCTTCGCGCTTGATGCTGCCATACGGGGCGGCGGGCGCCGCGTCGGTGGCAATGACGGCGGGCCAGGCCACCAGGCAGCCGCCGCCGCAGGCGCTCTTGCCGCTGTCGGCGACATCCTTGTCGAACACGTACACGGTCATGCCGCTGGCGTTGACCAGCATGCCGTTGGCGGGCATGACGTCGGCGGCGAAGGCGAGGGGAGCGGACAACAGGGCGGCGAGGGTGGCGATAGCAGTAAAGCGCATGATGATCTCCTTGAGGTTTGGTGGGCTTGCAAGGGATAGACGCGCGACGCGGCCCGTTTATTCCACCGCTGATGGATTATTTTTCGGGTGCAGGCTGGCCCACAGGTGGGCGGCGGCCATGGTGCGGTGCGGCGCATACTGGCGCAGCCACTGTTCCGTGCGCGCCATGTCAGGTTTCGTTACTTCGCCGAGCAGCTTTTGCAGGGCGGCGCGGATGGCCACGTCGCCGTGCAGCGAGCAGTCGGCATAGCCGTAGCCGCGCAGCAGCGCGTAGTTGACGGTCCACGGGCCGATGCCCTTCACGGCCAGCAGCGCCTGCGAAATGGCCGCCACGTCGCCGGAAGGGGGGAGTTCCAGCGACAATTCCCCGTCATCGACCAGGCGCGCCAGGCGCAGCACGGTTTCCGCCTTGGCGCGCGAGAATTTGCGGCTGGTCAAATCCTCGATCTCAAGCTGCGCCACGTCGCGCGCCTCCGGGTAGCACCACAAACCGCTGCCGTGCCGGCGTCCCGCCTGCAGAATAAACGTGCGGCGCAGGGAAATGGCGAACGGCAGGTTGATCTGCTGGCCGATGATGGCCCAGGTCAGCGCCTCGAACGGGCTGGCCGATTGCACGATGCGCAAGCCCGGATTGAGCCGGATCAAAGGCGCCAGCAGCGGGTCTCCGGCGGCCAGTTGCGCGAATGGCTGCGGGTCGATACGCAGGCCGAGGATGTTGAGCAGGGCGCCGTGCAGCGGCGTTTGCAGAGCGTCGCTGGCGCTGCCGTCGATTTCGGCGCGGCAGATGGCGGCATCGCCGGTGAAGGCCGCGTCCAGCACCACGGGCACGCCGGCAAGCAGGATGCCCTTGCGCAGGCCTGTCGCGGTGACCTGTTCCGCCACGCCTTCCCCGTCGCGGCCATGGAAGGCGATGACATCGTCGCGGCGGTAGCCGGCGGGCAGGGGCAGGGTCCAGTGCAGCAGGGTCATGGTGGCCAAAAATCAGGGAAGGTAGCAGGGGCGCGCCGCAGGCGCATCTTGTTTCTTGCTTTCAGGCTTCAGCGCACGCAGAGGTCCGGGTTGGGCGGCGTCAAGGCGGCCGCGTGCTGGATCTGCAGCGCGTCGGGCACGCCGTTTTTCACGGCAGTCAGCTCGGCCAGGATGGAAATGGCGATTTCGGCCGGCGTCTTGCTGCCGATGTACAGGCCGATGGGGCCGTGCAGGCGTGCCAGTTGTTCGGCGCTGACGTCGAACTGCAGCAGCCGCTCGCGGCGCTTGGCGTTATTCGCGCGCGAGCCGATGGCGCCGACATAAAAAGCCGGGGATTTGAGCGCTTCCATCAGGGCCAGGTCGTCGAGCTTGGGATCGTGCGTGAGGGCGACGACGGCGCTGCGGCTGTCGAGCTTTAAATCCAGCACGAGGTCGTCGGGCATGGCGTACAGCAGGGGCACGCCGGGCACGTTCCAGCCGCCCCGGTATTCCTCGCGCGGGTCGCAGACGATGACGTGGTAATCCATGGCCATGGCGATCTGCGCCACGAAGCGCGACAGCTGGCTGGCGCCGATGATCAGCAAGCGCCAGCGCGGGCCGTGCTGCGTGGTGAGCACGGTGTTTTCCAGGGCCAGCACGGCGCCCGGCACGGCGGTGCGCAGGGTGACGGCGCCGCTGTGCAAATCCAGACGGCGTTCGACCAGTTCATGCGCTTCCAGGCGCGCCAGCAGTTCGGCCACGCGGCTGTCCGCATGCAGCGGCTCGATGGCCAGTTCGATGGTGCCGCCGCAGGGCAGGCCGAAGCGGTGCGCCTCGTCGGCGCTGATGCCGTAGCTGACGATTTCGGGCAGCGTGCGCACGATGCCGCGTGTGCGGACGGTGTCGATCAGGTCATCTTCGATGCAGCCGCCGGAAACGGAACCGACCACCGTGCCATCGTCGCAGATGGCCAGCGTGGCGCCCACGGGGCGCGGGCTGGAACCCCAGGTCTTGATGACGGTGACGAGTTCGCAGCGATGCCCGGCGGCGAGCCAGGCGGCGCTGGTTTTCAGAACTTCAAGGTCGATGCTGTCCATGGGGCGCGGGAGTGATGTCGCATGTTTGCGGCAAAGTATGGAAAAGTATTCAAGATTGTGGATATACTACCTGCTCCACCACCCTGCGGAGAATTTTCATGTCAAATGAAGTCAAGACGCAAGAAGAGGGTATTCCCAAGTTCGGCAAGCTGCTCATCGTCCTGTTTCTGGCCGTGGTGTTCTGCGGCGCCCTGACCTGGATCATGGGTACTTACTTCCCGAACTTTCCCGGCGCCTGAGCAACCCCGGTTTTGTCAGGCGCCTCCGTGCTTAAGGCTTGAGCGGTTTCTTGGCTGCCTGCTTGGCGCGCACGTCGGTGACGGCGCGGTTGATGGCCGCCATGCGTGAGTTGGTACCCGGATGCAGGGCCGTGTAGCCGTTGGCGACTGTCGCCGGCACTTGCGTGGCCAGGCGCTGCCAGAAGCGGGCGGCGTTGTCGACGTTGTAGCCGGCGCGCGCCAGCAGGTAGATGGCCAGGGTATCGGCTTGTACGTCGAGTTCCTGCGGCATGGCCTTGATGCCGGCGGCGCCCGTCAGCATCGATACGTCGGGCTGCACGGCGCCCAGGCTGTCGATGATGCTGCCGGCCGTACCGGCCGTGCGCTGGCTGCGCGCATGATCGAGGATGTTGTGCGCCATTTCACGGGCGATCACGAAGGCGATGCCTTCGTCGTTTTGCGCCGCATTGAGCATGCCGCGCGTGAGCATGATGCGTGCGCCGTCCGAATACGCGTTGACATTGTCCGCATTGCCCAGGGCGACGCGGAAGGCGCAGGCGCGCGTGACGGGAATCTTTAAATCCTGCGGCTGGCCGTCGCGGGCGATGGTCATGTTCAGGCTGGCGCTCTTCGAGGCCAGCGGGCCGACGATGGCGGCGAACGGGCCTTCCGCTTTCGGGCCGGCCGGCAGCGGCTTGCCTTCCGCGGCCAGCAAGCCGTCGCCCTTGCGCAAGCCGGCGCGCGCGGCGCCGCTGCCAGGCAGCACGCCCGAGACTTGCATCTGTTCGCCATAGCCGAGCGCCGCCTGCGCCGCATCGGCATAGATACCGGGGTAGGAATACTTGTTCTGCGCCGTGAAGCCCAGCAGGTTGCGCGCATACGTCTTGCACAGGTCCGCATTGTTGATCAGCAGGGGCGCCGAAACTTTCGACAGGCGATCCTGCAGTGCCACCATCTTCACCAGCTCTTCCTGCGCCGCCTTCTGTTGCGCCGTCGGCGCGGGCGCATCGGGCGCCGGCACGACATTGAACGGGCCGCTGACAGTCGTCGTCGGCGTGGTGCAGCCGGCCAGAATGGCCGCGCCGGCCAACAGGAGGGGAGTGGCCAATCGGCGCAGCGAGGTTGGGGCTGGGATCAGATGGCGGAAACCTGGCATAAGTGTAAATCCTTAATGTTTGCCGGTGCTGCCGAAACCGCCAACACCGCGTTCGCTGTCGCCGAATTCCTCGACGACGTTAAAGCCCACTTGCAGCACCGGCACGATAATCAGCTGCGCCAGGCGTTCCATGGGATTGAGCGTGAAAGCGCTCTGGCCCCGGTTCCAGGTCGATACCATCAGCTGGCCCTGGTAATCGGAATCGATCAAGCCTACCAGATTCCCCAGGACGATGCCGTTTTTGTGGCCCATGCCGCTACGCGGCAAAATCATTGCCGCATACGACGGGTCGCCGATGTGGATGGCCAGGCCGGTGGGAATGAGCACGGTCTGGCCCGCTTCGATGGTGATGGGCGCATCGATGCAGGCGCGCAGGTCCAGCCCCGCGCTGCCCGGGGTGGCGTAGGCCGGCAGCAGTTCCTGCATGCGGGCGTCGAGGATCTTGATGTCGATATTTTTCATTGAAGCTAAGTCGTTTAAAAGTGATTATTTGAGCAGCGAATTTTTTGCCAGTCGCTTCGAGATTTCCGAAATCAGCTGGCGCGCCAGGTTCAGTTTCGAGGCGCGCGGCAGCACGGTATGGCCTTCTTCATCGAACAGGATGATGGTGTTGTCGTCCTGGCCAAAGGTGTTCTGGCCGATATTGCCGACCAGGAGAGGAATGCCTTTTTTCTCGCGCTTGACCGAGCCGAATTCCACCAGGTTTTCCGATTCGGCGGCAAACCCCACGCAGTAGGGATAGCCGGCCAGGTTGGTGCGCGCCGCCACGGTGGCGAGGATATCGGGATTTTGCACGAACTGCAGTTCGGGCACGGAGCCGTCGGCCTGCTTTTTCATCTTCTGGTCGCTGGCGTTGGCGACTCTCCAGTCGGCCACGGCGGCCACGGCGACGAAGACATGCTGGCCGTCGACGTGGGCCAGTACCGCATCGTGCATCTGCTGCGCGCTTTGCACGTCGATGCGGCGCACGCCAAACGGTGCTTCCAGGGCCGTGGGGCCGGAAATGAGCAGCACTTCGGCGCCCGCTTCGCGCGCCGCGCGCGCCACAGCATAGCCCATCTTGCCCGAGGATAGATTGGTGATGCCGCGTACGGGGTCGATGGCTTCAAAAGTAGGACCGGCCGTGACCAGCACGCGCCTGCCGGCCAGGACTTTCGGCTGGAAGGCGGCGATCAGCTCCGTCAACAGCTGTTCCGGTTCAAGCATGCGGCCCAGGCCAACTTCGCCGCAGGCCTGTTCGCCGGCGGCAGGGCCGAACAGCTTGATGCCGTCGTCGCGCAGTTGCTGCACATTGCGCTGCGTGGCGGGGTTCTGCCACATTTCCACGTTCATGGCCGGCGCCACCAGCAGGGGCAGGTGGGCCGGGCGGGCCAGGCACAGGGTCGAGAGCAGGTCGTCGCACACGCCGTGCGTGAGTTTACGCAGAAAATCGGCCGAACACGGCGCGATCAGGATGGCATCCGCATGGCGCGTCAAATCGATATGCGCCATGTTGTTATCGATGCGCGCATCCCACTGGCTCGTGTGCACGGGGTGGCCGGACAGCGCCTGCATGGTCACGGCCGTGATGAAGTGGCTGGCCGCATCCGTCATCACCACCTGCACCGAGGCGCCAGACTTGGTCAGGGCGCGGCACAGTTCCGCCGCCTTGTAGCAGGCGACGCCGCCCGAGAGTCCCAGGACGATTTTTTTGCCGGACAATTCCATGCCGTTCTCCCGCGTGTTTATTTGTTTACCCGGCGCAGTTCATCGATGATGAACAGCGCCGCGCCGATGCAGATGGCGCTGTCGGCGATGTTGAAGGCGGGGAAGTGGCCCCAGCTTTTCCAGTGGAAGTCGAGGAAGTCGACCACGTGGCCGTAGATCAGGCGGTCGATGGCATTGCCCAGCGCGCCGCCCAGGATCAGCGCCAGGGCCCAGCAGAACATGCGCTGGCCGGCGTGCTTTTTCAGCAGATAGATGATGTAGACGGCCGCCACGAGGGCGATGGCGGTGAAGAAATAGCGCTGCCAGCCGCCCTGGTCGGACAGGAAGCTGAATGCGGCGCCCTTGTTATACGCGAGCACCAGGTTGAAATACGAGGTGATGACCATCTCCTGCGCATAACGGAAGGTTTTCAGGATCGTGATCTTGGTGATCTGGTCGAACAGGATGACGATGGCGGCAATGCCCAGCCAGGGCACCAGCGACGAGGAGGAGGACGATTTCGATGAAAAACGGTTTTTAGTGGCCATATTTTTCCAGGGAAGATAAAGCCGCCGCCACCCTTGCGGGCAGCGGCGGTGGGAAGCGGCGCAGGAATCTGTCCCGCGCTGTTTTATGCGAAGCGGCGTTTCTCGCCCGCGCCAAACAGGTTGCTGACGCAGCGGCCGCACAGGGTAGCATGCGCGGCGTCCGTGCCCACGTCCGCACGGTAGTGCCAGCAGCGCTCGCACTTCGGCGCCGTCGACGCGGCCACGACCACTTCCTCTGCCGCTTCGTCGGCGACTTCGGCCACGGTGGCCTGCGAGGTGATGAAGACGAATTTCAAGTCGTCGCCCAGGGTCGTCAACAGCTTGTACTTCATCGGCGCGGCCTTGATCGTCAGTTCCGCCTGCAGCGAGGAGCCGATGGCGCCCGAGGTACGCAAGTCTTCCAGCTGTTTCGTCACGTCCGTGCGCACGGCGCGCAGGGCCGTGTATTTCTCCAGCAGGGCGGCCGCGTCCGACACTTCCGGCAGTTGCCACCAGGTTTGCGTGAAGATGGTTTCATCGCTGGCGGCATACGCTTCCGCTCCGGCGAAGACGGCCCACGCTTCTTCGGCCGTGAACGACAGGGCCGGGGCCATCAGGCGCAGCAGGCTTTGCGTGATGTGCCACAGGGCCGTCTGCGCCGAACGGCGCGCGTGCGAGCTCAGGCCCGTCGTGTACAGGCGGTCCTTCAGGATGTCCAGGTAGAAGCCGCCCAGGTCTTCCGAACAGTACGTCTGCAGCTTCGACACGATAGGGTGGAACTCGTAGCGCGCGTAGTTGTTTTCGATCTGCTGCTGCAGCGATGCCATGTTGGCCAGCGCATAGCGGTCGATCTCGACCATCTCCGCCACCGGCACGGCGTCCGTGGCCGGATTGAAGTCCGAGGTGTTGGCCAGCAGGAAGCGCAGGGTGTTGCGGATGCGGCGGTACGATTCGGTCACGCGTTTCAGGATCTCGTCGGAGATCGACAGCTCGCCCGTGTAGTCGGTCGAGGCGATCCACAGGCGCAGGATGTCGGCGCCCAGGGTGTCCGAGATCTTTTGCGGCGCCAGGGTGTTGCCCAGCGACTTGGACATCTTCTTGCCTTCGCCATCGACCGTGAAGCCGTGCGTCAGCAGGGCTTTGTACGGCGGACGGCCGTTCAGCATCGACGACACGAGCAGCGACGAGTGGAACCAGCCGCGATGCTGGTCCGAGCCTTCCAGGTACAGGTCGGCCGGGAATTGCAGCTGCGTCGAGTGCGAGCCATGGCCTTGCGGGCCGCCCAGCACCGTCTGGTGCGTGGCGCCGGAATCGAACCATACGTCCAAGGTATCCTTGTTCTTCGCGTAGATGGCCGCTTCGTCGCCGATCAGGTCTTTCAGGTCCAGCGACTGCCATGCCTCGATGCCGTCTTTTTCGATCAGCTTGGCCACTTGCTCCAGCAGTTCCGGCGTGCGCGGATGCAGGTCGCCCGTTTCCTTGTGCACGATGAAGGCCATCGGCACGCCCCACTGGCGCTGGCGCGACAAGGTCCAGTCAGGACGGTTGGCGATCATGCCGTGCAGGCGCGCCTGGCCCCAGTCCGGGAAGAATTCGGTTTCGGCGATGCCTTTCAACGCGGTTTCGCGCAGGGTCGCGCCGCCGTCCTTCGGCGTCACGTCCATGCCGGCGAACCACTGCGAGGTGGCGCGGTAGATGACAGGCTTTTTATGACGCCAGCAGTGCATGTAGCTGTGGTCGAACATCTTGACTTCGAACAGGGCGCCCGCTTCTTTCAGGGCGGCGCAGATCGGCTTGGAAGCGTCCCAGATGCTCATGCCACCGAACAGCGGCAAGGTCGAAACGTAATTGCCGTCGCCCATGACGGGCTTGATGATGTCGTCGTCCTTCATGCCGTGCGCTTTGCACGAGATAAAGTCGTCCACGCCATACGCGGGCGCCGAGTGCACCACGCCCGTGCCGCTTTCGGCGGTCACGTAATCGGCCAGATACATCGGCGACAGGCGGTCGTAGAAAGCGTCCGATGCGTGCAGCGGATGGCGGAAGCTGATGCCTTCCAGCGCGGCGCCGTCGCAGGTGGCGATCGTCGTGCCATCGAGCTTGAAGCGCGCCAGGCAGGATTCGACCAGGTCTTGCGCCAGGATCAGCAGCAAAGGCTGGCCGTCGCGAGTGGTTTCGACCAGCGCGTATTTCAATTCAGGATGGACGTTCAGTGCCTGATTCGACGGGATGGTCCACGGGGTCGTCGTCCAGATGACGACGAAGCCGTTTTCGGTCGGCAGTTTCGGCAGATTGAAAGCCTTGGCCAGCTTGTCGAATTGGGCGAACTTGAAGCCGACATCGATGGCCGGGTCGCGTTTGTTTTCGTATTCGATTTCAGCTTCCGCCAGCGCCGACTGGCAGTCAAAACACCAGTTGACGGGTTTCAGGCCACGGTAGACATAGCCTTTTTCCAGCAGCTTGCCCAGCGCGCGCAATTCGTCGGCTTCATTGCCGTGCGCCATGGTCAGGTACGGGTTGTCCCACTCGCCCAGCACGCCCAGGCGGATGAAATCCTTCTTCTGGCGCTCGACCTGCACGTTGGCATAGGCGCGGGCCTTTTCCAGCACCTCGGCCGTCGGCAGGTTCTTGCCGTGCAGTTTTTCGATCTGGATCTCGATCGGCATGCCGTGGCAATCCCAGCCCGGTACATACGGCGCGTCGAAGCCGGCCAGCGAGCGCGACTTGACGACCATGTCCTTCAGGATCTTGTTGACGGCGTGGCCCAGGTGGATGTCGCCATTCGCGTATGGCGGACCGTCATGCAGGATGAATTTAGGACGGCCGGCGGCAGCCTTGCGCACGCGCTCGTAAATCTTCTTGTCTTGCCATTGCTGTACCCATTGCGGCTCGCGCTTGGCCATGTCGCCGCGCATCGGGAACGGGGTTTCCGTCATGTTGACCGGGTATTTGCTTTCTGGCTTCTTGTTCTGTTTGGGCGTGGCTGGCTTGTTTTGATCGGACATAATCTTCTTTAATGATATTGAATGGTTTGCGGCGGCAAGTGCCGCCAGGCAGCGGAGTTGGCCGGCGTCAAATTCGGTCGGTGGCGGTAATGGCACCGCTGCGCTGCTCAAAATAGGCGCGCGCCTGGTTCGAGTCGCGCTCGATGGCGGCCGTCAGGGTGGGCAAGTCGTCATACTTTTCTTCATCGCGCAGCTTTTGCAAAAACTCCACGCGTACCAGCTTGCCGTAACAGGATTGATTGAAATTAAACAGATGCACTTCCAGCAAGACGCGGCCGCTGTCGTCGACGGTGGGGCGCACGCCCAGGCTGGCCACGGCCGGCAGCGGCGTTGAGGCCAGACCGTGCACTTGCACGATGAAGACGCCGGACAGGGCGGGGCGGTGCGCCACGCGCAGGTTCAGGGTGGGAAAACCCAGGGTGCGGCCCAGCTTCTGACCGTGGATCACATGGCCGGAAATGGCGTACGGGTGGCCCAGCAACTGCGTGGCCAGCGGGAAGTCGCCGGCGGCCAGGGCCAGGCGCACGGCCGACGACGAGATGCGCGTGCTGCCATTCATGACGGTCGGCAATGTTTCCACATGGAAGCCGTATTCGCGGCCCGCTTCCTGCAGCATGGCGACGTCGCCGGCGCGCCGGGCGCCGTAGCAGAAATCGTCGCCGACCATCAGCCATTTCACGTGCAAGCCGTCGACGAGGACTTTTTGCGTGAATTCCTGCGGCGTCAAGGCGGCGAATTGCGCGCTGAAGTGCTCGACGACGACTCTGTCGATGCCGGCGTCGTCCAGCGATTGCAGCTTGTCGCGCAGGTTGGCGATGCGCTGCGGCGCCTTCGACAGGTCGCCCGCGCGCTGCGCGAAGAATTCGCGCGGGTGCGGTTCGAACGTCATCACGGCCGCTTCAATGCCGAGTTCGGTCGCCGCGCCGCGCACGCGCGCCAGCAACGCCTGATGGCCGATGTGGACACCGTCAAAATTGCCGATGGTCAGAGCGCAAGGCGCTCGTGCCTGGGCATTGGGAAGTCCGCGGAATACCTTCATAGGAATCTGATGAAAAACTGTGCCAAAAGGGGGATTATACGGACTGTTTCAGGGATGCACACCCGGCAGGGCTGGCGCAGGGTGAATTTCACTGCTGAAATAACAAAAAGCGTTGCCGGCGGGTGTGCTGGCAACGCTTTTGGGGACGCGCCAAATACTCAGCGCAATCTCAACGTGAACTTATTTATTCATCAAAGTCCAGTAACGGGCCAGGTCAGCCGCGCCATCCGTGCCCTTGACGGCCTTGAACGCCGTCGTGGCATTGGCCTTCTTGCCTGCGTGCATGTAGGCGATGCCCAGATGCAGCTTGGCTTCTTCCGCGTACTTGGCGGTGCCCAGTTTCACGGCGTCGTTCATCAAGCCCAGGCCCTTGTCGGCCTGGCCATCGTAGACCAGGGCGAAGCCCAGCTTGCTCAAGCTGTCGGCGTCCTTGTTCTTGACGTATTCCGCTTCCGACTTGGCGGCGCTGGCTTTCAGCTCGGCCTGGGTTTTCAGGGCCAGGTCTTTCAGGCGCTGGTGACGCGGTGCGTCGGCGCCGGTGCCCAGCACGCCTTTTTTGTAGCCTTGCTCGATGATGCTCAAAGCTTCGCCTGGATTGCCTGCTTGCAGGGCCAGCTGGCTGATTTCCATGTATTCGGACGGCTTGGTGAACAGGCCGTTGGCCAGGCGCAGGCGCTGGACGTCCAGGCTCAGGCGTTGCGAGAAGCCAGGTTTGCCCGAAACGCGGTTCAGCAGGTCGGCCCAGTAGCTGGTTTTCGGATAGCTCGATGCCAGTTTTTCCAGGGTGGCCACATAGCCGGCCTTGTCGTTTTGCTTCAACTGGATGTTGGCCAGCATTTGCAGGCTCGCTTCCGAGTTGCCGCCGCGCGATTGCAGTTCTTTCGCCGCTTCGGCGTAGTTGCCGCTGACGTAGTAGGTCTGGATCAGCAGTTCGCGCATCTGTGGATCTTCGCGGTCTTTCAGCGAGCGTTTGATCCAGGTGATGGTGTTCGGCCAGTCCTTGGCGCGGTAGTACATGCCTGCCAGCGCTTGCGTGAATTTGGGGGCTTCGGCGGCGCTCAGGCGGCCGGAATTGATGACGGCTTCGAAAGCCTTGATGGCGGTGCCGTTATCGCCGGAGGCAGCGGCGGCCGAGGCGCGCACGCGCTCGATCTGGTAGCTTTCAAAGGCGGTCTTGCCGCCGACGCTGTCAGCTTCGCGCAGCTTGGCCAGCGCTTCCTTGTTTTTGCCGCTGCTAGCGAGTTTTTGCGCTTCTTGCAGTGGCTTGCCCACTTCGGCACGCACGGTGTCCGCGGCGTATGCCAGCGAGCCCAGGCCGATTACGGGAGTTGCTGCGGTAAAACCGATAGCGGCCATGACGAGGCCGAGATGAGCGAGACGAAACTTGGACATAAGAAAGTCTTTCAGTAAAAAGCGAATAGGCAGGAAGTCCTGCCTATTCGGATGTAAAGAGAACCTGATTGCTGCAGCTTACTGGAATTGCTCGTTGCCGACCAGACCGATTTTGGTCACGCCCAGACGCTGCGCCGACGCCATCACACCGGCGACGACTTTGTATTCCACCAGCTTGTTCGGACGCAGATGCACTTCCGGCTGGTCTGCTTGCGCAGCAACGTTGCTCAGCTTGGCTTCCAGCGAAGCGCGGTCAGGAACGACCTGATTGTCCCACAAGATCGTACCGTCGAAATCGACATCGATCGTGACGACCACTGGTTCGGTTGTCGGTGGCGGCGGGGTGCCGACCGGCATGTTCAAGTTCACCGAGTGGTTTTGCTTAGGAATCGTGATGATCAACATGATAATCAGCACCAGCATCACGTCGATGAGGGGCGTCATGTTCAGTTCCATCATTGGTTCCGGATCCGCGCCTGCTGCGCTTCCCGAACCGACATTCATACTCATAGTGTTTCCTTTAAGAAGTCCAACGAAGCACCGGGCGAAACTGCCGCCCGGTCAGCTTCCGGCAGTGGCATCCCCTGTTGCCGGGACGCCGCTGCCAGCCGCTATCAGCCCTTGTCAGGTGGTTCGGTGATGAAGCCGACCTTC
Organism: Janthinobacterium sp. UMAB-60; assembly: GCF_900095235.1. Classification (NCBI taxonomy): domain Bacteria; kingdom Pseudomonadati; phylum Pseudomonadota; class Betaproteobacteria; order Burkholderiales; family Oxalobacteraceae; genus Janthinobacterium; species Janthinobacterium sp. UMAB-60. The sequence goes on from NZ_LT607494.1 coordinate 78,537, forward strand.
TGGATCCCGGCACGTTGGGTCGTGTAAATAACCCGGCCGATCGATTCGTAGCGTGTTTCTTGGTCGCCACGAACGTGTACTTCCGGCTGCGGTACTTTCACTGCTTCAACTTTAAGATAATCGAACAGTTCGTTCGTGTCTTTCAGTCTGGTCTGGCCCAGGTAAATATCGCCATCCTTGTTAACAACGATGTTAACGTTCTCTGGCTTGGTTTGCAGGGCTTGATTGGCCTCAATCGGCAGATCGATTTTCTGCAGCTTGAGGACAACTGGACTCGTAATCAAGAAAATGATCAGCAAAACCAACATGATGTCGACGAGCGGCGTCGTGTTGATTTCTGACATTACTTGATCTTCATCTCCGCTGTCGGAGCCGACGGACATCGACATGATTCTTATCCGATCTTTTTAGCGCCGGCAGCACGGCCAGCTTCGCTGGTCGACATGGCGCCGGAGATCAGTACCGAGTGAACGTCGGCGCTGAACGAGCGGATGTCTTCCATTGCGGATTTGTTACGACGCACCAGCCAGTTGTAACCCAGAACGGCAGGAACGGCGACCAGCAGACCGAAAGCGGTCATGATCAGTGCTTCACCAACTGGACCTGCCACTTTATCGATCGATGCGTTACCGGTCATGCCGATAGCGGTCAGCGCGCCGTAAATACCCCAGACGGTACCGAACAGACCGATAAACGGTGCGGTCGAACCAACGGTTGCCAGGAACGACAGGCCATCTTGCAGACGCGATTGGACTTTGTCCGAAGCGCGCTGGATCGACATCGTTACCCAGGTCGACAGATCGATTTGTTCCAGCAGGGCGCCGTCATGGTGCGCGGTTGCCTTGGTGCCCGATTCAGCGATGAAGCGGAATGGCGAGCCTTCGCTCAAGGTTGCCGAACCAGCAGCGATCGAAGGAGCTTTCCAGAATTTGGAAGCGGCTTCTTTGGCTTGCTTGAAGATCTTCATTTGATCCAGCAGCTTGGTGATGATGATGTACCAGCTGCCGATCGACATGATGGACAGGATGATCAGGGTAGCGCGTGGCACGAAGCCGCCGTCCCAGACTGCGGACAGGCCGAACGGGTTGTGCACTTCTTCGGTTTTGGCTGGAGCTGCTGCGTCTGCTGCTGGAGCGGCTGCATCGGCGGCAACTGGTGCCGGTGCTGGTGCAGCGTCTGCCGCAGGGGCCGAAGCGGCAGCCGATGCTGGCGCGTCAGCGAATGCCGGAGCTGCTACCAGAGCGGTAGTAGCGGTGACGGACAACAGAACCGCGGCAAAAAATGCGGACAAACGGGTATTCTTAAACATGCTTCCTCCAAAATTAAAAATAACAGATCGCTGAACGTAATGACAACGAAATCATGGTGTGAGACAGGGGATAACTGTCTCGGGTTTTAATCCAGCGACCAAACGTATTGCATTTGCTGCCAGCCTTGTTCCGGCTTGCCGTCAACTGTTGCCGGCTTAAATGTACAGCGGCTGATACCTTGCACCGCAGCTTTGTCCAGGTCTCTGAAGCCGCTGGACTTCACGATCTTCGAATCAGCGACCTTGCCGTCCACACCGATCAGGAACGACAGTGTCACCACACCGGTTTCCTCGTTGCGCTGCGACGACTTTGGATAAGCCGGTTTTTCGCAGACACTGAAGTCAACCACGGCGGGCGTACGCACCGATTTGGCTGGTCCAGGAGTTGGCGCAGGCTGTGCAGGCGCCGTTGGCGGTGCCAATACATTCGTGGCTGGCTTCACGGCAGTCGTATTTGCAATCACGTTCTGCTGTGGTGGCGGCTGCTGCACGTTCACCTCGACTGGCGGAATGAATGGCGGCGGTGGCGCCTTCATTTCTGGCGGCGGTGGTGGCGGTGGAAGATCCTTCGGTGGAGGCGGTTTGACTTCCTCGATAATCTTGGTTTCAACCGGTTCCATCATTTTGGTGACCAACCGCTTGCCCAAGCCCGTCGCGATCCCGTAAGCCGCGAGAACGTGCAGCAGGACAACGACGGTTATGCCTGTGTAGTTCTTGGGACTTTTCTCGTTCGAAAAATTCATGCCTGCTTTCTCCAAATACCATCTCTTGTCTTGCAACTGAACCCCAAAATGACGACACAAAGCTCCAGCCGTATCCGGGACGTCGCCGAATTATACATACGAATTCTTTATTTTACACAGATTTTTAACGCCTAAAACCGGTTAAATTTTTGGCGCTTTTGCGCCCTGAAAACGTACTTGCTTATGTCATCTTTGCACGCTTTCGGACATAAAAAAAGGCGGTCTTATCGGTTTTTGACAGCCGTTTTGGGCGACCACTGCTAAGTTCTCCGATGTGCCCATATGGCGGAATTATATTTCGTGATAATCAATATGGAAACCGCTAAATTTGGAGAAAAATATTTCCCATAGGAAATGTTTTGCCTCTGAACCAGACCACTTCGCCATACGCGCGCACCAATCAGGTGCGAAAGAAACTTCACCCAGGTCAAAAAAGACGCTTCCGGCGGCCGTTTCGACGTCGCCAGGCCATACGGAATTCCTATGGCGGCATAGGATCCGCTTATATTCTTGCTAAAATAATTGTCAAGAAATCTACTTATGGCCGTGCCGGCGCATCGTCGCGCCGGTTGCGCTTCTCGCGCCGGCAATTCAGGGTGCCCAGGACGATGCCTTGCGGATCGACCGTATCGAGGTGGACATCGAAGCCCCACAGCCGTGCTACGTGCTTGAGCACTTCGGCCGCCTGCTGGTTCAGCGGGCGGCGCTGGAATTGCGTGTGGCGCAGGGTCAATGCCCTGTCGTCGCGCGTATTGACGGACCAGACCTGGATATTCGGCTCGCGGTTGCCCAGGTTGTACTGCTCGGCCAGCTGCTGGCGCACGTAGCGGTAGCCGGCATCGTCGTGGATGGCGGAAACGGCCAGTTTTTCATTCTTGTCGTCGTCGAGCACGGCAAAGAAGTGGAATTCGCGGATCAGCCGCGGCGACAGGTACTGGGCGATGAAGCTTTCATCCTTGAAATTGCGCATGGCGAAGTCCAGGCTCTTGCGCCAGTCGCTGCCGGCCATGTCGGGGAACCAGGCGCGGTCTTCGTCCGTCGGATGCTCGCAGATGCGGCGGATGTCGCTCATCATGGCAAAACCCAGCGCATACGGATTGATGCCGCTGTAATACGGGCTGTCGATGGGCGGCTGGTAGACCACGTTGGTATGGCTTTTCAGGAATTCCATCATGAAGCCGTCGCCCACCACGCCTTCGTCATACAGCTGGTTCAAGATCGTGTAGTGCCAGAAGGTGGCCCAGCCCTCGTTCATGACCTGGGTTTGCCGCTGCGGATAGAAATACTGGGAAATCTTGCGCACGATGCGCACCATCTCGCGCTGCCATGGTTCCAGCAGCGGCGCGTACTTCTCTATGAAGTACAGCAGGTTTTCCTCGGGCTCGGGCGGAAAACGGGGCGCGGCCTTGCGCTGCTCGTCCTCGTCATCGTCATCCTCGCGCCGGGGCAGGGTGCGCCACAGCTGGTTGATCTGCGACTGCACATAGGCTTCGCGCTCTTTCTGGCGGGCATATTCCTTCGCCATCGACAGTTTCGCCGGGCGCTTGTAGCGGTCCACGCCATAGTTCTGGATGGCGTGGCACGAGTCGAGCAGCAATTCCACCGCATCGACGCCATGGCGCTGCTCGCATTCGGCGATGTAATTCTTGGCAAACACCATATAGTCGATGATGGCGTCCGCATCCGTCCAGGCGCGGAACAGATAGTTGCCCTTGAAGAAGGAGTTGTGGCCGTAAGCCGCATGCGCGATCACCAGCGACTGCATGGTCAGGCTGTTTTCCTCCATTAAATAGGCGATGCACGGGTTCGAGTTGATGACGATCTCGTAGGCCAGGCCCATCTGGCCCCGCTTGTAGCTTTTCTCGGTGGAAAGGAAATGCTTGCCGAACGACCAGTGGTTATACGAGACGGGCATGCCGACCGAGGTGTAGGCATCCATCATCTGCTCGGCCGTGATGATTTCCAGCTGGTTCGGATAGGTGTCCAGGCCGAACTGCTTCGCCACACGGCGAATTTCCTCGTGGATTTGCTCGATCAGTTCGAACGTCCATTCCGACTGCTCGGGCAGGGCGTTCGGGTGGCGCAGGCGCACGAACGGTTCGCCCGGGGTGTTGCTGGCGCGGTCAAAGGCTGCACTCATCATTTCACCTGTTTCTTGAACAGTTCGCGGAAGACCGGGTAGATATCGGCCGGCGTGACGATCTTTTGCATGGCGAAATGGGCGTGATGGTCGAGCACGCCCGCGTATTGCTCCCACAGGTTTTGCTGCGGGCCGTCGGTGATCTCGACATAGGTGTAGTACTGCACCTTGGGCAGGATGGTGTTGATCAGCAATTGGCGGCACAGCACGGAATCGTTGTCCCAGTTATCGCCGTCGGACGCCTGCGCCACATAGCTGTTCCATTGCCCGGCGCCATAGCGTTCGTCGATGATGGTATTGAGCAAGTGCAGGGCGGACGACACCACGGTGCCGCCTGACTCGCGCGAATTGAAGAATTCATGCTCGTCCACTTCCGCCGCCGCCGTATGGTGGCGGATGAAGACCACCTCGATCTTGTCGTAGGCGCGCTTGAGGAACAGATACAAGAGGATGAAGAAGCGCTTGGCCGTGTCCTTGCGCGATTCGTCCATGGAGCCGGAGACGTCCATGATGCAGAACATGACGGCTTGCGTCATCGGCTTGGGCACCTTGATGCGGTTGCTGTAGCGCAAGTCGAACGGGTCGATGAAGGGAATCGCCAGCAAACGCGTATGGATGTGGTGGATCAATTGCCGCAATTCCTGCACCAGCACGTCGTCCTCGGCGGCGCCGTCGAGCAGCAGGGCGGCCAGCTGTTCCTCGGCCTGCGCCAGCTGCTTGCGGGCGCCGCCGCCGACGGCGATGCGCCGGCCCAGCGCGCCGCGCAGGGAGCGCAGCACATGGATATTCGATGGCGTGCCCGACATATTGTAGCCGGCGCGCTGGTTCTTGAATTCCGTGGTGGCCGTCAGCTGGGTTTTCACCATGTGCGGCAATTCCAGGTCCTCGAAGAAATAATTCATGAATTCTTCGCGCGACAATTCGAAGATGAAGTCGTCTTCCGTCGTCTCGTCGCTATTGCCGGCCTTGCCCCGCCCGCCGCCAGCGCCGCCTTTCGGCCGGGCGATCTGGTCGCCTTTCAGGTATTCCTTGTTGCCGGGATTGACCACTTCCCATACGCCGCCATGCGCGTGGCCGAACGACGGTTCGCCCACGTCCTTGACGGGGATGCTGACCTTTTCGCCATTCTCGACGTCCGTGATCGAGCGCCCCTTGATGGCGCGCCCCACGGCATCCTTGATCTGGCCCTTGTAACGCCGCAGGAAACGCTCGCGGTTGACGGCGGATTTATTCTTGCTTTGCAAGCGCCTGTCGATGAGGTATGTCAAAGGGTGCCTCCTTGCCTCTCGTCTTGCGCGCCCCGCCAGTCGCCGGGCGGGAGCGCGCCTCCGCTGTCCGCGCTAGGATGACTTGCGTACGCGCAAGTACCATTCGCATAACAGGCGTACCTGCTTGGCCGTATAGCCTTTTTCCACCATGCGGGCCACGAAGTCGGCGTGCTTGTTGGCATCGTCGGCGCTGGCCTTGGCATTGAAGGAAATCACGGGCAGCAATTCCTCCGTATTCGAGAACATTTTCTTTTCGATCACGGTGCGGAACTTTTCATAACTGGTCCAGGCGGGATTCTTGCCGCCGTTCGAGGCCCGCGCGCGCAGCCCGAAATTCACGATTTCGTTGCGGAAGTCTTTCGGATTGGAAATGCCCGCCGGTTTCTCGATTTTTTCCAGTTCATTGTTCAGCGATTCGCGATCGAAACTTTCGCCCGTGTCCGGATCGCGGTATTCCTGGTCCTGTATCCAGAAATCGGCAAACGTCACATAGCGGTCGAAGATGTTCTGGCCGTATTCCGAATAGCTTTCCAGGTAAGCCGTCTGAATCTCCTTGCCGATGAATTCCACATAGCGCTGCGCCAGGTGCTCTTTAATATAAGAGAAGTAGCGCTGCTCGAGTTCCGGCGCGAACTGCTCGCGCTCGACCTGCTGTTCCAGTACATATAATAAGTGCACGGGATTGGCGGCCACTTCGGAATTGTCAAAGTTGAATACTTTTGACAGGATCTTGAAGGCAAAGCGCGTCGACAGCCCGTTCATGCCCTCGTCCACGCCCGCGTAATCGACGTATTCGTGCATGGACTTGGCTTTCGGGTCCGTATCCTTGAGGTTTTCGCCATCGTAGACGAGCATTTTCGAGAAAATGCTGGAGTTTTCCGGGTCTTTCAGCCGTGACAGGATGGCGAACTGCGCCATCATGCGCAGGGTGCCGGGCGCGCACGGGGCCTTGACGAGCGAGGAATTGGCCACCAGTTTGTCGTAGATCTTGATTTCATCGGTCACGCGCAGGCAATACGGCACCTTGACGATATAGATACGGTCAAGGAAGGCCTCGTTGTTGCGGTTGTTCTTGAAGGTCTTCCATTCCGACTCGTTCGAGTGGGCCAGGATGATGCCGTCGAACGGAATCGCGCCGAAGCCTTCCGTGCCCTTGTAGTTGCCTTCCTGCGTGGCCGTCAGCAGCGGATGCAAGACCTTGATCGGCGCCTTGAACATTTCCACGAATTCCATCAAGCCCTGGTTGGCCAGGCACAGGCCGCCCGAATAGCTGTAGGCGTCCGGGTCGTCCTGCGCATAGTCCTCCAGCTTGCGGATGTCGACCTTGCCCACCAGTGAGGAAATATCCTGGTTGTTCTCGTCGCCCGGCTCCGTTTTCGAGATGGCGATCTGTTTCAGCACGGACGGGTAGCGCTTGACGACGCGGAACTGGTTGATGTCGCCATTGTATTCATGCAGGCGTTTCACGGCCCACGGGCTGGGGATGTTGCGCAGGTAGCGGCGCGGGATGCCGTAATCCTCTTCCAGGATGGTGCCGTCCTCTTGCTCGTTGAACAGGCCCAGCGGCGATTCGTTGACGGGCGAGCCTTTCAGGCAATAGAAGGGCACGTGTTCCATCAGCGACTTGAGTTTTTCCGCGATCGACGACTTGCCGCCGCCGACAGGCCCCAGCAGATACAGGATCTGCTTGCGTTCTTCCAGGCCTTGCGCCGCGTGGCGGAAGTAGGAGACGACTTGCTCGATGACTTCCTCGGTGCCGTAGAACTCGCGGAAGGCGGGATAAATCTTGATGACCTTGTTGGCGAAGATGCGCGACAGGCGCGTATCGTTGCGCGTGTCGACCAGTTGCGGCTCGCCGATGGCGGCCAGCATGCGTTCGGGCGCGCTGGCATACGTCAGCTTGTCCTTCTTGCACAGGGCCAGGTATTCGGTGAGCGACATTTCCTCTTCGCGGGTGCGCTCGTAGCGTGCTGCATAGTTATCAAAAATGGTCATGTCAATGTCCTTTAATGTAAACCTGAACTGCCAGTCACCATGGCCGCCCGCCTGGCACTCGCCTGGGCTTGCCGTCTGAATTTTTCCTGTACCCCGTACCGATTTTTATTGTTGTTTCAAGCCCGGCTGTCTTTGCGAGTCCGGATTGCCCGGACCAAAAAACTGGCGCTTGATGCCGTGCGCTGACGTGGCCAGCCGGCTTTTTTTCACTGTTGATAGCGCTTGTTGCACCTACCATTACCCCATGAAATTTATTATTGCTCTAAAGGATCAGGAAGTCAAAAGATATGTCAGCATATCCTTAATACTTGTTTGTAAATTGTTGATTTAATTGGATAAATCATCAAATTTTTCATCGATTTCAAGGAACCTTTTTGTACCTTTTAAACCATCATACGACAATTCGCCAGCGCGTGCCGGTACGGCCCATGGCGCTGCCGTTGCCGGCGCCACGGCGGCCGCTCGCCGGTGCGGCCGGCCATCTTGCGCTAAGATGCCTGCATGTCTGATGGCCCTGCGCGTGCGCGTGCGCGAGCCAGCATTGTTATTGTCACCCTATGAGGAACCCCCATGATGAACCCCCAATTGCGCGCGATCGTCCGCGGCATGCCGAAGGCCGAGTTGCATATCCATATCGAAGGCTCGCTGGAGCCAGAACTGATTTTCGCACTGGCCGAGCGCAATGGCGTGCCGCTGGGCTATGAATCGGTAGAACACTTGCGCAGCGCCTATGCTTTTACAGATTTGCAGTCTTTTCTCGACATTTATTACGCTGGCGCAAGCGTGCTCTTGAAAGAGCAGGATTTCTATGACATGACGCAAGCCTATCTGCGCCGCGCCGAAGCCGATAACGTGCTGCACACGGAAATCTTCTTCGACCCGCAAACGCACACGGCGCGCGGCGTGGCCATCGCCGATGTGATCAACGGCATCCACCGCGCCTGCCAGGACAGCCCCGTCAGCGCGGCCCTGATCCTGTGCTTCCTGCGCCACCTGAGCGAGGAAGAAGCGTTCGAGACCCTGGAAGACGCGCTGCCGCACCGCGACAAATTCATCGGCATCGGCCTCGATTCCTCGGAAGTGGGTAATCCGCCCGAGAAATTCTCGCGCGTGTTTGCCCGCTGCCGCGAGCTGGGCCTGCACCTGGTGGCCCATGCGGGCGAGGAAGGTCCGCCAGCCTACATCCGCACGGCGCTCGACGACTTAAAAGTCGAGCGCATCGACCATGGCGTGCGCTGCCTGGAAGACGCGGAACTGACGGCCCGCCTGGCGCGCGAACAGATCGCGCTCACCGTCTGCCCGCTGTCGAACACCAAGCTGCGCGTGTTCGACCAGATGCATGACCATAACCTGGTGCAACTGCTCGACGCCGGTCTGCTCGTGACTGTCAATTCCGACGATCCCGCGTATTTCGGCGGCTACATGAACGACAACTTCGACGCCATCTTCGATGCGCTGCCGCTGGGCCTGTCCCACGGGCAGCGCCTGGCGCGCAACGGTTTTATTGCCGCTTTCCTGCCGCAGGCGCAAAAAGACGCGTTTCTCGCTACCGTCGATGCGTATTTCGCCCAACACGCGGCCGCCCACGGCATCGCGCAATAAAATCTGCATAAAGACCCGCCGCCCATGTTCCGCCTCTCCCTGAAAATGACCGGCCGCGACTGGCGCGCCGGGCAACTGCGTTTCCTGCTCGTCGCGCTGATCGTCGCCGTGGCGGCCCTGTCGGCCGTGGGCTTTTTCGTCGACCGTTTGCGCGCGGGCCTGAACCGCGACGCGCACCAGCTGCTGGGGGCCGACCTGGTCATCAGCGCCGACCAGCCCGTCAATGCGGTCTGGCGCGCCGAAGCCGTCAAGCGCGGTTTTATCCTGGCCGACACGGTCACGTTTCCCAGCATGGCGCAGGCGGGCGAAGGCGAGCAATCGACCTCGCAACTGGCGTCCATCAAGGCTGTGTCACCGGGCTACCCGCAGCGGGGCAAGCTGAAAATCACGACCAGGCTCAGCGAGGCGCAGGATGCCGTGGGCCGGCCGACCAGCCAGGTACCGGCGCCGGGCACCGTGTGGGTCGACGCGGCGATCTTGTCCAGCCTGAACGCGAAGCTGGGCGACACGCTGACCCTGGGCGACAAGGCATTTACCGTTACGCAACTGATCGCCAGCGAGCCGGACCGGGGTGCCTCCTTCCTCAATTTCGCCCCGCGCGTGATGCTGCCCTTGAGCGACCTGGCCGCCACGGCGCTGGTGCAGAACGGCTCGCGCGTATCGTACCGGCTGCTGCTGTCGGCGCCGCCCGCCAAGGCAGCCGAGCTTGCGCAATATCAAGCCTGGCTGGAAAGCCAGATCAAGGCGCAATCAATAAAAGGCGTGCGCATCGAATCGCTGGAATCGGGCAGCCCGCAGATGCAATCGACCCTGGACCGCGCCGACCGTTTCCTGTCCCTCGTCGGCTTGCTGTCGGCCATGCTGGCGGCCGTCGCCGTGGCCATGGCGGCGCGCCGCTTCATGCTGCGGCACCTCGATGCCTGCGCCATGCTGCGCTGCCTGGGCTTGACGCAAAACCAGGTGACGGCCATGTACGTGATCGAATTTTTACTGGTCGGCCTGGTGGGCAGCCTGATCGGCGTGATGGTGGGCTTCGGCGGCCACCTGGTGCTGCTGGAGCTGTTGGGCAAGCTGGTGCAGAGCGACTTGCCGCCCGTCTCCGTACTGCCCGCGCTGCAGGGCGTGGCCACCGGCATGCTGCTGTTGCTGGGCTTTGCCCTGCCGCCGATTTTGCAATTGCGCAATGTGCCGCACAACCGCGTGATCCGCCGCGAACAGGAGCCGCCGCAGGCGCTGGCCCTGGCCACGTATGGCCTGGGCATTGCCGCCTTCGTCGTGCTGCTGCTGTGGCAGGCGGGCGACGTGAAACTGGCCTTGCTGACGGCGGCCGGCTTCCTGGGCGGCTTCGCCCTGTTCGGCCTGGCCGGCTGGCTGGGCATCCGCTCGCTGAAAACCCTGCGCGGCGCTTTCAATCACCAGGGCTGGCGCTTTGCCGTCACGTCCCTGCAGCGCCGTCCGGGCGCCACCGTCATCCAGGTGGTATCGCTGGCGCTGGGCCTGATGGCCTTGCTGCTGCTGACGGTGGTGCGCGGCGACTTGATGGTGGCTTGGCGCAATGCCACGCCGCCCGATGCGCCGAACCGCTTCATGATCAATATTCTGCCCGAGCAAAAAGACCCGATCGCCGCGCGCCTGGCCCAGGCCGGCGTGGCCAATGCGCCGCTGTACCCGATGATACGCGGGCGTCTGGTGGCCGTGAACGGCAATGCCATCACGGAAAGCACCTACGAGGATGACCGCGCCAAGGGCCTGGCCGACCGCGAATTCAACCTGTCGACGATGGCGACCATGCAGGAAGAAAACAAGCTGGTGGCCGGCAAGTGGTTCAGCAATGCGCCCGGTGCGCCGGCTGAGGCGTCGGTGGAAGAGGGCATCGCCAGGACATTGAAGCTGAAACTGGGCGACAAGCTGCGTTTCGACATCGCCGGCCAACCCGTCGAAGCGGCCATTACCAGTTTGCGCAAGCTGGAATGGGGCTCGATGCGCGTCAATTTCTTTGTCATCATCAATCCGGCCGCCATGGCGGACACGCCGCAGACGTGGATCACGGCGTTTCACCTGCCGCCCGCGCAGGCGGACCTGGGCAACGCCTTGCTGCGCGACTACCCGAATTTGACGGTGGTCGACGTGGGCGGCGTGCTGAAACAGATACAGGGCGTGCTGGACCAAGTGGTCACGGCCGTCGAATTCCTCTTTGCCTTCACTTTGGCCTCGGGCTTGCTGGTGCTGTATGCGGCCTTGATGGGCTCGCAGGACGAGCGCACGCGCGAAGCGGGCCTGCTGCGCGCGCTGGGCGCCACGCGGCGCCAGCTGGCGCAGGCGCAGCTGATCGAATTTTCGCTCGTCGGCGCGCTGGCCGGCTTGCTGGCGGCGACGGGTGCGGCGGCCATGGGCTGGGCCCTGGCCACGTACCAGTTCAAGTTCGCCTGGAGCTTCGCGCCGGGCGTGTGGGCGTTCGGCTTGCTGGCCGGCGCCCTGTGCGCGATCGCCGGCGGCTGGCTGGGCTTGCGCAACGTGCTCAAGCATCCACCGCTGCAAACCTTGCGCGAAGGCTAAGCGCCCACGCTGTCGCCCGCCTGCGCGCGTAAAAATTGTGCGTAGGACAGAATCGGCTGGCCAAGCTGATGCGGCGGCACGTCGAACAGGGCCCAGAAATACGTCACGCGGCCCAGGCAGATGGTGGGCGCGGCGCAGTAGCGGAACCAGTTTTCGCCGATGTGCGCCGCGTACATGCCATCGCTGTCGGCGTCGGAAAAATACGGAATCACGCGCATTTCCAGCAGGGCCAGCAGCAAGGATTCGGGCGCGTCGTTGTCGCGCGCCATTTCGTACTGCGTGTGCAGGCTGCGTTCCGTCTCGATGATCATCAGCCTGGCGTGGCCGTCGCGCGTGAAAAACAGGATGCCGCTGGGATTCGGAAAAATATAGAACTCGACAAAGCCATGGCGCCGGCACAGCTCGTGCACGACGGCGGCCAGCGCATCGTCTTGCAGAAAACTATAGTCGTGCAGCAATAGCAAGTCGCGTACGGTGTCCGATTGCTGCAGGAAAAATTCGCGTTGCAGGGCAACGATTTCCAGTTCCAGGATATCGAGCGCATCGTCGTCGCTCTTCTTGATGTAGCGGTCGATCAAGCCCCGGTTGAACGCTGTCACGGCCACTTTTTCATCGGCCGCCCCCGTAAATAGAATCTTCTTGCACGGCAAGTCGCGTACGGCCTGGCAGAATTCCAGCCCATTCATCTGCGGCATCGAATAATCAACCACCAGTACGGAGGGCACGGCAAAGCGCTGGGGCTGGCCGCTGATGCGCCAGATGCGCTCGATGTCGATGGCGACATTGCAGTCGTTGGGCGCCGTGCTGTGCAGGTCGAAATTCACATGCAGGGGCATGGCTTCACTCTGGTGCGTTTGCTGCAGCCAGCGCAGCGCGGTGCTCGTGTCGTGGAAGGTCTTGCGCGCCAGCGCGGGATCGAGCTGGAAAGCCATGCTTTTCAGAAAGGAATCGCTGTCATCGATCAGCACGGTGAGGGTCGGATGGGTGTAGACGGGCAGTTGCATGCGTCACCTTGCTAGGAAGTGGGTTGGAAGCGGGCAGGCACGGGCTGGGGAAATTCCAGGATGAAGATCGCATACGCATGCTCGCGCGAGACGCAGCGGATGCGCGCCTGCCAGGCGTGGGCGATCTGCCGGCACAGGGCCAGGCCGATGCCGCTGCCGTTGTGCACGGGATACGAATAAAAACGCTCGAAGATCAGCGGCAGGCGGTTGCGCGCGATGCCGCAGCCCGTGTCGATGAACAGCAGCCTGGGCACGGGGCGGGCGCCGTCGATGATGATGCGCACGCGGCCCTTGCCGGCGCGGTGGATGCTTTTCAAGGCATTGCGCAGCAGGTTCAGCAGGATCACCACGCACAGTTCGTCCTGTCCCGCGAACTGGAAGTCGGCGCGCACGTCCACCGTGACGCTGGCGCGCTGCTTGTTGCCGGTAAACGGATAGCGCTTGAGCACGGAATTCACCATGTCCAGCATCGACAGCGCCTGGCTCGGTTCCAGGTTGCGGTTGACGGCGCTGGCGCTCAGGAGGAACAGGTCGATCATGTGCTGCATGTGGCGCACCTCGAACTGGATGCGCGACAGCGCTTCCTGCAGCGGCGACATGGCCTCGGCTTCGCCCGCCAGCTGCGGCAGCAGGCGGCGCATGCCGCGCACGTTCGCCTCCACGCTGGTCAGCGGCGTGCGCAGTTCGTGCGCCACGGAACCGAGCCCGGCGGCCAGACCCGCCAGCCGCTCCTGTTCCAGCACCTTGCCGCCCACTTTCACGACGGACAGCGCGGCGATGGTGAACCAGTGCACGGGCAGCTGCTGCAGCACTGCGCGCTGCAGCAGGAAGCCGCCTTCGCCCTGCACGATGACGGCCAGGCAGGCGGCGCCCGTGCCGATCAGGTAGGCGCGGCACGCCAGTTTTGTCTCGAAATGAAACAGCACCACCAGGCCGATCAGCAGCGATTCGCTCCAGATGGACGACGCATGGTTCATCACGAACATGAAGGTAAAGAAGAACGGCAGGATGTAGCTGAGGGCGAACAGCAGGTAGCGCGACAGCCAGCGGGCCGAAAAGCAGCGCGCGAACAGGCCGGCCACGCAGATGCCCACGCCCGTCAGGCGCAGGGTCAGGTTTTCATAGGCTTGCGGGAAAAAAAACTGCCACAGCAGGTAGTACAGCGGCATGGCCACCGTGCCCACGGCAGCCAGCATGGCAACCCGGGTGGCCAGGTGCTCATGCGGCGCGCGCTCATGCAGCAGCGAATGGAGCAGTGTCTGGCGCACGCGTTGCCGCCAGTATGTCCATCGTCCTTGCCATTGCTGCGTCATGACTCTGCCTTGATGCTTTCCAGAACGTCATCATCGCGTAATTTTTCCTGGTTGAACGGCTATCTGACTGGACATTGATATACGTCAATGGACGGGTTGGCAACACGGTCAAGGTTTTAATCTGCAGCAAACATTTCCCCAGGAGAAAACTTATGACCATTATGACCAGCCTTCACGCCCCGTCGTTTGCCCGCGCCGAACACTGCCTGCCCGATTACATCGTGCGGCGCATGGATGCGCATCATGTCACGCGCATCGAGCAATTGCTGGGCGGCCAGCATCCGCATGCCTGGCAGCCCACGCCGGCCGATGCCATTTTTCTGGCAGGTAATGATTACCTGTCCATCGCCGCCGAACCGGCCCTGGTGGCGGCCCAGGTGGCATCCCTGCAGGCGAACGCGGGCGGCATGCTGATGTCGGCCGTGTATTTGCAGGAAGGCAGCGAGCAGCACCGGCTGGAAAGCCGGCTGGCCCGCTTCATGGGCTGCGAGGATGGCATCCTGGCGCAGTCCGGCATGGCGGCTAACGTCGGCTTGTTGCAGTGTATTGCCGGCCCCGGCATTCCCGTCTACCTCGATATGCAGGCCCATGCGTCGCTGTGGGAAGGCGTGCTGTCGGCCCAGGCCCAGGCCGTCGCCTTTTTGCACAACGACATGACGCATTTGCGGCGGCAGGTAGAAAAGCATGGCCGCGGCGTGATCGTCGTCGATGCCCTGTACAGCACCAACGGCAGCCTGGCGCCCCTGCTGGAATTGCTGGACATCGCCGAGCGCAGCGATTGCGTGGTGGTGGTCGACGAGTCGCATTCGCTGGGCACGCACGGCCCGCAGGGCGCGGGCCTGGTGGAGGAGTGGGGACTGGGACACCGTGTGCATTTCCGCACGGCTTCGCTGGCCAAGGCGTTTGCCGGGCGTGCCGGCTTCATCAGCTGTTCCAGCCGCTTCAAGGGATATTTCTTGTCCGAATCGCGCCCCGCCATCTTCAGTTCCTGCCTGCTGGCGCATGAACTGGCCTGGCTGGGGGCGGCGCTCGATTTCATCATGGCCGCCGACGGGCGCCGCGCCGCCTTGCGGCGCCACACGCTGCAGGTGCGCGAGGGCTTGCGCGAGCTCGGCTACAACGTCAGCGACGGCACGGAGCAGATCGTGGCGCTGGAGGCGGGCGGCGAACCGGCCACCCTGGCCCTGCGCCAGGCGCTGGAACGGCACGGCATTTATGGCGCCATGTTCTGCGCCCCGGCCACGGCGAAGAACCGCGCCCTCGTGCGCCTGACCCTCAATTCCGCCCTCGACGACGCAGACATCGCCAGGCTGCTGGCCGCCTGCACCGCCATCCGCGACGAGACGGGCGTGGAGCAGTGGCCATCGACGCGGCGCCTGCGCAGGCTGGCGCTGGTATAAGGGGGAGCGCGTCAGCCGTTGCCTGGCTGGCTGCCGGCGATGCCGCCCAGCAGCATGGACAGCGGTGCCAGCTGCTCCGCGCTGGCGCTGCCCAGCAATTCCTGGCCCAGCGCCTGCGCCGTCGCATCGGCGTGGATCAGCAGGGCTTGCCCCGCCTCGGTGATGACGGCATAGCCGACGCGGGCATCGCGCGCATCGGCCTGGCGCGCCACCAGGCCGATTTTTTCCAGCGGTATCAGCGAGCGCGTGATGCCGGACGCCGTCAGCGCCAGGCGCTCGGCCAGGTCGATGCGGCGCAGGCGGCCACCGGGCGCCCGCTGCAAGTGGTACAGCAATTGATAATCGCCAAAGCTCAGGCCGTGCAGATTGCCCAGGATGCTGTCGAAGCGGCGCACGATGAGCGCCTGGGCGCGCGCCAGGCGCAGGCAAAAGTCCAGCGCGCTGGCGCCGTCCGGCGACGGGGAAGTGTGATCGGTCATGGTTTTCTTTGTGTTGGCTGCGCAGTGCTTGAGTGCGCAAGTGTAAAGCAATACTGTTCAATACAGTGCTTGCCCCCGCTCCTGCAGTTGCTCCTGGTGCAGCGCCAGCAGGGCATCGAGCTCGGCCTCCGCATCGAAGGCGGGGTCGTCGGGCACCTTGACGGCGTCGAGCAGCTCGAAGTGGAAGGCCGCTTCCCCGTCGCGCCGCCAGTCCGCCTGCAGGCGGGCGTTGCGGTGCGTGCCCAGCTTGAGTTCGAAGCGGTGGCGGTTCAGCGCGCCCGGCGCGTTGCGGCTGCGTTCGAGCAGGGTGCGCCCGCTGGGCACGTGGCACAGCGCGATGATGCCCAGCGCTGGCGCTTGTTGCCGGTAGGCCGTTTTCAGGGCCGCTTGTCGTGTTTTATCCATGGTGGAACTTTCTCAAGGTGAAGATACGGAAGGGTTGCCCGCGATGTGCGGGATGTCCGTCCACAGGGCGGCGGCCACGGCGGCCGCCAGCAGCAGGGCGCCGCCGCCGCAGAACAGCTCGCCCACGCTCAGGTGGCGCAGCAGCGCGCCCGTGGCGGCCGCCGACAGCGGCGCGAGGCCCAGGAAGATGCCCATGAACAGCGCCATCGCCCGTCCCAGCATGGCGGGCGCCACGCGCCGCTGTATCCACGTAAAGATGGCCACCTGCAAGTAGCCGCCCAGCAGCCCCGTGACGGCCAGCAGGGCCGCGCCTTGCCAGGCTGTGCTGATTTGTCCCAGCGCCATCAGCAAGCAAGCCACGACGGCATCGACCAGCAGCAGGGTGGCGCCGAAATGGCGGCGCAGCCAGGCGCCGCCCAGGCTGGAGGCCAGCATGCCGGCCAGGGTGCCGGCGCCGTGCGCGCCCATCAGCAAGCCCAGCGCCGCGGCGCCGTGCAGGCGTTCGCTGGCCAGCACGGGTAAGGCCACGTGCAGCGGCCCCATGACGAAGAAGGCCACCAGCGCCCAGTAGGCATAGCAGCTGCGCAGGGGCAGGTCGCGCCACACCATGGACAGGCCCGCCGCCATGTCGCGCCACATGCCTTGCGTCGCGGCGGCGGCCAGTGGCCGCAGCTTGACTTGGCGCAAGGTCCAGGCGGAAAACACAAACGTCAGCGCATCGATGGCAAAGGCGACGGCCAGCGCCGCCATGGGGGTTTTCTGCGCGCCGTCGTGGGCGCCCAGCACCAGCGCCGCCAGCAGGGGGCCGGCCAGCAGCGACAACTGGCGCGTGCCCATCTGCAAGCCGTTGGCATTCTGCAGCGATTGCGGCGGCACGGCTTGCGGCAGGATGGCCGTGCCGGCCGGGATGCCAAAGGCGGACGCGATGCCCAGCGCCAGCGCGGCCGCATACGCGAGTGCCAGGCTGACCTGGTCCAGCATCAGCAGCCCGGCCAGCGCCAGCAGGATGACAGCGTTCGCATATTTGCTCAGCAGCAGCACGCGCCGGGGCGAGTAACGGTCGGCGACGGTGCCGCCCAGCAAGATGAGTACGGCGCGCGGGGCGCCCATCAGGGCCACGGCGATGCCCAGGCTGAGGCTATCGCCCGTCAGGCTCAGCACCAGCCACGGCAGGGCCAGCATGCTGAACTGGTCGCCCAGCATGGAAACGAGGCCGCCGCCCAGCAGCCAGCGGAAGTTGCTATTGCGTAGCAAAGGGGATTCTGCGGTGGTCGACATGGTTATCAGTTCGGGTTTAAAGATTGCATGGTAGTTGATTCAAGCTTGAGTAGTCAAGTATGTTGCCATTTATTGTGGCAGTGACAGCGGGCGCCGCGTGGGCCGCCGGCGCTTGCGCTATCATGGCGGCCATGACTGATACCACTGCCCCCACCCTGTACGAGACCATCGGCGGCGCCCCTGTGCTGCGTGAAATGGTCGACCGTTTTTATGATCTGATGGAACTTGAGCCCGAGTTTGCCGGCATCCGCGTCATGCATCCGCCATCGACGGACGGTTCGCGCGACAAGCTGTATTTTTTCCTGACGGGCTGGATGGGCGGGCCGGATTTGTATATCGAGAAATTCGGCCACCCGCGCCTGCGCGCCCGCCACTTGCCTTACGCCATCGGCACCAGCGAGCGCGACCAGTGGCTGCGCGCCATGGCCTGGGCCATGGAAGACACGGGCATCGAAGAGTCCCTGCGCGTGCGCCTGATGGAATCGTTCTATCAGACGGCCGACTGGATGCGCAACAAACCTGACTGACACCCATGAGTCCAATCGAGTTTTACAGCCTGCTGGGCGCCGCCATCGTCGCCATCGTCCTGTTGATTTTGCTGCTGCTGCGCCCGCGTGGCGCGGCCGGCGATGGCGCCACCACGCTGGCGCTGGTGCAACAGCACCAGCAGCAAAGCCTGGAACGCATCGACCGGGTCGAACGCGAAGTGCGGCTGCAGTTGCAGGCGTCGGCGCAAGCCACGCGGCAAGACCTGGCGGCCGGCCTGGCGCAATTCCAGGCGGCAACTTTGCAACAGCTCGACAGCCTGCGCACGCAGATGCAGGCGCAGGGGAAAGTCGGGCGCGAGGAACAGGCGCAAAGCCTGGCGCGTTTTGCCGACAGCACCAATCAAACGCTGGCGCAGCTGACGGAATCGAATGCGCAGCGCATGCTGGAAGTGCGCGCCACCCTGGAAAACAAGATCCGCGACTTGCAGGCCGATAACGGCGCGCGCCTGGAAGAGATGCGCAAGACGGTCGATGAAAAACTGCACGCCACCTTGGAAACGCGCCTTAGTGCGTCGTTCCAGCAAGTGTCGGAGCGGCTGGAAAAAGTCCACCAGGGCCTCGGTGAAATGCAGCAGCTGGCGCTGGGCGTGGGCGATCTGAAGCGGGTGCTCACCAACGTCAAGACACGGGGAACGTGGGGCGAAGTGCAGCTGGAAATGCTGCTGGAGCAGGTACTCACTGTCGACCAGTACGCGAAGAACGTGGAAACGCTGCCGGGTAGCGGCGCGCGCGTGGAATTCGCGCTGAAACTGCCGGGCATGGTCGACGGCGGTCCGCCCGTGTGGATGCCGATTGACGCGAAGTTCCCCAAGGAACAGTACGAGCGCCTGGTGGACGCGGCCGAGCGGGCCGATGCGGACGGTGTGGCCGTGGCCGGCCGCGAGCTGGAACGGGCCGTGCGGGGCGAGGCGAAAACCATCGCCGAGAAATACCTGGCGCCGCCGCAGACGACGGATTTCGCCATTTTGTTCCTGCCCACGGAAGGCTTGTATGCGGAAGTGCTGCGCCGCCCGGGCTTGGCCGACGAATTGCAGCGCGTACACAGGGTCAGCATTGCCGGGCCATCCACGCTGACGGCCTTGCTCAACAGCCTGCAGATGGGTTTCCGCACCCTGGCGCTGGAAAAACGCTCGTCGGAAGTGTGGCAAGTGCTGGGCGCCGTCAAGACGGAATTCGGCAAGTTTGGCGATGTGCTGTCGCAAACCCGGCTGACCCTGGAAAAGGCGGCGAAAAATATCGAAAGCGCGGAAGTGCGCAGCCGGCAGATGGCGCGCAAACTGAAATCCGTGGAAGCCTTGCCGGGCGAGGCGGCCGCCTTGCTGCTGGGCGCGGCGGACGCGGGGCTGTCCGCCGAGGCCGACGGCGAATAGCGCCCTCGGCGTTCAGGTCGCCGCTGGCCGGCGGCGCAGCGTGGCGCAGGCCAGCAGCGCCAATCCCGCCAGCAGCATGGCCCAGGTCTGCGGTTCCGGCACGGCCGGCAGGACGGACAGGTCGGTGGGCGGCAGCGAGGGCAGGATGATGCTCGGCACCAAGGAGTCGATGACGCTGCTGCCGCGCGGCGGTGGTCCGCCG
>NZ_LT607494.1:98236-162256 GCF_900095235.1 Janthinobacterium sp. UMAB-60
CGCGCGGCCCGGCCGCCGCCCGCGTGATGCGGCTGACATTGCGGCACACGGTGGGCACGAGGATGCAAACGCTCTGCACGCAGTACACGAGCCCCCTTTCCTGCATCTGCTCGCTCCAGCCTGAGCGCGTGACATTGCGGCAGACGCGGCCCGGCCCGAAATGCATGTCGCTGATGCGCGCATCGTAATTGCCCTTGCCGCGGATGGCGTCGCGGCTGATGACGACGATTTCATCGTACTGGCGCGCGCGCATGCGCGCCTTCAATTCTTCGCGCACCTGCGGCGCGATGTCCGGGTACCTGTCCACTGCTGCAACGACATCTCCCATGAACGGGTCGGCGCCCGGGCGGTTCCAGCTGCAATGCTCCAGCACGTCGGCCCGTGGTGCCCCTTTGGCATAGGCGGGCAGTGGCGCCAGGGACAACATGCCAAGCAGGCAAGCCGTTCCCAGCATGCTGACGGCCGCGATCCATGAATGGTGTCTCATTTTTAGTTTCCTCGTGAAAACAATATCAAAATTGAATTTTTATGCGAGTTCGGATGTTATCACCGAAGAAACTGTAGTATCAACAAATAAATAAAATAATTACAATTATTGTTGTGTTTATTCTTATGGTATTTAAAGAAATAATTGATATTTTTATCTCGATAGGCGAACGCTTGCCGTGCAGGTGATTTGATTGCGAGGGGACAATGCGAGCGGCCCGCGCTGGGCGGGCCGTGGTGGTGGTGCTGGAGGAAGGATGTTGAGCGAGCTGGCGCCGCAGCGCCGATCGCCTGTCGCGCTAGAAAGTGCCCCGGCAGGCAGGTGCGTCGAAGCGGGGATAGCCGATGGCCGGCAACTTGTGCAGCCAGGCGAGCACCACGGTGCGCGCACCTTGGGCATCGTGCGGCTGGCCGTCACGCTGCAGATCCGCGGCGAGCGTGGCCAGCTCGGTGCAGATGGGCTGCTTGCCAGCCTGCGCGGCCAGCAGCGATGCCAGCAGTTCCGGCAGTACGTCCGCCGCTGGCGCCGCCTGGCGCGTGGCGCGATAGTGCTGCCAGTAGCGCTCGGCGGCATCGCCATCAAAGCTGGGGACGAAACCGAACGTGGCGTCATCGTGGTGCAGGCGGTACACGGTGGGAAAATAATGCGGACCCGTCAGTTCGCCAGGGAAGCGGTCGCGCCGCAGGACGTCGATGGCCAGCGATCCGTCGCGCTCCACGCGCACGGCACTGGGCGAATCGAACTGGTCCACGCTCACCATGCTGGGCGAGTTGCCTTGCATGAAGATGATCTTTTGCGTGTAATGGCGCCCGCCCAAGTGGCCGCACAGGGCCACATAGCTATCGTTGAGGACGGTGACGGCCGCAATGGCGCCGCAGCCCGGCTGCAAGCGGGTGTTTTCCTGCCACGCGGGACCTTGATCGGCGGCGCGCACGATGCTGATGCGGCCCACGCTGGCGCCATGCAAATCGCCCGGCGCCGTTTCGATGCGCTCGTCGAAGCGCACCGTGTAGCCATTGCTGTGGACTTCGCCAGCGTACGCCGCCATGCCCTGCAGCAGGGCCAGCGCCAGAAGCAGAGGTTTCATCAGGTCAATCCATGGAACAGCACGATATCGACCAGCTCGCCCGTGGCCACATTGCCTTGCGCTGCATGCAGCACGATCATGCAATTGGCTTGCGTCATCGAGCGCAGGATGCCGGAGCCTTGCGCCCCCGTCACGCGCACGTGCTGGCGCCCGTCCGCACCGCGTTCGACGATGCCGCGCTGGTATTCCGTGCGGCCCCGTTTCTTGCGGATCGGTGCTTGCGCCGCCACTTGCAGCAGCGGCAGGGTGGCCGTGTCCGCATCGGCGCCCATCATGCGTAGCAGGGTCGGGCGGGCGAGGAAATAAAACGCCGCCATCACGGCCACGGGGTTGCCGGGCAGGCCCAGCAGCAAGGCCGTGTCGCCTTCGCTGGCAATCCGGCCAAAGGCCATGGGGCGGCCCGGACGCATGTTGATCTGCCAGAAGGCCACTTCACCGAGGCGCGCGAGGATGTCGCGCGTAAAATCGGACGCGCCGCTGGACACGCCGCCCGAGGTGATGATGACGTCGGCCTTGGCGCAGGCGCCGCGCAGGGCCGCTTCCAGCGCTTGCGGATTGTCCTTGACGATGCCCATGTCGAGCACTTCGCAGCCCAGGCGGGTCAGCATGCCCAGCAAGGTGTAGCGGTTGCTGTCGTAGATGCAGCCCGCGTCCAGTGGTTCGCCGATCGAGCGCAATTCGTCGCCCGTGGAAAAGAAGGCCACGCGCAGGCGGCGGCGCACGGGCACGGTGGCGATGCCCAGCGAGGCGAGCAGACCCAGTTCGGCCGGACCCAGGCGTTTGCCCTGCAGCAAGGCCGGTTTGCCCTGCATCAAGTCTTCGCCCTTGAAACGGCGGTTGTCGCCGGTGCGAATGCCATCCGGTGCCAGCGTGATGCTGCTTGCGCTGGCCTGGCGCACCAGTTCCTGCGGCACCACGCTGTCGCAGCCGTCCGGCATGACGGCGCCCGTCATGATGCGCGCGCATTGTCCGCGTTGCACGGCCACCGTGCCGGGACGCCCGGCCAGGATGGTGTCGACCACGGCCAGGGTCAATGGGGTACTTCCGCCCAGGTCGGCGCCATGCAGCGCATAGCCATCCATGGCGGAATTGTCGTGCGCGGGCACGCTGATGGGCGAGATGATGTCGGATGCCAGGATGCGCTCGAACGCCTGCGGCAGCGGCAGTTGTTCCACATCGGCGACGGGCGCGACGCTGTCGGCCAGGATGGCTTGCGCCATCGGCACGCTCAATCCCTGCGCCTGCAGGGCGGCCAGCTCGTCCGGCGTATTGATGTTGCCGAACGCGGCGTCATCCTCGAACACTACCTCGGCCAGCTTCAGGGGGCCGTGCCAGGTGCGCATGCGGCGTTCTCCGCCGAGCAGATACGCGTCCAGCTGGGGCAAGGCCGAGGTTTTTACCAGGCAAAAGACGGGATGCGGGCGGCGCACGGTCGATCCCGTCGCCGGGTCGATCTCTTCGGTGACGGCGATGGCCAGGTCGGCATTGTTTTGCGTCAAGCCGGCGGCCAGGCGCGCCGCCAGGTCCGGCGGCAGCAGGGGCGAGTCGCACGGCACCGTCAGCAGGTAGGGCGTGCCGGCATGTTGCATGCCGCTATGCATGCCGGCCAGCGGGCCCAGCTGGCCCGGCAGTGCGTCCGGCCACACGGGCAGGCCGAAGCGCGCGTAATCGCCGGCATCGGCGTGGACGCTGATGGCCAGCTGGCCCACTTGCGGCGCCAGGCGCTGCAGCACGTGGCGCGCCAGGGGCTGTCCATGCAGCGGCAGCATGCCCTTGTCGCGCTGGCCCATGCGCGTGCCGAGGCCGCCGGCCAGGATCAGGCCGGTAATGTCGTGTGTGTTGATCATGTCAGGTAGGAAGTGGGTGCATGCGCCATGGTAGCAGCGGCGGGCGCGCGCCGCGCCCGATTCAGCCGCCGATGTACGACATTTCCACTTTCTTTTTACCGTGCTCAAGCGTGGTGCCCGTCAAATCCGTCTGGCTGGTGCGCAATTGCGAATAGCGGTCGGTGCGGCCGCGCCACAGTTGCGCCACGGCCGAGGAAATTTCCGCGTCGCTATGGCCGCCGCGCAGCAGGCTGCGCAAGTCGTGGCCGCTGCTGGCGAACAAACACGTGTACAGCTTGCCCTCGGTCGAGAGGCGGGCGCGGCTGCAATCGGCGCAGAACGCTTGCGTGACGCTGGAAATGAGGCCGATTTCGCCGTCGCCATCGGCGTAGCGCCAGCGCGCCGCCGTCTCGCCCGTGTAGTTCGGGTTGATGGGCAGCAAGGGCATGTGTGCACCGATGCGGCGCACGACTTCAGCGGACGGGATGACTTCCTGCAAGTTCCAGCCGTTCGAGGCGCCCACGTCCATGTATTCGATGAAGCGCAAGATGTAGGGCGTGCCCTTGAAGTGGCGCGCCATGGGCACGATTTCCTGCTCGTTCATGCCGGCCTTGACGACCATGTTGATCTTGATCGGCCCCAGGCCCGCCGCGTGCGCCGCGTCGATGCCGTGCAGTACGTCGGCCACGGCGAAATCGACGTCGTTCATGCGCTTGAAGGTGGCGTCGTCGAGCGAGTCGAGCGACACGGTGACGCGGTTCAGGCCCGCATCCTTGAGCGCCTGCGCCTTTCTGGCCAGCAGTGAACCGTTGGTCGTCAGGGTCAGGTCCAGCGGCTGGCCTGACGGCGTGCGCAGGGCGGCCAGCATGGCGATGAGCTTTTCGATATTTTTTCGCAGCAGCGGTTCGCCGCCCGTCAGGCGGATCTTTTCCACGCCGTGCGCGACGAACAGGCGCGCGATGCGCGTGATTTCCTCGAACGACAGCAAATCCGTGTGCGGCAGATACACGTGGTTCTTGTCGAACACGTCCTTGGGCATGCAATACACGCAACGGAAATTGCAGCGGTCGGTAATCGAGATGCGCAAGTCGTGCAGGGGCCGGCCCAGGCTGTCGGCCACGCTGCCGCTGGGACTTTCCAGCCGCGCGGGGATCGCCAAGGCTCCATTGCGGGCCTCGGCGAGGTAGATAATCTTGTCAGCCATGAAAGGTGATACCACTTACGTTAAATCGGTCAAGGCAGATACGATAGCACGAGGCCGAAGATGGCACAGGCGAGCAGCAATTTGATGGTGCCCACTTGAAACCTGATCAGCGCCACGCCGGCCGCCAGCGCGATGAGCATCGCCAGCCAGTCCCAGTGCGGCACGGGTGTTTCCAGCCAGAAGACGTGGCGGCCAAAGAACAGGGCCAGGCTGGCGATGACGCCCACCACGGCCGCCGAAATGGCCGTCAGCGGTGCGCTCAGGCGCACATTGCCGCGCGACGCTTCCACCAGCGGCGCGCCGGCCAGGATGAAGATGAACGAGGGCAGGAAGGTGAACCAGCTGGCGACGAGCGCGCCGCACACGCCCGCCAGCCACAGGTGTTCGCCGGCGATGCCTGCGGCATGGCTCCAGCCGCCGACAAAACCGATGAAGGCGACGATCATGATCAGGGGGCCTGGCGTCGTTTCGCCCAGCGCCAGGCCATCCATCATCTGCGCGCTCGTGATCCAGTGGTAATGGTCGGCGGCGCCCTGCACCAGGTAGGGCAGCACGGCATACGCGCCGCCGAACGTCAGCAGGGCCGCCTTGCTGAAAAACACGCCCATCTGCGCCAGCGGCTGGTCCACCCCGCCCAGCAGCGCCAGACCCAGCCAGGTGATGCAAGCCAGGGCCAGGCCCACGGCGGCCGTGCCCAGCAGACGTGGCCATTTGAGCTGCGCGTGCTCCGGCGTGGGCGTGTCGTCATCGATCAGGGCGGCGCCGTAGCGGGCCGCGCCGCCATGCGAGGTGCCGCCGGCCTGAAAATGGGCCGGCAGCCAGCGCCCGCCCGCCATGCCCAGCAGGGCGGCGGCGAGCACGATCAGCGGAAATGGCAGCTGTAGCACGGCGATGGCGATAAATGCGCCCACCGCGATGGCCGTCAGGCCGGGGCTGCGCAAGGTGCGCCGCCCCAGGCGCCAGGCGGCCGCCAGCACGATGGCGACGACGGCCGGCTTGATGCCGTACAGGATGCCGGCGATGGCGGCCACGTGGCCGTAGGCCATGTAGAGCCAGGACAGGATGATCAGCACCCCCAGCGAGGGCAGCAGGAACAGCAGGCCCGCTACCAGGGCGCCGCGCGTGCGGTGCATCAGCCAGCCGATGTAGATGGCCAGCTGGGTCGCTTCCGGCCCCGGCAGCAGCATGCAGTAATTGAGGGCGTGCAGGAAACGCTGTTCGGAAATCCAGCGCCGCTTTTCCACCAGTTCCGCATGCATCATGGCGATTTGCCCGGCCGGGCCGCCAAAGCTGACGCAGCCCAGCTTGAGCCAGTACCAGAAGGCGCTGCGCAGGCTGACGGGGGCGGGGCGGGGAAGGTTGGCGTTCTCGTGCATGGCGGCTGGCTGGCAAAGGTGGGGACGTAAAAAAGGGGAAGCCTGAGCTCCCCCTTTCATCATTGGCGGCTGGGCGAACCCGGCGCGCTTATGGACGTTGCGTGTTGACCTGGATCAACGGCTCATCCGATTGCGGCGGCAATGGCTTGCGTTCGCGCGGCTTGCGCACGGGAGCGACTGCCTTGGCGGCCGCTTCCTGCGCCAGACGCAGTTTTTCCGGGTCGGTGGCCGCCAGGGTCAGGCCGGCCGAACCGAGCACCGCGCTCAAGTCCAGCGGCGCTGCCACGGGTGCTGGAGCGACGACAGGTGCCGGCGCTGGAGCAGGGGCGGGAGCAGGAGCAACGTCGGCAACCACCGGAGCGGCTTCCACCACGGCAGGCGCCGTTTCAGCCACTGGCGCTGGTGCTTCCTCGATCACGGCGACGGCTTCCACCAGCGGCGCAGCTTCCACCACTGGCACGGCTTCGACGATGATTTCCGCTGGAGCTGGAGCTGGTGCAGCTTCCGCTTTCTCGACAAAGCTGTACTCGGCAGCAGGTGCCGGTTCGGCAGCGGCTGGTTCAGCTTGCGCTGCAGCCACTTCGACAGGGGCTTGCGCTACGACCGGTTCAGCAACTGGCGCGGCTTCTTCGACCTTGGCGATATCGACCACCTTGGCCACTTCGACCACTTCAACCACTTCCACGACGGCAGCTTCCACTGGCGCAGCGACGGCGACGACAGCGGCGGCAGCCACGACGGCGACTGGGGCAGCATCAGCGGCCGCTTCCGGCGCCGGAGCGACCGTAAAGCTGATCACTGGCGCGTCCTGGCCTTCGTTCTCGCCGTTTGCCGATTCGATCAGCTCGCCCGTTTCGCGGTCGCGGCGGTTGCGGTTGCGGCCACCACGACGACGACGGCGGCGCGGTTCTTCGCCTTCCACGTCATTTTCCGTCTCTTCGCCTTCAGGACCGGCATTTGCCGGCGCTTTCAGCAAGCTCGTTGGTGCTGCATCAGCGTCCGGACCGTTTGATGCCACGACCACGTTGATGGCGCTGGCGCTGGCGCCAAGCAGGGCCAGTTCGTCAGCTTTCACTTCAGCAACAACAGCCTTGTCGGCGCGTGGTTCACGGCCTTCGCGTGGCTGGCGTGGCGGACGTTCGGCGCGTTCCGGGCGCTCTGCGCGCTCAGGACGTTCCGCGCGTTCAGGGCGCTCGCCCCGTTCGCGTGGTGCTGCCGTTGCCTCGCCCGCTTCACGCGGTTCGCGTGGCGGACGCGGTGGGCGTGGCGGACGGGCCGCCTTTTCCAGTGCTTCCGCTTCCTTCGCGGCGTCGTCCAGGGCTGGACGGGCCTGGCCTGGTTCGCGTTCTTCGCGGCCAGGCTTGCCGTTGCGGCCACGGCCACGCGGACCACGGCTGTTGCGGTCGCCACGGTCGGCGCCGGCAGGCTTGGCTGGTGCGGCAGGGGCGGGCGCTGGCGCCACCGGTGCCGGGGCGCCGGTGAAGAAGCTGATGATCTTGGCGATCAGGCCTTGTGGTGCGGCAGGCGCGGCCACCGGGGCTGGTTTCGCTTCGACGGGCTTGCGCTCGACCAGCGGTGCCGGCTGGTCAGGGGTGATCGTCTTGACGACGGCTTCCTGGCGCGGCTTGGCTTCTTCCTTCTGGCGCTTGCTGTAAGCCATGTCGGTTTCAGCACTTTCGGCCAGGTTGTAGCTGGCCTGGCTGTCTTCCAGACGCGGATCGTCGTGCTTGATGCGTTCCAGCTTGTAATGCGGCGTTTCCAGATGCTTGTTCGGGATCAGGATCACGGCGATGCGGTGGCGGTTCTCGATTTTGAGTACTTCGCCGCGCTTTTCGTTCAGCAGGAAGGCGCCCACGTCCACAGGCACTTGCACGTGGATGGTGGCCGAGTTTTCCTTCATCGCTTCTTCCTGGATGATGCGCAGCACCTGCAGGGCGGACGATTCCGTGTCGCGGATGTGGCCGGTGCCGGAGCAGCGCGGGCACGTCACGTGCGAACCTTCGGACAGCGAAGGGCGCAGGCGCTGGCGCGACAGTTCCATCAGGCCGAAGCGGGAAATCTTGCCCATTTGTACACGGGCACGGTCATGGTGCAGCGCATCTTTCAGGCGCTGTTCCACTTCGCGCTGATTTTTTGCCACTTCCATGTCGATGAAGTCGATGACGATCAAGCCACCCAGATCGCGCAGGCGCAGCTGGCGGGCCACTTCTTCGGCCGCTTCGCAGTTGGTGTTGAAGGCGGTCGTCTCGATGTCCGAACCGCGCGTGGCGCGGGCCGAGTTGACGTCGACGGACACCAGCGCTTCGGTGTGGTCGATGACGATGGCGCCGCCCGATGGCAGCGGCACGGTGCGGCTGTACGCCGTTTCAATCTGATGTTCGATCTGGAAGCGCGAGAACAGCGGCACGTCGTCGCTGTAGCGTTTTACGCGGTGCACCATGTCGGGCATCACGTGGCTCATGAACTGGTGCGCCTGGTCGTAGATCTCGTCGGTATCGATCAGGATCTCGCCGATGTCGGGCTGGAAGTAGTCGCGGATGGCGCGGATGACGAGCGACGATTCCTGGTAGATCAGGAAAGCGCCGTTGGCCGACTTGCCGGCGCCTTCGATGGCGCGCCACAGTTGCATCAGGTAATTCAAGTCCCACTGCAGTTCATCGACGTTGCGGCCGATGCCGGCGGTGCGGGCAATGACGGACATGCCAGCTGGCAAGTCCAGTTTATCCATGGTTTCGCGCAATTCCTGACGCTCTTCCCCTTCCACGCGGCGCGATACGCCACCGCCACGCGGGTTGTTCGGCATCAAGACCAGGTAACGGCCGGCCAGCGAGACGAACGAGGTCAGGGCGGCGCCCTTGTTGCCGCGCTCTTCCTTTTCGACCTGGACCATGATTTCCTGGCCTTCGCGCAGCGCTTCCTTGACGGAAGCGTTACGCACATCGACGCCTTCGCGGAAATACGTGCGGGCAACTTCCTTGAAAGGCAGGAAGCCGTGGCGGTCTTCGCCATAGCTGACGAAGCACGCTTCGAGCGATGGCTCGATGCGCGTGATGACGCCCTTGTAGATGTTGGATTTGCGCTGTTCGCGCCCGGCTGTCTCGATATCGATGTCGATCAGTTTCTGTCCGTCGACAATCGCTACGCGCAGTTCTTCTTGCTGCGTGGCATTAAACAACATGCGTTTCATTTTTATAACTCCGCGACCCGTAGGCCATCTCAAATCCGCTTCCGGGGAAGCGGCGAAAGTACAGGGATATATGCGAGAACGGGAGTGCTGGCGGGGGAAATGCCCAGGCGTGCGGAGCAACAACGCGTACGAGATATGCGTTACGGCCGCAACAGGCGCGGTGAGGTCAATCGTCATGCCGAGTGCACAGGACACTTGCAACTCATCTGAAACAGCCCGGATGAGAATGAACTGCATCGGGGGCAGAGAATGCAAGTGGTCAGCAAATTCAGAGCCAAAATCGTTAGCCGGCTCATTACAGGGATCGCGATGGCGAGGCTTGGCCTCAGCCTATCATCGACAACCCTCAGTATTTGGCCACATACGGGGTTTGGCGAAAACGGCAAGCGTTATCAACTTCATCAACCCGCGAGCCCGACTCGATAAGTCGCGCTAACGGGTACTTATCCTTATAATCCCACACTCACTTCAGCATCTCCACGCCTTATCCGATTACAACTACGGTGCAACCTTGATTCGCGCGGGGATGGTGCATATACATTTTTTTCCACCGAATTTGCAATTTGGCGAGGCCGGTGGAGACGCCCCTGTGTAAAATGTGCTTTTATTCTTACACTCGCAGCAGCCAGGGCCGCAGCAAAAACAATTATATATTCAAAATGAAGGACTTAGAGAGATTTCTGGGAAGACATAGTAAATGAAGAGTCAAAATGATGTTGTTCCCCCTTCAACACCCCCGGTTCAGCCGCAAGCCCAATTCGTAACGATCGCCGAGGAAGAAGCAGGCCAGCGTATCGACAACTACTTATTAAGAGTGTGCAAGGGAGTGCCTAAAAGCCACATCTACCGGATCTTGCGATCGGGAGAAGTGCGGGTTAATAAAGGCCGTATCGATCAGTTGTACCGTCTCGTCGCCGGCGACGTGGTGCGCATTCCACCCGTGCGCGTGGCCGAAAAGGCCCCCACGGGTGCGCCGGCCGCCGAATTCAAGATCATTTTCGAAGATGCGCAGCTGCTCGTCATCGACAAGCCGGCCGGCGTGGCCGTGCATGGCGGTTCGGGCGTCTCGTTCGGCGTGATCGAGCAATTGCGCGCTTCGCGCCCCGACGCCAAGTTTTTGGAACTGGTGCATCGCCTGGACCGCGACACGTCCGGCTTGCTGTTGCTGGCAAAGAAGCGCACGGCGTTGACGAATTTGCATGAACAGATGCGCGACGGCCTCACGGACAAGCGCTACCTGGTGCTGGTGGCAGGTGACTGGAAGAATGCGCGCCAGCATATCAAGCTGCCGCTGCATAAATATACGACGGCCGAAGGCGAGCGCCGGGTGGCCGTGCAGGCTGATGGCCTGGCGTCGCATACGGTGTTTTCACTGTTGCATAAATATCACAACTTCGCCTTGCTGGAAGCGGAATTGAAGACGGGACGCACGCACCAGATCCGCGTGCACCTGTCCTCGTCCGGTTTCGCCATCGCCGGCGACGATAAATATGGCGACTTTGCCCTCAACCGTGCCCTGTTGAAAGCCGACAGCACGCGCGGCGCCCTGAAGCGCATGTTCCTGCACGCGCACCAGATCACGTTTACGCATCCCGAGACGGGCAAGACGATGACCCTGAATGCGCCGCTGGCTGCCGAATGCGAGCGTTTCTTGGTAAGCTTGGGCAAACCATTGGCCGTTGCCGCACGATAGTTATCAAACGCGTGCGCGCGACACTACTCACAAGGTAGTCAGTCGCCATCATTCATTCTCAAGGAGCCGGCGGCTTTGCCGTCGGGAAACATGGCAAGAAAGCAATTTGATCTGATCGTCTTCGATTGGGACGGTACTTTGATAGACAGTACCTCGACCATCGTCAAGTGCATCCAGGCGTCGGCGAAAGACCTGGGCTTGCCAATTCCCACCGAGTTGCTGGCTTCGCATGTGATCGGCCTGGGCTTGCAGGAAGCCATGCAGCTGGTGATGCCGGATGTCGAGCCGAAATTCCATGCGCGCATGGCCGAGCGCTATCGTTATCACTATCTGTCGCGCGACCATGAGCTGACCCTGTTTCCCGGCGTACAGGAAATGCTGCAGGAACTGTCGCAGCAGGCGTATTTCCTGGCGGTGGCCACGGGCAAGAGCCGTGTCGGCCTGAACCGTTCGCTGAATGCCGTCAAGCTGCTGTCGCTGTTCGATGCGACGCGCTGTGCCGATGAAACGTTTTCCAAGCCCCATCCGGCCATGCTGCAGGAGCTGACGCGCGAACTGGGGCAGGATATGCGCCGCACCGTGATGATCGGCGACACCAGTCATGATTTGTTGATGGCAAGCAATGCAGGCGCGGCCGGTATTGCCGTAGAGTATGGGGCGCATCCGGTGGAGCAATTGCAGGCTTGCAACCCCCTGTATTCGGCCGCCACGGTGGCCGATCTGCACCAATGGCTGAGCGAGCACGCATGATGAGCGATGTTGTCGACGTATTCATTTGTGCCGCCGATGCGGTGGCCGATGGCGGCAAGGGCGTGCGCTTTCCCGTCTCGGCCGGTGGCGAGGCGACCACGGGCTTTGTCGTGCGCCACGGTGGCAAGGCATATGGCTACCTGAACCGCTGCGCCCACGTGCCGATCGAACTGGACTGGGCCGAGGGCGAGTTTTTTGAGTCCAGCGGCTTGTACCTGATGTGTTCGACGCATGGCGCCATCTATGTGCCGGAGAGCGGCTACTGTGCGGGCGGTCCCTGCAAGGGCGGCCGCTTGCGTCCGATACCCGTGACCGAGCGCGATGGCCAGCTGTACTGGCAGCCCGACGAGTATGTCCAGCCGCTGCCGGCCTGAAGCCAGGCACAGGCATTATTGCAATTTAAACAAAGTGAACCATGAGCGATAACACGAATGACAAGCTGGACAGCAGCGCGCCAGCCGCCGGCCACGGCGCCCCTGCGGGGAACTGGGAGCGCGACGTGCTGGAAAAGCTGGTATTTGCCACTTTGCAAGAGCAACGCGCGCACCGCCGCTGGAGCATCTTTTTCAAGGTCTTCGGCCTGCTGATCGTGCTGTTCGCGCTGTGGGTGTTTTATGACTACAACACGGCCGACGACAGCGAAACCCTGGGTCGCCACACGGCCCTGATCGATATCAGCGGCGCCATCGAGTCCGAAGGCAGCGGCTCGGCCGCCGTCGTCATCCCCGCGCTGGACAAGGCGTTTTCCGATGCCGGGTCCGTGGCCGTGGTGCTGCATATTAATAGTCCGGGCGGCAGTCCCGTACAGGCCGGCATGATCGTCGACGAGATGCAGCGCCTGCGCAAGGGCTATCCGGACAAGCCCTTGTATGTGGTGGTCGATGAAATGTGCGCCTCGGGCGGCTATTACATCGCCGCCGCCGCCGACCGCATTTACGTCAACAAGGCCAGCGTGGTCGGCTCCATCGGCGTGCTGATGGATGGCTTCGGCTTTACGGGCGTGATGGAAAAGGTCGGCGTCGAGCGCCGGCTGCTGACGGCGGGCGAGAACAAGGGCTTCATGGACCCGTTCAGCCCCCTGACGGAAAAGCACAAGGCGTATGCGCAAGGCATGCTCAATGAAATCCACCAGCAATTCATCGACGTGGTGCGCACGGGACGGGGCAAGCGCCTGAAGGAAACGGCCGATACCTTCTCGGGCCTGTACTGGACCGGGGCGAAAGCCGTGGAAATGGGCCTGGCCGACGATTTTGGCACGGTCGACAGCGTGGCGCGCGATGTCGTCAAGGCGGAAGACATCGTCGACTACACGCAGCATGAAGGCTTGCCGGAGCGGGTGCTGAAGAAATTTGGCGCCGCCATGGGCGCCGGCGCCATGAAGGCGGCCGTGCGGCAGTCACAACCGGCGTTGCGTTGAAGGCATCACTCTTGGCTGGCAGGCAAGCCAGTCGAGAATGATTTTCAATAAGGTGGTAATTTGGCTTGAAAAAGGCGCTGCTTGGGCTATAGTGAAAGCGTAGTTCTTTTCAAGGAGGGGCGATATATCAACTATGTTGTCAGTACTAACTTGATTGGCAGGTCTTGGAACTACTCGCCGCATCGCAGATGTGGTTTTGAGTGAATTTACATTCCTCACTGAAGTCCCGATGGGGCTTGGGAACGGCGGCGCAATGCCGCCGTTTCCTTTTGTGCGTCGTCCATGCCGGGTGGGCTGGCATCGCGCAATGCGTGATCTGGTCTGGCTGGCAAGGCAGGCATGCGGGGGCAGGGCATGGCGGGTCCGATGGCGGCGCGCTCAGGCGGCGCAGCCGTTACAGTGCGCGGGCAGGGGGGCCGGCTCCGCTGCCGTGCCGCCGCCGGAGCTGGCGCTGATGTCGGGCGGCATGTCCGCCATGGCGGGTGCGCTCACCTTGTCGGCTGCCGCATCCGCGTGCGCAAAACCGCCCAGTTCCAGCCAGCACATGAAATGACATTGCGCCTCGGCATGCCAGTGCGTCTGGCTCGCTGGCGATGGCGGCGCGTCCGCCTTCTGCGGCGCAGGGGCGTTGCGCCAGCGCGCCACGCCGAGTCTGACCTTGTGCATGGCCGCTTGTTCCGTGGCGATGCGCTGGCGCATGTCGGCGATGCTGCCTTGTAAGGCGATGGTATCGGTATGCTTCATACGATGTCCTTGTGGGTCGTTGTCTGGTTATTATTCCTAAAGCTCGTTAGGCGGATTCCTAACGAAGTTTCAGTCTATCAACGCGATATTCCGAGCGCTTGATATATCTCAAAGGAATTGGCCATTTATATCGAAATCTCACCTTGTGCATCGCCGTATCTGTGCCTGCGCAAGGCCGGTGCGCGGTGCGCCGGCTGGCGCAGGCGGCGCGCCCCGCCGCTTCACGCTGCCAGCCGCTTCTGGTAAAGTCACGCCCATGAGTAAATTATCCCTAGACCGCATCCTGCAATCGCAGGGTTTTGGCACCCGTAAATATTGTCGTTCCCTCATCGAAGATGGCGATGTCGTCATCGATGGCGTCACCCAGACCACTTATCGCACCACCGTCGAGACCGAAGGCCTGGTGCTGCACGTGTTTGAAGAAGAGTGGGTGGTCCGCCAGCACCTGTACCTGGCGCTGAACAAGCCGGCCAACTTTGAATGCTCGCGCAAGCCTAGCCATCACCCTGGCGTGCTGACCTTGCTGCCGGAACAGTTCACCTGGCGCGAAGTCCAGCCCATCGGCCGGCTCGACCACGATACGACTGGCATGCTGTTGATGTCCGACGATGGACCATTTATCCATGCGCAATCGTCGCCGAAGCGTCACGTTCCCAAGATTTACCAGGCCACCACGCAAGAGCCCGTGACCGATGAACTGGTGGCGCAGCTATTGGCTGGCGTGCAACTGCACGACGAACCGGCCCCGCTGGCGGCCCTCGTCTGCGTTCAGCGCGGAGAATTCCAGCTGGAAATCGTGCTCGAACAAGGCAAATACCACCAGGTCAAGCGCATGCTGGCTGCCGCTGGCAACCATTGCAGCGCGCTGCACCGTTCCGCCATCGGCGGCCTGACGCTGGAGTCGCTGGGCATCGCCGAAGGCGAGTGGTGCTACCTGACGCCCGAGCAGATCGCTCTCCTCGCGTAACACTCTCCTGCCTGTCAAAGCCGGGAATATCCCGGCTTTTTGGCGTCTTTAGCCTGCATTTGACGAAGTTTCCCGCACATGAAATTAGCAACCCTGAACGATGGCACGCGCGACGGCCAGCTGGCCGTCGTCTCGCGCGACCTGAAAACGGCGCACCTCGCCGACGGCATCGCCTCGACCCTGCAAAAGGCGCTCGACGACTGGAGTTTCATCGCGCCCCAGCTCGATTTGCTGTACCAGACCATCAACAGCGGCCGCGGCCATCGCGCCTTCGACTTCGACCCTGCCAACTGCATGGCGCCCTTGCCGCGCAGCAGCTTGCGCGTGGCCGGCGCATCCTACCTGCAGCAGATCGAACGCGCCTGCAAGGCGGCGGGCGTTGACGCGCCCGCCAACTTGCGCGAGGCGCCGCGCATGTACCAGGGCGCCAGCGACGATTTCCTCGGCGCCCACGACGACATCACCCTGGCGCACGAGCAGTGGGGCATCGATTACGAGGCGGGCATCGCCGCCATCACGGACGACGTGGCCATGGGTGCCACGCCGGACCAGGCGCACCTGAACATCAAGCTGTTGATGTTGGTCAACGACATCACCCTGCGCAACCTGGCGCCCGACGAGCAGGCCAGCGGTTACGGCTACCTTCAATCGAAGCCGGCCATGGCTTGCTCGCCGCTGGCCATTACGCCCGACGAGCTGGGTGACGCCTGGCGTGGCGGCAAGGTGCATTACGCCTTGCGCTGCAGCCTGAACGGTAAATTGACGGGCCAGCCCCACGCGGGCGCCGACATGGCGTTTAATTATCCGCAATTGCTCGCCCATCTGTGCCGGACGCGCCACGCGCGCGCCGGCAGCGTGGTCAGTGCGGGCGGTGTCGCCAACAAGGAAATCAAGAAGGGATTTTCCAGCATCGTTGAGCGACGTAACCAGGAGATGATCGCCGATGGCGTCGCCAGCACGCCGTTCCTGTTGTTTGGCGATATTGTCCGCATCGAGATGCTGGGCGATGACGGCAAGTCCCTGTTTGGCGCGATAGAACAAACGGTGAAACAGGCCGAGGCGCGCAAGTCCCGCTAAGTTTCTTATAGGCAAAGGGAAATACAGGGGATTTGTCCCCCTGTTCCGCCGATGGCGTGCGCCCGCTTGAACCGATAATGTCTCATGCCCAGTCCGTATTGCGCCTAATCAGGCTGCAGGACTTCACCGGAGTTGATTGATGTCGGAAGACAGCGACGCAGAAAAGACCGAAGCCGCGTCACCGAAGCGCCTCGAGCAGGCGCGTGAGGAAGGCGACGTTCCGCGATCGCGTGAAGTGGCCACGTTTACGGTGTTGATGGCGTCCGGCTGCTGCCTGTGGTTTGCCGGCGACGCCATCGTGCGCCGGCTGACGGCCGTCATGGTGTCCGGCCTGACCCTGGACCGGGAGCAAATCCTCAATCCCGATGCGATGATGTTGCGCATCGGCTACGACGTGGGCTCCGTCTTGCTGACCTGCCTGCCGTACGCCGCGGCCATCATGCTCGTCGCCCTGGCCTCTCCCGTGCTGGTGGGCGGCTGGCTGTTCAGTTCCAAGGCGTTCACGCCCAATTTTGGCAAGCTCAACCCGATTCGCGGCCTGGGCAATATGTTTTCGAAGAATGCGCTGGTGGAATTGCTCAAGGCCGTCGCCAAGACCATCGTCGTCGGCGTCGTCGCCTGGATGGTGATGCAACATCAAAAGGATGCCGTGCTGGGCCTGTCGGTCGAATCCCTGCGCGCCGGTTCGGCCCATCTGATCAGCCTGCTGATCACGGCCTTCCTGATGATTGTGGGCGCGCTGGGCCTGATCGCCGCCATCGACGGCCCGTACCAGATGTGGCACTACGCCAACAAGATGAAAATGTCCTTGCAGGAAGTCAAGCAAGAGTCGAAGGAGTCGGACGGCAATCCGCAGATCAAGGCAAAAATTCGCCAGATGCAGCATGAAATGTCGCGCCGCCGCATGATGGCCGACGTGCCGACGGCCGACGTGGTGGTGACCAATCCTACCCACTACGCGGTGGCCCTGAAGTATGGCGAGAATTCGCGCGGCGCGCCGCAGGTGGTGGCCAAGGGCATCGACGAGGTGGCGGCGAAGATCCGCGAACTGGCGGGCGAACACAAGGTCGCCATCCTGGAAGCGCCGGCCCTGGCGCGCGCGCTGTACAAGCACACGGACATCGGCGACGAGATCCCCGAGGCCTTGTATGGCGCCGTGGCCGAAGTGCTGGCCTACGTGTTCCAGTTGCGCAGCTACGGCAGCGGCCACGGCCAGCGTCCCGACAAGCCGAAGAAACTCGACGTGCCGCCCGAGCTCGATCCGCTCGACCCCGCATCGCAGACCAAAGCCGCAACCGACGCGGCAGACAAGAATAAAGGAAGTACACCATGAACGGCCTGAGATTGCCAGCCTGGCTCAGCGGTATGAGCAGCAACGCCAGCAAGGGCATCGCCGCGCCGATCATCATCATCATGCTGCTGGCGATGATGGTGCTGCCGCTGCCGGCCTTCATCCTCGACATCTTCTTCAGTTTCAATATCGCGCTGTCCATCATCGTGCTGCTGACGGCGCTGTACACGGTCAAGCCGCTCGACTTCATGGCCTTCCCGACCATCCTGCTCGTGTCGACCATGCTGCGCCTGTCGCTGAACGTGGCGTCCACGCGCGTGGTGCTGACGGAAGGCCATACGGGCGCCGACGCGGCCGGTAAAGTGATCGAGGCGTTCGGCCACTTCCTGATCGGCGGCAACTACACGGTCGGTATCGTGGTGTTCATCATTTTGACGATCATCAACTTTACCGTCGTGACCAAGGGTGCGGGCCGTATCGCCGAGGTGGGCGCCCGCTTCGCGCTGGACGCCATGCCCGGTAAACAGATGGCCATCGATGCCGACCTGAACGCCGGCCTGATCGGCGAAGACGAAGCGCGCCGGCGCCGCACGGAAGTGGCGCAGGAAGCGGAATTCTATGGCGCCATGGACGGTGCCAGCAAATACGTGCGCGGCGACGCCATCGCCGGCATCATGGTTACCGTCATCAATATCGTCGGCGGCTTGCTGGTGGGCTTGTTGCAGCACGACATGGGCTTTGCCGATGCGCTCAAGAACTACACCCTGCTGGCCATCGGTGACGGCCTGGTGGCGCAGATTCCTTCGCTGATCATTTCCACGGCGGCCGGTATCGTCGTCTCGCGCGTGGCCAGCGACCAGGACATCGGCACTCAGCTTGTGGGGCAGCTGTTCGCGAAACCGCAAGTACTGTATATCACCGCCGGCATCATCGGCGGCATGGGCTTGATTCCCGGCATGCCGAACATGGTCTTCCTGCTGCTGGCATCATTGCTGGCCGGCTCCGCCTATTTGATCAGCAAGAAGCGCACGCAGGAAAAAGCGGCGGCCGAGAAGCCGGCCGACGTGCCGCAAGCGACCGTGGCGCCCGAGCAGGAAGAAGCCAGCTGGCAAGATATCATGCCCGTCGATACCCTGGGCCTGGAAGTGGGCTACCGTCTGATTCCCCTGGTCGACAAGACGCAGGGCGGCGAATTGCTCAAGCGCATCAAGGGCATCCGCAAGAAATTTGCCCAGGAAGTGGGTTTCCTGGCGCCGCCCGTGCATATCCGCGACAACCTGGAGCTCAAACCGTCCGCCTACCGCATCACCCTCAAGGGCGTGGAAGTGGGCGTGGGCGAAGCGTTCAACGGGCAGTTCCTGGCGATCAATCCCGGCATGGCCAGCGGCACCTTGCCGGGCCTGGCCACCAGCGACCCCGCGTTCGGCTTGCCCGCCACCTGGATCGACGCGAGCTTGCGCGACCAGGCGCAATCGATGGGCTACACGGTCGTCGATGCGGGCACCGTGGTGGCCACGCACCTGAACCACCTGATTACCTCGCACGCTTCCGAACTGCTGGGCCGCGCGGAAGTGCAGTCGCTGCTCGACCACCTGGGCAAGGATGCGCCGCGCCTGGTGGAAGACCTGGTGCCGAAGATGCTGTCGCTGTCGACCTTGCAAAAAGTGCTGCAGAACCTGCTGGCCGAGGGCGTGCACATCCGCGACATGCGCAGCATCATCGAAACCCTGGCCGAGCATACGGTCAATACGCAAGACCCGAACGAGCTGACGGCGCTGGTGCGCGTCTCCTTGGGCCGCGCCATCGTGCAGCAACTGTTCCCCGGTGCCGCCGAATTGTCCGTGATGACCCTCGACAGCCGCCTGGAGCGCCTGCTGATGCAAGCCATGGGCAACGGCGGCGACGGCGCGGGCATCGAGCCGGGCCTGGCCGATACCATCGCCCACCAAGCAGGGCTGGCCGCGCAGCAGCAGGAGGCGCTGGGCCTGACGCCGGTGCTGCTGGTGCCGGCGCCGCTGCGCGCCCTGTTGTCGCGTTTTCTACGCCGCGCCTTGCCGCAGCTGAAAGTGCTGTCGCATGCGGAAGTGCCGGAAACCAAGACCATCCGCGTCACGGCGCTGGTGGGCGCGCAGTAGTTGACATGGTTAATGCCGGGGTCAGCCCCGGCGGGGGAGTGCGTCTCAATGAGATGCACTCCGGTCGTGAGTGACTGACCCCAGCTCTTGCTTCCACCATTTTTGCTTATTTTTTCATCAATTTCCTGCTGGCAAACTGAATAACGGGTACTTTCCCGTCCTGTTCCTTCGATCATTTCCTCCAAGCATCGCTAATAATGGAAACTGTCCGGGTGATCTGTGTCCATGTGGAAGACAGCATCCAAGCAACAGGAGTCGACGATGGTCACACAGTTCAGCCTATATTGCGCCACCCCCGCCCTGGGAGGCCGGTCATGAATGTGAAGAAATTTACGGGCGCCTCGTCGCGCGATGCGCTGCGCAAGGTGCGCGAAGCGCTGGG
Organism: Janthinobacterium sp. UMAB-60; assembly: GCF_900095235.1. Taxonomy (NCBI): domain Bacteria; kingdom Pseudomonadati; phylum Pseudomonadota; class Betaproteobacteria; order Burkholderiales; family Oxalobacteraceae; genus Janthinobacterium; species Janthinobacterium sp. UMAB-60. The sequence goes on from NZ_LT607494.1 coordinate 117,860, forward strand.
TCCCGATGCCGTCATCCTGTCGAACCGCCAGGCCGATGGCGTGGTGGAAATCCTCGCGCTGGCCAATGACGATGCCGCTTCGCTGGCGTCGCCGCCGGCCGCGTCCGAAATGTCCCAGCCCCGTCCCCAGTTGCAGACCCAGTTCGCCACGCCGCAGCGTCCGGCCGCCCCGGCCCAGCGCCCGGCTGCGCCACGTCCTGTCGCGCCGCGCCAGGCAGCCGGCGAGCCAGTGGACATGGCCCGCATGCAGCAGATGATGGCCAGCGCGCTGGCGCACGTCAAAGAGAACGCCGCCGCCGAGATGAGCGGCATGATGAATGAAATCCGCGCCATGCGCGGCATGATGGAAACCCAGCTGGCGGAAATCTCGTGGGGCTCGACGCAGCAGCGCGAGCCGCAAAAAGCCGTGGTACTGCGCGAAATGCTGGCCGCCGGTTTCTCGGCCAGCCTGGCGCGCTACCTGATCGACAAGCTGCCCGCCGGCCTCGATGGCGCGCAAAGCATGCGCTGGATCAAGACCGTCCTCAGCCGCAACCTGAATACGGTCGCCAATGAAGACGCCATGCTGGAGCAGGGCGGCGTATTCGCCCTGGTCGGCCCGACCGGTGTCGGCAAGACCACCAGCACGGCCAAGCTGGCGGCCCGCTGCGTGATGCGCCACGGCCCGGAAAAACTGGCCCTGATCACCACGGACGCCTATCGTATCGGCGCGCACGAACAGCTGCGCATCTACGGCAAGATCCTCGGCGTGATGGTGCATTCGGTGAAGGATGAAGCGGACTTGCGCATCGCCCTGAAAGAATTGAAGAACAAGCACACGGTGCTGATCGATACGGTGGGCGTGAGCCAGCGCGACCAGATGGTGACGGAGCAGGTGGCCATGCTGTCGGGCGCGGGCGCCGACGTGAAACGTTTGCTGTGCCTGAACTCCACGGCGACGCAGGAAACGCTGAATGAAGTGGTGCGTGCCTACCAGGGCAGCGGCCTGGCCGGCTGCATCATGACCAAGCTCGATGAAGCGGCCTCGATCGGCAATGTGCTCGACGTGGTGATCCGCCAGAAACTGAACCTGTTTTATGTGTCGAACGGCCAGCGCGTACCGGAAGACCTGTACCTGGCCGACCGCGGCTACCTGATCGACCGCGCCTTCAAGCTCAAGCGCGATGCGGCGGCGACGCAGTTTTCCGATGCCGAACTGCCGCTGTTGATGGCGCAAGCGGCCGCCCGCAACAATGAAGCGCGCGGGGTGCGCCTTGGCTAATTTCGATTTCGACCAGGCCGAAGGCTTGCGCCGCATGCTGGCCGGCCCGCAGCCGCGCGTGATGACATTTTTATCGGCCACGCCGCAGGACGACAAGGGCGCCATGCTGGTCAACCTGGGCGCCTCGCTGGTCTACGGCGGCAATGACGTGCTGCTGCTCGACGCCAGCGGCGGCAGCGATGGCGTCGCCGCGCGCCTGGGACTGGCGCACGGCGCCAGCCTGCGCGACGTGGCGCGCCAGCAATGCGGCCTGAACCAGGTCATCCACCAGGTGCCGCAAGGCTTCGGCGTGGCCAGCCTGGGCGCGCGCAACCACCTGATGGACAGCATGGATTATGCGGGTGCGGACGAACTGCGCCGCCTGGGCAAGACCTTCGAGGTGCTGGCGCGCCAGAGCGGCATCGTGCTGGTCGACGGCGTCATGGCCGACGAGGGCGATTGCTTCCCCGTGCCGCTGATGGCCTCGTCCGATATCGTGGTGCAAGTGTCGACCAGCGCCACTTCGATCAAGGCGGCGTATTGCCTGATCAAGCGCCTGAGCCAGGAGCTGGGACGCCGCCCGTTCGGTATTCTTGTCACCGGCGCTTCCGAATCCGAGGCAAAAGTGGTATACGATAATATGGCGCAGGCGGCGAGCCGCTACCTGGCCGTGAAACTGACTTCGATGGGATCGGTGCCTGCCGATGAGTATCTGCACCGCGCGGCGCGTCTGGGCCGCAGCGTGGTCGATGCCTTTCCGCTGGCGGGAGCCTCGGTGGCGTTTCGCGGACTGGCCGAGCGACTGGCCCGTTCCGCGGCGCCGGTGCTCGGTGGCACCTTGTACCAGACGGGGAGTCCGCATCAGTTCAGCGTCTGAATCCATCATCAGCACACGATAGCAGTTAAAACAATAAGCAGCCTATGTACACGGTCAAAGGGAAATCGAACAAGGACTATTTGCTGACGGAGCACATTCCGTTGGTGAAGCGTCTGGCGCACCATATGAAGGCGAAATTGCCGCCTTCGGTCGAGGTCGATGACCTGATCCAGGCCGGCATGATCGGCCTGCTCGACGCCATCAGCCGCTATGAAGAGACGCATGGCGCGCAGTTCGAGACGTATGCCGTGCTGCGCATCCGCGGCGCCATGCTCGACGAATTGCGCACCAGCGACTGGCTGCCGCGCAGCATGCGCCAGAACATGCGCAAGATCGAAGAGGCGATGAGCACCTTGCAACAGCGCCTGGGACACCCGCCGACGGAGTCGGAAGTGGCGAAACTGCTGAAAATGTCGCTGGTCGATTACCAGGAAATGCTGGGCGACGGCGGCGGCCACCAGTTGCTGTACTACGAAGACTTTCATGACCCGGACGGCAATGACAGCTTTCTCGACCGCCATTGCGTGGACGAGGACAGCGACCCCTTGCGGTCCCTGCTCGATACCGATTTCCGGCAATCCGTGATCGATGCCATCGACGCGCTGCCGCCACGCGAGAAAATACTCATGGGCCTGTACTACGAAGAAGAGCTGAACCTGAAGGAGATCGGCGCGGTGATGGGCGTGTCCGAATCGCGCGTCTCGCAGCTGCATACCCAGGCCGTCGCGCGCCTGCGCGCAACCTTGAGGGAGCTGGCGTGGACTGGTCCAGCGTAATCGGGCTGGCGCTGGCGCTGGCGGGCCTCCTGGTCGGCCAGGCACTGGAAGGCGGCAAGATGGCCTCCCTGCTGCAGCCGGCCGCCTTTGCCATCGTCATCGTCGGCACCTTCGGCGCCGTGCTGCTGCAAACGCGGCTGCGCACCTTCGTGCGCGGCCTGGAAATGCTGCGCTGGGTCTTCCTGCCGCCAGCCGACACGCGTGCCGCGCTGGCGCGCGACATCGGGCAATGGAGTTTGACGGCGCGCCGCGACGGCACGCTGGCGCTCGAACGCCTGATGGAAAACACGGCCGACCGCTTCAATGCCAAGGGGCTGAGGATGATCGTCGACGGCATCGCGCCCGACAAGCTGCGCCAGCTGCTCGACGTGGAAATCTCCGCCTACGAAATGGCCGAGCGCCAGGCCGTCAAGGTGTGGGAATCGGCGGCCGGCTATTCGCCCACCATCGGCATCCTGGGCGCCGTGCTGGGCCTGATCCACGTGATGGAAAACCTCACCGACCCGAGCAAACTGGGCAGCGGCATCGCCGTGGCGTTCGTCTCGACGATTTATGGCGTCGGCCTGGCCAATCTGCTGTTCCTGCCGGTGGCGAACAAGCTCAAGGCCATCGTCTCGCGCCGCGTGCTGCAGTATGAAATCACGGCCGCCGTGCTGTACGACATCGCCACGGGCGACCACACGCGCATCATCGAAGAGCGCGTGGCCAGCCTCTTGCACGAGCATTGACCATGATGCGGCGCGCGCGCAGGAAGTATGACGAGGAACCGGACAACCAGGACCGCTGGCTGATCTCGTATGCCGACTTCATCACCCTGCTGTTCGCCTTTTTCGTCGTCATGTATGCGATTTCGCAAGTCAACGAAGGCAAATACCGCGTCTTCCAGAACGCCATCGGCCAGGCCTTCAGCCTGGAAAAGGGCGCGCCGCCCATCATCATGGAAGCGCCGCAAGCGATCCCGCTGCCGAATCCCGCCCTGAAACGCCGCACGGAAGCCATCCGCCGCGAGCGCGAACACATGACGCGCCTGGCGCAGGACCTCACGTCCACCCTGGCGCCGCTGGTCAAGGAAGGCAAGGTGCGGGTCACGCAGACGAGCCGCGGCGTGAGCGTGGAAATCAATGCCAGCGTACTGTTCGACCCGGGTGCGGCACGCCTGACGATGGAGTCGGACCAGGCCCTGCGCGCCGTTGCCGTGCTGCTCAAGGATGACACGCACGACGTGCAGGTGGAAGGACATACGGATGTCCAGCCGATCAGCAATTCCAATTTTGCCTCGAACTGGGAATTGTCGGCCGCGCGCGCCAGTGCCGTGGTGCGCCTGTTCATCGCCAGCGGCGTGCAGGCGTCGCGCCTGACGGCCGTGGGCCACGCCGACAACATCCCCGTGGCGCCGAACGCCACGCCGGAAGGGCGTGCGCGCAACCGCCGGGTCGCCGTGACGATTTTGTCGGGCATCCCTGAGACGGTGACGGAAGTGCCGACGGCGCCGGCGCCGGCCAACTGAACCCTGCCGCTTGGTACAATCGCGGCCTTCTCCCTTTTTATCTCTTCCTCATGAAAAGCAGCTCCCTGGGCGGTCTCGTCTACTCCACCGAAACGGGCCGCATGTGTCCCGCCTGCCGCCAGCCGCTGGCGCAATGCGCGTGCAAGGCGCAAGCCAAGGCGGCACCAATCGGCGATGGCGCGGTGCGCGTGTCGCGCCAGACCAAGGGCCGCGGCGGCAAGAGCGTCACCGTGGTGAAAGGCCTGGCGCTGGACGCCATCGCGCTGGCCCTGCTGGGCAAGCAGCTGCGCGCGCAATGCGGCTCGGGCGGCACCGTCAAGGATGGCGTGATCGAAGTGCAGGGCGACCATGTCGACACCATCCTTGCTGCGCTGACCAGGCTGGGTCACCAGGCGAAAAAAGCCGGCGGCTGATTGCCCGCGCCGCGTGCGGCATGCCGCCGCGCACCTGTGGTAACGTGCATTTCCTTTTATGCGCCACCTCATCATGAATAGCAAACTGACCGGTATCGCCATCGCCGCCGCCATCGCGGCAGCGCTGGCGCTGGCGTACTGGCCTGCGCCCGACGGCGGCGTGCCGGAAGCGGGCGTCGCTGCCGCCAGCGCGCCGCCGCGACGCAGCCTGGAATCGTATATGCATATCGATGCCTCCGTTCCCGCGGCCCAGGCGCCTCTTGTCGTGTCCCTGGCGCAGCGGCTCGAACGCCTGGCCGCCAGCGGCAGGGCGCAAGACGCGTATGCGGCCTACAATCTGCTCGACGACTGCATCGTCTTCCAGCGCGAAAGCCGCCTGCCGGGGCTGGAATTCGAGCTGGGACGCGAGATGACGCCAGAAGAAAAAGCCGCCCAGCAACAGCTGTGCGCGGGGCTGACGCAGCGCCAGCGCGACGACCGCCTGGTTTACCTGGCCACCGCCGCGAAGGCGGGCGTGCCGGGCGCCGCCACCCTGTTCCTGTCGGAAGGCCCGTTCGGCGACCGCAGCGCGCTGCGCAACCGTCCCGACGATCCGCTGGTGCAGGCATGGAAGCGGCAAGCCATCGCCCAACTGACGGCGCAGGCGGACGAGGCGGAACTCTCCAGCGTCGCTACCCTGATGATGGCGTATCTGCGCGACGGCGAAGTGGTGCGGAAAGATGCGCCGCAAGCGTATGGCTACCTGCTGGCCCTGCGCCTCGTTTACGACGATATCCTCGCGCCCGGCGTCACCAATCCGTATCAGGATGAATACTGGCACTGGCTGCAGGACGAGCTGACCCCGGCGCAGCAGGCCGCCGCCGCAGCGAAGGGACAAGCCATCGCGGCGAAATTTCGCCAGCACACGGGGCGTCCCGCGCATGGCTGAACGGGCAAGTAAGGGAAACTAGCCGATCACCACGCGCCGGCTGGCCGTGTTGGTCATCGGTTGGCCGCTGGGGCCGTAGAAATTGCCGCTCTGGGCCGTGGGGCGCATGGCGTTCAGGGCGCCTTGCGTGTGCAGCATGTGCTTGTTGACGAGCAGGCTGTTGAGCCGGTTCTGTTCTTTCGCTTCGCGCGTGGTGTCGAGCAGGGCTTTCCACAGGGGCGCCGCTTCGGCTTCGCTGGCGCTGATCAGCCAGTCTTCCATGCCCGCTTCGGCGGCCGTGAAGCCGGCTGTCGCCAGCGCCTGGTGGCGTTGCGCCGCCAGTTGGCTCAATTGTCCGACGAGTGCCGTCTTGCGCGCCGTGAGCTCCGTGATTGCATCGATGTCAGCCGCAACCAGATGCCGCTGTTCTTCTTTCATCAATGCCAGCAATGTGGTCATGAGCTGTTGCTCGTCGCGCAGGCTGGAAAACGGAGTCACTGATTGCATGAGGGAACCTATCTATTTCGTGAGTGCAGCAAGTCCTTGACTGTGTCGAGGAGACCGTCCGCCACTTTTTCAGAGTTGACCTGGAACTGGCCGTCGGCGATCGCCAGTTTGATGCGTTCGACTTTTTTCGTGTCGAACACGGCGCCGCTGCCGGCAGTTGCACTGGCCGCTAATGCCTGTCCTTGCGGCGACAGGCGTACATTGTCCGACGTCGTCGGTGTTGCCTGGGCTTTCTCGGCATTCCGGGCGCCGGAGGTATTGGCGGGCGCCACCGGCAGGCCGGGATTGCTTTTAATGGTGTTATCGGTAATTTTCACAGCGTGATCCTCGTCTGGTCGAAGTCAGGAAACTCCGGGATATGACTTCTTATCGGCATCCTATCCAGGAACTTTAGTGCGCCAGACTACAATATCGCTATCTATCCGTGTTAAAAGGCGACCTCCACCATGCCGCCCGCGCGCGCCACGCCGCTGATCTGCTGGCCGCTCTGCGTGCGTACCTGCACCGTCTGGCCATCGCCGGCGCTGCCGATGGCGCGTCCTTCTGATGCCACCTGGAAACCGTTGCCATTTGAAACGACGCGCACCAACTGGCCTTGCATGACCACCGGCTTGCGGCGCAGGGTGTCGAGGCGCATCGGCGTGCCTGGCGGCAAGGAAATATTCGTGCTGGCGCCCACCACCTGGGCCATGTCGGTGGCGATGCCTGCCGGCAATGCGGCCAGGTCGCCCTGCATCGTCACCAGCTGGCTGGCGTCGATGGCTTGCCCTTGTGCCAGCGGCACGGCGCTGGCCACGTAGTCGCCCACGACGGCCACGTTGGCCTGCAAATAAATGGTCCAGTTGGAGGGCGCCGTGCAGCGCACGCCCACCGTGGTCTTGCCCCAGGCGCGCGCGCCCGGCGCCATGAACGCTTGCGGCGCGGGGCAGGCGGCCAGGTTCAGGCGCGGATCGACGGCGCCGACGGTGACCGTCACCTTGCCTGGCAAGCCATTGCTTTGCACTTGCAGGAACTGTTCCACGCTGTTGCGCAGCGCTTCCGGCGTCTGCCGGCCGGCGTTTTGCGCCTGTGCCAATAGTGGCAGGGCGGCAAGAGCGAAGAAGAAAGCGAGCGGTGTTTTCATGGTGATAGGCCTCTGGAATAGTGCCATGATAGTGCGCGCAGCGCTGATCGAAGCGCCGATTAAGGGGTAAAAGTACGGTCTGATCCGGCGATGGCCTTGCCGGTGGGCGCCGTACTATGTTTCCTGTCATCACTATACCGCCATCCTTCCGCCATCTCAGGCGCCAGTGGCAGATCTTTCCGGAGCCTGACATGATAGGGAAACTCGACGATTACATGCGCTTCAACGAGACGGCGCTGAGCCTGCGCTCGACGCGCCAGGAATTGCTCGCCTCGAATATCGCGAATGCCGATACGCCCAACTACAAGGCGCGCGATGTCGATTTCGCCAGCGCGCTGAAGGGGGCGATGGCGCGCAACGATGGCGTGCCGCCGGCCCTGAAGGGCACGGCGCCGCAGCATATGCCGGGCAAGGGCGTAGCCGCTGCCGCAGGGAGCGGCACGGGCGGCAAGGTCGAGACCCTGGCCGACGGCACGCCGCTGCTGTACCGCGCGCCGGCCCAGGGTGCCGTCGATGGCAATACGGTGGACATGGATCTTGAACGCAACGCCTTTGCCGACAACGCCATCCGCTACGAGGCGGCCGTGACCTTCCTCAACTCGCAGATCAAGGGCATGCTGACGGCCATCCAGGGAGGACAATAATCATGTCGCTGTTTAATATCTTCAATGTGTCCGGTTCGGCCATGAGCGCCCAGGCGCAGCGCCTGAACACGGTGGCCAGCAATCTGGCCAATGCCGACAGCGCCACCAGCGCCAGCGGCGAAGCCTACCGCGCCAAGCAGGTGGTGTTCGAAGCCGTGCCCATGGCCAACGGCGCCACGGCCGTCAAGGTGCAGAAGGTGATCGAAGACCCGTCGCCGATGAAGCTGGTCTACGACCCGAAGAACCCGCTGGCCGACGAGAAGGGCTACGTCACCATGCCCAACGTGAATACGGTCGACGAGATGGTCAACATGCTGTCGGCCTCGCGCTCGTACCAGACCAACGTGGAAACCATGAACGCGGCCAAGTCGCTGCTCCTGAAAACCCTTTCGCTTGGCCAATAAGGCCGACTGACCATTATGGCAACCATCGATACCAGCACCAGCCCCGTCACCGACCTGATGGCGACAATGAATCCGAAGAAGACGACTGCCGCTGCTGGCAGCGTCGAGGAGGAAACGAACAAATTCCTGACCCTGCTGGTAACCCAGCTGCAAAACCAGGACCCGATGAACCCGCTGGATAATGCGCAGCTGACGAGTCAGCTGGCCCAGTTGTCCACGGTGACGGGCGTCAACAAGCTCAATACCACGCTGGAAACCCTCAAAACCAGCTATCAGCAGGCCGAATCGATGCAGGCGGCGAATATTATCGGCCACGGCGTGCTGACGGCAGGTAAGAACATCACCCTGAGCAAGAGTGCGGCCCTGATGGGCGTGGACCTGGCCACGCCGGCCGACAGCGTCAAGGTCATCATCTACAACAGTGCGGGCAAGGAAGTCCATTCCATCGACCTGGGCCCGCAGGATGCGGGTACCTTGCCGCTGGGCTGGAACGGCTCCACCGCCGACCTCGACAAGGATGGCAAGCCGGTTGTGCTGGCCGACGGCGCCTACACCTTTTCGGTGGAAGCCACGCGCGGCGGGGCCAAGCTCACGGATGCGGCGGCGCTGATGTTCGGTTCGGTCGCCAGCGTGTCGACGGGCGCGGGCGGCGTGAAGTTGAACGTGCCCGGCGTGGGCAGCATCACCATGGCCGATGTGAAACAGATTTTGTAAGCCGCTCATTTGTAGCGTAGACCCTCTACCCCTAATTTCTACCAGGAGAACACAATGTCTTTCCAACAAGGCCTGAGCGGCTTGAATGGCGCCGCCAAATCGCTGGACGTCATCGGCAACAACATCGCCAACTCGGCCACCGTGGGTTTCAAGCAGTCGCAGGCGCAGTTTGCCGACATCTATGCCAACTCGCTGTATGGCGTGGGCGGCAACCAGCCCGGTATCGGCGTGGCCGTGTCGCAAGTGGCGCAGCTGTTCAACCAGGGTAACCTGGAAAGTTCGTCGAATCCGCTCGACATCGCCATCAATGGCGGCGGTTTCTTCCGCACCAGCGTGAACGGCGCCATCCAGTACTCGCGCAACGGCCAGTTCCAGGTCGATAAGAGCGGCTTCATCATCAATGCGCAGAAAGCCCAGCTGACGGGCTATCCGGCCGATGCGAACGGCAAGATCCTGGCCGGCGCCACCGTGCCGCTGCAGATCGACCCGTCCGACATGGCGCCGCAGGCGACCACCAAGGTCGATACCCAGGTCAACCTCGATTCCAACTCGGCCATGCCGACCGTGGTGCCGTTCAGCGTGGGCGAGCAAAAGTCGTGGACCAAGCAATTCCCCGTGCCGGTCTACGACTCGCTGGGCAATTCGCACACGATGTCCAATTTCTACGTCAAGACGGGCACCAATTCCTGGGATGTCTATTCGGCCACTGATGGCAAGGAAATTACCAGCGCGAAAGTAGCCGCGTCGGCGCAGACCGATGCCGCTTCGCTGGCCGCGCGCGCCGCCTACCAGGCCGCCGCCACCGCCGTGCCGCTGGTGCCGGCGGCTATCACGGCCGCCGCCGTCGCCTATGGCAATGCGGCCGGTGCCGCCGTGCGCACCGCCGCCGCCGCGGCCGGCGCCAGCCCCGCCCAGCTGGCCGCCATCAGCGCCACCTATGGCAGCGCCGTGCCCAACGGCGTCAATTCCAGCCTGACGCCAGACCAGATCGACGCCAATATCGCCGCGGTGACGGAGGTGCCCGCCGTGAGGTCGGCTTCGCTGGTGTTCAACAGCGTCGGCAGCCTGGACAAGGCCGCCATGCTGGCACTGACGCCGCCGCAAACCTTGCCGGTGACGGTCAACCTGCCCGTCTTCCCCGCCACGGGCGCGAACGCGAACCTGGCGATCAAGGTCGACTTCACCAATTCCACCCAGCTCAGTTCGTCCACCAGCGAAAAGCGCACCGTGGCTGATGGCTACGCGGCCGGCCAGCTGAGCCGTTTCGTGGTGGGCAGCGATGGCGTGATCCAGGGCCAGTATAACAATGGCCAGACGCGCGACCTGGGCCAGGTGGTATTGACCAAGTTTGCCAATCCGAATGGCCTGGAGCCGCTGGGCAACAATGCCTGGGCGGAAAGCTCGACCTCGGGCAGCCCCATGACGGGTGAGCCGAGCTCGGCCGGGCTAGGCGACTTGCGCGCCTCGGCCGTGGAAGTGTCGAACGTGGACCTGACGGCCGAACTGGTCAACATGATCACGGCCCAGCGCGCCTACCAGGCGAATGCGCAGACCATCAAGACGCAGGATTCTGTCCTGCAAACCCTGGTGAACTTGCGCTAATGGATTGACCCCCTAGCGGCGAAAGGCCGGGGTCGGACCCTGAGGGTCCGACCCCAGTTTTTGCCTTGGGTTGAAAGCAACAGGAGAAACACATGGACCGTCTCATCTACACCGCCGGCTCGGGCGCCAAGCACATCCTGGACAGGCAGGCGACCACGGCGAACAACCTGGCGAACGCCACCAGCACGGGTTTCCGTGCCCAGCTCGACTCGTTCCGCGCCGTGCCCGTGGTGGCCGACGGCATGATGCCGACGCGCGCCTTTGTCGTCGATTCGACGGTCGGTTCCGATTTCACGCAAGGACCCATGCAGCACACGGGCCGCACGCTCGACGTGGCCGTGGAAAATGGCGGCTGGATCGCGGTGCAGTCGGCCGACGGGTCCGAAGCCTATACGCGCAACGGCGCCTTCAAGCTCAATGAAAACGGCATGTTGCAGACACAGTCGGGCTTGATGGTGCAGGGCGATACGGGTCCGCTGGCCATTCCGCCCGGCGTGACGGTGTCCATCGCCGGCGATGGCACGGTGGGCACGATTTCCACGGACGTGCCGCCGGGCCCGTCCACGGTGCTGGGACGCATCAAGCTGGTCAACCCGCCCGAGCAGCAACTGGTGCGCGGCGACGACGGCCTGTTCCGCCTGAAGGATGGCACGGTGGCGCAAGCCGACCCGGCCGTCAAATTGACCACGGGCGCTCTGGAAGGCAGCAATGTCAGCCCCGTCGACTCGATGGTCAGCATGATCGCCCTGGCGCGCCAGTTCGAAACACAAATGAGCTTGTTGAAGAATGCCGAGAATAACGCGGCGAAAGCCACCCAGATCCTCGCTTTGAATTGATAGAGCCGGTCGCATAATGGTTACATAGAAATAGTCTACAGGGCTGGCAAGCGCTGTTATTGGAGAAAAAACATGATTCGTTCCCTTTGGATAGCCAAGACCGGCCTGGAAGCGCAGCAGACGCAGATGGACGTGATCGCCAATAACCTGGCCAACGTCAGCACCACCGGCTTCAAGAAGTCGCGCGCCGTGTTTGAAGACTTGCTGTATCAAAATGTGCGCCAGCCGGGCGCGCAATCCTCGCAGCAAACCCAGCTGCCGTCGGGCTTGCAGATCGGCACGGGCGTGCGCACCGTGGCTACCGAACGCATCCATACCCAGGGCAATCCCCAGGCGTCGGGCAATTCGCGCGACGTGATGGTCAACGGCACCGGTTTCTTCCAGGTGCTGCTGCCCGATGGCTCCACCGCCTACACGCGCGACGGTTCCTTCCAGACCGATGCCAATGGCCAGATGGTGACCTCCGAAGGCTTCGTCATCCAGCCTGCCATCACTGTACCGACGAATGCGCTGAGCCTGACCGTGGCGCGCGACGGCACCGTCTCCGTTACCTTGCCCAATACCGTGGCGCCATCGCAGATCGGCTCGCTGCAGCTGACCACCTTCGTCAATCCGGCCGGCCTGGAATCGAAGGGTGAAAACCTGTACATGGAAACGGGCGCCTCCGGCGTGGCGCAGACGAATACCCCGGGTACGAATGGCGCCGGCGTGTTGATGCAGGGATATATCGAGACCTCGAACGTCAACGTGGCCGAGGAAATGGTCAACATGATCCAGACGCAGCGCGCCTACGAAATCAACAGCAAGGCCATCACCACATCCGACCAGATGCTGCAAAAACTTTCTCAATTGTAATTTTTTTAGTTGTCATGCCATCCGCCGCCGGATGGCAGCGGAGGTTCGCCATGCAATACCCCATCATCGCCCTGTTGTCCGCAGTCCTGTTGTCCGGCTGCGCCATCACGCCTACGTCCATCGTGCAATACCCGACCACCACGCGCGCGCCGATGCCGGAACCCGTGGTCGTCAACAACGGTTCCATCTACCAGCCGTCGACCTACCGTCCCGCCTTCGAAGACCGCCGCGCCCGCCACGTGGGCGACACCATGACGATCGCCATCACCGAGCGCACGAATGCCGTCAAGGCGGGCGCCAGCTCCGGCAACAAGTCGGGCAGCGTGGGTTTCAGCACGCCCGGCTTCGCCCAGGGCCGCCTGGGCGGCACCGTGGCGGCGAATGGCGCGACCAAGTTTGCCGACGGCGACAACCAGTCCGCCAGCAATACCTTTTCCGGCACGATCGGTGTGACGGTCATCGAGGAATTGCCTAATGGCAACCTGATCGTCGCTGGCGAGAAACAGATCGCCATGAACAAGGGTACGGAATTCATCCGCTTTTCGGGCATGGTCAATCCTGACACGATCGGCATCGGCAACGTCGTGCCATCGACCCAGGTGGCCGACGCACGCGTCGAATACCGCACCAACAGCCAGATCGACCGCGCCGAAATGGCCTCGATGGCCTCGCGCTTCTTCCTCAGCCTGTTGCCGTTCTGATCATGGCGACCCTGACCTTTCCCCGTTTGCTGGCCGTCTGCGGCCTGGTATTCTCCCTGCTGGCGCCGATGGCGCAGGCCGAGCGCATCAAGGACCTGGCCAGCATCGCCGGCGTGCGCCAGAATCAGTTGATGGGCTATGGTCTGGTCGTCGGCCTCGACGGCAGCGGCGACCAGACCACGCAAACGCCGTTCACCATCCAGAGCGTGGCGGCGATGCTGCAGCAGCAAGGTATCAACTTGCCGCAAGGCACCAGTTTGCAGCTGAAAAACGTGGCCGCCGTGATGGTGACGACGTCCTTGCCCGCGTTTGCCCAGCCGGGCCAGATGCTGGACGTGACCGTGTCGTCGATGGGCAATGCGAAAAGCTTGCGCGGCGGCACATTATTGATGACGCCATTGAAGGGCGCCGATGGCCAGGTGTACGGCATGGCGCAGGGCAATGTACTGGTGGGCGGCGTGGGCGCGCAGGCGGCCGGCAGCTCCATCGTCATCAATCACCTGAGCGTGGGGCGCATCTCGGGCGGCGCCACCGTCGAGCGCACGGTGCCCTCGGTGCTGGGCGCCAATAACACCATCCGCCTGGAATTGAATGCCACCGATTTCGCCACCGCCAGCCGCGTGGTCGACGCCATCAACAGCCGCTACGGCGCCGGCACGGCCGCCGCGCTGGACGGGCGCGTGATTCAGGTGCAGTCGCCGGGCAGCAGCGACCAGCGCGTGACCTTCCTGGGCCAGCTGGAAAGCATCGAAGTCAATCCGGCCCGCCTGGCGGCCAAGGTCATCATGAATGCGCGCACCGGTTCCGTCGTGATGAACCAGTCCGTGACCCTGGAAACATGCGCCATTTCGCACGGCAACCTGTCCGTCACCATCAATGTCGAGCCGCAGGTGAGCCAGCCAGCGCCCCTGTCGGGCGGGCGCACGGTGGTCACGCAGACGGCGCAGATCGATATCAAGAAGGAACCGGGCAAGGTCATGCTGGTCAAGGGCGGCGCGTCGCTGTCCGACGTGGTGAAAGCCTTGAACGCCATCGGCGCCTCGCCGCAAGACTTGCTGGCCATTCTGCAGGCGATGAAGGCGGCCGGTTCGCTGCGCGCCGAACTCGAAATCATTTGATGGGCACGCCATGATCAGCCAAACCGACCTCAGCAATACCGCCGCCTACGACGTCAAGGGCATGGATGGCTTGCGCCAGTCCGCCAAGGCGAAGGACCCTGCCGCCCTGAAAGAGGCCGCTACGCAATTTGAAGCCATGTTCATCAACATGATGATGAAAAGCATGCGCGACGCGACGCCGCAGGACGGCATCATGGATAGCCAGCAAAGCAAGATGTACACCTCGATGCTGGACCAGCAGACGAGCCAGAACCTGGCCAAGCGGGGCACGGGCCTGGCCGATGTGCTGATCCGCCAGCTGTCGTCCTCGAACCAGGCGCTGGCCGCCGATGGCGCCGAAGCGCCGTCGCCCCGCTCGTCGAGCATGACGCAGGCGCTGGCCGCGTTCCGCCAGCAGCAGGGCGCCCTGACCGACGGTGCAAGCAGTGCCAGCGGCAGCGGCAAGACCCTGAGCGACAAGGCCAACGCCACGCAGGCGCCGCATGTGCGCGCCTTCCAGGAAAAGCTGGGCGTGCATGCGGAAGAAGCCAGCCGCGCCACCGGCATCCCGGCCAAGTTCATGCTGGGTCAGGCGGCGCTGGAGACGGGCTGGGGCAAGCGCGAAATCATCAGCCGCGACGGCAGCAGCAGCCACAACCTGTTCGGCATCAAGGCGTCAAACGACTGGAAGGGCAAGGTCACGGAAGCCGTCACCACGGAATATGTGAATGGCAAGGCGCAGCGCAAGGTGGAAAAATTCCGCGCCTATGACAGCTACGCGGACAGCTTCAAGGATTATGCGCAGTTGATTACCAACAACAAACGCTATGAAAAAGTGCTGGCCAGCGCGGGCGACGCCAGCACCTTCGCCCAGGGCTTGCAAAAGGCTGGCTACGCGACGGACCCGAATTACGCTGCCAAATTAACAAAAATTATCAAGCATTCGCTGGTGGGCTAACCACCAGCCGTGCCCCTGTGCAGGCCGCGCGCTTCAAGTTTTCGCCGCGGCTGCCGTAAATACATGTGACGGTAACCAATAAGACACCATGACTTCGAATCTACTCAGCATCGGTAAGAGCGGTTTGCTTGCAGCGCAGGTGGGCCTGTCGACGACCGGGCATAACATCACCAATGCGAATGTACCCGGCTACAATCGCCAGACGGTGCTGCAGCAGACTTCGCAGTCGAACTTTGCCGGCTATGGCTTCGTCGGCACGGGCACGGAAGTGTCGCAGATCAAGCGCCAGTACGACAGCTTCATGGCCACCCAGGTCAATGCCGCACAAAGCGCCACCAGCGCGCTCGATAGCTATTACACGCAGATCAGCCAGATCGACAACTTGATGGCCGACCCCACGGCGGGCCTGTCGCCCGCCCTGCAAGACTTCTTCAAGGGCGTGCAGGACTTCAGCGCCAATCCTTCTTCTGTCGCCTCGCGCCAGGCGTTGCTGTCGAGCGCCGGCTCGCTCACTTCCCGCTTCCAGGGTCTGAGCGCGCGCCTGACGGAGATCGGCGACGGCGTCAATTCGCAGATTACGTCGAATGTGACGGTGATTAATACCTACGCCAAGCAGCTCGCCGACCTGAACAAGTCGATTTCCCAGTTGTCGGTCGATGCCAGCAACCAGCCCAACGATCTGCTGGACCAGCGCGACCAGCTGATCACGGAATTGAACAAATATGTCAAGGCGACGGTGCAACCCGCTGCCAACAATACCGTCACCATTTCCATCGGCGCGGGCCAGCCGCTGGTGGTGGCGGACCGCAGCTTCCAGCTGGCGGCGACGCCTTCTGCGACGGACCCGAACCGCATCGAGGTGGGTTATGTCACGGGCAGTACCGTCAGCGTGCTGCCGGACAGCTCCCTGACCGGCGGCTCGCTGGGCGGCTTGCTCGATTTCCGCAGCGGCACCCTGGACAATGTGCAGAACTCGCTGGGCAAGGTGGCCATCGCGCTGGCCAGTACCTTCAACGACCAGCACAAGCTGGGCCAGGACTTGAATGGCGCCATGGGCGGCGACTTTTTCAAGATACCCGACCCCGTGATCGGCGCCGACCGCGGCAACAACCCCAGCAGCACCACCGTGCTGTCGGCCAAGGTCAGCGACCCCACCCAGCTGACGGCCAGCGATTACAGCCTGAAATACGACGGCAGCAATTATGTGGTGACGCGCGAATCGGACGGTGCACACACCATCATCAATCCGTACCCGCAAACGGCGCCGCAAACCATCGACGGCGTCGATTTCTCGATCTCGGGCACGGCCGCCCAAGGCGACAACTACGTCATCAGGCCGACGGCGAATGGCGCGGCCGGCCTGGCCGTGCTGGTCACCGACCGCAACAAGATCGCCGCCGCCGCTCCCATCGCCACCTCGGCGCCGGTGGCCAATACGGGCACGGGCAAGCTCAGCGCCGGCTCAGTCGACAAGGCCTACTTGAGCCCGGGCAATGCCCTGACGGGTCCCCTGACCTTGACATATGACAAGGCGACCACTTCGCTGACGGGTTTCCCGGCCGGCCAGGCGGTGACGGTCAAGGGCTTGAATGGCGCCACCACGACCTATCCGGCCGGCACGGCGAACATCCCGTATACGGAAGGCGACAACTTCAGCTTTGGCGGCATCAATGTGAGCATGACGGGCACGCCGGCGCAGGGCGATACCTTCACCATTGCGCCGAACTCGGGCGGCGTGGGCGACAATCGCAATGCGGCGCTATTGGCGGGCTTGCAGACGAAGAACATCCTCGATGGCGGCAATGCCACGTTCCAGGGTTCATATGCGCAAACCGTCAGCTTCGTGGGCAACAAGACGCGCGAAGTGCAGGTCAGCGGCCTGGCCAGCCAGGCATTGCTGCAGCAGACCAGCACCCAGCAGCAGTCCGTTTCCGGCGTCAACCTCGATGAAGAGGCGGCCAACCTGCTGCGTTACCAGCAGTCCTACCAGGCGTGCGGCAAAGTCATGCAGATTGCCAGCACCCTGTTCGACGTAGTCATCGGCCTGGGGCGTTAATCAATTTTCGCCGCGGCGCAGCGCGCGGCGGCTTTCTGGAAGGGCAGCATCATGCGCATCAGCACACGAATGATTTATGACCAGGGCAGCTCGCAGCTCAATACGCTGCAGGGCGCCTTGAACCGTACGCAGATGCAACTGTCGGCGAACCGCCGCAACCTGACGCCGGCCGACGACCCGATCGCCTCGGCGCGCGCGTTGGAAGTGACGCAGTCGCAATCGATCAATACCCAGTTCGTGACGAACCGTTCGAACGCGAAAAATTTCCTGTCGCAGGAAGACCTGGCGCTGGCCAGCACCACCTCGCTGATCGCCGACGTGAAAGACCTGGTCTTGCAGGCTGGTAATCCTTCCCTCAAGGATGTCGACCGCGATACCCTGGCCAAGGAGCTGGAAGGCCGACTGACCGACTTGATGGGCATCGCCAACACGGCCGACGGTGCCGGCGGCTACCTGTTTTCCGGCTATAAATCCACCACCCAGCCATTCAGCCAGACGCCGACGGGCGCCACCTATGTGGGCGACCAGGGCCAGCGCGAACTGCAGGTGGGCTCGGCGCGCTACCTCGCTACCAGCGATTCCGGTGCCACCGTGTTCGAAAATAACCTGACCGGCAACGGCAAGTTCACCACGGCGGCCGCCACCGCCAACTTCACGCGCGGCGGCTCGGGTGTCATTTCGGGCGGCACGGTGACGGACCCGTCGGCCTTGACAGGACACAAGTATTCGATCGATTTCAAGGTCACGGGCACGGGTACCACTGCCGTTACCACCTACACCGTCACCGACGCCACCTTGGGCCAGACGGTGCCGAATCCCGCCGTTCCCGTTCCCTACAAAGCAGGCGACGCCATCACCTTCGACGGCCAGCAGGTAAATATCGCGGGCGTGCCGGCGGACCAGGACAGCTTTACGCTGGCGCCGAGCGCCAAGGAATCGTTGTTTACCACCGTGAAAAACCTGATCGGCGTGCTGCGCCAGCCGGGCAGCGGCGATGCGGGCCAGGCGCGCCTGACGAACGGCTTGAACGCCGCGCACAATATTCTCGACACGGCCTACGATAATGTGCTGTCCGTGCGCGCGGACGTCGGTTCGCGCATGAAGGAACTCGATTATCTCGGCAGCGCCGGCGACGATCTCGACATCCAGTACGCCACCACCCTGTCGGACCTGCAAGACCTCGATATGGTGAAAGCCATTTCCACTTTCAGCCAGCAGCAAGTCACCCTGCAGGCGGCGCAAAAATCGTTCACCTCGATCTCGGGCCTGTCGCTGTTCAATTACATCAGCTAAGCCATCCGTCGCGCTAGCGGGCCGGGGTAGGGAGTGCATCTTCCGCCCCGGCTTTTTTGCGTCCGCAATCTGGCTATTCTGGCAAGATATGCAGGTAAACTGTGCAGCCTACCTGCATATCTGTTATAGTGGAGCCTGTTGATCCATTACCTGCCTCCCATGCACACCCCACAAGAAGAGCACGAACACGTATTGCAACTGGCCGGCGAATTGCGCATCCTGGTCGGCAAATTGCGCCGCCGCCTGCGCGAAGAGGCGCACCTGGGCGATGTCAGCATGTCGCAGGCATCCGTGCTGAGCCGCCTCGAGCGCGACGGTCCGGCCACCGCCAGCAGCCTGGCGCGCGCCGAAGGCATGCGTCCGCAGTCGATGGCCGCCACCGTGCAAGCCTTGACGCAAGCGCGGATGGTGACGGGCTCGCCCGACCCGCTCGATGGCCGGCAGACGCTGTTGACCCTGACGGACGGTTGCCGCGCCTGGATCGCGGCCAGCCGCGCCGCGCGCGAAGACTGGCTGGCACGCACGATTGAAACCCGGCTCACGCCGGACGAAGTCACCGAACTGAACCATGCGGTGGCCTTACTCAAACGCTTGGCGGAATGATCCGCTGAATTTTCCACCACGCCCCCGGCAAGGAGCCCGCACGCCCAGATGAACAACACATTCCGTTCGTTACGCATTCCCAATTACCGTATCTGGGCCGGCGGCGCCCTGGTGTCGAATATCGGCACCTGGATGCAGCGCACGGCGCAGGATTGGCTGGTGCTGAGCGAATTGACGCAGCACAATGCCAGCGCCGTCGGCATCGTCATGGCCTTGCAATTCGGCCCGCAACTGCTGTTGCTGCCCCTGACGGGCATGGCGGCCGACTTGCTGGACCGCAGGAAATTGCTGCTGTGCACGCAGGCGGCCATGGGCTTGCTGGCGCTGGGACTCGGGATCTTGTGCATCAGCGGCCTGGTACAACTGTGGCATGTGTATGTGTTTGCTTTCCTGCTGGGCTGCGTGACGGCCTTCGATTCGCCCGTGCGCCAGACTTTTGTTGCCGAAATCGTCGGCGAGGAAGATTTGACGAATGCCGTGGCGCTCAATTCCACCTCGTTCAATGCGGCGCGCATGCTGGGCCCGGCCGTGGCCGGCTTGCTGATCAGCAGCGTCGGCAGCGGCTGGGTCTTCATCATCAACGCCGTCTCGTTTGCCGCCGTGATCGGTTCGCTGTTGCTGCTGCGCGTGGAACTGCTGCGCCGCGCACCGCGCATCAAGGCCACGCGCGCCAGCCTGGGCGAGGGTTTCCGCTACGTGCGCCAGCGGCCCAACCTGATGGCCATCCTGCTGATGCTGTTCCTGATCGGCACTTTCGGCTTGAACTTTCCGATTTTCCTCTCGACCATGTCGGTGACGGCCTTCCATGCGGGCGCCGGCCAGTATGGCGTGCTCAGTTCCGTGATGGCGTGCGGCTCCGTGGCCGGTGCCTTGCTGGCGGCGGGGCGCGGCCAGCCCACGCTGGCCTTGCTGCTGGGGGCGGCGGCGCTGTTCGGCCTGGCCTGTGCGCTGGCCGCCGTGATGCCCAATTACTGGCTGTTCGGCATGATGCTGGTGGTCATCGGCATCGCCGCGCAAACGTTTACCACCAGCGTCAACAGCAGCGTGCAATTGTCGACGGCGCCTGCCATGCGGGGCCGCGTGATGGCCATCCTGCTGGCCATCTCGGCGGGCGGCACGCCGCTGGGTGCCCCCGTCGTGGGCTGGGTGGCCGATACCTTCGGCCCGCGCTGGGCGCTGGGCATCGCCGCGCTGTCGGGCCTGGCGGCGGCGCTGGTCGGCGTGCGCTACCTGGTCAAGCATCACCAGTTGCGTTTGAATGTCGATGTGCGGCGCTGGCGCATGGCGCTCAGCAGCGACCAGCCCTGAGCCTGGCAATCAGGGCGGCAGCAGGCCCGTGCGGGCGGCGGCCACGATGGCTGCGCTCAAGCCGTCGAGCAGGCCGGACGCGGCGCGTGCCGTATGCCAGTACAGGGCGACGTCGAGCGGGGTATCCGGCAGCAGTTCGACCAGGCTGCCATTGTCAAGATGCGGCTGGATCAGCGCCTGCGGGTGCAAGCCCCAGCCCAGCCCATGCCGGCCAGGCCGGCCGTGACGAAGGCGTGCGACGAGGGCAGGGCATGGCGCGGCAATTCCACGTGCCGGTGGCACAGGCGGCGCACCCAGCGCGCCTGCAGCTCATCCTTGGCATTGAAGACGAGGCTGGGCGCCAGCGCCAGGCTGGCGGCGCCGACGCCCAGGGGAAAATAGCGCTGCAGGAAAGCGGGACTGGCGGCCGCCAGGTAGTGCATGGCGCCCAGCGGGCGGCTGTTGCAGCCCGATGCGGGCCGGGCCGTGGCGCTGATCGCCGCCGACGGTGGGGTGGGGTGGGATTGGGCCTGGGCGCCATCCTGGCCCAGGCGGCGGCGTTTACCTTGCTTAACCCGCATGTGTATCTGGATACGGTATTGCTGGTGGGAAGTATTGGTGCCCAGCAGCCGGGCGCGCTGCGCGGCTGGTTTATTGTTGGCGCCAGCGCCGCCGGCCTGCTGTGGTTTGCTTGTCTGGGCTATGGCGCGCGCCGGCTGGCGCGGTGGTTTGCGCGGCCCCGCGCCTGGCAAGTGCTCGATGGCTTGATCGGCGTGACCATGTTCGTGCTGTCGGCGCTGTTGCTGCGCCACGCGCTGGGCTGGTAGTCCTGATCAGCGCGCTGCCGGCAACGGTGCCGGCGCAGGCGTTGCCGGGCGCAGGGGATTTGGCGGCGCGGGCGGCGGTGGCCGGTCGCGCGTGGCAAAGCCGCGCGGCAGCAAACGCGCCGTTTCTATGCCGCGCAGGAACATGTTCTGGAACGGCGTGGCCAGGTAGGGCAGGACCATGCCGATCACCAGCAAGCCCACGCCCAGAGTGACGGGAAAACCGATACCGAAAATGTTCAGCTGTGGCGCGGCTCGCGTCAAGATGCCCAGCGCCACGTTGGTCAGCAGCAGGGCGGCGATGATGGGCAGCGAAATCTGCAGGCCGGAACGGAAGATTTCCCCGCCCCAGGCCGCCAATTGCTGGAAACCGCCGCCGCTGATGGGACTCGACGAAATGGGCAGGCTGACAAAGCTTTCCGCCAGCGCCGCCAGCAAGACCAGGTGGCCGTTGACTGTGAGAAACATCAACGTGGCCAGCATGACGAGGAACTGGCTGATGGCGGACGACCTGCCCTTGGTCTGCGGATCGAAGAACGAGGCGAAGCCCAGGCCCATGGTGAGACTGCTGAGCTCGCCGGCCATTTCGATGGCGGAAAACACGATGCGGATGGAAAAGCCCATGGCCAGGCCCACCAGCATCTCTTGCGTCAGGATCAGCAAGCCGGGCAAGGACATCGGGTTGACGGCCGGCAAGGCCGGCACGGTGGGCGCGATGATCATGGCCAGCAGCGCGCCCAGGGTCACCTTGACGGTGGCCGGCACGGCCGCGTTGCCGAACAGGGGCGCGGCCGCGATCAGGCCGAGGATGCGGCTAAGCGGCCACAGCAGTGCTGCGATCCAGGTATTCAGTTCGATGCTCGACAGGGTCAGCATGGCGTATGCCGTGGCCGCATGCCTAGCCCACCAGGTTCGGGATGCCCGTAAATACCTGGCGCATGTAGTCGAGCATGACGGACAGCATCCACGGACCGGCCACGACGAGGGCGACAAAGATGCCGACCAGCTTGGGGATGAAGGACAGGGTCGCCTCGTTGATCTGCGTGGCCGCCTGGAAAATACTCACGATCAAGCCGATGATGAGGGCGACGAGCAGCATGGGCGCGGCCACCATCAGGGTGATTTCCATCGCATGGCGGCCCAGGGTCATGACGCTTTCGGGTGTCATCGTATTTCCCCTAGTAAAAACTCTGAGACAAGGAGCCCAGCAGCAATTGCCAGCCATCGACGAGCACGAACAGCATCAGCTTGAACGGCAGCGAGATCGTCGCGGGCGACATCATCATCATGCCCATCGACATCAGCACGCTGGCGACCACCATGTCGATGATCAAAAACGGGATGAAGATGGCAAAGCCGATCTGGAATGCCGTCTTCAGTTCGCTGGTGACGAAGGCGGGCACGAGGATGCGCAGCGGCACGTCTTCCGGACCTTGCAGGGCCGGCGAACGCGACATCTTGGCAAACAGCGCCAGGTCGGCCTGGCGCGTCTGCTTGATCATGAAGGTTTTCAGGGGATCGACGCCCTTGTCCATCGCCTGCTGCATGCTGATCTTGTTTTCCTGATAAGGCAGGTAGGCATCCGTATAAATCTTGTCGAACACGGGGCCCATGACGAACAGGGTCAGGAACAGGGCCAGTCCCACCAGCACCTGGTTCGGCGGCGACGATTGCGTGCCGATGGCCTGGCGCAGCAGGGACAGCACGATGATGATGCGCGTGAAGCAGGTCATCATCAGGAGGGCCGCCGGCAGGAAGGTGAGCGACGTCATCAGGATGAGCGTCTGCACCGGCAGCGAGTAATTCTGTCCGCCGCCCGGCGCCGGCGTGCTGTTGAAGGCGGGGATACCCGGCTGGGCCATGGCCCACAGCGGCAAGGCCAGGGCGACGGCCGCCAGCAGCCAGGTCAGGGGAGTCTTTACGTTGGACCATGCCATCTGCTGCTTATTTCCCATTGCGTTTTTCGATGGTCTGTTTCAGCCACTCGGAAAAATTGGCGGCCGCGGGGCCGTTTTGCGTCGTTGCCAGTTGCGGCAACTCGCCTTCCTGGCGTGGCATGGTGGCCAGCGCATTGATGCGGCCGGGCGAGGCGCCGACGACGATCCACTGGTCGGCCACTTCGACGAGGACGATGCGTTCGCGTCCGCCCAGATTGAGCGAACTGACGACGCGCATCTTGTTGTTGCCGCCCATCACCTTGGGGCCATAGCGCTTCATGAACCAGGCCAGGCCGATCAGCAGGGCCAGCACGAATACCAGCGCGAAAATGGTTTGCAGCAGGCTGCCGGCCGAGCTCGTCGGTGCCATCGTCATGGGCGCGCCGGCCGGCATGGCGGGCATGGCGGCGGCAGGCGCGGGTGCCGCTGCAGCGGCGGCGGCAGCGGGTTTTTCAGATGCAACTTCGGCAGCTGCGCTGGCCGCCGCCGTTTCAGCCGGGGCCGAAGCAGGTACGGGCGCCGAAGCGGGCGCCGCCAGCGCAATGCCGCATGCCGCCAGGAGCGGCAGCACGGTGGAAATCAACAGGCCAGGCTTCATTTATTCAATTTTCGGATGCGTTCGGAAGGCGTGATGATGTCGGTCAGGCGGATACCAAACTTGTCATTCACCACCACCACTTCGCCCTGGGCGATCAGGCAGCCGTTCACCAGCACGTCCATCGGTTCGCCCGCCAGGCCGTCGAGCTCGACCACGGAACCCTGTGCCAGTTGCAGCAGGTTCTTGATGGCGATCTTGGTGCGGCCCAGTTCGACCGTCAGCTGCACGGGGATATCGAGGATGAAATCGATATCGTTGTGCGTTTCCGACTTCGACGCCTGCTTGGAAAAGTCCTTGAACACGGCGGCGCTGGCCGCGCTGGCCGTATTGGCGGCCTGGTTTTGCAGCGCTTCGGCTTCCGCCTTGGCCTGCTCGGCAATCGCCGCGCCCCAATCGTCTTCCGCGCTTTGGTCGTCTTGGTTGTCAGACATGTGTTTCTCCTGTTGTACAGATACGGGCCGCAACGCGACCCGGGTATTGATTTAGTGATTATTCATGTTATCGGAATTTGCCAACAACTTTTCAACCTTCAGCGCATATTGTCCGTTCAACACGCCATACGTGCAATCCATCACGGGCACGCCGTCGACGGTGGCGGCGATCAGTTCGGGTATATTCAGCGGAATGATGTCGCCCACCTTCATGTTCAAAATCTCGTCGAACGAGACGCGCGCCGTGCCCAGCGAAGCCACCAGTTCGACTTCGGCGATCTGGATCTGCTGCGTCATCAGGCGGATCCAGCGCTTGTCCACTTCCAGCGCTTCGCCCTGCAGGCTCGAGGTCAGCGAATCGCGGATCGGCTCGATCATCGAATACGGCATGCAGAAGTGGATTTGTCCGGAAACGGAGCCCAGTTCCACCGTAAACGTGGACGCCACCACCACTTCGTTCGGCGTGGCGATGTTGGCGAACTGCGTGTTCATTTCCGAACGGATATATTCGAATTCGACGGGGAAGACCGGCTCCCACGACTTGGTGTAGGCTTCAAAGACGATGTCGAGGATGCGCAAGATGATGCGCTGCTCTGTCTGCGTAAAGTCACGTCCTTCGACACGCGTATGAAAACGTCCGTCGCCGCCAAACAGATTGTCGACCAGCAGGAACACCAGGCCCGGATCGAAGACCATCAGGGCCGTGCCGCGCAGCGGCTTCATGTGTACCAGGTTCAGATTGGTCGGCACCACCAGGTTGCGGATGAACTCGCTGTACTTCGACACGCGCACGGAACCCACCGATACTTCGGCGCTGCGGCGCAGGAAGTTGAACAGGCCCACGCGCAGCAGCCGGGCGAAACGCTCGTTGATAATTTCCAACGTTGGCATCCGGCCGCGCACGATGCGCTCCTGGGTTGCCAGGTTGTAGGTACGAACTCCCGTGACATCTTCCGGCGCCTGCGCGTCGTCCTGGTCTCCGTTGACGCCCTTCAGAAGGGCATCGACTTCTTCCTGGGAGAGGAAATTATCGGCCATGGCTGCTTATTGAATGATGAATGCGGTAAATAATACGTCCGTCACGTCCTGCTCCGGCCCTTTGTCCTCGAACGGCTGGTTCACCTGATTGATGATTTCGGCCGCCAGTTGCTGCTTGCCTTCCACGGTATTGAGTTCGGATGCCTTCTTGCCGGACAGCAGCAGCAGCAAGCGGCTGCGCACTTTCGGCATGTTGACCTTGATCAAGTCCATTTCTTCCGGGCTGCTGGCCTGCAAGGTAAACGCGATCTGCAGGTATTGCTCGCCATTTTCCGGCTGCAAGTTGACGGTGAAGGAGTCGACGGGCACGAAGACGGGCGGACCTGCCTTGGAAGCGGCATGTTTTTTCTTGCTGGGCGCCGCTTCTTCTTTATCGGCCTTGCCGTGCAGGAAGTACCAGGCTGCACCGCCACCGATGCCGCCGGCCACCAGCACCGAGGCCAGCACGATGATCAGAAGCTTCTTTTTCGAGGCGCCGGGGGGGGCCAGGCCTGCATCTGCTTTCGGATCTGCTTTCATTTTTGGATTTGCTTTCAATGGTACTCGAGTGCATGGAAGTGGATCACGACGCCATTATGTCATTATCGGCAAATTCTGCGCAGAAGGATGCAGTGAAAAGAGGGCGGAAGCGCCCTCAACTCGCTGTTTTTAGACGAAAAGTTACTCCCTGGGGCGCACCTGCGGCCTGCGGCCGATGAATTGGCCTCAGGCAAAGGTATCCACGGCACTCAGGCTGGGCCGGCTGCGTCCACCCGCCGCCGGCGCGATGGCGATCTCGCCACCGGAGACACCGCCGCCCTGGCCATTGCCGCGGCGTTCGCCCGAGGCGGCACGCTCGCCATTGTGTTGCTGTTCCGGCGTGCCGGCCGAGACGGTGGCGCTGCCGAAGGCGATGCCCGCTTCGCTCATCATCTCGCGCAGGCGCGGCATGGCCGCTTCCAGCGCCTGGCGTACTTCGGGCTGGGCCGACATGAAGGCGGCATCGGCCTGGTCATTGGTGACCGTCAGGACCACTTGCACAGGCCCCAGGTCGGGTGGATTCAGTGTCAGGGTGGCGCTCTGGTCGCCACCGGCCGCCATCCACACGACTTTTTGTCCCAGTTGCTGGTCCCAGGCCGGCGTGCCGACCCGGCCCGTCAGTTTGTCTGCCGGCACGGCCACGGCGGCGGCCTGTTGCAGCGCGCCTGGCTGCAACTGCGCCGCCAGGCGGCTCAGGTCGGCTGGTGCTTCCTTGATGACCGGTTCGGCCACGGCGCTGCCGGCCCTGGCCGTGGCCGCCAGCTGCGCGTCGATGGCCAGCTTGCCCGGCTCGGCCTTGCCGTTCGGCACGCTGGCGCCTGGTGTGGCGGCTGCCTTGCCCTGAGCCAGGCCCAGGCTGTCGGCAAAGTCGCCGCTGTCGGCTTGTGCGATGACGGTGGCGGCGGCCTTGCCGCTGCCCTGGCCGGCTGCCAGCAAGGGCCCTGTGGCCAGACCCTTGGCGTCGGCCTTGACGCTGGCGCGCGCGGGCAGTTCCGGCGCGGCCTTGGCTGCCGGCGGCTGGATCGCCAGTTGGATGTTGCCCACCAGGGCCAGCATCTCGGCGGCCGGATCGGCCGGCGGCGGGACTGGCGCGGCGGGAACGCTGGCCTCGGCCGTGGCGCTGTCGCTGGTGGCGGGCGCCTCGCTGGCCGGCGCGGATGGCTGTTCCTTGTTGGCGGCCTGTTCGGTGCCCGCTTGCGCCGGCTTCGCTTCGCTCGCTGGAGCCTGGGCAGGCGCCTGCGTGGCGGCAGGGCTGGCGGGGCGGGGCGCTGGTACTTGCGCTTGCGCCATATTGCGGCTGGCCTGGCGTTGCTCGATCTGGCGGTTCAAGGTGCGCTGGAAGTCGCCGTCGCCGGATGGCTGCTGGGCGCGGTTGGCCGGGCCTGGCGTGGCGTTCGGCGAGACGATCTGGGAAATCGGGTTTTGCAGGGTTTGCATGATGCTGCCTCAGTGTTGCTTAGCGTTTGTAATAGGCTTGTCGCGCCGCGTGCTCATCCATTGCTTTCTGGTCGCGCTTGTTTTCCAGCTTCAGCGCCTGTTCCTGCGCCCGGTTATTCAGGGTGGTGTACGACATGCGCTTGCGTTCGGCCAGTTGCCAGCGCATTTTTTCATTCTCGCTGCGCGCTTGCGCATGCTCGACCACCTGCTGCTGGCCCTGGATGGCGCTGTCGAGCTTGACCATGAAGGCCTGGAAGTTGCGGTAGGCCATGGGCGTAATGCCGTTGCTCATGTTCGCCTCGAAGCGCTGGGCATAGTCATCGCGGTAGCCGGACAGCATGTCGAGCTTCTGGCGGCAATCGTCGAGCGCTTTCAGGGCCGCCCCCAGGCGCTTGGCGCAATCGTCCGTTTCGCGCTGGGCAAGGTCAATCAGGGTTGCAAGTTGGGAAGGAGAAGCCATGCTTGATTATATTCCCGCTATGCAAGCCCTAATCAGTCGAATAGAGCGGTAAGTTGCCCCAAGCTCTCGTCCATGCTGACCCGCTCGGTGATTTGCTGTTGCAAAAACGCCTCGATCTTTTCGTGCAGGGCAATGGCCTGGTCCAGTACGGGGTCGGTACCGGCGCTGTAGGCGCCCACGCTGATCAGGTCGCGGCTGCGTTCATAGCGCGAATACAGCTGTTTCAATTTGCGCGCCTGCTGCTGGTGTTCATGCGTGGTGATCGAGTGGGCGGCGCGCGAAATCGATTGCTCGATGTCGATGGCGGGATAATGGCCCGCCTCGGCCAGCCGGCGGTTCAGCACGATGTGGCCATCGAGAATCGCGCGCGCCGAGTCGGCGATCGGATCCTGCTGGTCGTCGCCCTCGGTCAGCACTGTGTAGAAGGCGGTGATCGAGCCGCCCCCTTCTTCGCCATTGCCGGCCCGCTCCACCAGCACGGGCAGCTTGGCGAAGACGGACGGCGGATAACCCTTGGTGGCGGGCGGTTCGCCGATGGCCAGGGCGATTTCGCGCTGCGCCATGGCGTAGCGGGTCAGCGAATCCATGATCAACAGCACGTTTTGCCCCTGGTCGCGGAAATACTCGGCAATGGCCGTCGCATACGCGGCGCCCTGCAGGCGCATCAGCGGCGGCGTGTCGGCCGGTGCCGCTACGACGACGGAGCGGGCCAGGCCTTCGGGGCCGAGGATTTGCTCGATGAATTCCTTGACTTCGCGTCCCCGTTCGCCGATCAGGCCGACGACGATCACGTCCGCTTCCGTGTAGCGCGCCATCATGCCCAGCAGCACGCTCTTGCCCACGCCGGAACCGGCAAACAGGCCCATGCGCTGGCCACGGCCCACGGTCAGCATGGCATTGATCGAGCGCACGCCCACGTCCAGCGTGGTCACGATGGGCGCGCGGCCCAGGGGATTGGCGGGGCGCACGTTGATGGGAGCGCTGTCCGTCGTGAGCAGGGGACCGAGCTGGTCGAGCGGGCGGCCCGCGCCGTCGAGCACGCGGCCCAGCAGTTGCGGCCCGACGGGCAGGTGGCGCGCGCGGTCGCTGGGGCGGCGGCGCGGATGCGCCACGCTGCCGGGACGGGGGATGGCCGGTTCGACGGAAAACACGCGCGTGCCGGGCACGATGCCTTCGACGTCGCTTTGCGGCATCAAAAACAGGCGTTCGCCTTCAAAGCCGACCACTTCCGCCTCGACCCGCCCGCCATTCGGTAGCGGCACGGTGCAGGCGGCGCCGACGGCCAGGCGCAGGCCCACCGCTTCCATCACCAAGCCGGCCACGCGCGTGACCCGCCCCGAAATTTGCATCGGTTCCACAAAGCCGACCACGGCCGAACAGTCGCTCAGGTAGGCGCGCCAGCGCGCCGCATGGGCCGTGGGGCCTTTGATGGGTTCGCTCACGGCGCCAGCCAGTCCAGGTCCTTGCCCAGCGCATGCGTCAGGCGCTGCCAGCGGGTGGAGCTTTGCGCATCGATCTGGTTGCTGGCCGTGTCGATCTTGCAGCCGCCGCGTTCCACGCTGGGGTCTTCGATGACGCGCCAGCCACCCTTGTCGAGCTCATCGCCGATGCCGTCGCGCACCACTTGCGCATCTTCCGGGTTGAGCATCAGCAAGGCCGGTTGTTGCAGCACAGGCAAATATTCGATGGCTGCCCTTACCATCGGCAGCATCAGCTCGGGGCGCACGGGCAAGGCCGTCTTCAGCATGGCCTTGGCCAGTTGCAAGGCCAGTTCCATGACGTCGTTGGCGATCAGTTCATCGGCCTGGTGCACGGCCGTGCCGAAGTCGACGGCGATGGTTTGCAGATGCGCCAGTTCCACGCCGGACGCCGCCTTGCCTTCCGCATACGACTGCGCATGGCCATCGGCATGCCCGGCCGCGTGGCCTTCCGCATAACCGGCGGCGCGGCCCTCATCGAAGGCGGTGGCGCGCGCTTCCTCGCGGATGGCGTCGAGTTCGTCCTGCGTCGGGTATTCGAGCGGCGCGGCCGGCTCTGCTTCCGACAGTTCGCCGTATGCATCCATTTGCGGGTCGAATTCGGGTTCAGGATCGGGTTCGAGCAGCTTGCGCGCCGCCACCACGCTGGGACGCTCGTCGCCAAACGAGGTCATTTCCCAGCGCTGGTAGGCGGTTTGCTGCTCTTTGGGAATTAAATTAGACAAACGAATCCTCGCCTTTTCCGCCCAGGACTATCTGCCCTTCGTCCGCCAGGCGGCGCACGATCTGCAGGATCTGTTTCTGCTGCGATTCCACTTCCGACAGGCGCACGGGGCCTTTCGACTCCAGGTCTTCGCGCATCATCTCGCCGGCACGCTGCGACATGTTCTTGAAGATCTTGTCGCGCAGCTCTTGCGAGGCGCCTTTCAGGGCGATGATCAGCATTTCCGACTGCACTTCGCGCAGCAGCAATTGAATGCCGCGGTCGTCGATGTCGATCACGTTGTCGAACACGAACATTTCGTCCATGATCTTTTGCGCCATGTCGTTGTCGTAGTTCTTGATATTGTCCATGACGGAGCCTTCTTGCTCGCCGCTCATGAAGTTGAGGATCTCGGCCGCCGCGCGCACGCCGCCCAGCGACGATTTCTTGATGTTTTCGTTACCGGACAGCAGTTTCGTCAGCACATCGTTGAGTTCGCGCAAGGCGGCCGGCTGCACGCCGTCCAGGGTGGCGATGCGCAGCACCACGTCGTTGCGCAGGCGGTCCGTGAAATGGCCGAGGATTTCGCACGCCTGGTCGCGTTCCAGGTGGACCAGGATGGTGGCGATGATCTGCGGGTGTTCGTTGCGGATCAGCTCGGACACGGATTGCGAATCCATCCATTTCAGCGATTCGATGCCGGACGCGTCCTTGCCGCCCAGGATGCGCGACAGCAGCACGGACGCCTTGTCGTCGCCCAGCGCCTTGGTCAGCACTTGCCGGATGTATTCGTCCGAATCGAGGCCGACGGTGGAATTGAGTTCCGTCTGCGCGCGGAAGTCGTCGAGCACCTCGACCACCTGTTCGTGCGCGATGCCCTTCATGGTGGCCATGGCGGCGCCCAGTTTCAGCACTTCGCGCGGGCCGAGGAATTTCATGACCTCGGCCGCTTCGCTCTCGCCCAGTGCCAGCATCAGGATCGATGCTTTTTGCAGTCCCGTTGTCTCACTCATTATTGCCTATCCATGCTTTGATTATGTTGGCCACCACGCGCGGGTCGTCCTGTGCCAGTTTCCGGGCCATCGCCAGGTTTTCCCGGTAGCCGCGGGCCGTATCTTCTTCCAGTTCTTCCAGCTCCGCTTCGCTGAGCAGGACTACGTTTTCTGCGCCGTCCTTGGTCAGCTCCGGCTCGATGGCGGGCGGCGGGGCGCCGAAATCGTCGATCTTGCGCATCACGGGGCGCAGCATCGGGCGCACGATCTTGATGAAGATATACAGCAGGATCAGGGCCGTGATGAGGAATTTCGCCAATTCCTTGGCCAGCGGCAAGTTGGCCGGGTCGCGCCACCACTCCAGCTTGCTTTCCGGCGCGCGGTCGATGCCGTCGAAGGGCGAGTTGGCCACGCTGAAGCTGTCGCCGCGCTCCTTGTTGTAGCCCATCGCTTCCTTGACCAGGTTATTGATCTGTACCATTTCGGCAGGCGAAATCGGCTTGACCATGACCTTGCCATCCTTGTCGAAGCTGCGGCGGTAGTTGACGACGACGGCCACCGACAGGCGGCGCAAGCCGCCCATGGATTTCTGCTCGTAGCGCACGGTCTTGTCAACTTCGTAATTTGTCGTCGATTCCTTCTGGGTCGGTGCCGTCGCTGCGCTGGCTGGGGCGCCTGGCGCTTCCGCCGTCAACGGCGCCGTGGCCACGCCCGGCGGCTGGTTCGACAGCGCGCCCGGCACGCCGGACGGGTTGGCATTGCCGGCGCCCGTCGATTCGCTCGTTTGCTGGCTGCGGATGGTGGACGCTTCCGGCGGCGAGTTCGGCTTGTAGGTTTCGGCCGCCTGCTCGCTTTGCGAGAAATCCACGTCGGCCGTCGCTTCGGCGCGTACATTGCCTTCGCCGACGATGGGCAGCAAGATCGATTCGACCTGCTTGATCACGCTTTGCTGCAACTGCTGCACATACTTTAACTGGTTCGGGTCCAGGCTCTTGATGCCGTTGGCGCGGTCCTTGTCCTTTTCCTGGTTCGACAGCAGGTTGCCGGCCTGGTCGACGACCGTGACATTGACGGGCAGCAATTCCGGCACGCTGGACGCCACCAGGTGCACGATGGCGCTCACCTGCAATTGATCGAGGCCGCGGCCCGGATGCAGGTTCAGCAGCACGGAGGCCGTCGGTTTTTGCTGTTCGCGCACGAAGACGGACGGTTTGGGCAGGGCCAGGTGGACGCGCGCCGTATCCACGGCGGACACCGATTCGATCGATTTCGCCAGTTCGCCTTCCAGCGCGCGCTGGAAATTGACCTGTTCCAGGAATTGCGACACGCCCAGCTTCTGGTTTTCCATCAGCTCGAAGCCCACGTTGCCGCCCTTCGGCAAGCCTTGCGCGGCCAGTTTCAGGCGCGCGTCGTGGACTTGCTCGGACGGCACGAGAATGGCGCCGCCCCCTTCGGAAAACTTGTGCTTGATGCCCAGCTGGTCCAGCGACGCGGTGATGGCGCCGCCGTCGCGGTCCGTATAATTGGAAAACAGGACTTTGTACTCGGGCGGCTGGTTCCACATGTACAGTGCCACGCCGATGGCGATCAGTGCCGCCACGCCCAGGCCGCGCAGGAAATTCTTGCCCATCGGCGTCCTGGCGAACGCTTGCACGGACTCCACAGGCGAGCGGGCAGGCGCCGGTTCCGGCGGTATGCGGTTCACATCGATTTCTTCGGCTACAGCCATGATTGCCTTCCAGGGCGTGTGGTTTGACGGGTATTGGGTAGTGCGTGGGGGTCGCTTCCTCGGGAGGAGGGGCGATATGCAGAATTATCCGCCACTGTCACGCGCTTCAATCGCCCAAACAGAAGGCGCTTTTGCCGCCTGCTCGGCCGAGCGGCTGGCGTTGGCGCTGGTATTGTGGAACCCTGGCAACATGTGACGGAAGTTATTGTACCCGTCGTTGCCTTGCACGCCAGGGTTTTGTTCTCTGGGTGCAACAGGCAGGATCAGACCAGAATCGGGAGGCAAAGTGAAAACAGGCGGTATCGATAGCGGCAGGATCGAGGCGATGATCGCGCAACTGAAGTCGGCGGCCACGCGGCCGGAGGCGAAAATACCGGCGATCCAGACCGAAATGCCGGCGGCGAAGGTGAATTTTGCCGACGCCTTCAAGAGCGCGCTGGACTCCGTGAGCAGTTCGCAACAGGCTTCGTCGGCAATGGGCCAGCGCTTTACCATGGGCGACGAAAAAGTCAGCCTGTCGGACGTGATGGTGTCGATGCAAAAGTCCAGCATCGAATTCCAGGCGACGGTGCAGGTGAGGAATAAGTTGGTTTCTGCGTATCATGAGATCATGAATATGCAGGTTTAACTGTTGAGAACCTAAAACGAAGACTGGGGTCGGACCCGCCGGGTCCGACCCCGGCCCTTGCGTTTTGGGTTAACTATGATCAGCTCAACCCCGCCATGCGCGCATTCCTCTCGCGCTCCAGCCGCGTGATATAGCGCTGCACGTGCGCCAGCATGCTGCGCGGCAGGTCGACGAACTGGCAGCCCAGGCGGCGGTTCAGCTTGTTGTTCAGCAGGGTCATGTCCAGCGAATTGCGAATTTGCAAGGTGGCGGTGACGATGCCGACGTCAGGCAAGTCGATGCGGCAACCGGGATAGTCCCTGCCGATGGTCTCGCCCAGTATCAGTTTATTGTCCAGGATGGCGATGCCGCCGCAGCTGATGTCGGCCAGCGGAAACAGAGCGTCGGCGCCGCCCAGCGAGGGCGGCAGGGGAATCGCCACGCGCACGGGATTGCTCACGGGCGTCGTCATGCGGTAATACTCGCGCCGCTGCAGGCGGATCAATGTTTCCGGAATGGCAATTTTCAAGGCGGGTGTGGCGCCGTAATTGCACTCTTGCACCTGGGCGCTGGCAAACAGGATGCGGATCTTGTCGAGCGACGTTTCAAACGAGATGCCCTTGGCGGCCAGCATGCGCCGGTTCTGGTCGGCGTTCACGGAACGGTCGAGGATGACGGTATTGTGGTCGGCATCGACTTCCAGGATGGAGGTGACGCACACATCGGATTCACCGTGGATCAGCATGCGGATCAGCTGGTTTTTTTCGCTGATGCTGCGCAGCAAGGCAATGATTTCCCGCCGCGATTCCACTTCAAAGTCATGCCAGTTTTCGAGGCCGGAATCCATAATATGTGCTTGCATTGATGCCTGTCTATGTATCGGTGAGGTTGACGCTGGTGTCGGGCGGCGGCGGGATCGGTCCGCCATTCGCAGATTCAATATGATATAACCAGGCCAGCAGTTCCGCAATCGCCCGATACAGGCCGGGCGGAATCTGGCGGTCCAGGTCGACATCCATCAGCAGCGCCACCAATTCTTTCGATTCATGCACGAAGACGCCGTGTTCGCGCGCCGTGCTGATGATCTGGTCCGCGATCAGGCCGCTGCCCTTGGCCACCACCTTGGGCGCCGGCGTGCCGCTCTGGTAGGCCAGCGCGACGGCCGTCTGCGGCACCTTGCGCCTGCTGTCGTCAAGCATCGCCCGCTCCTACTTCAGCTTCTGCCGCTGGTCCTTCGGCCGCCTCCGGCTTGCCGGCGATCGTCAATGACGACAGGGGCCAGCCGGCGGCGTCCAGCGACGCTTCCAGCCGCGCCGCATGCTGGCGCAGGGTGGCGGCGCTGCCTTCGCTGCCGGCCTGCAGCTGGATGGCCACCCGGCCGCCCTGCAAGACCACATGCGCTGCCAAGTCGCCCAGCAGGGGGAACTGGAAGCGCACATTGCTGCGCCAGGCCGTCGCTTCCTCGTCGGCCTGCGTGCCAGCGTGCTGCTGTCCTTCCGGCGCATCCTGGCTGATATCCCACTGCATCTTCTGGCCGGGCCAGGCTTCGCCCTGCCACTGCACGCGCGCCTGTTCGTGCGTATGCAGCTGTAAATTGATCAGCTGCGCCGCGGCCAGGTCGGTGCCCATCCTGGGCGTCTCGCCCGGCGCGGCCTTTTGCATTTGCGGTTCCAGCAGCAGCGAGGCCAGCGGGCGCTTGCCTTCGGCCCATTCGGCCACGTGCGATTCATAGAACAAGCCGCTGCTGCCGACCGTGTCGCGCAGCTTTTGCGCCACCTGGGCCGGATCGGCTCCCGGCGCTGCCATCAGCGGCGTCTTGCCGACCAGCGCCAGGGGCGCGCCGGGCACGCTTTCCGCCTGGCTCAGCACGCTGCTGATGGCGCGCGCGGTGGTGCTCAGTTCCGGCGCCGGTGTATCGCCTGCCAGGGCGGGCAGCAGATTGGCCGGCGTCAGCGGTGCGCGGCTGAGCAGGGTGGCGGCCGTGCTGCTGGCGCGCGTGCCGGCCTGGGCGGCACCGGTCTGGGGACCGCGCGCGTCAAAGGCGTCGGGTTCGGCCTCCGCGTCGGCATACGTCAGCAGGGCGCTGGCGGGCTGGTCGCGGTTATTGCCAATTTGAAAAGAGGGGCGGGGATTGATACCGATCAAGGTCAGGGGGATTTCCGTGCCCAGCTGGGCGCCGGCGGGCAGCTGCATGCGGGCCGGCGTGCCGGCCACGCGCACCAGGTAGCTGCCATCGCCCATGCGCGCCAGCACCTGGCCCTGCATGGATTTGCCGATCAGTCCTTGCAGCGAGCGCTGGAACTCGGCCTGGCGCGGGTCGGCGACGGCGTCGGCCGGGCGCGTGCCCTTGACCGGGGGCAGGGGCGGCATGCCGATCACGTCCATCTTCGGCAACATGGCGCCCCCGTGTGCGTTTAGACGCCGTAGGCGTTGGCCAGGCGCCGTTCGGTGCCGGTGCTGTTGATCAGCTTGGACAAATGCGCCATCCACGGCATGGTCAGGTCGCGGATCTTGCGGTCGTCTTCCAGGATCTGCTTGATCAGGGCGACCTTGCGCTGGCGGCCGGCGCTTTCCAGCACGACTTTTGCTTCATTCGCCTTCAGCGCTTCCACATGCGCGCTCACTTGTTGCTCCAGCGCTTCGAGCTCGTCCCAGTCGGCGTTGCTGGCGGCAGTCACCATCCGGCCCGTCAGGGTCTGCATGGTTTCGTAGGTGGTCAGGACTTCTTGATGGGTCATCATGGATCAGGCGCTCGCAAGGCTGGGCATACGTTTCAAATCGGCGCCGGGGATGGCGGCGGGCGTGATACCGATGGCATTCCAGGTTTCACGCAGGTCGGTCAGCAGGCGCTGCACTTCTTCCAGCAGGGTAATATCGTTGTTCAGGTTCGCCGTCAGCAGGCGCGCGCTCATATACTCGTACAGGGCGTCGAGGCCTTCGGCGATCTGGCCGCCCGCTTCCTTGTCCAGGCTGGCGCGCAAGCCATTGTCGATGATCTGGATGGCTTTCGAGATGGACTTGCCCTTTTCCGGGATATTGCCCGATTTCATGTGTACTTGCGCGCTGAGCACGGCCACCAGGGCGCCGTCGTACAGCATCACGATCAGCTTGTGCGGCGAGGCCGAGCCTATGCCCGT
Organism: Janthinobacterium sp. UMAB-60; assembly: GCF_900095235.1. Taxonomy (NCBI): domain Bacteria; kingdom Pseudomonadati; phylum Pseudomonadota; class Betaproteobacteria; order Burkholderiales; family Oxalobacteraceae; genus Janthinobacterium; species Janthinobacterium sp. UMAB-60. Next base: position 154,150 of record NZ_LT607494.1, read on the forward strand.
TTCCAGGCCGACCTTGGCGTAGGCGTTGACGCCGCGTTGTTGGGTTCCAAACATATATTCTCCTGATGTATGGGCTTAACGGTTGGCGGCGATGGCGGCCAGCTGCTGGGTCAAATAGGTTTGCGTGCCCTGTAATTTGTTCAGGGACACGTCCAGGCGTGTGTACTGGGCGCGGTAGCGTGCCTCGATGTCGGTCAGTTTCGCACTGAACTTGTCGCGTTGGTCAGCCACCGACTTGATGCTGTCGTTGATGCCTTTGGATTTGTTGGTGATTATGCCGTTCGTGCCGAGGAACGCTGTTGCCAGGTTGTTGAGCTGATAGGCATAGCCTTGCGAGAAGCTGACCGTGCCACGTGGGCCGATGACACCGCCGGTCACTTCAATTTTCAAGCCATCGGCCGGCGAACCTGGGGCGCCCGTCAGGGTTTGGCCCGAACCGGTGACAGGCTGGCCTCCCAAGGTGCCGGCCACATCGGTGCCTTTGACAGGCTTGGCGGTGCCAAACAGGGTTTCTATGCCGCTCCCTGTACCGTTGCTTAATGCCAGGTTCGAGACGGAGCCGTAGCGACTCGAGGCCAGGACCAGTTTGCCGGTGCCATCGATCGACGCGGACACGGTAGAGCCATTATCCGAAAACGCCTTGACGCCGTTGATCGAGGACTGCACCAGCGACGCCAGTTGCGCTGCGGTGTAGGTGCCTGCTGGAATGGTCACCTTGGCAGTATTCTTGGCCGCCGAGGGATCCGTATCGTTGAGCGTGACATTCCAGGTGGTATCGCTGGCGATCGTGGTACTGGCTGGCAGTACCGCATCCGATGTGATCGAACCCTGGCTGGCCATGGTGGTGATGCTCAGGTCATACGTGCCGGGCTTGGTGGCGGCGGTGGAGCTGGTGAAGGCGACATTGCTGTCACTGACCTTACCGATGGCCGAGAACAGGCCGGCGATATCGCTAAAATTGGCGCCGATTGCCTTGTCGAGTTTGCTTGCATCCAAGGTCAGGCTGCCGTCTTTTTGAAATGCAATGCCTACTTGGCTCAAGTTGCTCAGTCCACCGCTCAGGCCGGTAATTGGCGCCCCCAATTGCCGGCGCAACTGGCTCTGTATCGATTGGACGGTGGCGTCGCCTTGCAGGATGGCGCCGGTCTTGGTATCGGGGTTGTAGGCCGTCATCTTGTTGATGGCGGTATTCAGATCGTTGTAGGCCTTGACGAAGGCGGTGATGCTGCCCTTGACCGTCGATGTATCTTTGGCTACCGATAAATTGGTCGTGCCGATCTTGTTAATGCCCAAGGTGACGCCCTCGATTGCCGTATCGACGCTGTTCGAGCTGCTGGTGATGGGAATGCCGTTGACGCTGAAGTTGGTGTTTTGCGCTGCCGTGTTCTGTTTCAGATTCTGTGTGCCGGAGGCGTCATAGGACAGCAAATCATTCAGGGCGCTGTCGGCCGGCTGTCCGTTGCTGCCGCTGAGCGTAATCTTCATCGCCGAATTGGCGCCCGTCTTGGTCGAGCTGAGCACCAGGTGATACGGCTTGTCCGTGCCGTCGGAAACGATGCTGGCGGTGACACCCAGGCTGGCGTTATTGATGGCGTCGCGGATGCCTTGCAAGCTGTTGTTGGTGGAGTCGATCACCACCGAGCCCGTTGCCTGGGTGCCATCCTGGGTGAAGCCCGTATTCATATAGGCGCCGCCCGTGCCTGCCGTCAGCCCGGCTGCAGCCGGATTGCTGCCGGCGATGGTGATGGGGCTGGAATTGCCCGACGCCAGGGTGATCGAGCTGGCAAGCGTCACATTCGAGCCGTCGTTGGTGGCATTGGCGGCGTGTCCGATGCCGCCCATGACGCTGCCTGTGACCACTTCTTCAATGTTGAGGTTGGAGCCATCGGCGCGCGTAAACTGCAAGTTGCCGCCGGCTGCCGTGCCGGTGACGGTGATATTCGCCGCCGCCAGCGCGTTCGAGACGGCATTCGGACCGGCCAGTGTCGTATCGAGCGAACCGGCAGTGATGCCGCCGCCTGCGGCGACGCCGTTACCCTGGGTCACGATATCGATACCGCCAACCGACAGCGTATAGGTGCCGTCCGCTCCGGTGGCGATATTGCCGAAACCGCTGAACATGCTGGCATTGCTGGCCGTCGGCTGGGCCGTGGCCGTCACGCCCGTGGTGCTGCTCTTGGCGTTGATGGCGTCGGCCAGCGCGCGCGCGCTCTTGGTGCCGGCATCGGTCGGAATGGCCGTGCCGTTGATGTTCAAGGAGCCGTTGCTGATGCCCGTGAGCAGGGTGGCGCCGCTCAGAGCCGTGCCCGTTACGCCAAAGGTGCCGCCGGCCAGCGCGCCCAGCTGGAAGGACACCGTGGTCTTGGCGCCACTGCCGATGGTCGACAGCTTGCTGGCGATGCCGCCCGACGTCAGCGTCTGCGCCTGGGCCAGCTGGGAAACGTTGATGTTGTAGCTGCCGGCCACGGCCTTGGCGCCGGCGCTGGCCGTCAGCACCAGCGGGTCCGATGGCGTGGCGCTGACGGCGCGGAAATTATTCGAATTGGTCAGCGCGGAAAGCGAACCCTGAAAGGCGCCGACGGAGCCGCTTAGCGTACCCATCGCGCTGAGCTTGGCCTGGTAGGACGCTGTTTTCTTGTCAAAAGTTGCCAGTGGCGCTGATTCGGCCGTCATCAGCTTGTCGATGATGGCGTTCACATCCAGGCCGCTGGCGCCGGCGCCGATGCCAACGGATGAGATTGTAGGGGTAATGGCCACGGCATGCTCCTAGGAAAACACTAATATAAGCTGTTATCGGCAGAATCAATCAGGACTTGAGAGGGGGATTTACCGCGCTGTTTTCAGCGGGAGCGAAAAACTGGCCAAGAGAGGGGGAATTGACCGCGCTTGCATACAAAATGCGGGGCCGGATAGCCAGGCTAGCAGGCCCCGCTGTGTTGCCTGCATATCGCTTGCCATGATGCCGCGTCTGCGAGGGCAAGCCCATGCTCACGCACTCTGGCTGATCAGGGAACCTTTGGCCGAGTCGAAGGTTTTCGCCAGCGCCAGGGCTTCCTTGGAGGGGATCTGACGCAAGACTTCCTTGGTTTCCTGGTCGATCACTTTGACCACCGTGCGATGACTGTCCTCGTCGATGGAAAATTCCAGGCCCTGCGTTTTCATTTGCGAAGACTGGTTCAGTGCCGAGACGGCCTTGTCCAGTTGTTCGCGGCTGGGCTCGCGGCTGGCTTGCTGCGGCGTGACGGCGGCATTTTCCGTGGCGGTGTGCGCAGGCGCTGCCGCTCGCGCCGGTACTGTGTCGGTAGGGGCGTAACTCTTGTCAACTCTGGCCGCGGAGGCGGACGTAATCGCATCGATAGTCATGGTGCTCTCCTAGTGAAAATTCCCCTGCCGAAAAAATCCGGCAGGGGAACCTGAGTCCAGCGATGTTACGGGGCTAATTGACGATTAGCCGCGCAGCAGGCTCAGGACGCCGTTCGGCAGCGAGTTCGCTTGCGCCAGCATGGCCGTACCCGCTTGTTGCAGGATCTGGCCGCGCGTCAGGTTGGCTGTTTCCGAAGCAAAGTCGGTATCGACGATGCGGCTGCGCGATGCGGACAGGTTCTCCGTGGTCGACTGCAGGTTGGAAATCGCCGAGCTGAAGCGCGATTGCAAAGCACCGTACTGAGCGCGCTGGCTGTTTACCGAGGCCAGCGCGGCGTCGGTGATTTTCAGGGCGGTTTGCGCGCCGGCGAAAGTTGTGACATCCAGCGCCGAAACCGATTGCAGCTTCGAGGTGCCGCTCAGGGCCAGGCCGGAACCTGCATCGGTGACCGAGAAGCCGCCTGGCGAGTCGAAGGTCAGCGTGCCGTTGGCTACTGCGGTTGCGCCGGCGGCGGTGGCTGCGCCTGCTACCAGTGCGCCAGTGTTGCTGTAGCCTGAAGGCGTGAACGAGTTCGCGCCGCTGGCTGCCGCGCCATTGACGATGCTGATGTCATTGCCGGTCGAATTGGTCAGCTTCATGCCGCCTTTGACCGAATCGTACTGGGCGGTGACGCCGGTGTTGGCCGTTTGCGCATTGATGGCGTTGATGCCGGCGGCGTAGTCGCTGGCGGTAGAGCCGGAGCCGGTCACGGTGAAGGACATCGTCACGGCAGCGGCGTTATCCGATTGGAGCGTGAACGATTGCGAGCCGGCGGCCATCGTCAAGTTCAGATCGGTAGTCGCGGTGGCGGTGACGCCGGTTTTGGCGGTCAGCGCATTGACGCCGGCAGCCACGTCGCGGGCCGTATCGGTGGCCTTCGTGGTGTACGTTGCCAGGCCGGTCGAGCCCGCCACTGCGATGGCCTGGGCCGTGACCATTTTTGTTCCCGTGCCAGGTGCCACGCCGCTGCCTTGCACTTCGTTGTTGCCGTAAGTGCTGGTCAGGAAGTTGGCGCCCGTGGCGGAAATGAGCTGGTTGGCGTTGGCGCCAACCTGGAAGTTGGCCGTGCCCATGGTGCCGTCAAGCAGCGCCTGGCCGTTGAACGAGGTGGTGGTGGCGATGCGGTTCAGTTCCGAACCCAGTTGGCCAACTTCGGTTTGCAGTGCCTGGCGGTCGCTGGCCGAGTTGGTGGCGTTCGACGATTGCACGGCCAGTTCACGGATACGTTGCAGGATGTCGCCCGAGCTTGCCAACGCGCCTTCAGCCGTCTGGGCCAGCGAGACGCCGTCGTTGGCATTGCGGGTGGCTTGGCTCATGCCGCGGATTTGCGACGTCATACGGTCGGAAATCGCCAGACCGGCGGCGTCATCCTTGGCGCTGTTGATGCGCATGCCGGAGGACAGGCGTTGCAGCGAGGTGCTCAGGGCCGACTGCGAGGTCGACAGGTTGCGTTGTGCATTCAGGGACGAGATGTTGGTATTAATTACTGCAGCCATGATAATTCTCCAAACAGGTACTACATTGCGCTATGTGCTAGTCACTTTGGCCTGCCCCGCTGTTCCGGGACAATCAAGCCGCTGTTATTTAGGGTAACGGTTGCTGTGCGGGAAAATTTATGGCGAAAAGCGCTTTAAATTTTAATTTTCAGCCCTTCAGTTTGTGCCTGACCGCGCGCTAGACGGCATGATTTAAAGAAACTTGAGGGTAAAAATAGTTTTATTTTCATCTCGCGTGCATGCCGGCGAAGCGCAGGACGGGGAATAATTGTTATTGTTTTTATATGAAAAATGCCGTCCGGCCGGGTGGCGGGACGGCATGGCGTGCAGTGGGCCGTAGCTATTCCGCCACCACCACGCGGTTCTTGCCCGTTTGCTTGGCCTGGTACATGGCGCGGTCGGCGCGCTTGACCAGTTCGGCCTGGTCTTCGTTGGGCAGGCGCAGGGCGACGCCGGCGGAGAAGGTGATCAAGACTTTTTCGTTGTCGTGCAGGAAGAAATGCCGGGTCAGCTCGCGCTGCAGGCGCGTCATCGTCGACGAAGCCGCCTCGACCGTGGTTTCCGGCAGCAGGATGAGGAATTCCTCGCCGCCGAAGCGGGCGATGACGTCCATCGAGCGCAGGGTTTCCTTGACGATCTTGACCAGGTGTTTCAGCGCGGCATCGCCAGCCAGGTGGCCATACGTGTCGTTCAGGCGCTTGAAATCGTCCAGGTCCAGCATGGCGATGCACAGCGGTGTGCCGCGGCGGTCGGAGCGGGCCGTCTCGCGCTCGAACACATCATCCAAGCCACGGCGGTTCAGGCTGCCCGTCAGCTGGTCTTCCCGCACCAGTTCGCTCATATGCTGGAGCTTCGCTTCCAGCGTGTGGATGCGCTGTTCCGCATCCTGCACTTCCTGGCGCGCCAGCACCATCTTGTCGCGCGCGCGCAGGGCTTCGTTCTGCACCATGCGCGTTTCGCGCAAGACTTCGTCGAGAACGCTGTTCAATTCGCTGATATTTTCCGCCTGGCTGATCTTTTCCGAATAGCCGCCGATCTTTTCATGGAAGTCGCCCGTGCTGGCCGCCACTTGCCCCAGGCGGTCGATGAAGGTCATCATCATGTTCTTCACCGTCAGCTTGACGTCGGACAGGCTGTGCTTGAGCTGGCTTTGCTTGTAGATGACTTCCTTCAGGCTGCGCGTGGCGTCTTCCAGCGCGCGCTGGTCGAGCGGCCCGGCGATCAGGTTTTGCACGGCATCGACCTGGCCGCGCAGCCAGCTGTCGTCGTCGAGCAATTGGCTGACGTTGTCCAGCAGCAATTTGAACAGGCGCAGCAGCAATTCCTGCTGCTCGGCCGTATCGCCGCTTTTCAGTTCGATCTGGTAGCACAGCTGCTTCAGGCGCAGCGCCGCTTCGTTCAGCGCCTCTTCCGTGTGCGCCAGTTTGATGGCCGCGCCCAGCGATTCGGCTTCTTCCACCAGCGCGGGCGTGCCCGTCAGCAAGGTGGCGACGGCAAAACCCAGGGTGCGGCTGAGCAATTCACGCAGGGTGCGCGTCTGTTCGCCGTCGGGCAGGGGCGGCAATTCGATGCCGCCGCCCTTCTTGACCTGTTTTTCCGCCAGCTGCGCCAGGGTGCGCGCATAGCTGTCCCAGTCGCGCGCCTTCAGTGCCCGCTGGAAACGGCGGCCAAAGTCGCCCAGTTCGCCCGCCGATTCGCTCATCTTGGCAGCGAATTGCGTCAGGACGTTTTCCGCGCCGCTCTCCGTGGGAGCGCTGGCGGCCAGCACGGCTGCCGGGGCGGCAGGCGTATCGGCCGGTTCGCTGATGCCGGCGATTTCATTGTAGATGTCGCGGTAGGCGCTGGGCGTGGGGGCGATGCGGCGCGTGGCCAGGCGGCGAAACGCTTCGCGGGCGATATCGGCCGGATTCATCGCCGCGGCGGCGGTGTTCGTGGCGCCAGCGGGAGCGCCTGCTGGTGAAGATGGCAATTTACTGGACATGTAGACACAGCCTTTTCAGATATTTCTCATTATCCCCATGATAGGCGAGTTGGCAAAGAACTTATTGTGCGAGAAGCAAGGAGAAGTCCTGTCAATTCGCCCGATGCCAGCGGGCATGCCGCTTTGCCGTCAATCGACCAGCTGGTTGCGGATGGCGTAATGCGTCAGTTCGGCGCTGTTCTTGAGTTTCATCTTGACCAGCAAGCGGGCGCGGTACTCGCTGACGGTTTTCACGGATAATTTGAGTTCTTCGGCGATGGCGCCCACCGCCTTGCCCGAGGCGATCATCACCAGGGTCTGGTATTCGCGGTCCGACAAGGTGTCGTGCAAGGCCGTTTCGTGGTCTTCGCCCACCGTGTTGGCCAGTTCCTGCGCCAGCGAGGCACTGATGTATTTCAAGCCCTGCGCCACCTGGCGGATGGCCGTGACCAGTTCGCGCGGTGCGCTCTGCTTCGTCAGGTAGCCGGCCGCGCCCGCCTTGAGCGAACGGATGGCGTACTGGTCTTCGCGGTGCATGGAGAGCATCAGCACGGCCAGTTCCGGCTTTTCCTTCTTGATCTGCTTGAGCACCTCGATGCCGCTGCGGTCGGGCAGGGAGATGTCGAGCAGCAACACCTGGCATTTCGAGCCGCGGAACAGTTTGATGGCGTCGTGGCCATTTTCAGCCTCGCCGGCCACGATGATGTCCTTTGTATCGGCGAGGATTTGCTTCAAGCCTTCGCGCACGATCGCATGATCGTCGGCGATGAATACCCGGATGGTGGCTTTTTCTTTCATGACTGCGTTGTTTCCTATCTAATTCACCCACTAGGCCGCGTCTGGCGGCGGCCCGCTGTGCGCGGGCGCACTGGCTGCAGCCGCTATTATCGCCTCTCGCGGCGTGGTCAGCCGGATTTTTATGCTCAGGAGGGTGCCGCCATCTGGCCCGTCCACCAGGCTCAGGGTGCCGCCCAGCGCGGCGGCGCGTTCGGCCATGCCGCGGATGCCGAACGACTGCGGCTTGGCGCGGTCGGACAGGCGCATGCCGACGCCATTGTCGGCGATCGACAGGCTGATATGCTGGCGCTGCCGGGCCAGGCGCACGCTGACCTTGCTCGCCTGCGCATGCTTGGCGATATTCGTCAGCGCCTCCTGGGCGATGCGGAACAGGCTGGTCGCCTGGTCCAGTTCCAGGTCGATGTGCTGGCGGTTGGAAATGAACTGGCATTCGATGCCGGCCTGGCGCGC
>NZ_LT607494.1:162286-228954 GCF_900095235.1 Janthinobacterium sp. UMAB-60
CAGCATGGAGGGGCGCAAGTCCAGCGAAATGCGGTGCACGGCGTCGATGCTGCGGTCGACCAGGGCATCGACATAGTCGGCTTTTTCCTGCAGCAGCGGGTCGTCCGGCGGCAGGCGGCGCGCCAGCATGGCCAGCGCCATCTTGATCGCCGTCAAATTGCCGCCCAGGTCATCGTGCAGTTCGCGCGCCAGGCGCGTGCGTTCGTGTTCCTTGACCTTGTCGATATGCGCCGTCAGCTCGGCCAGGCGCGCGCGCGACTGGCGCACTTCGATCTGTTCCAGCCGGCTTTCCGTGATATTCGTCATGATGCCTTCCCACTGCACCGTGCCGTCGGCCAGCGCGCGCGGCGTGGAGCGCAGGTTGATCCATTTGACATCCTTCCAGGCATCGATCCAGATGCGGCCTTCCCAGTTCCAGCTCCACAAGGCGTTTTTTGACGCCTGCATCGACTCCAGATACGAGGCGCGGTCATCGGCCAGGATCAGCTGGTAGAACAGTTCCGGGCGCGCGTGCAGCTGTGCCGGCTCCAGGCCCAGCAGCGCCTGGCAGCCGTCGCTCAGGTAGGCAAACGATGCCCGTCCATCCGCGTGCAGGCAGAACTGGTACACCAGGCCCGGCGTATTCGAGACGATGGCGTTGAAGCGCGACTGCACCTGCGCCAGGGCGGCGGCCGTCGCCTGCGGCGTGCGCAAGTCTTCGCCCTCGGCCAGCAGCAGGGCGCGCCCCTGGCGCTGGGCGCGCGACAAATGCAGGCTGAGCGAATACAGGCTGCCATCGCGGCGCCGTTGCTGCACGTGCAGCCGGGCTTGCGCGCCGATGCTGTCGTCCAGGGTGGCCAGCACGGCGGCCAGCTGCTGCGCGTCGAGCTGCGGCGCCAGCGTGAAGGGCGTCATCGCCAGCAACTGCTTGCGTGCATATTGCAAGTTATCGCAGGCGGCATTGTTAGCGTCCAGCAATTGCAAGCTGGCCGCGTCGTACAGGTAGATTTCCGGCGCCGCCGCGCGCAGGGCGGGGGCGAGCCGGGGAGTATCGTGCATGGGATGGCCTTTCTTCATCAGCGGCGGGCGCGCCAGAAGGCGGCGAAGCGGCGCAGCACTCTGGCCGGGCGGGAATTATGACGGCCTGGCGGGCCCTTGCGCAAGCGCTGCCACCAGGCGCGGCGGGCGCGGCCCAGCGCGGCCGACAGGCGGCTGACCCTGCGCCACGGGCGCGTGGCGCGCAGGCGGGCGATCCAGCGGTCCTTGGTTTCCATGAACCGGCCATGCCAGCGGGCAAACCACGGCAAACTGAGCAGGGTAGGGCGCGTCAGGTTGTACAGGCGCGCGACGGCGGCCGCGCCGCCCAGCTTGGCGAGGACGATCACGCCGATGCCGGAAAACGCATGGCCGCGCGCGATCGCCAGCAGGGCCAGCAGCTTGACGGGAAACAGCAGCACGGCCGGCAGCACGAAGATGGCCAGCGCCCAGTACGGCGGCAGGCGCTTGATCCACGCTTCCAGCGCATGCAGCGGTGGAAATTGCGCCACCACCTGCATGATGCGCGCACCGGTCGCCCACAGCCATTCCTCGATCAGCAGGCAGATGGCGGCCAGGTAGACCAGCGGCGCGAACAGCCAGCGCCTGACTCTGTAGAATTTTTTCATCCGTCTCCGTGTGGCGCTCCGGTATGGCTGCCATTGCCTCGATGATACGTTAAAAAAGCCCGGCTGCCCCCGCATCCGGTGTGCCCGTGGCTCCCTGGCGGGGCTACAATAGGCGGATGAATAAAGCCTTTGTAAAAGAATCCGACAACGACGACGATGAAGAAGCGGCCGCGCTGGCGCTGGCCATTCCCGCCGGTGCCAAGAATTACATTACGCCGGCCGGCTACCAGCGCATCAAGGAAGAGCTGCTGCAGCTGATCGACGTCGACCGTCCGGAAGTGGTGCGCATCGTGCATTGGGCGGCGTCGAATGGCGACCGCTCGGAAAATGGCGACTATATCTATGGCAAGCGCCGGCTGCGCGAAATCGACCGCCGCATCCGCTTCCTGACGAAACGCATGGACCTGGCCGCCATCGTCGACCCCAGCGTGCACCATGGCAATGACCAGGTGTTTTTCGGCGCCACGGTAACCTACCGCACCAGCGACGGCGCAACGCACACCATCACCATCGTCGGCATCGATGAATTCGACCCCCTGAACGGCAAGATCAGCTGGGTCTCGCCGATGGCCCGCACCATCACCAAGGCGCGCGAGGGCGACCTCATCACCCTCAACACGCCGCAGGGCGAGCAGGAGCTGGAGTTGCTGGAAGTGACGTATCCGGCGCCGGGGGAGGGGTAAGCTTGCGGTGACGCAGGGTTAGTCCTGGTAAGCCTGTCACGCTGGGACTTTCCTTTACGGGAGAGCGACCATGGCCCGCGTCCGGCGTTTGTTTATGCCTGGCATGCCCTTGCATGTGGTGCAGCGTGGGGCGGACAGGCAAATCTGTTTTTTTGAACCGGCTGATTTTCTTTGGTATTTGCAGCAACTGCAGCGGCACTCACATGCGCAAAGCTGTTTCCTGCATGCCTATGTCCTGATAACGAATCATGTGCATTTGCTGCTGTCCTCAGGTAGTGTTCTGGCCGTCTCGCGTATGATGAAGGCCTTGGGGCAGGAGTATGCACATTACATTAACTGGCGTCGGCATCGCAGCGGACCGCTGTGGGACGGGCGCTACAAGTCCTGCGTCGTGCAGGATGCCACCTATCTGCTGGTATGCCAGCGCTATATCGAACTCAATCCCGTGCGAGCCGGCATGGTGCGCTATCCGGGGCACTACCGATGGTCCAGCTATCGTTGCAATGCGGAGGGGCGCGAGGATGTCCTGGTACAGCCACATCCACTTTATCTGAGCATGGGTAAAAACCAGGGAGAGCGGCAGCAAGCCTACGCTGCCTTATTTTATGGTGATGAGGAAGTGCAGCGTCAGGCCTTGCGTGTCGCCAGCCGCGGCAATGCGGCGGTGGGGAGCGACGAATTCGTGAGGGAACTGCAAACCCGTAAAGCGTAAAGGCCGGGGTCGGTCGCTCCGCGATCGGAATACGTCCCACCGGGACGTATTCCCCCTCAGGGTCCGACCCCAGTATTTGCCTTGGGGTCTAATTACGCTCGCGCAGGATGCGGTTGACGCCGGCCACGCGGCGCACGTTGCGCAGCAGGGCGGCCAGGTGGACCCTGTCCTTGACCTGCACGGTGAAGCGCAGCTGGTCGAGCACGTTGTCCTTGTCTTCGTCCATGCCCACATAGATGATGTTGGCGTCGGACTCGCCGATTTCGGCGGCGACTCTCGCCAAAATGCCCCGTTCGCTGTTGATCAGCACCTTGATGCGGCAGTCGAAGCGGCGGTTCAGTTCGGTTCCCCAGCGCACGGCGATCCAGCGGTCCGGCTCCTTGGCGCGCTGGCGTTTCGCTTGCGAGCAGTCGCTCGTGTGCACCAATAGTCCCTGGTCGCGGCGCAGCTGGCCGATGATCTGGTCGCCGGGAATCGGCAAGCAGCACGGCGCCAGCTGCACCGAGACGCCTTCGGTGCCGCAGATGGTAACGGGGTCGAGTTCGCTGCCGCTATTGTGTTCCACGGGCATGCTGGCCGCTTCGCCGCCGATCAGGCCGAAGATGTGGCGCGCCACCAGGGTGGCCATGCGCTTGCCGATGCCGATGTCCGCGTACAGCTCGTCCATGGAATTGGCGCTCGATTCGTTGAGCAGGCGTTCCACCAGCGGCGCCGGCAGATCGGCGTCGATGTTCAGGGTTTGCAGCGCCTGCGACAGCAGCTGCTGGCCCAGGGCGATCGATTCGGGCAGGTTGATCGTGCGCAGATGGTGGCGGATGGCCGAACGGGCCTTGCCGGTGCGCACGAACGACAGCCACGTCGGGCTGGGGCGCGACGAGGAATCGGTGATGATCTCGATGATGTCGCCATTGTGCAGCTCGGTGCGCAGCGGCGAGGTTTCGTTGTTGATTTTCACCGCCACGGTCTGGTCGCCGATGCCCGTGTGGATCGAGTAGGCGAAGTCGATGGCCGTGGCGCCGCGCGGCAGGGCGATGATCTTCGACTTCGGCGTAAACACGTAGACGGAATCGGGGAACAGGTCGACCTTGACGTGTTCGAGGAATTCGGCCGAGTCGCCCGTCTGCTGCTGGATGTCGAGCAGCGATTGCAGCCACGCATGGGTGCGCTGCTGCAAGTCGGACGGGTTCGATTCGCCGCTCTTGTACAGCCAGTGCGCCGCCACGCCCGATTCGGCCGTGCGGTGCATTTCCTGCGTGCGGATCTGGAATTCGACGGGGGTGCCGTATGGGCCGATGACGGTCGTGTGCAGCGACTGGTAGCCGTTCAGCTTGCGAATCGCGATGTAATCCTTGAACTTGCCCGGCATGGGCTTGTACAGGCTGTGCAGGGTGCCCAGGGTCACGTAACAGTCGGCAAAGCTGCCCACCACCACGCGGAAGCCGTACACGTCCAGCACTTGCGAAAACGACAAATGCTTGCTGCGCATCTTTTTATAGATGTCGTACAGGGTCTTTTCGCGGCCCGTGACGTCGGCCTCGAGCTCGGCCATGGACAAGGTGCTTTTCACCGCTTCCATGATCTTGTTGACCACTTCGCGCCGGTTGCCGCGCGCCGCCTTGACGGCTTTCGCCAGCGTGCGGTAGCGCATCGGATACAGGTGCGAGAACGACAGATCCTGCAGCTCGTGGTAAATATTGTTCAGGCCGAGGCGGTGCGCGATCGGCACGTACACTTCCATGGTCTCGCTGGCGATGCGGCGTTTTTTGGCCGCCGTCATGAAATCGAGCGTGCGCATATTGTGCAGGCGGTCGGCCAGTTTGATCAGGATTACGCGCACGTCGGACGCCATGGCCAGCAGCATCTTGCGGAAGTTTTCCGCCTGCGCTTCGATCTGGCTCTGGAATTCGATCTTTTCCAGCTTCGACAGGCCGTCGACCAGGTGCGCCACCGGTGCGCCGAAGCGTTCGATCAATTCTTCCTTCTTGACGTCCTGGTCTTCCATGACGTCGTGCAGCAGGGCGGCCATGATGGCTTGCGCGTCGAGTTTCCAGTCGGCGCAGATTTCGGCGACGGCGATCGGATGCGAGATATACGGTTCGCCCGAGCGGCGCATCTGGCCCAGGTGCATTTCGTCGGAGAAGCGGTAGGCTTCCTTGACTTTTTTCAGGTCGGCGGGGGACAGGTATTCGGCCAGCTTGTCGGCCAGGTGGCTGACGGAGGCCACGCCCAAGGCGGGTGCTGGCGGTGTCGCGGAGGTGGTCCCGGCGGACGTGCCAGCACCGGACGCGGAAGCGCCCTGTGCTTTTGCCGCCTGGCGCGAGGCCAGCGGCGGCAGTGATGCGGAAGTCGTGTCGGCTGGAGTCAGACTCATAAAACGTCGCGTTGCTTTACAGTGTGAATAAACGATACGGTAGAACCAGGGGTCAGCACTGTTCCGGCACGCGGCTTCCCAATTACATCGGGACCTTTTTCAGCATTTCGATGCCAACTTTACCGGCAGCGATTTCGCGCAGTGCGACAACGGTAGGCTTGTCCTTGGCTTCCACTTTTGGGGTGTGGCCTTGCAACAACTGACGTGCGCGATAGGTCGCAGCCAGGGTCAGCTGGAAACGGTTAGGGATCTGCTTCAGGCAATCTTCGATTGTGATACGGGCCATGGTAACTCCTAAAATTTTTGCGTGGTGCTGTGTGAATTGGCGTGCAGGCTGATTACTCTGCGTGCAGGCCCAGCTGGGCGAATAGCGATGCGTTGCGGGCCGCTTGTTGCGCAAACCGGCAACGGGCCGCTCTCACGATCGCGCTCAGTTCGGACAAAGCGACCGTAAACTCTTCATTGATAATAACATACTCGAACTCGGGAGCGTGTGCGATTTCGCCGCCGGCCGCCAGCAGGCGGCGCGTGATCACGTGCGGCTCGTCCTGGCCGCGCTTGTTCAGGCGCTCTTCCAGCGCATCGATCGATGGCGGCAGGATGAAAATACCGGCCGCGCGGGGGAATTGCTTGCGCACCTGGCGCGCGCCCTGCCAGTCGATTTCCAGCAGGATGTCGGTGCCAGCGGCCATTTGCTGTTCCACCATGATGCGCGAGGTGCCATAGTAATTGCCATGCACTTCCGCCCATTCCAGGAACTCGCCCTGGTCGGCGCGCGCGACAAAGTCTTCCGCCGTCGTGAAGTAGTACTCGCGGCCGTGCTGCTCGCCCGGACGGGGCGCGCGCGTGGTGGTCGAAATCGACAATTTGATGCCGGGCTCTTGCGCCAGCAATGCATTGACCAGTGTCGATTTGCCGGCGCCCGATGGCGCGGCGACCACGAACAGGCTGCCGGAGAAGGCGGTAGGGTGGCTCATGCGGATCTTTCAATAATCGTGTTGTTGGCGCCGATGCTCGCGCAGGCGGCGCCCAATCCGGTATTTTACCAAGAGGCAAGGCTGTGAGCCAGTCCCAAAGAGGCCGGCATGGCCGGCGTCTTACTCCAGGTTCTGCACCTGTTCGCGCATCTGCTCGATCAGCAGCTTCAAGTCCATCGAGGCGTCGGCCAGTTCCTTGACGGATGCCTTGGCGCCCAGCGTGTTGGCTTCGCGATTCAGTTCCTGCATCATGAAGTCGAGGCGCTTGCCCACTTGCCCGCCCTTGGTGAGGATGTGGCGCGTTTCGCCCAGGTGGGCCGACAGGCGCGCCAGTTCTTCCGAGACATCGATGCGGATGCCGTACAAAATGACTTCCTGGCGGATGCGCTCCATGGCGTCCTGGCGCGACAGGGCCGAATTCGAGCCCTGGCTGGCCAGGCCCAGCGCATCCTGCATGCGCTCGATGGCTTTTTGCTGGAAGGCCGCCACCACTTGCGGAATCAAGGGCGTGATGCGCTTGACGATGGCTTCCATCGCTTCGATGCGCGACACCAGCACCGCCTCGAGCGCCGCGCCTTCGCGCTTGCGGCTGTCGACGAAGGCCGCCACGGTGCGTTTGGTCAGCGCGCCCACGTCCGCCTGCAGGGACTCTTGCCCCACTTGCGCTTCTTCGATGACGCCAGGCCAGCGCAGCAGTTCGGCCACCGTCATGACGGGGGCGGAGACAAAATGCTGGCCCACTTCGTTTTGCAGGCGCGCCAGTTCGGCCAGCAAGGGCAGGTTCAGCGCCTGCGTGCCGGCGGTCGCGGCCTTGCGGCCAAAGCTCAGGCGTACCTCGACTTTGCCGCGCGTGATGGCGGACATGACGGCGGCGCGCAAGTCAGGCTCCAGCGCCCGCAGATCGTCGTTGATGCGGAATTGCAGGTCGAGAAAGCGCGAGTTGACGCTCTTGATTTCAATTGTCAGTGTGCCTGCAGCACCTTCGCTGGTGGCAACCGCGTAGCCTGTCATGCTTGAAATGCTCAAAGGATTCCCCGATTTGGTCTTGTATACAGTCACTTATACACTTAATCAGCCAGCGCAGGCAATACCGCCCGCGCCGCGAAACAGGACCGAACTGCGCGATGGCCTGAAAATTGCTGAATAGTGTGCGTTTTACGGCATTGTAAAGAAAATTGTGTTTGGCGGGGCAGGATTGTAGGGATCTTGTGCGCGGGCCGCCCTGCGCCGTGGCATGGCGCCGCGGTGGTAAAATCGCGGCCGCAACCCCAATCACACAGGACACCCTCATGACATTCGAATCCCGCCCGAGCGGCCGCGCCGTCGATGCGCTGCGCGCCATCCGCATCACCCGCCAGTACACCAAGCATGCCGAAGGGTCGGTGCTGATCGAGTGCGGCGACACCAAGGTCATCTGCACCGCCAGCATCGAAGACAAGGTGCCGGGTTTCCTGAAGGGCAAGGGCCAGGGCTGGTTGACGGCCGAGTACGGCATGCTGCCGCGCTCGACGCATACGCGCATGGACCGCGAAGCGGCGCGCGGCAAGCAGTCCGGCCGCACGCAGGAAATCCAGCGCCTGATCGGCCGCTCGCTGCGCGCCGCCTTCGATCTGCAGGCCTTCGGCGAACGCACGCTGCACCTCGATTGCGACGTCATCCAGGCCGATGGCGGCACGCGCACGGCCTCGATCACGGGCGCCATGGTGGCCGCGTATGATGCGTTTTCGCAGCTGCAGGCGCGCGGCGCGATCGCCGCCATCCCCGTGAAAAGCTTCGTCGCCGCCATCTCGGTGGGCGTCTACCAGGGCATGCCGGTGCTGGACCTCGACTATGTGGAAGACTCGGGCTGCGACACGGACATGAACGTGGTGATGACGGAAGCGGGCCACTTCATCGAAGTGCAGGGCACGGCCGAAGGCGCCGCGTTCGACCGCGCCGGCATGAACCGCTTGCTGGACCTGGCGCAGGGCGGCATCGCCGACCTGATCGCCCTGCAAAAGCAATCGCTCGGCATGTAATCTTTACATAGATTTACATGTCATTGCCCGCCGCGCCGGGCAAAAAGCCCACACCTGCCGCCGTTGAGCGCGGCGGCGGGGCGCGGTGAGGGGGGCGCAAAAGGTTTACAATGTCGGCACTTCAACCGGACTACTGACATGACCCAACGCCTCATCCTCGCCTCCAACAACGCCGGCAAGCTCAAGGAATTCAACGAGCTGCTCTCGACCATCGGTTTTTCCGTCCACGCCCAGGGCGAGTACGCCGTGCCGGAAAGCGACGAACCATTCCACACCTTCGTTGAAAACGCCCTGCAAAAGGCGCGCCACGCATCGCGCCTGACGGGCTTGCCGGCGCTGGCCGACGATTCCGGCGTGTGCGTGAATGCGCTCGGCGGCGCGCCGGGCGTGTATTCGGCCCGCTATGCGGGCGAGCCGAAATCGGATGCCGCCAACAGCGCCAAACTGATCGCCGACCTGGAAGCGCATGCCGACAAGTCCGCGTATTACTACTGCGTGCTGGTGTACGTGCGCCATGCGGACGACCCGCAACCGGTGATCGCCGACGGCCGCTGGAATGGCGAAATGATCGCCATGGCGCGCGGCACCGGCGGCTTCGGCTACGATCCGCATTTCTTCATTCCCGCGCTGGGCAAGTGCGCGGCCGAACTGACGTCCGATGAAAAGAACGCGCTGTCGCACCGTGGCCAGGCCCTGCGCGCGCTGGTGGAAAAACTGCGATGATCCCGATCAAACTGGTGGGCGCCGTTGCCAAGTCGGCAGCCAGGCCCGGAGCCTCGCCGGCGCCGCAGGAAGGCATTTCCGGCGCGGCCGGGGCGGCCCTGAAATACCTGCAGCCGGGCGCGCTGAACCTGACGGCCTTGCCGCCGCTGTCGCTGTACATTCACTTTCCGTGGTGCGTGAAAAAATGCCCGTATTGCGATTTCAATTCGCACGAGGTGCGCGGCGACTTGCCGGAAGCCGAATACCTGGCGGCCCTGCGGCTGGACCTGGAAATGGCGCTGCCGCTGATCTGGGGCCGCAAGATCCACACGATTTTCATCGGCGGCGGCACGCCCAGCCTGATGTCGGCGGCGGGGCTGGACCGGCTGATGTCGGACGTGCGCACCCTGCTGCCCCTGGAGCCCGATTGCGAAATCACCATGGAAGCCAATCCGGGCACCTTCGAAGCGGAAAAATTCAAGTCTTACCGGGCCAGCGGCATCAACCGCCTGTCGATCGGCATCCAGAGCTTCAATGGGCGCCATTTGCAGGCGCTGGGGCGCATCCATGACGACAACGAGGCGCGCCGCGCGGTGGACATCGCGCACGCCAATTTCGACAATTTCAATCTCGACCTGATGTACGCGTTGCCCACGCAAACCTTGGACGAGGCGCGGCAGGACCTGGAAACGGCGCTGTCGTTCGCGCCGCCGCACCTGTCGCTGTACCACCTGACCTTGGAACCGAACACGCTGTTCGCCAAGTATCCGCCCGTGCTGCCGGACGACGACGCCAGCGCCGACATCGCCGACATGGTGGCTGAGCGCGCGGCGCAAGCCGGCTATGGCCGCTACGAAGTGTCGGCGTATGCGCAGCCGGGCCGCCAGGCCAGGCACAACCGCAATTACTGGGAATTCGGCGACTACCTGGGCATCGGCGCGGGCGCGCATTCGAAGATATCGTTCCCGCACCGCGTGCTGCGCCAGGCCCGCTACAAGCAGCCGCGCGCCTACATGGATGCGGTACTGGCCGGTAATCCGGTGCAGGAAGAGCGCGAGCTGGCGCGCGAGGAGATGGGTTTCGAATTCATGCTCAATACCCTGCGCCTGACGCAGGGTTTCTCGCCGAACCTGTTCGCCGAGCGCACGGGCCTGGCCATCAACGCCATCGAGCAGCCGCTGAATGCGGCCGAAGCCAAAGGCTTGCTGTACCGCGACCACCAGGTCATCCGCCCGACGGAACGGGGATTGTGCTTCCTGAATGACCTGCAGCAGATGTTCCTGGAGGATTAATGCGCGGTGGCGGCGCGCAGCCGTTGCAGCTTGGCCGCATACAGCCCGTGCTCGTTGCGCGTGGTGCTGTTGTCCATCGCCAGTTCCAGCTGCCGGTCCGCCTGCGCCAGCTGGCCCATGCGCGCATACGCCTGCGCCAGCCAGAAGTGGAATTCGTGGTAGTACGGGTCGCGCGCGATTTCGCGTGAAAACAGGCGGATCGCCTGGACGTAATCGTTTTGCTGCATGGCCGCCTTGCCCAGGTTGAAGTAGTGGAAGGGCGGCTGCGGCTGCAGCGCCAGCAGGCGCCGGCGCAGCGGCAGCGCTTCATCGGGCAGGCCGGACGCTTCCAGCGCCTGCGCCAGGTTCGACAGCAGCAGCGTGTTGTCCGGCGTGCGTATCAGCGCATGGGCCAGCGTGCGCCGCGCTTGCGCCAGGTCGCCATGGCGCAGCTGGATCACGCCCAGGGTGTTGTAGGCGCCGTTGAACGAGGGATCCTGCAGGAGGGCCGCCCTGGCCCACCAGTACGCCTGGTCCAGCTGGCCCTCGCTCATGGTTTCGGCGGCGCGGTTGTTCATGTACATGGCCAGCACGGTCGCTTCGCTGATTTCGCGCGTGCGGTAGCCCGCCACGTCGCCGGACGGCAGGAAGTCGATCACCATCATGCCCTTGGCGTCGTAGTTATTCGGGTTGTCGCCCAGGCGCTGGCCCAGTACCAGATTGACGTGGCCGGCGACAAAATACATGTCGCCGCTGCGGCTCCAGCTTTCTTCGCCCAGCACCTCCTGGTAGCGCACCTGCAAGCCCAATTCATGCGCCAGCGCCGCCGTCATGATCACCAGCGACAGGCAGTTGCCCTGGCGCGCGGCGAACGTTTCGCGCGCATTGCGGGTCATGGCCGCATCGTACTCGAGTTTCAGCCTGGATTTGTCGTACAGCGCTTCGTACAGCGCCGTGCGGGGATTGCCGTTGTGCGTCGCTTGCCGCACTTGCGTCTGCACATACTGGCGCATGGCGTCGCTGAGGGCGAAGATCTGGCCGGCATCGATGGCGGTGGCCGGCGCAAAATCGCTGTCGTTGAAGATGGGGGGCAAGCTGACGGGCGGCGCGGCGGCGCAGGCGGCCAGCGCGGCGCAGAGCAGGGCGGCAAGCAGGCGCATGAAGCAAGCGGCGGAAACAAGATAGGGGCGCACGGTCTCTCCCTGGAGGCGCCGACTGTCTCATGTCGCGGTGGCGCGCCAGTCCCACCTGAAACCAGTATCGGCGCGCCTGGCGCCGCTGTCAAATAGTTTCAAGCGCCTTGCCGCCGCCTGCACGGTGCCTGAGGCAGGGCTTGACACCGCGGGCTTAAAACTCTTCCCAGTCCTGCTCGCCGGCGATGTGCGATGGCGTTTTGTGCGCCGCGGCATCGGCAGCCCTGGGTGCGGCCGGCTTGCTGCCCGTCGCCTGGGACTGGCGCCGCGTCGCCAGCCGCGGCGGCGCGGCGGTGGCGGTCCTGGCCGGCCGCGCGGCGCGTACCGGCGCCACTGCCGGCGTCACGTGTTCGAGCTGGAAGCCGGCCGCCACCTGCGCCAGGCGCGCCGCCTGATCCTGCATGCTTTCGGCCGCCGCCGCCGCTTCCTCCACCAGGGCCGCATTTTGCTGCGTTACCTGGTCCATCTGCGCGATGGCCTGATTGACCTGGTCGATCCCCATGCTTTGCTCGGCGCTGGCGGCGGTGATCTCGGCCATGATGTCGGTGACGCGTCGCACGCTGTCGACCACTTCGTCCATGGTGTTGCCGGCCTGCTGCACCAGCCGGGTGCCGTTGTTGACCTGTTCCACCGAGTCGCCGATCAGGGTCTTGATTTCGTGCGCCGCCGCGGCCGAGCGCTGCGCCAGGCTGCGCACTTCCGTGGCCACGACGGCAAAGCCGCGCCCCTGCTCGCCGGCGCGCGCCGCTTCGACGGCCGCGTTCAATGCCAGGATATTCGTCTGGAAGGCGATGCCGTCGATGACGCCGATGATGTCGACGATTTTCGTCGACGCCGTGTCGATGGCGCCCATGGTATCGACCACCTGGCTGACGATGCTGCCGCCCCGTTCGGCCACGCTGGACGCGGCGACCGCCATCTGGTTGGCCTGGCGCGCATTGTCCGCATTCTGTTTCACTGTGCTGGTCAATTCTTCCATCGACGACGCCGTCTCTTCCAGCGAACTGGCTTGCTGCTCCGTGCGCGCCGACAGATCCTGGTTGCCGGCGGCGATTTCGCCCGATGCCGTGGCAATCGCATTGGTGCCCGTCTGCACTTCCGACACCACCTTGCGCAGTGCCTCGTTCATGCCGTGCAGCGCGCGCATCAGGTCGCCGATTTCATCGCTGGCCGCCGTGCCGAAATGCGTGCGCAAGTCGCCCGCGGCGACCGTTTCCGCCACCTTCACGGCCGCCTGCAGGGGCGCGGTGATCGAACGCGTGATCAGCCAGGCACAGACGCTGCCCAGGGCCACCACCAGCGCGCACAGCAACAACAACAGGGTGATGCTGCGCTCATTGGCGGTCTCGATGGCGTGCGCCGTCGCGTCGATGGCCTGGCGCTGCTGCGCCAGCAGCGCCTTGACGTTGTTCTGGTACCGGGTGGCGGCGGGCGCGAAGCTGTCGCGGTACGCACTTTCCGCCAGGGCCGCATTGCCGCCCTTGCGCGCGTTCATCACCTGGGTCTTGGCATCCTGGTATTTGACGCGTTCCGCGATGGAGGCCTTGAAGATGGCCTTTTCTTCCTCACTGACGAGCAGGGTTTCGATTTGCTTCAGCAGTTCGCTGCCCTGTTTCGTGCTGTCGGCGATGGTGTCGGCAAACACGCTGGACAGGGTTTCATCCGTGCTCCGGGCAATCATCGAGGTGCGCGCGATGGCCGAGTAAATCAGCACATACCAGTCCGATACCAGGCGCTCCTTGGCCAGTGGTTTTTCCATCATTTCCCGCGTCGCTTCGGCATTCACGCGGGCACTGTACAGCGCGTACGAGGTGGAGATCACGGACAGCAGCAGTACCAGCGCGAAGCCTGCCGCCAGGCGGGTGCCGATACGAAGGTGGGAGAGGGCGTGCATGGTCATAACTCCTGTCGCAGAGGGGATTTAATTGCCTGTGCGACATAGTATGCACCGATAAGTGACCAAGAGGTGAGCGAAAAAAGTGCCTGTTTTGGTGACTGTTGCAGCCACGCCCGTGCTACAGATCGCCCGCCTGGCGCCAGTCGCGCATGGGCGCCAGGGCGAGACGAAAAAAAGCGGCGCCGTGCAGTGCACGGACGCCGCTTTTTGCGGAGGACATTGGCGATTAACGCAGCGCCGCGATCATCTGTTTCAGCTTGCCGGAATCGACGCAGAAGGCGCGGATGCCTTCGGCCAGCTTCTCCGTCGCCATCGCGTCTTCATTCATCATGAAACGGAAGGCTTCTTCGTTGAGCGACATGTGCACGACGTTGGTCGATGGCGCCGCTTCGGCGCTCAGCTTGCGCTCCACGGGTGCATCGCTGTCGGCCAGCTTTTGCAGCAGGTCGGGGCTGATGGTGAGCAGGTCGCAGCCGGCCAGTTCGAGGATTTGCGACGTGTTGCGGAAGCTCGCGCCCATCACCTCGGTCTTGTAGCCGAACTTGCGGTAGTAGTTGTAGATGCGCCGGACCGACTGCACGCCCGGGTCTTCCGCGCCCATGTAATCGATGCCCGTCGATTTCTTGTACCAGTCGTAGATGCGGCCGACGAACGGCGAAATGAGCTGCGCGCCCGCTTCGGCGCAGGCGATGGCCTGTGCCAGCGAGAACAGCAGGGTCATGTTGCAGCGGATGCCTTCCTTTTCCAGGATGGCGGCGGCGCGGATGCCTTCCCAGGTGGAGGCGATCTTGATCAGCACGCGCTCGCGTGGAATGCCCGCGTTCGAATACAGGGCGATCAGGTCGCGGCCCTTGGCCACCGTGCCATCCGTGTCGAATGACAGGCGCGCATCGACTTCGGTGGAGACGCGGCCGGGGATGGTTTGCAGGATTTCCACGCCAAATGCGATCAGCAGGCGGTCGATGATTTCGGCGGTGGAGGCGTTCGGATGGTCGCGCACGGCCTTTTCCAGCAGCGGCTTGTATTCATCCTTCTGCACGGCCTTCAGGATCAGCGACGGATTCGTCGTCGCGTCGCGCGGCGTGTAGGCCTGAATCGATTGGAAGTCGCCGGTGTCGGCCACCACGGTAGTAAATTGCTTCAGTTGTTCGAGTTGGTTCATGGCTGCACGGGAAAGAGTGAATGGGCTTGCCGGACTATTGTACCGAATCCATTGCATGTGGGATCCACTATTGTCTTCCCCTGGCGCTACTTGCCTAATTGAATCTTGCTTTTTTGGGAATGCACGCATAATTGCCCGGACTTGTCTGTTTTATACATTTTTCCGATCATGAAAAAAATTATCCTCATCCTGTTGTCCCTGTCCATGCTGGCCGCCTGCAATGTCAGGGAGAACGATGATCGATTGCAAACAGAGTTAAGTGAGCAAACTTTTACGACCACTTCCTATAACTACACGCCGTACGACCTGTATTCCATTGCGTACAAGGAAATCTCGCTGCCCTTCAATATCGATGACGCGCCCAGCGGCGGCTCCATTTTTTTTCGCGACGCCAGCGAGAGGACACTGGAGAATGGTGAAAAAGTTGCCGTCAGCATTGGCAATTGCTGTTTAAGCTGGGACCGGCCGGTCGACAAGCCGCTGAGGGTGCGGGTGGTGTGGAGCGTGGTGTTCGACACGAGCTACCACGATGGTAAATCGAGCATGTCTTATGATGAACGCACTTCCAGACAAGGTTCTCCTGGCAGCCGCTGGTGCCAGGCCATGGTCGACATTCTTCCCGCGACAGGTCCAGATCGCCCGGACACCGTGCAGTTGCACTTTCTTGCCGATGGCACGGTGCAGGCACGGCTGGGAACATTCAAGACCGATGCGCCGCTTGCTGCCGCAGAGGTGAAATTGCATGCCACGCGCCTTCCCCAGGGGCAGTTCTGCAGGCAAGAAATTGAGAATCCTTTCTATGCCATCCCCCGCAAGCCGCATCTGGAATGACGGATGGGCAAAGCGACTGCGCCGCTCAGCGCGGCTGGCGCCGATCGGAGATCAACCGATGAAGGAGTCGAACTGCATGTCGAATTCCTGCAAGGCCTTCTGTGCATTCTGCATCTTCTTGCGGAATTCAGGCCCGCGCTGCAGGGCCAGGCCCACGGCCAGCACGTCGATCACCACCAGATAGGCCAGGCGCGCGGAAATCGGGGTGTAGGGATCGGTGTTGAAGACCAGGTCGATCGGGATCAGCACCGTCGCCAGGTCGGCCAGCGGCGTGCCCGATGGGGCCAGCACGACGACGTCGGCGCCGCCGCGGCGCGCCAGTTTTACTGAGCGTACCAGGGCGGGACTGTTGCCGCGCTGCGAGATGGCCACCAGGCAGTCGCCGCCGCGCAGCAGGGCCGCCGCGATGCTGTGGATGTTCGGATCGCTGTAGGCCACCGTCGGCACGCCCGAGCGGAAGAACTTGTGTTGCGCGTCGGCCGCGACGATGCCGGACGTGCCCTGGCCATAGAATTCGATCTTGCTGGCGCGCGACAGGATGTCGAGCGCGCGCTGGATCGCTTCCGGGTTCAGGTTGTTGCGCAGGTCGAGCAGGGTATTGATCGAGCGGCTGCAAATCTTGTTGACCAGGTCGGCCGCCAGGTCGTCCTGCGCCGGCTGCTCGTTCGCGCCCGGCATGGCCAGGGCCAGGCCCTGCGCCAGTTTCAGCTTGAATTCATGCCAGCCGTCATAGCCCAGGGTGCGGCAAAAGCGCACCACGGTCGGTTCCGACACCTGCGCGCTTTTCGCCAGCGCCGTGATGTTCTGGCTGACCGTCTGGTTCGGCTGGTCAAGCACGGCCAGCGCGACCTTCTTCTCCGACTTGGAGAGCGAATCGAGCTGGGTGCGGATGGAGTCGAGTAGCATTGATTAATCTTCTGGCGTAATGCCGTAAGTTTGCGTCCTTTTCACCCCAAAAGCAAAGTTCCGGGGTCGGACCATCAGGGTCCGACCCCAGTATTTCACCGTTCAGGGTTAAGCCAAATCTTAACGGCTTCAGTCCTCTGGCAAGGCCTCTTCACGCCACTGCAAGCCGTCGCGGCCGATCAGGGCGCTGGCCGCGGCCGGGCCCCAGGTGCCGGCCGTGTACGGAATCGGCGCGCTGTCGTTCTGTTCCCAGTTGTCGAGTATCGGCTCGACCCATTCCCAGGCCGCTTCCAGTTCGTCGCCGCGCATGAACAGGGTCAGCTGGCCGCGCAGCACGTCAAGCAGCAATCGCTCGTAGGCGTCCATGCGCGGGGTCTTGAACGATTCGCGGAAATCGAGTTCCAGTTCCGCCGGTTTCAATCGCATGCCGTCGCCCGGGGTTTTTGCCATCAGGTTCATGCGCAAGCCTTCGTCCGGCTGCAAACGGATCACCAGGCAGTTCGGCTGGAAGCTCGACGTGGGCTGGTTGAAGATCGAGTGCGGAATCTGCTTGAAGCGCACGACGATTTCGGCCAGGCTGTCGGCCATGCGCTTGCCCGTGCGCAGGTAGAACGGCACGCCGGCCCAGCGCCAGGTGTCGATTTCCGCCTTCAGCGCGACGAAGGTCTCGGTGCGCGAATGTTCCGGCGCGTCCGGCTCGTCGCGGTAGCTCGGCACGGTGGCGCCATCGACGTGGCCGGCGCGATACTGGCCGCGCACGATGTTTTGCGCCAGGGTGGTGGGCGTGAATTTTTTCAGCGAGCGCAACACTTGCAGCTTTTCATCGCGCACGGCGTCCGGCGCGATCGAGGTCGGCGGTTCCATGGCGACGATGCACAGCAGTTGCAGCAAGTGGTTCTGCAGCATGTCGCGCAGCGCGCCCGAGGTGTCGTAGTAACCCATGCGGTTGCCCACGCCCAGTTTCTCGGCGATGGTGATCTGCACGTCGGAAATCCATTCGCGGCGCCACAGCGGCTCGAACAGGATATTGCCGAAGCGCAGGGCCAGCAAGTTCTGCACGGTTTCCTTGCCCAGGTAATGGTCGATACGGTAGATCTGCGATTCCTGGAAGACCTTGCCCACTTCGGCGTTGATCTGCTTGGCGCTGGCCAGGTCGCGGCCCAGCGGCTTTTCCAGCACCACGCGCGAATTCGGCGTGACCAGACCGTTGTCTTGCAGGTTGTCGCAGATCAAGGCAAACAAGTGCGGCGGCGTGGCCAGGTAGTACACGCGCGTCAGCTCGGCATCGCCGCGCAGCGCTTCGACCAGCGGCGCGTACGTTGTCGCATCGCTGGCGTTGAGCGACACATACACGATGCGCGCGCAGAATTTGCTCCAGGTGGCGGCATTCAGGGTGCTGGCCTTGATGTGGGGACGCGAATTGGTCTCTACCATCTTCAGGAAGGCATCCTGGCCGCTGTCCTGGCGGCCCACACAGATGATGCGCGCCGTCGGCGGCAAATCGTTCGCGACGTCGCGCGCATACATTGCAGGCAGCAACTTGCGCATTGCTAAATCGCCGCTGCCGCCAAACAGGACCAGGTCAAAATCGGTAAGTGCCATAAGTGAGTGTCGTCGCAAAAGTAAAAGAGCCGGAGCGGGGAGGAGGCCGACCGGAAGTGCCAGTCTGTCGCTACTATCATTCTGTGGTGTAAATTTACTACGTAGAACCGGCAATTGCAAGAAATTTTACTACATTCCATGCACTGGCGTCGCCATTTTGCCCCGTATGCTTGCAGGCGGCGCTGGCAGGGCCATTATATGCCGTTCGCTGGCGCAGGTACGTCGTCATGGATGGCGCAGGG
This sequence comes from Janthinobacterium sp. UMAB-60, assembly GCF_900095235.1. Lineage (NCBI taxonomy): Bacteria > Pseudomonadati > Pseudomonadota > Betaproteobacteria > Burkholderiales > Oxalobacteraceae > Janthinobacterium > Janthinobacterium sp. UMAB-60. Next base: position 180,497 of record NZ_LT607494.1, read on the forward strand.
CTTTTCAAAGCAACCATGGTTGCCAGGGAAATTTTCGGTTCCCTCCGTCATCATTTGCGCTGTAGCAACAAGCAAATCAAGAAATGCTGTCAGGATCGCTGTTAGCAGCGTAAAGTAGCTTTGAAGAAAGTAAAAAAACGTATAATTCAAGCTGAAATCGATAGCAACTATTGGTTGTACTACACTGCACTGTTAGCGCCGGCCATGCCCCGAACCCGCCATCCGACGTCTGTGCGACGTGCAGTCCGCACTGTCCGCAGCATCATGGGTAGGCAGACTTAACTTTACAAGACGGCTTAAGGGGACACAATGAATTCAATGCAGCAAGATGTCGATGAACGCACCAGCCTGACAGGCAATAACAAATTCGAACTGTTCCTGTTCAAGCTGGGCACCAGTGATCACTCGACCAGCCGCGAACTGTTCGGCATCAATGTGTTCAAAGTCCGTGAAATCATGGAAATGCCGGCCATTACGGCGGTGGCCGGGTCGCACCCGCACATGCTGGGCGTGGTCAATATCCGTGGCCAGATCGTGCCCGTGATCGACTTGCCGATGGCGGTCGGTTGCAAGAGCAGCGGTTTGAAGATCCTGATGGTGACGGAATTCGCCCGTTCGACGCAGGCGTTTGCCGTGGAAGAGGTCGATGAAATCGTGCGCCTCGAATGGAACCAGGTGCTGTCGGCCGAATCGAGCGTCGGTGGCGGCCTCGTCACCAGCATCGCCCGCCTCGATGGCGATACGGACAAGACGCGCCTGGCGCAAGTGCTGGACGTGGAGCAAATCCTGCGCAACGTGCTGCCGTCGGGCGACCCGGACGTGGACGAAAACAGCATCGGCCCGCAAGTGCGCTTGCCGGCCGGCGCCGTGATCCTCGCGGCCGACGATTCCTCGCTGGCCCGCTCGCTGATCGAGAAGGGCCTCGAAGCGATGGGCGTGCCCTTCATCATGACCAAGACGGGCAAGGAAGCGTGGGAACGCCTGCAGGCGATCTCGGCCCAGGCGGCCACCGAAGGCAAGACGGCGAAAGACAAGGTCGCGCTGGTGCTGACCGACCTGGAAATGCCGGAAATGGATGGTTTTACCCTGACGCGCAACATCAAGAACGATGGCCGCTTCTCCAACATCCCCGTGGTGATCCACTCGTCGCTGACGGGCTCGACCAACGAAGACCACGTCAAGGGCGTGGGCGCCGATGGTTATGTGGCCAAGTTTGTGGCGGCGGAATTGGCGGAAACCATCCGCAAAGTGCTGGCGCGGTAATCCGACACCACCATGGCCAACACTGTTGTCGGATTACGCGGGGCCTTGCCCCGCTAATCCGACCTGCGTGAGCGTAAAAAAAGCGCTGGTACCCGCGAGGGTCCGGCGCTTTGTCATGCTGGCAAACGATTACGCCTGATACAGGTGTTCCGGCTGGCCCGCCACGTCCACGCGCACGGACAGCACGTGGCCCGTCAACGGGTAGTCGGCGAGTTCGGCGTCGGAACGGTTGTGGCTGGCGCTGGTGATGTACAGCGTGCGCAGGTCGGGGCCGCCGAACGTCAGCATGGTGGGGCAGCGCACGGGCACGGTAATTTCACCGAGCAAATGGCCATCGGGGGCGAAGCGCAAGATCTTGCCGCCTTCAAACATGGCCGACCAGTAATTGCCTTCGCTGTCGACGGCCGCGCCATCGGGGCGCCCGCCGTAGTCAGCTGCTTTCTTGTCCGTGGAAAAGCGCTGGAATGGTTGCGGCGCGGAAATGGCTCCCGTGGCCGCGTCGAAGTCAAAGCGGTCGATGCGGTGCGTGGTGGTATCGGCGTGATACATGGTGCGTTTGTCCGGGCTGAAGCCCAGGCCGTTCGACACGGTCATGCCGCCCGACCAGACCTTGCGTACTTGTCCCTTTTCCAGCACGAACATTTCAGCCGCATCGGCGCTGCGCGGCTCGAAAATCGTGCCGACCCAGAAGCGGCCCGCCGGGTCGACCTTGCCATCGTTGAAGCGCGTGGTGGCCATGTCGAATGGTGCCGGGGCGATTTCCGCCAGGCTGCCCGTCTTTGTGTCGAGGTGGGCAAAGCCGCTGCGCAAGGCCACGATCAGGCCGCCGCCCGCATTGATGGCCAGCGCCGACGGTTCCGTCGGCATGCTCCACTGTTCATGCTTGCCGCTGGCCGGGTGCAAGCGGTGCACGGCGCGGCCATCGATGTCGACCCAGTACAGGGCCGCTTCCTTGCCATGCCATAGCGGGCATTCGCCCACTTGCATGGGCTTGTCGCTGACTACCTTGATCTCGTAAATATTCATCTATCTCTTTTTAGTACACCGATCAAAACCTACTGCGCGTCGTGATTTACGGTCTGCGATGCTCACTGTACCTTCGTACAGTTGCGCTTCTCGACCGCAACTCCCTTCCGCTCGCTACGGTTTTGTTCGGTGTTGTTAATATGCGGCTTTTGCTGCTTTCGCCAGGGCAATCAAGCCATTGGTCGAGCTGTCGTGGTGGTCGGGACGGGCTTCGCCCGTCAGTTCGGCCTGGATTTTCTTGGCCAGCACCTTGCCCAGTTCCACGCCCCACTGGTCGAAACTGTTGACGTTCCACAAGACGCCCTGCACGAAGGTCTTGTGCTCGTACAGCGCGATCAGGGCGCCCAGGGTGGTCGGCGTCAGCTGGTCCATCAAAATGGTGTTGCTGGGGCGGTTGCCGGGGAAGGTCTTGTGCGGCACCAGCGCCTCGATCTCGTTTTCCGGCAAGCCTTGCGCCTGCAGGTCCATGCGCACTTCCTCGCCCGTCTTGCCCGTCATGAAGGCTTCCGACTGGGCGAAGCAGTTCGCCAGCAGGGCGTCGTGGTGGCCCGGCAAGTCGTGCGTGGCGCGCAGGGCGGCGATGAAGTCGATGGGGGTGATATCGGTGCCCTGGTGCAGCAGCTGGAAATACGCGTGCTGCGCGTTCGTGCCGCAATCGCCCCAGATGACGGGGCCGGTGGGCACGTCGACGGGCACGCCATCCTTGGTGACGCGCTTGCCGTTGCTTTCCATGTCCAGCTGTTGCAGATAGGCGGCGAAGCGGCTCAAGTCCTGGTGATACGGCGCGATGGAGACGGAGCCGCAATCGAGGAACTGGCGGTTCCAGAAGCCCACCATGGCCAGCACGACGGGCATGTTCTGCTCCAGCGGCGCCTGGCGGAAGTGCTGGTCCATCGCATGCGCGCCGGCGAGGAAATCGCTGAAGTATTCAAAGCCCACGGACAGCGCCACGGCCAGGCCGATCGACGACCAGACGGAATAGCGACCGCCGACCCAGTCCCAGAACGGGAACATGTTTTCCGGCGAAATGCCGAAGTCGACGATGGCTTGCGTGTTGGTCGAGACGGCCACAAAATGTTGCGCCAGATCCTTCTCTTCGCCTTCCAGTAAAAACCAGGCGCGCGCCGTATTGGCGTTGAGCATGGTTTCAGCGGTCACAAAGGTTTTCGAGGCCACGATGAACAAGGTCGTTTCCGGATCGACTTTCGACAGGGTCGCTTCCATGTCGTGCCCGTCGACGTTGGACACAAAGTGCATTTCCAGGCCCGGGTTGGCATACGAGCGCAGCGCCAGGCAAGCCATTTTCGGACCCAGGTCCGAGCCGCCGATGCCGATGTTGACGATGTCGCAAATCGGCTTGCCCGTGTGGCCGAGCCAGCTGCCATTGCGGACCTTGTCCGTAAATGCCTTGACGCGCTGCAGCACATCTTGCACGTCGGCATCGATATCCTGGCCATCGACCACCAGCGCGGTGCCGCGTGGCGCGCGCAAAGCGGTATGCAGAACGGCCCGATGTTCGGTAAGATTGATTTTCTCGCCAGTGAACATGGCTTCGCGCTGCGCTTCCACGCCGCGTTCGCGGGCCAGGTCCATCAGCAGCGCCATGGCGGTGGCGTCGACGCGGTTCTTCGAGTAATCGAGCAGCAGGCCGGCCGCATCGACCGTCATCGTCGAGAAACGCGCGGGGTCAAGAGCGAACAGCTGGCGCAGATGCACTTCGCGCAGGCTGGCGCTGTGCGCTTGCAGGGACTGGAAACTGGCGGTGGCGGTGATGGCAGGAGTAGGTGCTGGCTGGCGCATGGCGGTCGGCTTGGGTGCTTGTCTCGGTTGAAAGGAGCGCGGCGCGTTCATCATGGCGAACGTGGGTGCCGGCGTTAGTATGAGAATAATACATCACAAAAACGTAATTTCACTACAGTTTATGACGTGAAGCCGATTTTGTCGTGCTTTTTTTAGCGATTGCGGCAGTCGCATATAAGAGATATGTTGGCGGCTGCGGATACGCGATATTGCCTGGCTTGGCTTTGAGCCACCGCAATTTGTGGCTTATTTCTGTTGTTGGCCCATGCAAGAGTGCTTCTTCTTCACCGTTTTGTAGTAAAATTTCACGAAATACTCATTTTTAAGGAAATCCATATGGCGCTGCATCCAGTAGTCGAATCCGTAACAGCGCGCATCATCGCGCGCAGCCGGCCATCGCGCGGCGCCTATCTGGCGCATCTGGATGCGGCCCGCATCCAGGGCGTGCAGCGCGGCGCCTTGTCGTGCACCAACCTGGCGCACGGCTTTGCCGCCTTTCCCGTCAACGACAAGCTGTCGCTGAAAGAATACAAGAAGCCGTCCGTGGCCATCGTTTCCTCGTACAACGACATGCTGTCGGCGCACCAGCCGTTCGAAGGCTTCCCGCAGATCATCAAGCAAGCCGTGCGCGAAGTGGGCGCCGTGGCCCAATTCGCCGGCGGCGTGCCCGCCATGTGCGATGGCGTGACGCAAGGCCAGCCAGGCATGGAATTGTCGCTGTTTTCGCGCGACACCATCGCCATGTCGACCGCCGTGGCGCTGTCGCACAATATGTTCGACGCCGCCCTGTACCTGGGCGTGTGCGACAAGATCGTGCCGGGCCTGTTGATCGGCGCGCTGCACTTCGGCCACTTGCCGGCCGTCTTCGTGCCGGCCGGTCCGATGACGTCGGGTCTGTCGAATCAGGAAAAAGCCAAGGTGCGCCAGCTGTATGCGCAAGGCAAGGCCACGCGCGAAGACTTGCTCGAAGGCGAATCGAAGGCTTACCACGGCGCCGGCACCTGTACTTTTTATGGTACGGCAAACAGCAACCAGATGCTGATGGAAGTGATGGGCCTGCACTTGCCGGGCGCCGCCTTCATCACGCCGAACACGCCGCTGCGCGATGCGCTGACCAAGGCCGCCGCCCAGCGCGCCGCCGGCATCACGGCGCAAAGCGCCAATTACTTGCCAGTCGGCCATATCGTTGACGAGAAATGTATCGTCAACGCCGTCGTGGGCTTGCTGGCCACGGGCGGTTCGACCAACCATACCTTGCACCTGGTGGCGATCGCCAAGGCGGCCGGCATCGTCATCGACTGGAACGATTTCAATGAACTGTCGGCCATCGTGCCGATGCTCACGCGCATCTACCCGAACGGCGACGCCGACGTGAACCATTTCCACGCGGCCGGCGGCACCGGTTATCTGATCCGCGAATTGCTCGATGCGGGCTTGCTGCACGAGGACGTCAACACCATCCTGGGCCACGGCTTGCGCGCGCACTGCATGGAGCCGTTCCTCGGTGAAGACGGCAAGGTGTTCTGGAAAGACGCACCGGCCGCCAGCGCCGACGAAAACGTGCTGCGCCCTGCCTCGAACCCGTTCGCGCCGGACGGCGGCATGGTCCTCGTCGCGGGCAACCTGGGCCGCGCCGTGATGAAGGTGTCGGCCGTCAAGCCGCAGCACCGCACGGTCGAAGCGCCTGCGCTGGTGTTCAATTCGCAGGAAGAGTTCATGAACGCCTACAAGGCGGGCATCCTGGACCGCGACTTCGTCGCCGTGCTGCGCTTCCAGGGCCCGCGCGCCAACGGCATGCCGGAATTGCATGCGCTGACGCCCGCGCTGGCCAACCTGCAGGATGCGGGCCGCCACGTGGCGCTGGTCACCGATGGCCGCATGTCGGGCGCGTCGGGCAAGGTGCCGGCCGCCATCCACGTCTCGCCTGAAATCCTCGCCGGCGGCCCGCTGGGCCTGGTGCGCGACGGCGACATCATCCGCCTCGACGCGTTTACCGGCGTATTGGAAGCGCTGGTGCCGGCCGACGTCTGGCACGCGCGTGCGCTGGTCACGGCCGACCTGTCGCCGAACCACGTCGGCATGGGCCGCGAGCTGTTTTCCATGTTCCGTTCCACCGTCAGCGCGGCGGAAGAGGGTGCCACCACCTTCGGCCTGCCGTCGCCGATTCCCACCACCGTCGCCTTGCACGACGCCGACAATGTCGGCGATACCGTACCGGGTTCCGATGAAGACTTTTTGGCTAGGAAATAAGAGATGACCATGACACTACTGGAAATTATGCGCACTTCGAGCGTGATCCCCGTGATTGCGATCGACGATCCTGAACACGCCGTACCGCTGGCGCGTGCGCTGGTGGCGGGCGGCATCCGCGTGCTGGAAGTGACCCTGCGCACCAAGCACGGCCTCGAAGCGATCCGCGCCATGTCGGAAGTGCCAGGCGCCATCGTCGGCGTCGGCACGCTCACCCGCCCAGAGGAATTTGCCCTGGCGCGCGATGCGGGCGCCGTCTTCGGCGTCTCGCCAGGTCTGACTTCCGCCCTGGTGGCGGCGGCGAAAAGCAGCGGCCTGCCCTTGCTGCCAGGCGTGATGACGCCAGGCGAAGTGATGGCGGCGCGTGAAAACGGCTTCCAGCAGCTGAAACTGTTCCCGGCCGTGCCGGCCGGCGGCATCGGCATGCTCAACGCGATTTACGGCCCACTGCCGGACATCACGTTCTGCCCGACGGGCGGCATCTCGCAAGAGACGGCGTCGCAGTTCCTGGCATGCAAGAACGTCGCCTGCGTGGGCGGCTCGTGGCTGACGCCGAAAGACGCGATCGCGGCCGGCAACTGGGACCGCATCACGGAAATCGCCAAGGCAGCCAGCGGCTTGCGTTCGGTTTAGTCGTACCTGACATAAGCTACTGCGCGTCGCGCTTTGCGGCCTGCGATGCTCACCGTGCTTCAGCACGGTTGCGCTTCTTAGCCACAAATCGCTGCCGCTCGCTACGCTTCTGTCAGGTACTTGCAGTTATAGTATTCGGCAGGCTTTTATGCCTGCCGCGCTTTCTTCTCTTCTTCTTATGCGAGTCTTGCGCCGCCCTCTGACCATTGGCGAAACCGCCATGGCCCGCAGCGTCTTCCAGGGCGCCATCGACTACGCGCGCGTGCGCGTCGTGCGCGGCTCCTTTTTACCATTCGGCTTGCAGGACCAGAACACGGCGATGACGCCGCGCGGCAGCCTGCACTTCATGCCGGCCCAGTACCGCGACGATTTTTCCCGCGAAGGCAATAGCGGCAAGCTGTTCTTCATCCACGAAATGGTGCATGTGTGGCAGTACCAGCTCGGCTACAGCGTGCTGCTGCATGGCGTGCTGCTGGCGCTGCGCGGCGGCTACATCGGCCAGCGCGCCTACCGCTACGACGCGCAGGCCGGCGGCGTCCTGTCCGACTTCAACATGGAGCAGCAGGGCGACATCATCGCCCACTATTTCGGCGCGCGCCAGCTGGGCATTCCCGCCTACGTGGCGAAGCTGCCGCAGCTGCAGGATATCCTGCAAGGCTTCCTGCTCGACCCCGCCGACCGCCGCCTGCTGCCGCGCTAATTTTATTTCCCTGCTCATTTTCGAGCGCACCTGATTTGCCCGCATTCAGACCTTGACTTTCGTCTCAGCATTACCTAAATTAAATTATACAAAGAACAATTTATTTAATTTTATTGCAACTTCGGCGCGAGACCGAGAGCAACCTGTCCAAGCGAGTAAATCATGCAGACTAGAAACAGCTGTAGGGGAAAGTTGTGTCTGAAAAAAATGCCGCGCGGCGCGGCCTTGGTGGAATTTGCCTTGATCGCGCCCATCCTCTTTTTCCTCATCGCCATGATCATGGAACTGGGGGTCATGTTCTGGGTCAACCTGACAATGCAATACGCGGTGCGCGAAGGGGCGCGCTATTCCATCACGGGACAAAACAACCTCGACCCCGCCACGGCGAACAAGCAGCGTTACGAAGCGGTATTGCAACGAATCAAGGATAGTTCGCTGGGGCTGTATGGCATGCTCAGTCCCGTCATCGTCGTCAATGGCGTGTCGCAAACGCCATCGGCGTACAACAACAATATGTTTGGCGCCGCCGGCGACATCGTCGTCTTGCAGGTGAACTGCACCTGGCCTGTCATCACGCCCGCCTGGCGCTTGATGGCGCTGCTCAACCCCAGCCACCAGACCAGTGCCGGCTCGCGCAGCCAATACACTTTCAGCGTGGCTGCCACCATGCGCAACGAGGCCTTCTGATGAAAGCGCGCAAACTGTCAATCCGGCGCCAGAAGGGTGTGGCGGCCGTGGAATTCGCTCTCGTGCTGCCATTCTTGCTGATGCTGGCCGTCCCCGTGTTCGACCTGGCGCGTATCGTGCAAGGCGACATGATCCTGACCAATCTGAGCCGCGAAGGCGCCAACCTGGCATCGCGCTCCTCGCAAGACCCCCAGACCATCATGACGGCGCTGGCCATGACGACGCCGCCGCTGGACATGGCCACCAATGGCAGCATGTACATCAGCAAGATCATGGGCAATGGCCCTGGCAAGTCGAACGTCATACTGGAACACTACCGCTGGACGAAGGGGGCGCAGCAGCCGAGCCGGGTATGGACTTGCAACAGCTGGGCCACCGATGGCAGCGGCAAGTGCAGCAACATCCCCAGCGCCGGCTCGGCCATCAATGACGCCATGAGCAACCAGCTCGCTGATGGCGAAGTGATTTATGTCGTGGAAACGCTGTACCGCTCGACCATTCTGTTTGCAGGCATGAACCTGGGCTTCGGCGCCAAAACGCCGCAGCTGAGCGGCAACCTGTACGCCAAAACCATCTTCTGACATCCGGACGCCATCATCCGGTACCTGGAGGGCATCATGAAAAAACGTAACACGCCTGGAAAACAGGCCAAGGGACAGGTTCTGATTGTCGTGGCATTGTCGCTTGTCGTGCTGATAGGCACCGTGGGTCTGGCCATCGATTCGGGCCTGGGTTTCATTGTCCGCTCCAAGCTCAACTCTGCCGTCGATGCGGCCAGCATCGCCGCTGCCCGTTCCGTCACACAGGGCGTGGGCGAGGCCGCGCAACGGGCCAGCGCGCAGGCTGCCGCGCGGAAATTCTTTGCCGCAAATTTCCCCACTGGCTATCTGGGTGCCACGCCCAGCTTTCCCGATCCGACCATCACGTTTGACGCGGGCAAGGTCACAGTCGACGCGTCGGCCACGGCATCGGTGCCGGTGACCCTGATGCGGGTGTTGGGCTTCAATTTTCTCAATGTCAGCGCAGCGGCGCAAACCATCCGCAAGGACCTGGACCTGGCGTTTGTGATGGATACCTCGGGGTCGATGGCGTCCGTGGGGCCGACCGTGATCAGCAGTGCGAAATTGTTCCTGACCAAGTTTAACAAGGACCTCGATCGAATGGCCCTGATTCATTTTTCGTATGGTGCGGTACTCGACAATACAATACGTACCAGCTCACGCGGCTTCGCCCTGAACGATACGGATGCGCCGACTGGCTCGGTGGACGGCAAGGGCATGAATACCCACATCGGCAATTACGTTTTTGACGGCTTGACCAATTCCGCCGAAGGCATGTGGAATGGGCGCAATCAGCTCAACAGCATTCCCCTGGCACAGCGTTCCAGCCTGCGCGTCATCGTGTTTTTTTCCGACGGCACGCCGAATACCCTTTCTTCCGTTTTTACCTTCAAAAACCCTGCTGATTGCACCACGCCCGGCTCGCTGATCACGAATGATGCCGCCACCGGCACGCCGGCTGGCCTGTGGCTGATCAACATGCAGAGTTCGACGGCTGCGGGGAAGTGCTACCAGGGAAGCAATATCGTCCAAAACCTGAATGCTGCCGCCTTGCCAAAATGGTACAACGCGCACAATCTGGCCGACCAGGAGTTCGCCATTTATCCTGGCACCACGCTGCGGCCCGTGACCAACGATACCAGTACCAATGCCAAGACCTGGGTCAATGTCAACAATGCCTCGCGCAACCTGCTCGAAGCCATGGCCGCCAAGGCACGCTCGGAAGGCATGTATGTATTTACTCTGGGCCTGGGAGCGCAGTTGACCACCGTCAATGGCCCCGTCGCTGGCGACACGGGCGAGAGTATCCTCAAGTGCATGGCCAACACGACCGATGCGCCATCGCGTTGCGCCACGCCGACGCAGCCGGTGGGCATCTATTGCCACGCGGCCAATGCCACCGAGCTCAAACCGTGCTTCGAGAAGCTCGCCTCGGCCATCTTGCGCATCAGCATGTAGTTGCTCGCCAGGCAGGCAACAGGGCCGGACACGCAGTCCGGCCTTTTTTTTGTGCCGGTGCATGGCGCTGGTGATTGCCGGGGCAGGCAGGCGCCTTCACCGCATCAAGCATGCGCCTGCGACGCAAGCGCGCGTAGTTGGCGCCATACTGCCAAGCCGGACAGGTTGTTCGGGCTCGCCAGCGCGGCACTGGCCAGGCATGCGGTACTGCGGCAGGGGCAGGTTGTGAGAAAGGGCAGGGAGGGACGCGATGCTGGCGGGGAAGGCATTGCTCCCGGCAGTGGCTGCTGCCGGGAGTCGTAGGGAACGCTCGTCTTAATTGCCGCCAGCCATGCCTGGCAGCAGGATGCGGTAGATTTGCAGGAACGCTGGCCCCATCAGTACCACCAGCAGCGAGGGGAAAATGAAGAAGATCAGGGGAAACAGCAGCTTCAGGGCGATTTTCGCGGCTTGCTCTTCGGCCAGTTGGCGCCGTTTGGTGCGCAGCTGATCGGACTGCACGCGCAGCGAGGAGGCGATGCTGGTGCCGAAGCGTTCGGCCTGGATCAGCATGGACACCAGGGCTTCGACATCCTCGACGCCCGTGCGCAGGCCCAGGTTGCGCAAGGCGCGCTCCTTGGAGTTGCCGGCGCGCAGTTCCAGTGTCAGCAAATGCAGTTCCTCGGCCAGCACCACGCATTTCAGGCTGATCTCGGCCGCTACCCGCGCCAGTGCCGCATCCATGGCCAGGCCCGCCTCCACGCAGACGGTCATCAGGTCGAGTGCGTCGGGAAACGTTTCAAAGATCTCGCGCTGGCGCAGGCGGATGCGCCGGTTCAGCCAGAGATTGGGCAGGTAGTAGCCGAGGCCAGCCGCCAACAGCAGCCACAGCAGCAAATCGATGCCGTCGTTATGTACCCCGGCCAGGCTCAGCCCGAGGAACAGCAGCACGGGCAGGGCGATGGCCAGGCCCGTCTTGGCGCCGAAGTACAGCAGGGGCGCCGACGGATGGCGCAGGCCCGCATGCATGAAGCGCAGGCGTATCCTGGACGTTTCCCAGCCGTCTTCCGGCAAGGACAGGCGGGCCAGCGGTCCGCTGAACTTGAGGAAGTGCGCCAGCCATTGGCGCGCACCGCCTGGTTCGCTGGTACCCACACTGTCGAGGCGCTGGCGTAGCGGGTCGGGCATGGCCAATAGCAGCACGAACATGGCGCCGCCGAAGACGGCGATGAAGAGCAAGCCCAGAAATCCTATTTGCACGGTAGTCATGATGTTTTCTCCCTCGACACTACACCCGGATGTGGATGATCTTGCGCATGATGAGGATGCCGATCAGCATCAGCATCGCAGCACAGGCCAGCATTTTTTGTCCACCGGGATCGTCGTACAGCACGGCCAGGAAAGTCGGATTGCTCAGGTGGATCACGGCCGCCGCGGCGAATGGCAGCAACGACAGTATCCAGGCCGACAGGCGCGCCTCGGCCGACAGCACGCGCACCTGGCCCAGCAGTTTCATGCGGTCGCGGATAATGTGGCTGATGCTCTCCAGCAGTTCGGCCAGGTTGCCGCCCGTCTCGCGCTGTATCAGTACGGCAATGACAAAATAACGCATGTCGGTGCTGGGCACGCGGGTGGCCAGGTTCATCAGGGCATCCGGCATGGCGATGCCGAAATTGACTTCGTCGAAGGCGATGCGAAATTCCTCGGCCAGCGGCGCGTTCATTTCATCGCCGACCATTTTCAGTGCCGTGGGAAAGGCATGGCCGGCGCGCAGTGCGCGGCTCATCAGGTCGAGCGCGTCGGGCAGCTGCATGCCGATGCGCAGCAAGCGGCGCGCCTTGGCCCGTTCGATGTAGTACAGGGGCAGCAGGGCGCAGGCGGCCGCCACCAGCAGGCGCAGCAGCCAGGGCAGGTTGATGAAGCTGATGGCCACCAGGGCGACGAGGAAGGTCAGCAGCACAAGCATGGCCCACTGCGCCACGCTCCATTTCAGGCCCGACTGCTCCAGCAGGCGGTCGAGCGCGTGCACGCGCGGCACCTCCAGCAGCAATTTCTGCAGCGCCGGCGTTTCACTGAGCAGGCGCTGCTTGATCATGGTGGTGTTTTGCTCGCCCGCGTGGGCGCCGGCCGACAGTACCCGCAGCCGATGCGCCACCCGCTCCGATTCGGGGCCGCGCGCATTGTTCCAGCTGTGATACAGGCCCGTAATGAACAGCACCACGGCGAGGAAGATCAGCGCGCCGAAGACGTAATAGCCATAGTCCATGACCCTTCTCCTTAGTGGTATTGGCGGCTGGGATCGAACAGGCTTTCCGGCACGACGACGCCGAAGGCGCGCAGGCGGTCGAGGAACTGCGGCCGCACGCCGCTGGCCTGGAAGTGTCCGCTGACGGTGCCGTCCTGGGCAATGCCGGTCTGGCGAAAGGTGAAAATTTCCTGCATGGTGATGATCTCGCCTTCCATGCCGGTGATCTCCTGGATCGCCACCACCTTGCGCTTGCCATCGGTCAGGCGCGCCACCTGCACCACCACGCCGATGGCGGCGCTGATCTGCTGGCGCATGGCCTTGCCCGGCAACATCGAGGCCGCCATGCTGATCATGTTTTCCAGCCGCGTCAGCGCGTCGCGCGGGGTATTGGCGTGAATGGTGGCCATCGATCCTTCGTGGCCCGTGTTCATCGCCTGCAGCATGTCGAGCGCTTCGGCGCCGCGCACCTCGCCCAGGATGATGCGGTCGGGCCGCATGCGCAGCGCGTTGCGCACCAGCGCGCGCTGCGTCACCTCGCCCTTGCCCTCGATATTGGCCGGCCGCGTTTCCAGGCGTACCACGTGCGGTTGCTGCATCTGCAGTTCGGCCGCATCTTCGATGGTGACGATGCGCTCGCTCGTGCTGATGAAGCCGGAAATCGCGTTGAGCATGGTGGTCTTGCCGCTGCCCGTGCCGCCCGAGATCAGAATATTGACCTTGGCCTTGCCCAGGCCTTGCAGTATCTGCGCCATTTCCGTCGTCAGGCTGTGCCGTTCCACCAGGTCGGCCAGGCGCAGCGGCTGGGCCGAGAAGCGCCGTATCGACATCACCGGGCCATCGATGGCCAGCGGCGGGATGATGGCGTTGACGCGCGAGCCATCGGGCAGGCGCGCATCGACCATGGGGCTCGATTCGTCGATGCGGCGGCCCACGCGCGAGACGATCTTGTCGATGATTTTCAGCAGGTGGGCATCGTCGGTGAAGCGAATATTGCTAAGTTCTAACTGGCCATGCCGCTCGACATACACCTGGCGGTAGGTATTGACGAGTATGTCGGAAATTTCCGGATCGGCCAGCAGCGGTTCGAGCGGGCCGAAGCCCAGCACTTCATCCTGGATGTCGCGCACCAGCGTGCGCCGCTCGATGTCGTTGATGACGACATTGTCTTCATCGAGCAGGCGTCCGACGAGGGTTTTCAGGTCCTCGCGTATCTGCTCCTGCGACAGGCGCTGCATGCCCTCCAGGTCGATCCTGTCGAGCAGGGCCTGGTGCACATGCTGCTTGAGTTCGTGGTAGGCGGGATTGTCTGCGCTGCCAGCGCGGGCTGCGCCGAACGGCGCGTAGCCATTCGGCGCGGCGGCGCTGCCGAGGCGTTCACGCAGGCTGGGATGGCCGCCATGGATATCGGTACTCATGCTGTTTCCCCTCGAAGGTGAATGGGCCGGCTACGCTGGAACAGGCGCGAAAACAGGCCCGCCGGGACGGGCGCGCGCCCGCCCGACAGCTTGCTGGCACACTCCTGCAGCGACTTGGACAGCGGGCTGCCCGGCGCCAGCTTCAACACCGGCACGCCCTGGTTGACAGAAGCGGCCGCGGCCGCGTAGTGATTCGCGATGGTATGGAAGATGCGCTGGCCATACGCCGCCTCCAGGTCGCGCAGGCGGATTTCATCGCCGCCTGCGTAGCGGTTCAGGATCAGGTGAATCTTGCTTGCCGGATACTCCAGTGACTGGAACGCCTGCAGCAGGCGCTTGCCGTCGCGGATATAGGGCAGCGTTGCCTGCATGACGGGACAGATCATGTCGGCATGGTCCAGCGCGCGCACGCTGATGGCATCGAGGCCGCGGCCCAGGTCCAGCACGATGAAATCGTACTCGCTGCGCGCCAGGTGCAGCAGCTGGTCGATGTGTTCCGGCTTCACGTCGCTGGAATGGGCCGGATTTTCGGGCGCGGCCAGGATGCTGAAATTCGGCGTCACCTGCACCATGCTGGCGGCCAGGAAGGACGCGTCGAGGCGGTGGATTTGCTGCGCCACGTGCGACAGGGTCGCTGTCGGCCTCTGGTCAGAGACAAACAGCGCCGCATCGCCGAACTGCAGGTTCAGGTCGAACAGTGCCACGCGCTGATTGTCACGCGACAGGGCATAGGCCAGGTTGGCGGCGATGAAAGTGGCGCCGCTGCCGCCCTTGCACGAGGCAAAGGCGATCACTTTGCCATTGCGCTGCACGTGCCGCGCGCTCTTGTCCTCGAGGCGCTGCAGCGCCGCATTCAGGGCCGCACCGCTGTCGGCTTGCGGCAGCACTTCGCGCACGCCGGCGCGCATGGCTTTCAGCAGGAAGTCGCTGCCCTGGTGCTGGCATTGCAGGATGATGGCCATGCCCTGCTGGCGGCTGGCCAGGCGCTCGATGCGCGCCAGGTCGGCATCGTCGATGACGGGTTGTGCCAGCAGCAGCACGTCGGGCGCCGCCATTTCGGCCGTGCCGGCAAGCCGCTCCAGGCTGCCGACGGCGCTGTCGATATCGTCGCCGGCATGGCGCTCGCGCAGCAGCGCCGCCATCCCGGCCAGTTGTTGTTCGTTACTGGAGATAATGAAGATTTTCACGGCGTGCTCCGGCTGTGGATGGGATGAAAGGGCGGGGCGCCAGTGTCAGCGTTTGCTGACGCCGATCGTCAGCACGTCGGGCAGCGGTTCGGGCGCGCTGAACGACTTCTGATACAGCTTGTAGCCGCTGATGGCGCTCCTGCCATCGAGGCCCAGCACGGGATTGGTATTGCTGGCCGCAGCGGGATACAGGATCTGCTGTTGCTTGAGCAGGGTCACCGCCTCGCCGAAATGGCTGTCGAGCACGGGCGTGGTCGTGGCGGCACAGCCAGCCAGCGATGCCGCTGCGCACAACAGGCAGCGGGGCAGGGTGCGTGTGAAGGTAAAGGTTTTCATGGAGGCGCTCCTATTTGAGATCATCGATGATGCTGGCCGACGGCGTGGCCGCAGCGGCCTTGGGCACGGCGCGGGATTGCGGCAGGTCGTCGCTGGGCGGCGTCGGCATGGCTGCCTGGGGCGGCATGGAAGCGGGTGCTGGCAGCGGCGCTGGCACTGGCATCGGCTGCGGCTGCGGTGCTGGCGCCCGGCCTTCCATTTTTCCCTGCAGGAAGACGTCGCCGCGCGTCGGCTGTATGTACTCGTCTGTGGGCAGTTTGTAGTCGGCCGGCAATGGCTTGACCAGGTGCGGCGTGATGATGAAGACCAATTCCGAGCGGTCGGTCTGGAAATCCGTGCTGCGGAACAGCGCGCCCAGCACGGGCACTTCGCCCAGGCCCGGCAAGGCCTTGATATTGCTGGTGACATTGTTCTTGATCAAGCCGCCGATGGCGAAGCTCTGGCCGTCGAACAGTTGCACCGTGGTGGTGGCGCGCCGCGTGGTAAACGATGGCAGAATGGCGGTCGTCGAGATGCCCGTGGCGGTGATGCCGATGCCTTCCTTGTTCAGGTCGGATACTTCCGGCGACACTTTCAGGTTGATGCGCCCCCCTTCGAGCACGGTGGGGGTAAATTTGACGGCCACGCCAAACTCTTTTTCTTCCAGCGTGATCGTGGGCGTGCCGCCGTTATTGGTCTGGCTGACGGGAATGAAAATCTTGCCGCCGGCCAGGAAACTGGCTTCCTGGCCGCTGATGGCCATGATGTTCGGCTCGGCCAGTACCTTGATCAGGCCATCGCGTTTCTGTGCGTCGAGATTGAAGAAGTTGTTCTTGCTGGCGCCGCTCAAGCCGCTGGGATTGTTGCTGAGCAGGCTGGACAGCAGCGAATACGACCAGCTGCCGATGGTCTTGTTGATGCCCAGGCTGGCGCCCAGCTGGTCGACCAGGGTTTTCGATACCTCCGCCACTTTGACTTCCAGCATCACTTGCTGCGGCGCGGCGATGGACATCAGGTTGATCACGCGCGGCGAGGGAGCTGGTCCGCCCGAGGGGTCGGCGGGGCCTCCAGCGGCGGGCGCTGGCGCTGCGCCGGCGCCCGCCGCCGCGGCCGTGCCGGTGGCAGGACGCGAACCGCGCTGGGCATAGGCATTCGCCAGCGACATCGCCTGGTCGGCCTTGACGGTATCGCTGACCATGCCTGACAGGATCAGCGTATCGCCAGCGACCGTCACATGCAGGTCTTTCTCGTTCGGCAGCAATGCGCTCAGGCGCGCCTGCAGCAGGCTGCTGTCGATGCTGACGGACAGGTCGATGATGCTGGCCTCGTTGCTGCGGTTCCAGATGATCAGGTTGGTGGTGCCGACGGATTTTCCCAGCAGATAGACATCGGTGGTATTGAGCAGGATCACATCGGCGATGCGCGGATCTCCCACCGAAACGCGGGCGACGGGAAACGGCAGGTGCATCAGGGTCGACTTGCCTTCGGCCAGGGCCATGTTCCGGCTGACGTCGGCGTGGCCGCCGGCCGTGTCCGGCATGGCTTGCGGCGCGATGGCCCTGGCGCGTGGTGCGCGGTGCACCACTTTCGGCGGCGGCGACATGGCCGCCGCAGTGGCTGTCGCTGAGGCCGTCGCAGAGGCCGTCACAGAGGCGCCAGCCATCGGCGGTTTGGCGCCCGGCGGCGTCGGCGACAGGCCGGGCGAGGCCGCTGGTGGCGTCGGGGCGGCCACTTCGCCATATGCGGCCGGAATCAGGGCGCCGATGGCGGCGATGGCGAGGGCCATGCGCAGGATGCGGCTCCCGTTTGCTGTGCTCAGTTTGCTCATGGTGCTCATGGCATGCTCCTCGTGGTGCGGATCGGGCAGGAATCCGCGTTGTTCAGAATTGTTGGGAACTGCGTTCCAGTCCCTTGATGACATCGACTTGCGGCCCGGCCGGCCCTTGCACCACGCGGTGGCGCGCGACAGGGCGTGGTGCTGGCGCCGGTACCTGGGCGGCGACCTTGGTGTCGAGCAGGCTGGTCTTGGTGGCGCCTTCAGTGTTGACGGGCTTGTCTTCGATCTGGTTGCGCAGCACCAGCGAGAGCGTGCCGACGCTGCGCGCCAGGTCGAGCTTTTCCGCCTGGTCCGGCGTCAGTTCCAGGGTCACGGCATTGACCACCTTGGGCTTGGTGTCATCGCGGTTCGATTCCTGTGCGATCGCCAGCACGAGGATGCGTTCGAGGACGATCTTCGAAATGCTGGGGTCGCGTCCGCTGGCATTCTTGGTCATCTCGTCCTGGGTGTTGACGAGAATGTCGACATAATTCCCTGGCAGGGCAAAGCCGGCCACGCCTACCACGTCATTGACGCGCACGGTCATGGCGCGCTTGCCTTCGCCGACCACGGCCGACAGGCCACCCTGGGTGCCGGGGGGCGCCAGCTTGCTCTCCATGATCGGTTCGCCGTGCTGGATGCTGGTGCGCGTGACGCGCGCGTCGAGCAGTTTCGGATCGTTGAAGGCGCCCGGCGGCAGCGCGTTGGCGGGCCAGTCGACCATGCGCACCATTTCAGGCGAGATGCGCGCGCCCAGGCTGATGTCGAGTAGCGCAACGGCCACCTTGTTGGTATTGCCCGAAGCCTGGGCATTGATCCAGCGCGCGGCCACGATGACCGCCACGAACGCCAGGATGACCGCGAAGGCCATCATCGTCAGAGCGCGTGCGTTTCTCATTTTGATACTCCTTTATGCAGGACCGAAGCCGATCCGTTCTGTATGCCGGCGGAGCCGTCGGCGGCGCCGAAATAGTTGTTCCAGGCCCAGTGCAGCGCATCGGCTTCCAGGCGTGCCGGACGGCCTTCGTAGCACGCCACGTCGCACAGCTGGGACAGGATGTCGCGTGGATAGCAGGCCAGCAGCGGCCGCGCATGCTGGCCATGCAGTTGCAGCAGGTAGTGGTAGCTGGCGTGGTTGAAGACCATGCCGAATTGTTCGCAGGTGTGGCGGAACACGGTTTCGTAGTGGTAGCCGCTCAGTTCGCCGATATGGATCTTGTAGCCGATGCGGCGCAGGAAGGAGTCGTCGGCCAGCTGCTGCGGCGCCAGGTTCGAGGAAAACACCACGATGACGTCGAAGGGCACGGGAAACTTGTAGCCCGTGTGCAGCGACAGGTAATCGACGCGGCGCGACATCGGCACGATCCAGCGGTTCATCAGTTCCACGGGCGAGCAGCGCTGGCGGCCCAGGTCGTCGATGATGAAGATGCCATTGTTGGCTTTCAGGTGCAGCGGCGCCTGGTACAGGCGGGCGCCCTGGTCGAATTGCAGGTCCAGCATGTCGAGCGTCAGTTCGCCGCCGGTCAGCACGGTGGGGCGCAGGGCACGCACCCAGCGCGGGTCGGCCGGCGGCGCGGCGTCGCTGGCCAGTGTGTGCAGCATGGGGTCGAGGAAGGGCAGCACTTCACCATCGACCATGACCGCATGCGGCAGGGCGATGGTCCCGCTGAGCAAGCCATGCAGGCGCTCGGCCAGATAGGTCTTGCCGCTGCCGGCGGGACCGTGCAGCAGCAGCGCCCGGCCCGAGTTCATGGCTGCGCCCAGTTGGTCGAGTACGGCGGTGCTGGCCACCACGGTGTGAAACTGCTGCAGCACGGTTTCGCGCGTGACGTGCATGCGGGCCACGCTTTGCGCCAGCACCTGTGCGCTGTAGTCGGCCAGCGTGACCGGTGCGGGGCCGCTGTAGGCATTGCGCCGCAAATAGTCGGCGGCGCGCAGGCGTCCCTGGTCGCCCAGGTGATACTGCTGGTCGGCGTCGGTGCCGCTGTAGCCGGTGCGCTGCACCTCGCACAGTTTTTCGGCGCGCATGAAGGTCAGCAGCGGTTCGAGCACGCCGGCGCCCAGCTTCACGTGCGCCGACAGGGCCGGCAAGCCGATCTGGCCGCGCAGGAACATGACTTTCACCAGCAGTTCCACCAGGAACAAAAAGGGCAGACCGGTCTCGGCCACATTGCGCGGCGCGCGCATCGCCGCCGGCGTGATGCTGCCGTCGGCGGGGTCTTCTGGATAGGTGTCGGGCATGATGGCTCCTTGTTGCGGGTCGATCTGGGCTGGCGATCAGAAAATGAAAGGCAGCAAGCGGTATTTCACCTGGCGCATATAGGCGCGGTAGCGCACGTCGGCAGCCAGGAAGCGCTCTTCGCGCAGCAGGCGCGCCAGTAGCAGCGACATCGTCGCGACGTAGATGAGAAGATTCGCTGTCGAGGTATTGGCCAGCACGTAGCCGGTCGTGGAAATCAGGTAGCTGGCATACAGCGGGTGGCGTACCACGCGGTAGACGCCGCGGGTCTTGATGGTGCGCTGGGCAGCCACCAGGCCGAAGCTGCGGTTCAGTGACAGCAGGCCCGTGAGCAGCAAGGCGCTGCCCGGCAGCAGCAGGTAGCGTGCATCGGCCCAGAGCGCCATGTCGGAAGGACTGAAGAAGAAAGGTGCGAAGGTGGCGCCGATGGCCAGCAGCCAGTCGCGCATGTCGGTCGAGACATTGTCCGGTGCCGTGCGGATCAGGAAAAACAGCGCGGAGACGGTTTCCGTCATGCAGAACAGCAGATAGCTCCAGTCACCGATGTGAATGTAAGCGAGCACGTGGGCATAGGCAAACACGGCCCAGATGCCCGCCATGAAGGCGTTGCCGAGCAGGCTGGCGTGCCGCGAGTGGCGCAGGGTGCTGATGGCGTTCATGATGGCGTCCCGTTCTGGTTGCGGTCATGGAGTTGCGCTGTTCAGCGCAAGCTCCACAGGTGGTTGTACGTCAGGAAAATTTGCAGGGCCGTGCCGCTGGCGATGGCAAACGCGTAGGCTAGCTTGCCGGTGACGGCAGGCGGCTCGGCCACGGTAGCGGGGCCGCCCGCGAGGCTTTGCAGCAGCGTGCCGAGCAGCATGTGATAGGCGTTTTTCAGCACCTGGCGCAAACGGCGTCCCAGCAGGGCGGCGGCGATGGCCAGCACGCCGCCAGCGAGCAAGGTCAGCAGCACCGCTTCGAGCACGGCAAGCGGCCCCAGGAAGGCGCCGCACATGGCCATCAGCTTGACGTCGCCGGCGCCCAGGGCGCGCAGCAGATACATGGGCAGCAGCAGGGCCAGTCCGGCAGCGGCGCCGGCCAGCGACTGCGGCAGGCCCAGGCCGCCAAACGGCTGCTGGAACAGGCCGGCGCCGGCCGGCAGCATGCTGTTCAGGAGCACGCCGCCTACCGTGCCCCACAGCACCAGGCGATTCGGGATGCGCCGCGTGCGCAGGTCATGCCACAGGGCAGCCCCCAGCAGGCCGGCCAGCAAGGCCAGGCACAGCAGCGAGGTCAGGGCGGCATTCATGACAGCAGCCCTCCCTTGCTCATGCATGGTGCCGCGGCGCCCACCGTGCTGACGCAGACGCCGCCGGCACGCAGCATGCGGCCCACCACATGCCAGACCAGCGCCGCGCCGGCCGCACCGACATAACCGTCGAGCGCATAGTGCCAGCCCAGGTGCACGGAGCCGAGCATGATGAACATGGCGAAAACGCTGAGGGCGATGCCGGCGGCGCGACTGACACGCCAGCCCAGCAGGGCCATCAGCACGGCGGTGGCGACATGCATGCTGGGCATGGCCGAGATGCCCAGTTCGCTGGAAGCACCCCTGCTCTGGTAGTCTTGCCACAGCATGTCTTGCACCGACAAGGCCCAGATGGGGAAGTGCTGGTTGGCTTCGTGCAGATAGGCCATCAACGGGGCGTAAGGGTCGCTGCCGTGCAAATGACCGTAGTAGCAGGGGCCGACGGAGGAAAACAGCAAGGCCGCGACGCTGCCCAGGATGATCCAGGAAAGCACAAAACTGAGCAGGAATTGCATGCGCAGCAGCGGGCGGCGCATGTCTTGCGCCAGCCAGTAGATCGTGGCATAGAACAGGAAGAACCACAGGTGGTAGCTGACGTTCAGCAGGCCCGTTATCCATGGATAGCCCAGCAGCGGTTGCAGCCATGCCCATGGCGCGGTGCCGCCATGCAGGGCGATATCCCAGGCGGACAGGCGGCTGTCCCAGGTGTAGGGGTGCAAGCGGGGAATGGCCGCTTTGAAGGCGGTGAAACTGGCGGCAAAGATGGGAATGAGCAGCAACACGGGCAGGGTGTGCAGCAGGCGTTCCCTGCTCAGGTAGCGGCGCAGCACGTGGTAGAGATAATGGCACAGGCGATCTGGGCGCAGCGCGAGCATCACATACAGGCTGTAGCCACATAGCGCAAACACGGCGCACAGCAGCGAAATGAGGAGAAAGCCGGAAAGTATCGGCACGCTGTCGCGCAGCGTGGAGAGGCTGCCAAGGAGTAATGTGACCGCGGCGGCATAGCCAAGCACGATCAGGTACAGGGGGCGATGGCTGTGCAGGGCGTTCATGATAGCGCCAGGATGATCTGGTCCTTGATATGGCCGTACATGAGCAGCACCTGGTCGCCGACCAGGCTGATGCTGGCCACCACTGCCACTGCCAGCAGACTGGCCAGCAGCGCGTATTCGATCGCGGTGACGGCTGAATCTTCATGCAGGCAGGAGAACAGGCGTTTCATGGCGTACCTCGGAAACTGGATAATGGCCAATAACCGGGCCGCACAGGGCCAGCCCGGCTTGTGGTCTGTTACGCGGCGGGAACCAGGGCAGTAGCGACCTTGTTGAAGATGATGTTCAGGTTCGTGCCGATGAGCTTGACGGCAACAATGATCACGACGGCGATCAAGGCGGCGATCAGGCCATATTCAATGGCGGTCACGCCATCTTCTTCGCGGATAAAGTTTTTGATGAGGTTCATGACAACTCCTGGTGGTTGAAGAACTACGGTGGATGAAACGGCATTGCTGTCTTGCAGGGGTATTTCCGCGAAACGCTGCCTTACGGGCTTACTCCCAGTGCCAGCAGCCCGATGATGCAGATCACGGCCAGCAGTGCGGCGACCAGGGCATAGCGGTAGAAGGCGGCCTTTTCCTTGCCCTGCAAGTAGGCGGATAGTGATGCAGGAAGAAACTTGGCTAGGCGCATGCCGTGCTCCGTATCGTGGTGGACCGTGGCGTGTGATGTGCACCCCGGTAACACCAATATAGAAGTGGGCAGCTTGATCTACATCAGAAGAACCTCCCTTTCCGGCCGGGAGGATATGCTCGATTTTTTCGGGACAATTGTCATGGCTGGGCTTGGCACGCGCAGGCGCAGGCCGAACGCATGCCTGGCGCTACGCCGGCAAAGCGGGCGCCCTGTGAGGAGGTGCGGCTGCGGAAACGGGAATCAGCTGGCGGGCGGCAATTCGCCCAGCTGGTGCTTGCTGGCGTAGGCGTACAGTTCCAGGCGGTTGTACACGCCCAGCTTGCGGTAGATCGACGTCAGGTGGTTGCGCAAGGTGTGTTCCGAGATGCACAGCTGGTCCGCCAGCAGCTTGGCTGGCGTGCCGCTGCCGTGCACCAGCGCGGCGATAATCTTGCGTTCCTTGAGGGTCAGGCTGGCCACGGCGATGGCGTGCGCCGATGCGCCGCCCGGCTGCGTCAGCTGGGTCATCATGCGCCCCAGCATGGCTTGCTCCAGCCACAGTTCGCCGTGGTAGACCTTTTCGATGGCCTTGAGCACCATCTCGGCCGGCGCATCCTTGCTGATGACCCCGCGCGCGCCTTTGAGGATGGCCTGGTCCAGCGTGGCCTGGTCGTGGCTGGCCGTCAGCACCAGCACGCGCGTGCTGACGCACTGCGCCAGCGCGGGCAGGATGGCCAGCGAGCTGACGCCGCCCAGGTCCAGGTCCAGCACGATGACATCGGGTTGCAGCGCCAGCGCCTGTGCCAGCGCTGCTGCGCTGTCGGACGCCGTGGCGACCACGCGCATGCCCGAGTGTTCGCCGCCGATCAGCCGCTCCAGGCCCCACAGCATGGTCTTGTGGTCGTCGACCAGCATGACGCGGATGCTGGTGTGGGTGTGGACGTTGGGCAGGTGCTGGCGTTCATTCATGTCGGTCATATCGGGATCTCGATCTGCACGGAAGTATGGCCCAGGCGGCTGTGGGTGACGCGGGCGCTGCCACCGAGGGCGGCGGCGCGCTCGGCCAGCGAGTCGGGCAGGAAATCGGGCACGTGCGCGGCGGCGCATTCATTGTCGATGCTGATGTGCAGCGCGCCCTGCACGCAGGTCAGCTTGACGGCGCCGTGGCGCGCCGAGGTATGCTTGCGGATATTGCTCATGCCCTCATTGACGATCTGGAACACCTCGGCCGCCAGGCGGTCGTTGATATGCAGGTCGCCCTCGATATGCAGGGTGATGTCGATGCCATAGAATTCGTGAATTTGTGCCGCCTGACGCCGTAGCGCCACCAGCAATTCCGGCTCGCTTTGCACCTGGCCGTTCTTGAAGGTGCGCGCGTAGCTGCGCAGGTCGGCGATCACCTGACCCGACATGAGGATCAGTTTTTCCAGTTCGGGCAGCAGCGGATTGCCCGGCGTGGCTTCATTGCGCAGGGCGGCCAGGCCGTGGCGCAAGCCGATATACGGCTGCACGGCCGTGTCATGCAGATCGCGCGCGATCTTTTCGCGCTCGCGCGAGGCCGCCTGCGATGCAAGGCGGTCGAGCAGATCGATGTTTTCAATGACGGGAAACGCCTGCGCGCCGATATGGCTGAGGAAAAGGGCGTCGGTCTTGCTCATGCTGGTGGCGGAGACGATCAAGATGTGGCCCTTGCCATTGCGCAAGGGCAGTGGCGCGCTGATGAAGGCGTGCGCTTCGAGCAGTTCGGCCAGGCGGGCGCCTGCCGCGTCGTCATGCCGCAGCCAGCGCCCGCTGTGGGAATCGAGCATGCGCGCGCCGCCGGTCCACGGCAGCCAGGAGCTGACGGGCTGGTTGTACAGCGCGATTTTATCGTGCGCGAAAGCGAGCAGGGGACTGGCCGCGTCGTCGCTGAGGAGCGAGCTGGTGTGCACGACGCCCGTTGCCGTATGCAGTACGCTGCGCAGCGACCAGACGCGTGTGCCCTTGTCCTGCATGACCAGCAGGCAACTGCTGCCGTTAAAATAACTGCGGGTTTTTTCCAGCACCGAGCTAATGGTCTGGTCGACGCCGAAGCGCGGATTGGACAGCTGGCTGACATCGCGCAGCAGCGCCAGGTGGCTGCGCTGCGTGATGGCCGAGCCGCCCCAGTAGGCGATCATGTAGCCGAGCGCCAGCAGGAAGGTGGCGCGCAGCAGCAGGCGCGACAGTTCCGCATCCGTTTCGCCGAACAGGGCGGTGGCGGCGAACAGGCCGGCCGAGGCCAGGGTGATGCGCGCGCCTTCCTCGAAGCCCCGCTGGAACGACGAGGTCAGGATGGCAAAGAAAAAAAACAGGAAAAACAGGTTGTTGTGGTTGCTGCTGGAGAATACGATCAGTGCATACCAGGCCACGTCCAGCCAGTACAGCAGTATATCTTCCGGCAAACTCAGGCCCAGCACGGCCAGCACATACAGCAGCAGGCTGTGCAGGGTATACGCGGAAAAGATCAGCCAGGTGATCTTGCTCAGCTTGCCGGCGCTTTCGGGGTCGATGAACAGGGTCAGCAAGGTAGCGCTCGACAGCAGCAGGCGCATGCCATTCACCATGGTCGTATCCATGCCAGCACCCGGCAAGCCGGATTTGAAGGGAGGATCGAGATTCACAAGCGCTCCTGGCCGTATCCCGCATGGGCAGGCCAGGCGCATGGATAGATACCAAAGATAAATTCTTGTTGTTGCTGCAATTAGTTACGAGTCTACGCACACGCCGTAAAGATGTCTACTGGAATCCTTTACCGGCGTTGCATTTTCTACAATGGTTGTAGCATCACACGGTTGCGCCCGGCGCCCTTGGCCAGGTACAGGGCGCGGTCGGCGGCGCCGATCAGGGCGGAGATGGCCAGTTGCTGCTGCGGGTGCTGCGTGGCGATGCCGATGCTGACCGTGATGTGCTTGACCTCATTGCCCGTCTTGGCATGCGCAATGCGCAGCCCGGCCGCCCGTTCGCGCAGCGCCTCGGCCATGCGCAGCGCCTGCGCGGCGTCCGTGTCGGGCAAGATGGCGGCAAATTCCTCGCCGCCATAGCGTGCCAGCAGGTCGGTGGGGCGCTGCAGCATGGCGGCCAGTTCGGCTGCTACGCGGATCAGGCAGTCGTCGCCCTGCTGGTGCCCGTAATGGTCGTTGTAATCCTTGAAATGGTCAATATCGATCATCAGCAGCGACAGGGGGCTGCCCGTGCGCATGGCGCGCCGCATTTCCTTCTCGATCGCCACGTCGAAGTGGCGGCGGTTGGCAATGCCCGTCAAGCCGTCGGAAAACGTTTGCGAGCGCAAGACCATGGTCTGTTCGCGCAGCAGCTTTTCGCGACCCACGGCGATGGTGACATCATTGATCTGGATCAGGCAGTGGCGCGGCGAACCGGGTAGATTGATCGGCGTGACGGCGATCGCCTGCTGCATGCGTTCCTGGCCTTCCGCCGTGCCAGCGGCCACGCCATGTGTGTACAGGGCAAATGGCGCCTTGTGCAGGGTTTGCGACAACAGCGACTGGAAATTGTCGCGCAGGGCCTGGGTGATGGCTGAATCGATGCGCTTGTGCCGCAGTTCCGGATAGACGGCGAAGAAGTCCTGCCCCAGCACGGCGTCGGCCCGGCATGCCGAGTGGCGCGCCATCCAGTGGTTCCACAGCACGATGCGGTGCTGCTCGTCGAGCACGATGGCGCCCAGGTTGACGGCACCGAGTATGCTTTCGAGCAAGGCGAGTCGGTGTAAGGCATCCGGCATGATCGTCACGCCTGTCCCAAGACCTTGGCCAGATAGTGGCTGACCTGCTGTTTCAGGTCGTGCAAGGCGGACAGGTCGAGCACGAAGGCGACATAGCCGTGGATCTGGTGCTTGGACAGCACGAAGTCGATATGCAGCATCAGCACGACGGCTTCGTCATCGCGGCCGCCGAACGAGGACAGGATTTCCGCGCTGGTGCCCACGTGGTACAGGGGCAGCGAACCATGCAGTTCGCTGTCGAACAGATTGGCCAGGGTGCCCACGCAGGAGTTGAGGATGATGTTGCCGATTTCGCTCATCGCCTCCTGTTCCATCTCCGTCAGTTCCTGCAGCGGCATGGCATCGCCCACCATCAGGCGCACGATTTCCAGGCTCTTGTCTTCCGGGAACATCAGGATGGCTTCGGTGGCGAAGGCGCCATCGTAATGCTGGCTGACGCCGCAGATGCGTTCGCCATCCCTCTTGCTACCCAGCAGGGCGGCCGCGTCGGCACGGTTCAGGAACGTGATCGACGGCACCGACATGGTGACTTCTTCATTGACGATCTCGCTCATCGCGGCGGCGGCATGGCCCACCCCGATGTTGAATATCTCTACCAGGGCATCGTTTTCGAGTTCGGAGAGATTGATCATGCTCACAGTCCCAGTGATTCGATCAGCTGATGGATGCGCGTTTCCGTGATCGGTTTTTCCATGAAGCCGACGCCGAGCTCGCTGGCGCGGTTGCGGATGGCGTTTTGCACATTCGCCGTGACGAGAATGATGTGCGTTTGCGGACACAGCACGCGCAATTGTTCCGCTGCCGCCACGCCGCCCATGCCGGGCATGTTGACATCCAGTAATATCAGGACAGGGTTGACTGTCTTGACTTTTTCCAGGGCTTCTTCACCCGTCGCCGCCTCAATCACTTGCCAGTCGGCATGTTTGCTGAGGATGAACTGATGCGACATCAAACGTGAAACCCGGCTGTCATCGACAACAAGTACCTGTTTACTGTGATTCATGTGCTATTCCTGAAACGTCATATCGGTCGATCATTTCATTTTCGCATATTTTAAAGGCCATAGAGAGTAATTGAACGGGGAATTGCCCTATGGCAAGGTTTTCCCGCTTAGCTGTTGTATCTCATGGCATGGTCGGTCACCATGGCCGGCTGGCCGGGCTGGCAATCCGTTAAAATAGCGTCATTCCCCACTTTAGCCTGAATGTCATGACCCAAGACGAATTGAAGCAAGCCGTAGCCCGCGCCGCCATTAACTATGTAGTCGATGGTGAAATCATCGGTGTCGGTACCGGCTCCACAGCTAACTTTTTCATCGATGAACTGGCCAAGATCAAGCACCGCATCAAGGGCACGGTCGCGTCGTCCGAAGCGACGGCCGCGCGCCTGGCAGGCCATGGCATTGCCGTCTTCGACCTCAACGACGTCGAGTCGATCGCCGTCTACATCGACGGCGCCGATGAAATCACGGCCAGCGGCGCCATGATCAAGGGCGGCGGCGCGGCATTGACGCGTGAAAAGATTGTTGCTTCCGTAGCGAAACAATTTGTCTGTATCGCGGACGGCTCCAAGCTGGTCGAGACCCTGGGCGCCTTCCCGCTGCCGGTGGAAGTGGTGCCGATGGCGCGCGCCGCCGTCTCGCGCCAGCTGGCCGCGCTGGGCGGCACGCCCCGCTTGCGCCTGAAAGCGGGCAGCACCGAAGCATTCATCACCGACAACGGCGGCGAAATCATCGACGTGCTGGGCTTGCAGATCGCCGACCCCGTGGCGCTGGAACAGCAGATCAACCAGATCGTCGGCGTCATCGCCGTCGGCCTGTTCGCCGTGCGCGGCGCGAATGTTTGCCTGCTGGGCATGCCGGAAGGCGTGCGTACGCTGGCCTACTAAGGTGATAGCCGGCGTTCGCCGGCGTTGGCACCTGTCTTACACGGCGGCCCCTTGCGGGCCGCTTGTCATATGCGCCTGGCGGTACACGCTCACGGTGCGCAGCAAGCCCCCGAGGAAGATGCCGCTGAAGCCACCGTAGGCGAGGCAGACGGGCACGCTGAAGCCGGTCGCATGGGCATAGGCCGGCACGATGGCCAGGGTCACGGCGACCGCATATTTCATGCAAAAAATGCTCATCATCAGGATCAACGGCACCCAGCTGCCGGGGCGCTGCACGCTGGCCCGCTCGGGTATGGCGACGATCTTGCGCGCATCGACCAGCGTCCAGGCCAGCGCCGCGCCGGCCACGGCGCCCGCCACCCAGGCGAATGGCGCGCTGCCGGCCAGGCCGAAGCTGCCGTACACGCCGCTCAGCGACAGGGCCAGCATGACCAGGGGGATGATGCACAGCTTGCGCAAGGTCACTTCGCGCGCGCGGCTGGCCAGCACGCCCCGGTAGACGAGGAAGCCCAGGATGGCCCAGACGTAGAGGGGAGTGTGGCTGAAGATGTGCTGCAACATGGTGTCCGCCTTGGTGTGAGGTTGTCGATGGACGTACTGTGCCAGCCGGCGGCATGGGCGGCGAGCGGAGTGCGACGAAACGGGGAGGCGGTGCCGTGAAACGGCGGGGCAGGGCGTGAAACGCAGGTGAAACTGCCCGTGGCGCGGCGGCCACGGGCGGGAATGCTTGACACTTACTCGGTAGGGGGCACGTAACCCATGGCCGCATCGGCGCCATCGCCGAAGAAATGCTTTTCCATTTGCGTGGCCAGGTATTTGCGGGCGCGCGCGTCGGCCAGGTTCAAACGGTTTTCATTGACCAGCATGGTCTGGTGCTTGAGCCAGGCGGCCCACGCTTCTTTCGATACCGATTCGTAAATCTTCTTGCCCAGTTCGCCCGGGTACGGTGGGAAATCCAGTCCTTCGGCTTCCTTGTTGAGTTTGATGCAGTGGATCGTGCGGGCCATCTGTGCTCCTGAATCAGTGTAGAGATAAAGCGTGATTATAAGGTACTTTGCGCCTGCCCTCGCGGGGCCGTCGCGGCCTGGCCACGCGCCGTTTGCCGCGCCCTTGCGCTGGATCAAATTTGATCTGCGCCGCCCTAGCTAGTAAGATGCCTTATCGCGCCAGCCGCTGGCTGCGCCTCGTCCAAGCAAGTAGTAGCAATTAACCAATATGGAATCCCTATGACCTCAGTGAAAGTCCATGGCATCGACGTCAGCAATACAGGCAGCTTCGTGCTGTTTGGCGGCATCAACGTACTCGAATCGCGCGATCTTGCCATGCGCGCCTGCGAAGAATATGTGCGCGTGACGCAAAAACTGGGCATTCCCTATGTGTTCAAGGCCAGTTTCGACAAGGCCAACCGTTCATCGATCCACTCCTACCGTGGCCCGGGCCTGGAAGAAGGCATGCGCATCTTCCAGGATGTGAAGGCGGCGTTCGGCGTGCCCGTGATTACCGACGTGCATGAGCCATGGCAGGCGCAGCAGGTGGCCGAAGTGGTCGACGTGCTGCAATTGCCCGCCTTCCTGGCGCGCCAGACGGACCTCGTCGTGGCCCTGGCGAAAACGGGTAAAGTCATCAATATCAAGAAGCCGCAATTTTTGAGCCCTGGCCAGATGGCCAATATCGTCGAAAAATTCAAGGAAGCGGGCAACGACCAGTTGATCCTGTGCGACCGCGGCACGTGCCTGGGCTACGATAACCTGGTGGTCGACATGCTGGGCTTTGGCGTCATGAAAAAGACCTGCGACGATCTGCCCATCATCTTCGACGTCACGCACGCGCTGCAGCAACGCGACCCCGGCGGCGCCGCTTCGGGCGGGCGCCGCCAGCAAGTGGCGGACCTGGCCCGCGCCGGCCTGGCCGTCGGCATCGCCGGCCTGTTCCTGGAAGCCCATCCTGACCCGGACAACGCCCGCTGCGACGGCCCCAGCGCCTTGCCGCTGGACCAGCTGGAACCATTCCTGGCGCAATTGAAGGCGCTCGACGACCTGGTGAAATCGTTCGCCCCGCTGAATATCAGGTAATGATATTTCAGTAAAGAAAAAGCCCGGCATGCCGGGCTTTTTCACGTGTTACAGGGTTTTAATTAATACTTGGGATTTGCGCTGCCAGTTATACATATGCTGGCGGTCCTTCGGCAAATCGTCGACGGTGGCGGGCACGAAACCGCGTTTCTTGAACCAGTGCGAGGTGCGCGTGGTCAGCACGAACAGCTTGTTCAGGCCGGCCGCACGCGCGCGGTTTTCCATGTGTTTCAGGATGCGTTCGCCGTCGCCCTGGGCTTGCACTTCCGGGTTGACCGTCAAGCAGGCCATTTCCGCCATCTTCTGTGCGGGGAACGGGTACAGGGCGGCGCAGCCGAAGATCACGCCATCATGCTCGATGACCGAGAAATAATCGATTTCGCGTTCGATCAGCTCGCGGCCCCGCTTCACCAAAGTGCCGTCCGCTTCCAGCGGTTCGATCAGTTTGATGATGCCGCCCACGTCTTCGATGGTGGCCTGGCGCAGGCTTTCCAGGTTTTCATGGCTGATCATGGTGCCCACGCCATCATGGGTAAACAATTCCAGCAAGGCGGAACCGTCCATCGAGAACGGCACGATGTGCGAGCGCTCGACGCCGTTGTGGCATGCCTTGACGCAATGTTTCAGGTAGAACGCCGTGGCGTCGGGCAAGAAACCGGCCATCAGCACGGCTTCGGCCTGGTGCGACGACAGTTCGCGGATTTCCACGCCGGTGGCGTCTTCCATCATCGGCGTTTCGGTAATAAAGATCAGTTTGTCCGCGTGCAGGGCGATGGCGGCGCTGCAAGCCACGTCTTCCATGGTCAGGTTGAACGCTTCGCCCGTGGGCGAGAAGCCCAGCGGCGAGAGCAGCACCAGGCCGTCCGAACCGAGGATGGAATGGATGGTTTCGGCGTCGACCTTGCGCGTGATGCCCGTCAATTCCAGGTCCACGCCATCGATCACGCCCAGCGGGCGCGCCGTGATGAAGTTGCCTGAAATGATACGGATGGCCGCATGCGACATCGGCGTGTTCGGCAAGCCCTGGCTGAACGCGGCCTCGATATCGAGGCGCAGCTCGCCGGCGGCTTCCTTGGCGCATTCCAGCGCGGCGATATCGGTGATGCGCACGCCGTTGTGGAAGCGGCCTTCGACGTTGCGCAAGGCCAGTTGTTCCGCCACTTGCGGCCGCGAGCCGTAGACAACGGTGACATTGATGTCCAGCGCATGCAGCAGGGACAAATCATGGGCCAGCACCTGCAGCGCCCCGGCGCTGACGAGTTCACCGGGGAAGGCGACCACGAAGGTCTTGCCGCGAAAGGCGTGGATGTAGGGTGCGACTGAGCGCAGCCATTGGACGAATTGGGTAGGGTTTTCCATTAAGCGCATTATAATTCGCTGCGCGATGTGCGCGCTTAAAATACCTGTAAAAAAACAATGTCTTCAGCCAGCAATAAGTCTTCCCCTCCTTCCACCGTTGCAAATGTGCCCGCCAGCGCGGATATTGCCACGCCTGCCGCCGCGCCTGCGCAGGGCCGCCAGCGTCCGCCCGTGAGCCAGCAAAGGCAGCAGCCGCCGGGCGCGGAGCAGCCGAAAGTACAACAGCGGCAGCAACAGCAGCAGCGCGCCCCGCGCGAGGGGCAGGAAAGCCGCGAAAGCCGTGATGCCGCCCGCGCCGCGCGCGAGGCGGAAAAGGCCTTCCGCAATCCGCTGCCACCGATTACCTATCCGGAAGACTTGCCCGTCTCGGGCCGGCGCGCGGAAATCGCCAAGGCCCTGATGGAAAATCAGGTGATCATCGTCTCGGGCGAGACGGGGTCCGGCAAGACGACGCAGTTGCCGAAGATTTGCCTGGAACTGGGGCGTGGCCAGAAGGGCATGATCGGCCACACGCAGCCGCGACGTATCGCCGCTTCCTCGACGGCCAAGCGCATCGCGCAGGAGCTGGGCACGCCCTTGGGCGAAACCGTGGGTTTCAAGGTGCGCTTTACCGACACCCTGAGCCGTGGCGCCTCCGTCAAGCTGATGACGGACGGTATTCTGCTGGCCGAGACGCAGACCGACCCGTTGTTGAAAAATTACGACACCATCATCATCGATGAAGCGCATGAACGCAGTCTGAACATCGACTTCCTGCTCGGTTATTTAAAGCAGCTGCTGCCGCGCCGGCCCGATTTGAAAATCATCATCACCTCGGCCACCATCGATGCGGAGCGCTTTTCGCGCCATTTCGGCACAGCAGGAAAACCCGCGCCCGTGATCGAAGTGTCGGGCCGTCTGTACCAGGTGGAAGTGCGCTACCGCCCCGTGGAACGGGAGCAGGTGGCCATGCCGGGTGCCGCGAACGCTGACAAACCAGGCCAGCGCACGGCCGCCGCGCGCGAAAAGCGCGACTTGATGGATGCCGTCGTCGATGGCGTGGAAGAGTTGTGCCGCATCGGCTCGGGCGACGTGCTGGTGTTCTTGCCCGGTGAGCGCGAAATCCGCGACTGCGCCGAAGCGCTGCGCAAGCACCATCCGCCGCACGTGGAAATTTTGCCCCTGTTCGCCCGCCTGTCGGCCGAAGAGCAGGAGCGGGTCTTCAAGACCAGCAATGCGCGCCGCATCGTGCTGGCCACCAACGTGGCGGAAACCTCGCTGACGGTGCCCGGCATCCGCTACGTGGTCGACGCGGGCCTGGCGCGCGTGAAACGCTACAGCTACCGCAATAAAGTGGAGCAGCTGCAGGTCGAGCCGATCGCCCAGTCGGCCGCCAACCAGCGCGCCGGCCGTTGCGGTCGCGTGGCCGATGGCGTCTGCATCCGTTTGTACGAGGAGCAGGATTATCTGCTGCGGCCGAAGTTCACGGAGCCGGAAATCCTGCGCTCCTCGCTGGCCGCCGTCATCCTGCGCATGAAGTCGCTGCACCTGACGGACGTGGAAACCTTCCCCTTCATCGAGCCGCCGCTGGCGCGCGCGGTGGCCGATGGCTACCAGCTGCTGCAGGAGCTGGGCGCCGTCGATGAGGTGAACCAGCTCACGCCGCTGGGCAACAAGCTGGCCAAGCTGCCGCTGGACCCCCGCGTGGGCCGCATGATCCTCGCCGCGCTCGATAACGCGTGTCTGACGGAAGTGCTGATCGTCGCCGCGGCCCTGTCCGTGCAAGACCCGCGCGACCGCCCGATGGAGCACCAGCAGGCGGCCGACGAGGCGCACAAGAAGTTTGCCGATGAAAAGTCGGAATTCCTCAGCTATTTAAAAATCTGGCGCTGGTTCGAGTCCGCCATCGAGCACAAGAAAACCAACCGCCAGTTGCAGGATAATTGCCGCACGAATTTCCTGTCGCAGATGCGCTTGCGCGAATGGCGCGACGTGCACTCGCAGCTGCTGACCATCGTCAAGGAGCAGGGCTGGCGATTGAATGAGGCACCGGCCACCTACGACAACCTGCACATGGCCTTGCTGACCGGCTTGCTGGGCAATATCGGTTTCAAGGGCGAGGACGAGCCGGGCGCGGGCTACCTGGGTGCGCGTGGCATCAAGTTCCACATCTGGCCCGGTTCCTCGCTGCTGAAAAAGCCGGGCAAGTGGATCATGGCGGCCGAGCTGGTCGACACCACGCGGCTGTACGCGCGCTGCGTGGCGCAGATCCAGCCTGAATGGCTGGAAAAAGTCGGCGAGCACCTGCTGAAGAAATCGTGGGGCGAGCCGCGCTGGGAAAAACGTTCGGCGCAAGTGACGGCCTCCGAACGGGCGACTTTATATGGGCTGGTGGTGTACAGCCAGCGCCGCATCAATTACGGCAATTTCAACTTGCCGGAAGCGCGAGAGATTTTCATCCGCGATGCCCTCGTCGGCGGCGACTTCGACACGCGCGCGCCATTCTTTGCGCACAACCACAAACTGATCAAGGACATTGAAAACCTCGAACACAAGTCGCGCCGCCTGGACGTGCTGGTCGACGATGAATTGATCGCCGCCTTCTACGACAAGCTGCTGCCGGCGGACGTGTGCAATGGCGCCGGTTTCGAAAAATGGCACAAGGAAGCCACGCGCGAGAACCCGAAGCTGCTGTATCTGAACCGCGAAGAGCTGATGCGCCACGAGGCGGCCGGCGTGACCACCGACTTGTTCCCGAAAACCATGTCCGTGACGGGCCTGGAAATGGGCTTGACGTATCACTTCGAGCCGGGCAGCGTGCGCGATGGCGTGACCTTGAGCGTGCCGCTGTATGCCTTGAACCAGTTGCCGCGCGAGCGCTGCGAATGGCTGGTGCCGGGCATGCTGAAGGAAAAAGTGCATCTGCTATTAAAATCCTTGCCGCAAAAGCTGCGCCGCCATTGCGTGCCGCTGCCCGACTATGCGGCGAAATTCTGCGAGCGCGTGCATGAAGCGGGCGTGTTCGGCCGCGGTGATTTGATCGACGCCATCATTCTCGATATCCGCACGCAGATCACGATCAACGTGCTGACGACGGACTTCAAGCCGGAAACCCTGCCTGCCCATCACTTCATGAATTTCAAGGTGATCGACGAGCACGGCCGCCAGCTGGACATGGGCCGCAACCTGGCCACCCTGCAGGCGGAATTCGGCGGCCAGGCGCGCCAGAGTTTCCAGAAGCTGGCCGAAGTGTCGGGCGTGTCGGGCACGGGCACGCCCGGTGCGAAGGTGGCGGGCGCGCAAGTGGCGTCGCGGCTGCAGGCACAGAGCGCCACAGTCGCGGCAGGCAAGGGCGCAGCTACTGCCACTGCGGCCGCGCCGGCATCAAGCAATGCCACCGTCTCGCAGCACATGGGCTTGACGGCCTGGACCTTTGGCGAATTGCCGGAATTGCTCGAAATCGTGCAGGGCAAGCTGACCCTGATCGGCTTCCCCGCGCTGGTCGACAAGGGCACGCATTGCGACCTGGAAGTGTTTGACGACCCGACCGTGGCCGCGCGCACGCACAAGGTCGGTTTGCGCCGCTTGTTCGCGCTGCAAATGAAGGAGCAGATCAAGTACGTCGAGAAAAGCATCCCTGGCCTGCAACAGATGGGTATGCAGTTCATGGCCCTCGGTTCGCAGGAAGAGCTGCGCGAGCAAATCATCAACAAGGCGCTCGACATCGCTTGTCTGCAAGATCCGCTGCCGCTGGATGCCGCCTCGTTCGCCAAGCGCCAGGCGGAAGGCAAGTCGCGCCTGGTCTTGCTGGTCAATGAAATCGCCCGCCTGCTGTCGCAAGTACTGACGGAATTCCACGGCTTGCCGAAGCGGCTACAAAATATTCCCGCAGCGGCGGCGGCCGATATCCAGTCGCAGTTGCAGGGTCTCGTGCATAAACGCTTCTTGACGGAAAACGAGTACACGCAGCTGGCGCACTTCCCCCGTTATTTGAAGGCGATCAATGTGCGCCTGGAAAAACTGCGCGCCGACCCCGCGCGCGACACCAAGTTGATGGCCGAATGGCAATCGGCGGCTACACCCTACCTGCGCCAAGCCAAGGACCGCCAGGCCGGCAAGAACACGGACCCGAAACTGGTCGAGTTCCGCTGGATGCTGGAAGAGCTGCGCGTGTCGTTGTTTGCGCAGGAATTGCGCACGCCGATGCCTGTTTCTGCCAAGCGCTTGCAGAAGGTATGGGAATCGATGCAGCGGTAGGTCGGATTAGCGGGGCGAAGCCACGCGTAATCCGACGCCATCGTTGGCGCGACCGATGGTGCGGTGTCGCTGGTGGTGTCGGATTACGCGGCTGCGCCGCTAATCCGACCTACTCATCATCGCTGAGCGATGAGCGCGAGCCGCCCTGGTTGCTGCCCGTGCCGGCGCGGCTGCCGCTCATGGAGGTGCCGGACATGCTGCCTTCGCTGTCTGATTGCAGGCTGGCGCCGCCGCGCAGGTCGCTGCCCGATGGCATGCGGTTGCCCGCCATGCTGCCATAGCGCGTGCCGCTGCCATAGAACGCTTCCATCTGCTGGTTCCAGGCGTCGCTGCCCATGTCGGGCCAGTTGTTCTTGTCGAAGCCGGGTGCGTCTTTCAGCTGGTTTTTTTCCACATTCAGCAGGAAGCGCTTGTTGACGGGGTCCAGGGTCAGGCGTTCCCAGGGCACGGCAAATAGCTTGTCGCCCATGCCCAGGATGCCGCCGAAGGACAGCACGGCATAGGCGATTTGCCCCGTGCGCATGTCGAGCATGATTTCCTTGATGTCGCCCAGTTCCTCGTCGTTGTGATTGTAGACATCGTCGCCGAGCAGGGTGTCGGCCCCCATCAGGGCCGGCCCCGGGCCGTCGTGGTTGCGGTACATGCCCAGGATGTCGCGGTCCAGATAGCTCATGGTGTTTTCTCCTCTGGTGAAATGCTGATCGAACACCTAGCGTAAGCATACGCCCAAGGTCACGCTTGATCTGCCTCAATGGTGCCGGGGGCACTTTTATCGGTGCGCAAACGCACGGTGTTGTCAGCCAATTGCGGTACTCTATGCGTTCTACGGAGGAGGCCGCACATGCTGACGATGCAACGATGCAGAGGGATGAACTTGCGGTACGCTCCACCACGACACGCGCGCCGCTCGCCATGGTGAAGCCCGCCACCAAGTGGCTGCGCGGGTTATTGCGCGCCGGTAAGGCGCAGCAGCGCACGGCGACCAAGCTGGCCAAGGTGCTGTTCGGGCCCGTGCCCGCCAAGCCCAGGGCCCGCAAGGCCGTGGCCAAGACCGCGAAGGCGAGTCCCAAGCCGCGCGCCAGGCCCGCCAGCGATGCCGTGCCCGCGCTGGCGCCGTTTGCCACGCCCCTGTCGCCCCCGCGCGTGCGCAAGCGAACGGCGCCCCCGCCGGGCAAGTGGCTGGCCGCCCACTATGCGCCATTGCCGGAACTGGGACAGTTACCGGGCCGGCGCCTGCCGTATTTCCTGTACCTGCCCGAGAAGGCGCCGAGCGCCGCCATGCGCAGCCGGGGCCGGCCGCTGCTGGTGATGCTGCACGGCTGCGAACAGAGCGCCACGCAGTTTGCCGAAGGCACGCGCATGAACCGCCTGGCCGAACGCAAGGGCTATGCCGTGCTGTATCCGCAGCAATCGTTGCGTTCGCATGCGCGCCGCTGCTGGAAGTGGTATGACAAGCTGACGCAGGAGGGCGGCGGCGACGTGCGCCTGATCGTCGGCGCCATCGAGCAAGTGGCGGCCCGCTACGCGATCGACCGCACGCGCATCTATATCTGCGGCATTTCCGCCGGCGCCGGCATGGCGCATATCGTGGCCCTGAACCATCCCCATCTGTTTGCCGCGCTGGGCCTGCACTCGGGGCCCGTGTTTGGCGCCGGGCATAACCTGATCGGCGCGCTGGGCGTGATGCAGCATGGCGCTGCCGCCCGTGCCGACGCAGCCATCGATGAAGTGCTGGCGCGCCAGCCCGCGTTTCCCCGCCTGCCGACCATCCTGCTGCAAGGGCTGGCCGACAAGGTGGTGCGGCCCATCAACCAGACGCAGCTGGTGCGCCAGAGCGTGCGCGTGAACCGCATGCCAGCCGATACGCTGGTGACGGCGCAGCGCCTGCCGGGCGGGGCGGCGGGCGGACGCAATCCGGCCCATGCGTATGCGCTGCACGATTATCAGGTGGGCCAGGAGGTGCTGCTGCGCGTGGCGCAGGTCGAGCACCTTGAACACGCGTGGAGCGGCGGCGACGCCAGCCTGCCGTTCAACGACAAGGCCAAGCCCGACGCCAGCAAGATGCTGCTCGATTTCTTCGCCAGCCACCGCCGCCGCTAAGCCAGCCTGCCGCGCGCCGCAACGGCGCGGCAGGCACTGGTACGCATGGCTCTTCTTTTTTTCCGCATGGCGGCGCTCTTTTCAGCCCGGCGCCATTGCTGCAGCGCCGTGTATTTGGCGCAATTGGTATTGTTGCGGTATTTAAAAATCACAAAATCAAGCGATAAAAACCCTAACTGGTATACAATTGGTACACGTTTCAGTGTGATCCGTATCCGCCGTTCCATGCCCCGACGGCAGATACGCACTGACGGCAGCCACCCACGTTACGGAACGCGCCATGTCCATCCAGTCCAGGCAGTTGTTGTGGTTTTTTGCATTTTTTCTCGTTTTTGAGTTGAATATCTATCTGTCGA
Source organism: Janthinobacterium sp. UMAB-60 (assembly GCF_900095235.1). Classification (NCBI taxonomy): domain Bacteria; kingdom Pseudomonadati; phylum Pseudomonadota; class Betaproteobacteria; order Burkholderiales; family Oxalobacteraceae; genus Janthinobacterium; species Janthinobacterium sp. UMAB-60. The sequence continues at coordinate 218,804 of NZ_LT607494.1, forward strand.
ACGACATGATCATGCCGGCCATGCTGGGCATCGTCGACGAATTCAAGGCGGAGGCAAAATTCGTCCCCCTGTCCCTGAGCCTGTATCTGCTGGGCGGCAGTTCGCTGCAGATTTTCCTCGGGCCCCTGGCCGACACGATCGGCAAGCGCAAGCTGGTGCTGACTGGTAATACCTTGTTCTTGCTGGCCACCTTGGCCGTGCCGTTTGCGACTTCCATCGAGCAATTTCTCGCCGTGCGCTTCATCCAGGGCATGGGCTGCTGCTTCATCTTCGTCGGCTATGCCATGATCCATGAACTGTTCGACGACATGGCGGCTGTCAAGCTCAGCAGTATTCTGTCGAGCACCACCATCCTTGCGCCCCTGGCCGGTCCCATCCTCGGCAGCGCCATCATCAGCCGGCTGGACTGGCGCTACGTGTTTTTTCTCTCCGGCCTGCTGGCGCTGCTGTCCCTGCTGGGCCTGTTCAAGAGCATGCCGCGCACGGCGCCGACACAGCCGCGCCTGGATGGCCGCGCCATCGTGCGCAGCTATGCCGCCATTTTCAGCAATGGGCGCTTCATGTTCGGCATGTTCACGGCCGGGCTGGCCACCGTGCCCCTGACGGCCTGGATCGGTTTTTCGCCGATCTTCGTGCTGCAGGAAATGGGCGCCTCCTACGCCACGTATATCGCGCTGCAATGCGTGATTTTGTCGGGCTTTGTGCTAAGCAGCATCGCCATCCAGCGCCTGCGCCAGGATTTCCCCCTCGTCCATCTGCTGCGCCTGGGCGGGCTGATCGCGGCGGCCGGCATGCTGGGCGCCGGCGCGGGCCGCCATCACGTCGATGTGTTTGCCGCTTGCATGTTTGTCTATTCCATCGGCTTCGGCCTGTTCAACGGCGCCTTGCTCCGCAGCGCGATCACGGCCAGCAAGGAGTCGATGACATTGACGACGGCCGCCATGAGCTTGCTGTATTGCATTTATCTTTCCGCCTGGCTGCAGCTGTACAACGTGCTGTGCCAGCGCTTCGGCTATGCGCTGGAAACGTATGCGCTGCTCAATATCCCCGTCATCGTGGTCATCGCCGCCTGCCTGCTGCTGTTTACGCGGGGCATGGCGGGACGCCGGGAAAGCGAGGTGCGGCTGGCCCGGCATTGATGGCGCCACGCTGCGCATGTTCCCGCCCCTGTTTTACCTCCTGCGACGTTGATTGACACTTTCCTGTGGAAAATGGTGCGCCCATGAAAATAGATGACCTGGCCTCAAAACACGATCAAGCAAAGATTTTCAGCCTGGAATACGAGTTCCGCATCCACCGGCTGAAACTCGATTACATCACCCTGGCCGATGTTGGGCCGGCCGGCAGCGACCAGGAACAACTGGCCGCGCAGCACCAGGCGGGCGTCGCGGCCCTGCGCAGCTTTGTCGCCGGCAATTTTACGTATTTCAATGCGGCAAGCTGTTCCTCGCTCAGCTGCATCCCCACGCGCGCGCTGGGCGACGATGAGCGCTACCTGCACCGCATCTGGATGGGCGGGCCGCTGCCGGCCATCGCCTGTGAAGCGATTCAGCAGTGGGGCGCGGCGCTGGACGAGGTGCGGCACAACGGCGGCGCGCCGTATGTCTCCATCCTGTGGGTGTGGGATGTGCAGCAGTTGCGCCATGACGCGCGCTTCAGCCCCACGGGCGGCGCCGGGCGCTACACGATAGGCCGCTATGCCATCGGCGGCACGACCTTGCACATCAACTCGCTGCGCGCGCTGGCGCTGGACTTTGCGCCGGCCCGCTTCGACATCCTCGATACCCTGCATGCGCAGCGCTACTTCGCCACCTTGTCCGATTATTTCCGCATTCTCATCATGTGCGAATATGGCGGCATGTATATGGATGTCGATACGATCCCGCATAATCCGGCGACGATTTTCCTGATGAAGCCGGAAGTGCCCGACTACTTCCAGCGCAACGCTGATGACAGTGAAGAACGCCGGCATGTCAGCTGGATGAATCTGTTTCTCGATGAAACGGGCATGCTGATCGCCAAGAAGAACGATGCCGCGCTGCGTGTGATCCAGCGCAATGTGAACCTCGCGTATGCGGGTATCGATGGGGAAATTCCCCATTCCTGCCCGCAATTCGAAGCGCAACTGTTCGGCCAGTTCTATGCCGAATGGAAGAAAAACCTGGGCGTGACCGTGCTCAGTCATGCGGAGTTCTACCAGCGCTATGGCGTGCTGTATGACGGCGCGCGTGAAGCGGTGGTGGGCGGCATCCGCGGCATGCGCTTGCTGGACGATATCATTACCGAGATGCACATCCCCTTGAGCGACGAGGAGCGGCGCGCGTATGCGCGCTGCGTGGCGCGGCTAGCCGACATCGGCTGGCAGCTCGACGATCCTTTGCGCCTGCCCGACATCGTCGACGTGTTCGACATCGAGGAAGTGCCGCGCATGGCGTATGCGGCCCAGCTGCGGGCGGACATCGACCATTTTCACTATTACTCGGTGCTGTCGGACGACCCGCTATTGGACCGTGTGAATGACGTTTTTTGCCGCTACCTGCTGGCCCACCGTTCGCAGCATATCGCCGCTGGCGCTTTCTGGCGCCCCACCGTGGGCCGCCACGGCAGCCGCATGCCGGCCATCGGCGATGCCGCTCCGTCCTGCGACGAGGCGCAGGCGGGCCTGCTGTCGCATGCGCCGCTCAAGCTGGTGGCGGGTGAACTGCTGGACGACGAGACGAAGAACCGCATGGCCAAATTGCTGTTTGCCACCAGTTACCTGGAATACTGTTCTTTTGGAAATAAACTCAATCTGCAATTCGTCGAATTGCAGCGGCGGCAGAATATCGACCCGTATCTGGCGCACATCCACGGCTTGCATGACGAGGATGACCGCTTCATCGGCTTTTTCACGGCCGCGACGATGGACGAGTTCCAGGCCTGCGGCGCCGTCTCGTATTACCGCGACGACATGAAGGCGCTCGACGATGCGTATGACGGCTTCGTGCTCGCGCACGCGCGCGCCGACGACTGTTTCGTCAGCAGCCTGGCCATCGACGAGAAATACCGGGGCCAGGGCTTGTTCAGGCAAATGTTCCATGAAATCCGCGACCTGGCCGGCCGCAAGGGCTGCGCGCGCATCACCTTGACGGTATGGGAAAAGAGCGAAGCGCTGCAGGTGTATCTGCACAAGGGTTTTCGCAGCGTGGGCACGTTCGACTATGCCTACAGCCTGTTTTATGACCGGCTGCACTTCCTCGTGTACGAAGGGGATTAAAGCGGCGGCCAGGGTGGCCGCCGCATTGCGGTGACTACAAAGCCAGGAAAGCCAGGGCCGCCACGGCCGTCGGCAGCAGGGCGCCCGCCAGCAGGCCGACGGCGCCGATCGATTCATCCTTGAAACCGCGGCGCAGCAGGGATACGCCGGCCGGATTCGGCGCATTGGCGATGACGGTCAGGCCGCCACCGGCCACGGCGCCAGCCACCAGCATGTATTTCGCTTCGTCCGTCATGCCGACGATCAGCGATCCGAGGTAAGTCAGGGCCGCATTGTCCGTGATCGCCGTCAAGCCCAGGGCGCCGAAGAACAGGGCCAGCGGTTTCAGGCTCGAGACGATGGGCTGCAGCCACCATTGCTGCATGCCGCCCAGTACCACCAGGCCGCCGAGGAAGAAGCCGACCAGCAAGCCTTCCTTGAGGATCAGCGGGCTTTGATAACGCTCATACGCCTGCACGAAGCCGAGGAAGAACAGGAACAGGCCGAAGAACAGCACGGGATGGTGCGCCAGGGCCACCACGCCGCCCAGCACGATCATGTGCACGACGCTGACGGCCAGCGGCACTTTCGGCGCTTCCACGTCACCGGCTTTCGGCTTGATGTCGGAGGTGTTGCTGTGCAGGTATTTACGCAGCAATATGCTCACGCCCGTGGCGTTGACCAGCACGGCGATGGCGGCTTTCCAGCCGAAATGGCTGGCCATGTAGGCGCTGTCCCAGTTCCACGTGGTGGCCACCATCAGCACGGGCGGCGCCGCGTACGAAGTCAGGGTGCCGCCGATGGAAACGTTGACGAACAGCACGCCCAGCGCGCCGTATTTCAGCCATTCGGGGATGCCCGGACGGAAGATTTGCGGCGCCAGCATCAGCGCGGCCAGCGTCATGGCGGCCGGTTCCGTGATCATCGAGCCCGTCAGGGGCACGAGTGCCAGTCCCAGCCAGACGAGGGCCAGTTCCGTGCGCAGCGGCATGACGCGCGCCACGCCCTTGAGCAGGCGCTGCACGGCGTCGAGCACGGGGCGCGAAGCGGCCACCACCATGACGACAAAGACGAACAGCGGTTCCGTGTACTGGCGCGATTCGGCATACTCGATGGCCGCATCGCCGCCCGAGACAAAGGCCATGATGATGATCAAGATGAAAGCCCAGAAGCCGAACACGACTTCCACTTCGCCCAGCAGGTGCAGCAGCCCCCCGTGGCGGGGATGGCGCTGCGCCAGGGTTTCAAACGATTTGGCGGCGAAGGGGTGGATGAGCGCAAGGCCGAAGACGATGGCGCTGATGAGTTGGATGGTGGTCAAATGCGTTTCCTTATGGACGGAGGGAGCCGACTGGTACGTTGCCAGGCGGTAAGGAGAGTGCTTATGGTACAGCAATCGATGCCAGAAACGGGGTTTTTCGGACATGGCGGAGCGGCCCCGGGCACGCTATCTGACAGATAAGCCTTGCCAAAAGCCGGACTGGATAGTACTGTATATGCATACAGTATTCATCTTCATATTCAATTATGCAACATTCCGAATTGATGGCCGCGCCGGAAGCCTTGCACCCGTCTTTATGGCGCGCATCGCAGCTGGGACAGGGCGCCACGCGCTGCCTGGACACGGGCTTTGCCGCCCTGTCCGCGCAGCTGCCCGGCGGCGGCTGGCCCAGCGGCAGCCTCATCGATCTGCTGGTGCAGCAGCCGGGCAGCGGCGAATTGCGGCTGCTGGCGCCCGCGCTGGCGCAACTGCCGGGCTTGCCCATCGTGCTGCTGCAGCCGCCCCATCCGCCGCAGGCGCTGGCCTTGGCCGCGCAGGGTCTGGCGCCGTCGCAGCTGCTGTGGCTCAAAAGCGCCGGCAGCAAGGATGCCTTGTGGGCGGCGGAAAACATCTTGCGCAGCGGCAGTTGCGGCGCCTTGCTGTTCTGGCAGTCGCACGTGCGCGCCGACAGCCTGCGCCGCCTGCACCTGGCGGCGCAATCGGGCAACACCCTGTTCTGCATGCTGCGCCCCTTGCACGGCGCGCAGGATGCGTCGCCGGCGCCGCTGCGCCTGTCCGTGCGCCCGGCCGCCGGCGGCATCGAGATCGGCTTCATCAAGCGCCGGGGACCGCAGCGCGACGCGCCCCTGTTCCTGCCCCTGCAACCTCCTTCTTTACTGCTACGCCATGCGACTCTGGATCGGCCTGTGCCTGCCCCGGCTCCCGCTCGAAGTATTTTGCCCGCGCTGGTCGGCTGACCAGCTGGGCGTGGTGCTGGAGCAGGAGCAAGTGATGGCCCTGTCGCCGCTGGCGCGGGCGGCCGGCATCCGGCCGGGCATGCGCCGTGGCGGCGTGCTGATGCTGGCGCCGCAGGCGCGCCTGCACGAGCGCTCGCCCGAACTGGAAGCGCAAGCCCTGCAAGCGGTGGCGCTGGCGCTGCTGCAATACTCGCCGCTGGTGGCGCAGGGCGAGGAAGCGACCCTGCTGGTCGATGCGGGCGCCAGCCTGCGCCTGTTCGGCGGCGTGCGCGCCCTGTGCCGGCAGATTGCGGCCAGCTTGTGCGCGCTCGGCTACACGGCCCAGCTGTCGTGCGCCCCCACGGCGCGCGGGGCCTGGCTGCTGGCGCGCGCTGGCACGCGCCGGGGCCGGACCTTGAGCATGGCCAGCCTGGTGCGCCGCCTCGACGGCCTGCCGTGCGCCCTGCTGCCGCCCGCGCGCCCCTGGCTCGACTGGTTCGAAGGCATCGGCTGCCGCACCCTGGGGCAGCTGCGCCACTTGCCCCGGCCCGGCTTGCAGCGCCGCTGCGGCGCCGCCGTGCTGGAGATGCTCGACGACGCGCATGGCCACGGCACGGAACTGTTCGTCTGGATCGAAGCGCCGCCCACGTTCCGCGCCAGCCTGGAATTGTTCGACCGCGTCGAGCACGCGGACGCGCTGCTGTTCGGTGCGCGCCGCCTGCTGCAGCAAATGACGGGCTGGCTGTGCGCGCGGCAATTCGCCGTCGAGCGCATACAGCTGCTGCTGGCGCACGAGCGGGGCAGGGTGGCGCGCCCGCCCACCGTCATCGACCTGGCCTTGGGTGTCGCCGTCTGGCGCGACGAGCACCTGGTGCGCCTGCTCAAGGAGCGCCTGGCGCAGCTGGTGCTGGAGGCACCCGTGATCGGCCTGAGCCTGGAAGCGCTGCAGGTGCAGCCAATGGCGCCACCGAGCGAGAGCCTGTTTCCCGAGCCGGGCGGCACGCCGCAGGAGCGTCAGCGCTTGCTGGAATTGCTGGTGGCGCGCCTGGGCATGGAAAATGTCTTGCAGGCAGTGCCGCGCGCCGATTACCGTCCCGAGGCGGCCAACCAGTGGCTGCCGCTGCCGGCCAAGCCCGTTTCAAGAAGCGCGGCACCCGACTTGCCGCCCGGCTTGTCCGGCATGCCCCGTCCCGGCTGGCTGCTGGCCCAGCCCATCGCCCTGTTGATGCGCGAACATCGGCCCTTCTATGGCTCGCCTTTGAAAATGGTGTCCGTGGCCGAGCGCATCGAGGCGGGCTGGTGGGGCCAGTCGCAGGCGCGCGACTATTTTATTGCGGAAGGCCTCGACCACGCCCATTACTGGGTCTACCGCGAACGCATCGCCGGCAGCGCGGAAGACGCGGCGCCGCGCTGGTTTTTGCATGGCTTGTTTGGCTGACGGCGCTGTCCTGCTGAAACCGCCATGCTTGGCTATACTTGCTTGCGCCGCGTCTTTAATTGAAGGATATCCATGACACAACTTTCCGACTTCCCCATCACCCAAAAATGGCCTGCCCGGCATCCCGAGCGCCTGCAGCTGTATTCGCTGCCGACGCCGAACGGCATCAAGGTCTCGATCCTGCTGGAAGAGCTGGGTCTGGCGTACGAGCCGCACCTGGTCAGCTTCGAGCAGAACGACCAGCTGTCGCCCGCCTTCCTGTCCCTCAATCCGAACAACAAGATTCCCGCCATCCTCGATCCGCACGGTCCCGATGGCAAGCCGCTGGCCCTGTTCGAGTCGGGCGCCATCCTGCTGTACCTGGCGGAAAAGACGGGCAAGTTCCTGCCGCAGGACGCGGGCTTGCGCTACGAAACCATCCAGTGGCTGATGTTCCAGATGGGAGGTATCGGCCCCATGTTTGGCCAGGTGGGCTTCTTCCATAAATTCGCCGGCAAGGACTACGCAGACAAGCGTCCGCTGGAACGCTATATTGGCGAAGCGAAGCGCCTGCTGGGCGTGCTCGAGCAGCGCCTGCAGGGCCGCGACTGGATCATGGGCAGTCAGTACACGATTGCCGACATCGCCATCTTCCCGTGGGTGCGCTGCCTGGTGGGTTTTTATGGCGCGGGCGAGCTGGTAGGTTTTAACAATTTTCCGAACCTGCAGCGCGCGCTGGACGCATTCCTGGCCAGGCCAGCCGTTGCCAGGGGCGTGGATATTCCCAAGCGTGCTTGAAGCAGGCGGTGGCCGGGCGGCGCTACAATGCGCCATCGGCCGCGCTGCGCGGCAGCTTTGATCTGAGATAATGAAATCCACCCGGCAAGATTTTCCCGGCGCACACGGCCATGTGCTGGCGGCGCGCCTCGATGCGCCCGACGGCGCCATCCGCGCCTACGCGCTGTTCGCCCACTGTTTTACCTGCGGCAAGGACGTGCTGGCCGCGCGGCGCATCGCGCAAGGCTTGACGCAACACGGCATCGCCGTGCTGCGCTTCGACTTCACGGGACTGGGCGCCAGCGAGGGTGAGTTTGCCGCCACGAATTTTTCGTCGAACGTGGACGACCTGCTGGCCGCCGCCGATTTCTTGCGGGCAAAACATGCTGCGCCGCAATTGCTGATCGGCCACAGCCTGGGCGGCGCCGCCGTGCTCGCGGCCGCCGCGCAAGTGCCGGAAGCGACGGCCGTGGTGACCCTGGCCGCCCCCAGCACGCCCGCGTATGTCACGCGCATGTTCAGCGCGCACCTGGAGCAAATCGCCGCCGAGGGCGAGGCGCTGGTGCAGTTGGAAGGGCGGCCCTTCCGCATCCGCCAGCAATTCGTCGCCGACGCGGGCAGCCACAGCCTGAAGGCCCATATCGCCGGCCTGCGCCGCGCCCTGCTGGTGATGCACGCGCCCAACGACACGACGGTGAGCCTGTCGAACGCGATGGATATCTTTACTGCCGCCAAGCACCCGAAAAGTTTTGTGTCGCTCGACGATGCCGACCATTTATTGACGGGGCGCGATGACGCCGCGTATGTCGCCAATGTGATTGCCGCCTGGAGCGCGCGCTACCTGGCATAAATCGCCGCCCATGAAAAACGCCGTACCGGCAAGTCGCGGGTACGGCGCAGATGGGGAGAAAACGGCTTAGTCCTCGTCGAACTCGGCCGAAAGATCCTTCCAGCCTTTACTGATTGCAAAGGCGGAAAACTCTTCCGGCGCTTCCAGGACGATCAGTTTCTTGTCTTGCAAGCCCAGGTCGCCGTGACCGAAGTCGGGGCCCACGTAGCCGAGGCTGCGCAAGCGGGCCAGGATATGGCCGACCAGGGTCTTGTCCTTGCAGGCGCCCGCTTCGAGCGGAGCGGCGAAATCGACGTAGACGTCGATGATGCCGTAGCCTTCGTCGAAGATGCGGATGGCCTTGATGTCGTGGGCACGGCCGGAGCCGTCGGTGGCCTTGAAGGGGCCGCTGAGCTGGATGTCGGTGTCATTGTTCATGCCGCCAGCATACACCAAAAACGGCCTTCCGTAGTATGGCGCTCAGGAGCCGAGCAGGATGAAACCGGCCCAGTAGAAGGGATGGCCGCGCGTCTCGCCGCTGCCGCCGGCGGCGTCGAGCGGCGTCAGGCCCCGCGTCGCCGTGACGGCGTGCCGGGCGGCGCGGATCTGCCGCAACTGCGCCTGGCGCAAGGCTTGCGGCTTGCCCTTGCCTTGCGCCAGCGCCGCATAAAAATCGCCCATCAGGGTGGCCGTCGACTGGTCTGATACGCGCCACAGGCTGGCCAGCACATTGCGCGCGCCGCGCTGGCGGGCCAGCCAGGCCAGGCCTTCCAGTTCGTGTCCCGTGGCATCGGTGCCGGCCGGCACGGCCGTTTCGCAGGCCGACAGGGTGAGCAGGTCCAGGCCGGCGAAGCGGTAGCCGTCCTGCGCCAGTTCCGCCAGGCTGAGTTTGCCTCCATCGCCCAACAGCAGGTAGGAGTCCGCGCCCGCGCCCGAGCGCAGCACGAAATGGCTGGCGATATGCACGCTGCTGTTGGCGGGCAGCGCGCGCTGCAGCGCCGCGCCGGTGAAGTCGCCATCGAGGTAGACCTGGCTGGGGATGCGCGCCGCGTGTCCGATCGCCTGCACGGCGCGCAGTTCGCGCTGCACGAAGGGCAGGGCCGGCAGTTCGCCGCTGGCGCGCGTCTGGCCGAACAGGGCAAGCGATGGCGCGCGGCGCGGCGCTTCTTGTGCGCCGGCCTGTTCGCCGCCGCTGGCATGCAGCGAGACGGGCAGCCGTTCGACCAGCCAGCGGCGCCCGTCATGCAGCATGGCGAACGGCAGGTAGCGCAAGACGCCGTCCAGCGACAGCGACAGCGAGGTGGCGCCGTCCAGTTCCCGGCTGGCCGGTGCCAGCAGCAGCGCATACAGCGCCTGGGCGTCGGCGCGCGCGTCCTGTCCCGGGTCTTGCGCGCTGCGGCGCAGGCGGGCGATGCGCTGCGCCAGCGCGCGCTCGTCGATGGCCACGTCGTGGATGGTGCTGCCGCTCCGTCCGCCGCGCTGCGCGACGATGCGCAGGCGCGTGTCGGTAACCAGATAAGTCAGGTGCAGCACGCCCCGCTTCAGCGGTTCGGCCCGCGCCATGCCAGCCTTGCCTGCCGGTGCCGGCGTGGCCACGCTGCCGGACGCCAGCGCCGTCAGCGCCTCGGTGGCGCCATCGAGCAGCAGCGCCATGGCGTCGTTCGCCCGCCGCCATG
>NZ_LT607495.1:0-203067 GCF_900095235.1 Janthinobacterium sp. UMAB-60
GCCAGGCGATAACGTGTCGATCACCGTCAAGCTGATCAACCCGATCGCGATGGAAGAAGGTCTGCGCTTCGCTATCCGTGAAGGCGGTCGTACCGTCGGCGCTGGTGTTGTTGCAAAAATCCTGGCTTAATTCTTAAGCCTGCATAAAAGAAGACGCGTCGTCGCCCGGCGCCCTTCTTTTTATTCAACTGGCGGGGTTGGCAAGCATTTTGGTGCTATCATGTCGACCCTGACGGTTGTTGCGTCAGAAATTCCCGTATGACCTCATTGCCGTGCAGACCGCGCGGTTCGTTCTTTTAAGGAAATATCATGTCGGCACCAAACCAAAAAATCCGTATCCGCCTGAAGGCTTTCGATTACAAGCTGATCGACCAGTCCGCTCTGGAAATCGTTGAAACCGCGAAGCGCACCGGCGCTGTCGTCAAAGGCCCAGTACCACTGCCTACCCGTATTCAACGTTTCGATGTGCTGCGTTCCCCGCACGTCAACAAAACTTCGCGCGATCAGTTCGAGATCCGTACGCACCAACGCCTGATGGACATCGTTGACCCAACGGACAAAACCGTTGACGCGCTGATGAAGCTGGACCTGCCAGCTGGTGTTGATGTTGAAATCAAACTGCAATAAGAGTTTCAAGGGCGGCTGACAATACCGTAGCAACAGGTATTGACAGCTGTTCCAGGCCGGCGGGGTGTCCCGCTGCCTGATGATGGGGCCGGGCCTGCTCACAAGCGTGAGTGCGCCCGGCCCCATTGCTATTGGTGCATGGCTAACATGGGCGGCACCGCCGTACGCATGCAAAATCGCTTTACAGTGCCGCGGCCGGTCGATAAAGTTGCCGCATGCTCAATGCCCTCGATACCCACCTGTTAAATGCGACTCCACGTCTGCGCTTGCGCGGCTGGCCGCGCTTCCTGACCGAATTTCTGTATTTCGGCATCAAGGAGGCGAGGTCGTGCCTGTTCGTGGGACTGTTTTTTGCCGCCGTGTTCCTGGTGCCGCGCGCCGGCCTGTTCGGCCTGCCGCGCTATGACGTGCTGCTGCTGGTGGCGCTGGCGATCCAGGGTGCAATGGTGTGGAGCGGGCTGGAAACGTGGGATGAGTTGAAAGCCATCTGCCTGTTTCATGCGGTCGGCTTTGCGCTGGAAGTGTTCAAGGTATCGGGGACGATCCAGTCATGGAGCTATCCCGACTTCGCCTACAGCAAGGTGTTCGGCGTCCCCCTGTTTTCCGGCTTCATGTATGCGGCCGTCGGCAGCTACATCATCCAGACCTGGCGCCTGCTCGACATGCGCATCCGCCACCATCCGCCGTACTGGATGGCGGTGCTGATCGCGCTGCTCATCTACGCCAATTTCTTCACCCATCACTACATCGGCGACTACCGCTGGTATCTGGCCGCCTGCGCGCTGGGCTTGTACGCGCGCACCACCGTGGTGTTCCGTCCGCTCGACCGCGACCGCGGCATGCCCTTGCTGCTCGGTTTCGTGCTGGTCGGCTTCTTTATCTGGCTGGCCGAAAACATCAGCACCTTCTGGGGCGTGTGGCGTTATCCGAACCAGCTTGGCGCCTGGTCGGTGGTGCATGTCAGCAAATGGAGTTCATGGTCGCTGCTGGTGGTGATGACGTTCACCATCGTGGCCCACCTCAAGCACATCAAGGCCAGCATCCACGTCGCCCGGCCTTAGGTCGGGCGGCTTGTTGCCAGCGCACGGCAAGGCGCGCGATTGACGCCGCTTGCCCGCTTCAGGGATACTCCGGACTTGTCCATTAATGCGTGCCGCCGCCATGTCCAAGACTGTCCTGATCGTGGAAGATGAACAGGCGATAGCCGACAGCATCGCCTATGCCTTGCGCACGGACGGCTTTACGCCGCGCCATGTGACCTTGGGTGAGCAGGCGCTTGCCGTGCTGCGCAGTGAGGCCGCACCGCAACTGGTGGTGCTCGATATCGGCTTGCCCGACATGAGCGGGCTGGAAGTGTGTCGCCGGCTGCGCCAGTTTTCCGACGTGCCGGTGATCTTCCTGACGGCCCGCAGCGATGAAATCGACCGTATCGTCGGCCTGGAAATCGGCGCCGATGATTACGTCACCAAGCCGTTCTCGCCGCGCGAACTGGTGGCGCGCATCCGCGTCATCCTGCGCCGCGCTGGCGCGGGCGTCGCGCCGGTGCCAGAGCGCTTTGAGTTGCGCGCGCTGGAGGCGAGGGTACTGTTTCACGGCCAGCCGCTGGAGCTGACCCGTTACGAGTACCTGCTGCTGAAAACCTTGCTGGAACACCCGGGCCACGTGCTGTCGCGCGCGCAGCTGATGGAGCGCGTGTGGAGCGCAGCGCCCGACACGCTCGACCGTACCGTCGATGCGCATGTCAAATCGCTGCGTGCCAAGCTGCGCGCCATCGATGCGCAGGCCGACCCCATCCACACCCACCGTGGCCTCGGCTACAGCCTGGCCGGCGCATGAAGATCGGCCTGCGTATCCTGCTCGGCTACTTCCTGATCGTCGGCCTGGCCGCGTGGTTCTTGCTGAACGTCTTCGTGGAGCAGGTCAAGCCGGGTGTGCGCTCGACCCTGGAAGACACCCTGGTCGATACCTCGCAACTGCTGGCCAGCCTGGTGGCGCCCGACTTGAAGGCGGGCACGCTGGCGCAGTCGCCCGTGGCCGAGCGCATGCAGGACTATGCGCGCCATGGCGTGGACGTCAATATCAATGGCGTGCGCAAGCGCACGCTCGATTACCGTATCACCATCACGGACCGACACGGCATCGTGCTGTTCGATTCCAGCGGCCGCGACGTGGGGCGCGACTATTCGCGCTGGAATGACGTGTATCTGACCTTGCAGGGCAAGTATGGCGCGCGCAGCACGCGCAGCCGGCCCGACGACGAGATGTCGACGGTGATGCATGTGGCCGCACCGATCCGCGACGGCAATGCAGTGATCGGCGTGCTGACGGTGGCCAAACCGAATGCCAGCGTGCAAGCCTTTGTCGAACGCAGCCAGCGCAAGATATTGCAGCGCGGCGCCATCCTGTTGCTGCTGTCGTTGCTGATCGGCCTGGCATTCGCCTGGTGGCTGCACCATGCGCTGGGCAAGCTGATGCATTACATCGGCGACGTGGAAGCAGGGCGCAAGGTGGCGCTGCCGGCGTTGGGCAATAATGAAATCGGCACCCTGGGGCGGGCGCTGGAGGCGATGCGCACGCGCCTGGAAGGCAAGGAATACGTGGAGCAGCTGATGCACACCCTGGCGCATGAATTGAAAAGCCCGATCGCCGCCATCCAGGCATCGGCCGAGCTGCTGCAGGAAGACATGCCGCCGGCCGAGCGGCGCCAGTTCCTCGCCAGTATCCTGGAACAGAATGCGCGCCAGCGGCAACTGATCGACAAGCTGCTGGCCCTGGTGCGCGTGGAAAAGCAGCAGCGCCTGGATAAGCCCGAGCGCATCGCGCTGGGGCCGCTGCTGGCGCAAGTGGCGCAGGACGCGGCCGCCACCCTGGCGGCGCGCGGCGTGCGCCTGCAGGTGCAGGCGGAAGAGGGGAGCGTGGCGGGCGACGCCCTGCTGCTGCGCCAGGCGCTGGGCAACTTGCTCGACAACGCGGCTGGCTTCGCGCCACCGGGTAGCGGCATCGACCTGACGGCGCGGCGCCACGGCAGCCAGGTGGAAATTGCCGTGCGCGACCGCGGTGAGGGCATCCCCGCGTATGCGCTGGAGCGCGTCTTCGAGCGCTTTTACTCGCTGCCGCGCCCGAGTGCTGGCAAGAGCACGGGCCTGGGCCTGCCCTTCGTGCGCGAGGTGGCCTCGCTGCATGGCGGCACGGTCGAAGTGCTCAATCATGCGGAAGGCGGTGCCTGCGCGCGCCTGTGCCTGCCGCTGGCTTAGCGTGCATTTATCTGCAGACTTCACACGCAGCGCATCATCAGCGCACATGATTTTTCTACACTGGCCTCCTTACTTCAAGGATGCGCCATGCAAAAAACTCTCTTCGTCAAAGCGTTGATCGTGTTCGGCCTGATGTTGCTGATCGGCCTGCCTCTGCTGATGATTCAGGAAACGATCAAGGAGCGGATGGAATTCCGCCAGGAAGCCGTCAACAGCATCGCCGCCGATTCGGTGCGCGAACAAACCATCATCGGTCCCATCCTGGTGATCCCCTACACGGAGCAATATGAAGAGCGCGTGGAAGTGGCCAAGAGCGATGACAGGGAAGCGAAAGCGCCTGTGCGCTCGGAGTTGCTGCACCGCACGGTGCAGCGCCGCTTGCTCGTGTATCCGAACGACTTGCAGATCAATGGCAATATCGACACGGACCGCCGTTACCGCGGCATCCACCAGGTGCTGGTCTACAGCGGCCAGCATGCGTTCAAGGGAGATTTTACGCTGCCGGCCAGCACGCAGTTGCCGCGCAAGTCGCCGGACTCGCGCATGACCCTGGGCGCGCCTTTCGTCGCTCTGTCCATCGAGGACGTGCGCGGCATCCGTAATATCCCGAAAATCGACTGGGGCGGGCAGAAGATCGAATTTGAACAGGGCACCGACTTGTTTGCCTTCCGCAGCGGCCTGCATGCGCCGCTGGGCGCCATGCCGCTGGCGCAAGCGCAACAGGTGAAATTCAGCTTTGACCTGGGGCTGGACGGCATCGAACGCCAGCATTTCGTGCCGGTGGCGAAAAACAGCCAGATCCGCATCAAGTCGAACTGGCCCCATCCGCAGTTTGGCGGGCGCTTCCTGCCGTCGCCGAAACTCCGCCAGATCAACGCCGATGGCTTTCAGGTTGAGTGGAGCATCTCCTCGCTGGCCACGAATGCGCAAACGCAGCTGAGCACCATCGAGGGGGAATTCAAGGTGCCCGACAGTGCGCCGCTGGGCCAGGTGGACCGCTTCAGTGTGGGCTTCATCGAGCCGGTGAATGTGTATTCGCAATCGGACCGCGCCACCAAATATGGCTTGCTGTTCGTGGCGCTGACCTTTGCCGCCTTCTTCATCTTTGAAATCCTGAAGAGTCTGCCGATCCACCCGGTGCAGTACTTGCTGGTAGGCCTGTCGCTGGTGATCTTCTTCCTGCTGCTGGTGGGCCTGGCCGAGCACATCGCCTTCCTCGCCGCCTACCTGATCGCCAGCGCCGCCTGTATCGCGCTGACCAGCTTTTATCTGGCGCACGTGCTGCACAACGGCTGGCGCGGCATCGGCTTCGGCATGGCGTTGACGGCGCTGTATGGCGCCCTGTATGGCTTGCTGAGCTCGGAAAACAATGCGCTGGTGATGGGCAGCATCCTGTTGTTCGCCGTGCTGGCCGCCATCATGGTGGCGACGCGTAAAGTTGACTGGTATCAAGTGGGCAAGGGCGTAGCGGCACCCGCTGCAGAGCCGCATGAATAGGCGATGTATGCTACATTAGCCGACCTTTGCAGCGCCCCCGGCAACTGTCGCAGGGGCGTCGCGCAACACTTTGACATACCTCGTGTTAACTTGTTGCGTCAAGGGTTTTTGTGCTATATACTAGCCGGCTTCGGTATGGATTCGTCTTTTTTGGATCCTACGTTACTTTGTAGTTAAACAAGCCCCGCCCAATCGCAGGTGGGAATGGAGAAAAAATGAGCCTAGGCCTTCTCGGTCGCAAGGTTGGTATGATGCGCATTTTCACGGATGAAGGGGATTCGATCCCGGTCACCGTGTTGGACGTATCGAACAACCGTGTTGCGCAAATCAA
Organism: Janthinobacterium sp. UMAB-60; assembly: GCF_900095235.1. Lineage (NCBI taxonomy): Bacteria > Pseudomonadati > Pseudomonadota > Betaproteobacteria > Burkholderiales > Oxalobacteraceae > Janthinobacterium > Janthinobacterium sp. UMAB-60. Next base: position 5,710 of record NZ_LT607495.1, read on the forward strand.
AACCCCTGAAACAGATGGCTACTCCGCTGTTCAGGTCGCATTCGGTCAACGTCGCGCTTCCCGCGTGACCAAAGCTGTTGCTGGTCATCACGCTAAAGCTGGTGTTGAAGCCGGTACTCTGTTGAAAGAGTTCCGCGTCGATGCTGCTAAAGCCGCTGAACTGAAAGCTGGCGATGTTGTCGCTGCTTCCCTGTTCGAAGTCGGTCAAAAGATCGACGTGCAAGGCGTTACCATTGGTAAAGGCTATGCAGGCGTTATCAAACGTTATCACTTCTCTTCTGGCCGTGCAACGCACGGTAACTCGCGTTCGCACAACGTTCCAGGTTCCATCGGTATGGCACAAGATCCAGGTCGCGTTTTCCCTGGTAAGCGCATGACCGGTCATCTGGGTGACGTTAACCGTACGATCCAGAACCTCGTGATCGCCCGTATCGATGCCGACCGTCAGCTGTTGCTGGTCAAAGGCGCGATTCCAGGTGCGAAAAATGGCCAGGTAGTTGTCTCGCCAGCCATCAAAACCAAAGCCAAGAAGGGAGCTTAAACGATGGAACTCAAGCTTCTGAATGCGCAAGGTCAAGCCGCCTCGAACGTTGCTGCAGCCGATACGATTTTCGGCCGTGACTACAATGAAGCGCTGATCCACCAAGTCGTCATCGCGTATCAAGCGAATGCACGTAGTGGTAACCGCAAGCAAAAAGACCGTGAAGAAGTTCACCACACGACGAAAAAGCCATGGCGCCAAAAAGGTACCGGCCGCGCTCGTGCTGGTATGTCGTCCTCGCCACTGTGGCGCGGCGGTGGTCGGATTTTCCCGAACTCGCCTGACGAAAACTTCACCCACAAAGTGAACAAAAAGATGTATCGCGCAGGTATCTGCTCGATCCTGTCGCAGCTGGCTCGCGAAGAGCGCCTGATCGTCATCGACGATCTGACGATCGACGCGCCAAAGACCAAGCTGTTGTCGCAAAAATTGAACGGCCTGGGCTTTGATTCGGTTCTGATCATCACCGACGTTCTGAACGAAAACCTGGAACTGGCATCGCGCAACCTGCCTAACGTACTCGTCGTTGAGCCACGTCACGCAGACCCGATGTCCCTGGTGTTCTACAAGAAGATCCTGGTCACCAAAGCTGCATTGGCCAAGATTGAGGAGATGCTGGCATGAGCGCGATTTTGAAACATAGCGAAGAACGCTTGATGAAGGTGCTGTTGGCGCCCGTGATTTCCGAGAAGGCCACCATGGTCGCGGAAAAGAACGAGCAAATTGTATTCCGCGTACTGCCGGATGCAACCAAGCCTGAAATCAAGGCAGCGGTCGAACTGCTGTTCAAGGTTGAAGTTCTGTCCGTGCAAACTGCAAACCGCGAAGGTAAGCAGAAACGCACCGGCAAATTCAACGGTCGTCGTAACCATACCAAGCGTGCTTTCGTGTGCCTGAAGCCTGGCCAGGAAATCAACTTCTCCGAGGAGGCTGCATAATGGCACTCGTTAAGATGAAACCAACCTCGCCAGGCCGTCGCGGCATGGTAAAGGTGGTGAACCCAGACCTGTACAAAGGTCGTCCGTTCGCTGCCCTGGTTGAAAAGAAATCCAAGACCGCTGGTCGTAACAACAACGGTCACATCACCACCCGTCATATCGGTGGTGGTCATAAGCAACACTATCGCTTGATCGACTTCAAGCGCACCAAAGATGGTATTCCAGCGAAAGTGGAACGTATCGAATACGATCCAAACCGCACCGCGAATATCGCTCTGTTGTGCTACGCCGACGGCGAACGTCACTACATCATCGCAACCAAAGGCATGGCCGTTGGCGACAGCGTGATGAACGGTTCGGAAGCACCGATCAAATCGGGTAACTGCTTGCCAATCCGTAACATCCCAGTCGGTACCGTGATGCATTGCGTCGAAATGCTGCCAGGTAAAGGTGCCCAAATGGCACGTACCGCTGGCGCTGGCGTTGTGCTGATGGCACGTGAAGGTACCTATGCTCAAGTGCGTCTGCGCTCGGGTGAAGTACGTCGCGTGCACATCGAGTGCCGTGCAACGGTTGGTGAAGTCGGTAATGCCGAGCACAGCCTGCGTAAAATCGGTAAAGCTGGCGCGATGCGCTGGCGCGGTGTTCGTCCTACCGTTCGCGGTGTGGTCATGAACCCGGTCGATCACCCGCACGGTGGTGGTGAAGGTAAAACAGCAGCTGGTCGTCATCCAGTTTCGCCATGGGGCCAACAGACCAAGGGTAAGAAAACACGCAGCAACAAGCGTACGACTTCCATGATCGTCTCGCGCCGCGGCAAGAAATAAGGGGTAGCACATGACACGTTCATTGAAAAAAGGGCCGTTCTGTGACGCCCACCTGGTGAAAAAAGTTGAAGCCGCGCAAGCAGCCAAAGACAAAAAGCCAATCAAAACCTGGTCGCGTCGTTCGACAATCATGCCTGACTTTATCGGCCTGACGATCGCGGTTCATAACGGCAAGCTGCACGTGCCGGTTTATGTTTCCGAAAACATGGTTGGTCACAAGCTCGGCGAATTCGCACTGACCCGTACGTTCAAGGGCCATGCAGCTGACAAAAAGGCTAAGAAATAATGGAAACTAAAGCTATCCTCAAAGGTGTGCGCCTGTCGGACCAAAAGGGCCGCCTGGTTGCTGACCTGATCCGTGGCAAGAAAGTTGACGCTGCACTCAACATCTTGCAATTCAGCCCGAAAAAAGGTGCTGCGATCATCAAACGCGTTCTGGAATCCGCTATTGCGAATGCCGAGCACAATGATGGTGCGGACATCGACGAATTGTTCGTGAAAACGATCTACGTCGAAAAGGGCCCGGTCCTGAAGCGCTTCACCGCGCGTGCAAAAGGCCGTGGCGACCGTATTTCGAAACAATCCTGTCACGTTTACGTGACTGTCGGTAACTAAGGAGCCACGATGGGTCAGAAAATTCATCCAACCGGTTTCCGTCTGGCGGTCACCCGTAACTGGGCTTCGCGCTGGTATGCAGGCAACGGTAATTTCGCTGCCATGCTGAACGAAGACTTGAAAGCACGTGCTTACCTGAAAAAGAAACTGAAGAACGCATCCGTTGGTCGCATCGTTATCGAGCGCCCAGCCAAGAACGCGCGCTTCACGATCTACAGCTCGCGTCCAGGCGTGGTCATTGGTAAAAAAGGCGAAGACATCGAAGTACTGAAGTCGGCGCTGACCAAGATCATGGGCGTACCTGTTCACGTGAACATCGAAGAAATTCGCAAGCCAGAAATCGACTCGCAACTGATCGCCGATTCGATCGCTCAGCAGCTGGAAAAACGGATCATGTTCCGCCGCGCCATGAAGCGTGCAATGCAAAATGCAATGCGCCTGGGTGCTCTCGGTATCAAGATCATGTCGTCCGGCCGTCTGAACGGTATCGAAATCGCGCGTAAAGAGTGGTACCGCGAAGGCCGCGTGCCTCTGCATACCCTGCGCGCCGATATCGACTACGGTACCAGCGAAGCGTCGACCACCTACGGCATCATCGGTGTCAAGGTGTGGGTATACAAAGGTGACCGCGCGCCTAACGGCGATGCACCAGTCATCGATACCCCAGCTGACGAGAAGAAAAGCCGCGGCCCACGCCGTGACGATGGCAAGCCAGCTGGCCGTCCACGTCCAGCCGGTGCCGGTGCGAAACCATCCACAGCACCAGGTGCACGTGTGCGTACCGCCGCTAAACCGGCCGCCGCAGCAGCACCAGCTGAGAAAGCAGGAGAATAATCATGCTGCAACCAGCACGCAGAAAGTATCGTAAAGAGCAGAAAGGCCGTAATACCGGTATTTCGCACAGCCGCGGCACCGCCGTGTCGTTTGGCGAATTCGGTCTGAAGGCAGTTGCGCGCGGTCGTATCACTGCGCGTCAAATTGAAGCGGCGCGTCGTGCAATGACGCGTCACATCAAGCGCGGTGGCCGTATCTGGATCCGTATTTTCCCGGACAAACCGATTTCGAACAAACCGGCTGAAGTCCGTATGGGTAACGGTAAAGGTAATCCTGAGTACTACGTCGCTGAAATTCAGCCAGGTAAAGTACTGTACGAAATGGATGGCGTTGATGAAGCGCTGGCACGGGAAGCTTTCCGTCTTGCCGCCTCTAAACTGCCACTGGCGACGACGTTTGTCATCCGCCAAGTCGGCCAATAATTGGAGTTGTATATGAAAGCATCTGAACTCCGCGGCAAAGACCAGCCAGCTCTGCAAAAAGAGCTGAATGACTTGTTGAAGGCACAGTTCGGCCTGCGTATGCAAATCGCTACGCAGCAGCTGAGCAACACTTCGCAGCTCAAGAAGGTACGCCGCGATATCGCGCGTGTGAAGACGGTAATGAATCTGAAGGAAGCCAAATGAACGAACCAGTGAAACAGTCGCTCAAGCGCACGCTGATCGGTAAAGTGGTTTCGGACAAGATGGACAAGACCGTTACCGTTCTGATCGAGCGCCACGTAAAACATCCTTTGTATGGCAAGATCATCATGCGCTCGAACAAGTATCACGCGCATGACGAGACCAACCAAGTCAAGGCCGGTGATACGGTCGAGATCCAGGAAGGTCGCCCGATCTCCAAAACGAAGGCATGGACGGTAACACGTGTGGTTCAAGCCGCACCAACCGTTTAAATAAAAACCACCGTTTCGGCGGTGGCTTTTAATTAGTACTTGCAGGCCCGCAAATTGTATGTAATACTTGCGGGCTTCGTTCATGTAACGCCGCAAAGTGTCTGGCCACAGACAGTAGCATTCGCGGTCAGTTGATGTATGAAGGTCATGCACCCAAACAGTGAAGCCCAGCAGGGCGGCTCTGGCGGGACCAAGACTGACCGTGGGTCTACATTGTGTGGATTCTTCGGCTTAAGTTGGGAAAGAGAATACTATGATTCAAACTGAAAGCCGGCTCGAAGTGGCTGACAATACCGGTGCCAAAGAAGTAATGTGCATCAAGGTATTGGGCGGCTCCAAGCGCCGTTATGCTGGCATTGGCGATGTGATCAAGGTAACCGTCAAGGTTGCTGCGCCACGTGGCCGTGTCAAAAAAGGTGAAATTTATAACGCCGTGGTTGTGCGCACCGCTAAAGGTGTTCGCCGCCAAGACGGTTCCCTGGTGAAGTTCGACGGCAATGCCGCCGTTCTGTTGAACGCCAAGCTGGAACCGATCGGTACCCGTATTTTTGGACCTGTCACACGCGAACTGCGTACTGAGAAGTTCATGAAAATCGTGTCCCTGGCACCGGAAGTCCTGTAAGGAGTCGTAATGGATAAGATTCGTAAAAACGACGAAGTCATCGTTCTGACCGGGAAAGACAAGGGCAAACGTGGTGTGGTACAGCAGCGTATCGATGCTGAACATATCGTGGTTGACGGCATTAACATCGCTAAAAAAGCGACTAAGCCAAACCCGATGACTGGCGTAACTGGTGGTATCGTCGATAAGACCATGCCAATTCACGTGTCCAACGTTGCATTGTTTAATGCAGCGACTGGCAAGGCAGATCGCGTGGGTTTCAAAGAAGTGGACGGCAAGAAAGTTCGCATCTTTAAATCCTCCGGCGAAGTAGTGAAGGCTTAAGAAATCATGGCACGTCTCCAAGAATTCTATAAAGAAAAAGTCGTTGCCGACCTGACCAGCAAGTTTGGTTACAAGTCGGTAATGGAAGTTCCACGCCTGACCAAAATCACCCTGAACATGGGTGTTGGTGAGGCAATCGCGGATAAAAAAGTTCTCGAGCACGCAGTTGCTGACTTGACCAAGATCGCCGGCCAGAAGCCAGTGACCACCAAGTCCCGCAAAGCGATCGCAGGCTTCAAAATCCGTGAAGGTTATCCGATCGGTACGATGGTCACCCTGCGCGGCGCTCGCATGTACGAGTTCCTGGATCGCTTCATTACCGTGGCTCTGCCGCGCGTACGCGATTTCCGTGGTGTGAACGGCCGTGCATTTGACGGTCGTGGTAACTACAACATCGGTGTCAAGGAACAGATCATTTTCCCTGAAATCGAATACGACAAGATTGACGCGTTGCGCGGTATGAATATCAGCATCACGACAACCGCTAAGACCGATGACGAAGCCAAAGCTTTGCTCGCCGCCTTTAAATTCCCTTTCAGGAACTGATCATGGCCAAACTGTCACTGATTAATCGTGAGATCAAGCGTGCTGACCTGGTGGCGAAATTCGCCCCTAAGCGCGAAGCTCTCAAGGCCATCGTCGATGATCAATCGAAATCGGAAGAAGAGCGCTACGAAGCTCGCCTGAAATTGCAGGCGCTGCCACGTAACTCGAACCCGACGCGTCAACGTAACCGTTGCGCCATCACTGGTCGTCCGCGCGGCACATTCCGTAAATTCGGTCTGGGTCGTATCAAGCTCCGTGAATTCGCCATGCGTGGTGAAATTCCGGGTATGACAAAAGCAAGCTGGTAATAGGAGAATATGCAATGAGTATGAGCGATCCTATCGCCGATATGCTGACCCGCATTCGCAATGCACAAGGCGTGCAAAAGACGACCGTGGCCATGCCATCGTCGAAAGTCAAAATTGCGATTGCCAGCGTCCTGAAGGACGAGGGTTACATTGAAGATTTCGCTGTTACCGAAGCTGGTGGCAAAGCGGAACTGAAAATCGGTTTGAAGTATTATGTTGGCCGTCCCGTCATTGAGCGCTTGGAGCGCGTGTCCCGTCCGGGTCTGCGCGTCTACAAGGGTAAAGACGAGATCCCTGTTGTGATGAATGGCTTGGGTGTGGCGATCGTGTCGACTCCGCAAGGCGTCATGACTGACCGCAAAGCACGCGCTACCGGTGTCGGCGGCGAAGTTATTTGCTACGTGGCTTAAGGAGTTACACATGTCTCGAGTAGCTAAAATGCCTATCGTAGTGCCAGCTGGCGCCGAAGTCGCCATCTCCGCACAAGCGATCACCGTAAAAGGCCCGCTGGGCGTACTTTCCCAGGCCCTCACCGGCCAGGTCAAAGTGGAAAACAATGCAGGAACCCTGAGTTTCGACGTGGCGAACGACAGCCGCGAAGCCAATGCCATGTCCGGCACGCTGCGCGCACTGGTCAACAACATGGTTGTTGGCGTCACCAAGGGTTTCGAGAAAAAGCTGAACCTGGTAGGCGTGGGTTACAAGGCGCAAGCTCAAGGCGACAAGTTGAATCTGTCCCTGGGTTTCTCGCACCCTGTAGTGCATGACATGCCAGCTGGCGTTACCTGCGCAACACCAACCCCGACCGAGATCCTGATTAAAGGTATCGACCGTCAACAGGTTGGCCAGGTAGCCGCTGAAGTTCGTGCTTACCGCGCTCCTGAGCCTTATAAAGGCAAGGGCGTTCGCTATGCGGACGAAGTGGTTAAGCTTAAAGAAACCAAGAAGAAGTAATTAGGGGCTGACGATGGATAAGAAAGAATCACGGCTTCGCCGCGGACGCCAAACCCGCATCAAGATTGCGGAATTGAAAGTAAATCGCTTGTCGGTGCACCGCACCAACCTGCATATTTACGCCAACCTGATCAGCCCGGATGCAAAAATCCTGGTTTCGGCCTCGACGGCTGAAGCGGAAGTTCGCGCTGAACTGGCAGGCCAATCCGGCAAAGGCGGCAATGCCGCTGCTGCAGCCTTGATCGGCAAGCGCGTCGCTGAAAAAGCGTTGAAAGCAGGGATTACCGAAGTTGCGTTTGACCGCTCCGGTTTCCGTTACCACGGCCGTGTGAAAGCGTTGGCAGAAGCCGCACGCGAAGCCGGTCTGAAGTTCTAAGGATCAATCATGGCAAAAATGCAAGCAAAAATGCAAAGCGACAAGCCGGATGATGGCATGCGCGAAAAAATGATCGCGATCAACCGCGTGACCAAAGTGGTCAAGGGTGGTCGTATCATGGGTTTCGCCGCGCTGACCGTAGTTGGTGATGGCGATGGCCGCGTCGGCATGGGCAAGGGCAAATCGAAAGAAGTGCCAGTTGGCGTGCAGAAGGCAATGGAAGAAGCCCGTCGCAACCTGATCAAAGTACCGCTCAAAAACGGTACCTTGCATCACACGGTTGTTGGTCGTCACGGCGCCTCCAAGGTCTTGATGAACCCAGCTAAGCCTGGTACCGGCGTGATCGCTGGTGGCGCCATGCGCGCTATCTTCGAAGTGATGGGCGTGACGGACGTGGTGGCGAAATCCACCGGTTCGAACAACCCATACAACCTGGTACGCGCTACGCTGGACGGCCTGTCGAAAATGAGCACTGCTTCCGATATCGCTGCCAAACGCGGCAAGTCGGTTGAAGACATTCTGGCTTAAGGTGGACAAAATGACAAACACAGTCAAAGTGCAATTGGTCAAGGGCTTGATCGGTACGCGCGAATCGCATCGCGCTACCGTGCGCGGTCTGGGTCTGCGTCGTGTAAATTCGGTTTCCGAATTGCAAGACACCCCATCCGTACGCGGCATGATCAATAAAGTATCGTATCTCGTTAAAGTTGTCGGGTAAGCCTTCGGGCTTACACGAACGGAGCAAATCATGGAATTGAATACTATTGCACCAGCCGAAGGCGCTAAGCACTACAAGCGTCGCGTCGGTCGCGGTATCGGCTCCGGCCTGGGTAAAACCTCGGGTCGTGGTCACAAAGGTCAGAAATCGCGTTCGGGCGGCTTTCATAAAGTCGGTTTCGAAGGCGGTCAGATGCCTCTGCAACGCCGTCTGCCTAAGCGCGGTTTCAAATCGATGCACGCAACCTTCAAAGCTGAAGTGCGCCTGTCCGATCTGAACAACCTGGCTGTTGGCGATGTCGACATTCTGGTCTTGAAGCAAGCTGGCGTTCTGGGCGTGTTGGCCCGTGACGTGCGCGTGATCTTGTCCGGCGAAATCACCAAAGCGGTGAATTTGAAGGGCTTGAAAGTGTCCGCTGGCGCGAAAGCCGCCATCGAAGCAGCCGGCGGCTCGGTAGCCTGAGTTGACCGCTAACAGCTTGATCGGAGCGAAAATTGGCGACTAATCCACAACTTGCTAAAAGTGCAGCGGCCGGTTTCCCTTGGGGACGGCTCTGGTTTTTGCTTGGCGCATTGGTGGTTTATCGTATCGGTGCTCACGTCCCGGTTCCCGGGATTGACCCGACACAATTAGCCTCGCTGTTCAAGGAGCACGAAGGCGGCGTCCTGGGCATGTTCAACATGTTCTCGGGCGGTGCCTTGTCTCGTTTTACAGTGTTTGCGCTGGGTATCATGCCTTATATCTCGGCCTCGATCATCATGCAATTGCTGTCGATCGTGTCACCGCAGATGGAAGCGTTGAAAAAAGAAGGCGAAGCAGGTCGTCGCAAGATCACCCAGTACACCCGGTATTTCACGGTTGCCCTGGCACTGTTCCAAGCGTTAGGCATTGCAGTCGCACTGGAGTCGCAAGCTGGTCTGGTGTTGGAACCTGGTCTTGCATTCCGCTTCGTGACGGTCGTCACTTTGTTGACCGGAACAATGTTTTTGATGTGGTTGGGTGAGCAAATTACCGAGCGTGGCTTGGGGAATGGCATCTCGATCATCATTTTTGCCGGGATTGCAGCAGGTCTGCCGTCGGCGTTGGGTGGCTTGTTCACTCAGGTGTCGAATGGTTCGATCGGCAGCTTCAGCGCGATTTTCATCGTGATTCTGGTAGCACTGGTAACGTACTTCGTCGTATTCGTCGAACGCGGTCAGCGCAAAATATTGGTCAATTACGCGAAGCGCCAGGTAGGCAACAAGATTTATGGCGGTCAAACCAGCCATTTGCCGTTGAAGCTGAACATGGCCGGCGTGATCCCGCCGATCTTTGCTTCTTCGATCATCTTGTTTCCGGCCACTATCGTGGACTGGTTTTCAAAGGGCGCCGACAACGCTAACCCTGCGGTGCGGTTCTTGAAAGATTTGGCAGCATCGATGGGGCCTGGTGAGCCTATCCATGCGCTGTTGTACGCAGTGGCGATCGTGTTTTTCTGTTTCTTCTATACAGCGCTGGTGTTTAACAGCAAGGAAACAGCGGATAACTTGAAGAAAAGCGGTGCGTTCATTCCCGGGATCCGTCCAGGCGAGCAGACAGCCCGTTACATCGACAAGATCCTGACACGCTTGACACTTGCCGGCGCAGTCTACATCACCCTGGTGTGTTTATTGCCGGAATTTATGCAAGCCCAGTGGAAAGTACCATTCTATTTCGGCGGTACTTCTTTATTGATTATTGTAGTTGTCACCATGGATTTCATGGCGCAAGTACAGAACTACGTGATGTCGCAGCAATATGATTCGCTGCTGCGCAAAGCAAATTTCAAGGGCGGAATTCCGACGCGTTAAGCGCGGTAAACATACCGAATGGCAAAAGACGACGTCATACAGATGCAGGGCGAGATTCTTGAGAATCTCCCAAATGCAACATTTCGAGTGAAGCTGGAGAACGGACACGTGGTCCTCGGGCATATTTCAGGTAAAATGCGGATGAACTATATTCGCATTCTCCCTGGAGACAAGGTGACGGTGGAGTTAACGCCGTACGACTTGAGCCGAGCCCGTATTGTGTTCCGTACCAAGTAACACACTGAATCAAACCAAAGAAGCGAAAGAAAGAGCCCCAAAATGAAAGTTCTCGCATCAGTCAAGCGGATCTGCCGCAACTGCAAGATCATCAAGCGCAAAGGCGTAGTCCGCGTAATCTGCGTGGAACCACGTCACAAGCAGCGTCAAGGTTAATCGAGGAATAACAAATGGCACGTATTGCAGGGGTTAATATCCCAAATCATCAGCATACCGTTATCGGCCTGACAGCCATCTACGGTGTGGGCCGTCCACGCGCAGAGAAAATCTGTGCATCGACCGGTGTAGCAACCAACAAAAAGATCAAAGATCTGGATGACAACGAACTGGAAAAACTGCGCGATGAAGTAGGTAAATTCATCGTCGAAGGCGATCTGCGTCGTGAACTGTCCATGAACATCAAGCGTTTGATGGATCTGGGTTGCTACCGCGGCATGCGTCATCGTAAGGGTCTGCCTTGCCGTGGCCAGCGTACGCGTACGAACGCACGTACCCGCAAGGGACCGCGTAAAGCCGCTCAATCGCTGAAAAAATAATCCGCTAGGGAATAATTATGGCTAAGTCGCAAAATAACGCCGCATCAGCACGCGTGCGTAAAAAGGTTAAAAAGAACGTCGCTGAAGGCATTGCACATGTCCACGCTTCGTTTAATAACACCATCATTACCATCACCGATCGTCAAGGCAATGCCTTGTCGTGGGCTACCTCCGGCGGTGCAGGCTTCAAGGGTTCGCGTAAATCGACCCCGTTCGCAGCGCAGGTCGCCGCGGAAGCCGCTGGTAAAGTGGCTGTTGAGTGTGGCGTCAAGAACCTGGAAGTACGTATCAAGGGCCCAGGTCCTGGTCGTGAATCCGCTGTTCGCGCGCTGAACAACCTGGGCATCAAGATCACCGAGATCCAGGACGTGACGCCGGTACCGCACAACGGTTGCCGTCCACCGAAACGCCGTCGTATCTAAGATAGTGTTGCAGAGGGCGCTTCGGCGCCAGCTGCTTTTCTGTCTGTTGTTTTAGTACAGTTATGTGAAATCGCTGGAGCAGGGAGCCGGAAACGGTTATACTGCCCGGCTGTTCTTGCCTGTCAAATTCCATTTGGCGGGTTTTTCGTTTTCAGCCACCGTCTGATTGAAGCTGAGTCAGACTAGCGCCTAACCGCAGCAGCGTGTTTGATCATGCATGTGGCTGGGGCGTTATCATTAATAAAAGGAAGCATCGTGGCACGTTATATCGGACCTAAAGCAAAACTCTCCCGCCGTGAAGGTACTGACCTGTTCCTGAAGAGCGCACGTCGCTCGCTCGACAGCAAGTGCAAACTGGACGTCAAACCAGGCCAGCACGGTGTCAAATCCGGCGCCCGCACCTCGGACTACGGTAACCAACTGCGCGAAAAGCAAAAAGTAAAACGCATGTACGGCGTGCTGGAACGTCAATTCCGCCGCTACTTCGCTGAAGCGGACCGTCGTAAAGGCAACACCGGCGAAACGCTGTTGAAGTTGCTGGAAACGCGTCTGGACAACGTTTGCTACCGCATGGGCTTTGGTTCGACCCGCGCTGAAGCGCGTCAATTGGTCAGCCACAAAGCGTTCACCGTGAACGGTATCGTTGTGAACATCGCTTCGTACGCGGTTAAAGTTGGCGACATCGTTGCTGTTCGTGAAAAATCGAAAAAGCAAGTGCGTATCGTTGAAGCACTGTCGCTGGCTGAACAAGTTGGCATGCCTAGCTGGGTTTCGGTTGATGCCAAGAAAATGGAAGGCACCTTCAAGTCCCTGCCAGAGCGTAACGAAATCGCTAACGACGTCAACGAATCGCTGATCGTCGAGCTGTACTCGCGTTAATAGTAGTTAGCACCATCACCGCCCACTCGATCGAGTGGGCGTTTTACTAATGCCATCAGCCTTATCGGTGTAATGAGCCGAGGGTATTGAAAAGGACATTTCATGCAAAACAGTTTGTTGAAGCCACGTATTATCGATGTTGAAGCTCTCGGTGCAGGTCACGCCAAAGTCGTGATGGAACCGTTCGAGCGCGGCTATGGCCACACATTGGGTAACGCGTTGCGCCGCGTCTTGCTGTCGTCGATGGTAGGCTACGCGCCGACCGAAGTGACGATCGCCGGCGTCGTCCACGAATATTCCTCCCTCGATGGCGTGCAAGAAGACGTCGTCGATCTGTTGCTGAACTTGAAGGGTGTGGTTTTCAAAGTCCACAACCGCGATTCGGTAACCCTGACCCTGAAAAAAGAAGGCGAAGGCGCGATCCTGGCCTCCGACATCGACCTGCCGCATGACGTCGAACTGATCAACCCTGACCACGTGATCGCCCACCTGACCGCTGGTGGCAAGCTGGACATGCAGATCAAGGTTGAAAAAGGCCGCGGCTACGTTCCTGGTAACGTGCGTCGCCTGTCGGAAGACACGAACAAAACCATCGGCCGCATCATCCTGGACGCGTCGTTCTCGCCAGTGCGCCGTGTATCGTACTTCGTTGAATCGGCTCGCGTTGAGCAACGTACCGACCTGGACAAGCTGATCATCAACATCGAAACCAACGGCGTGATCTCGCCGGAAGAAGCGATCCGCCAGTCGGCCCGCGTCCTGGTGGATCAGTTGAATGTGTTCGCTGCCCTGGAAGGCACGGAAGCTGCCGCTGAAGCGCCATCGCGCGCTCCGCTGGTCGATCCTATCCTGTTGCGTCCAGTCGACGATCTGGAGTTGACCGTGCGTTCGGCGAACTGCCTGAAAGCGGAAAACATCTACTACATCGGCGACCTGATCCAACGTTCGGAAAACGAACTGCTGAAAACGCCAAATCTGGGCCGCAAGTCCCTGAACGAAATCAAGGAAGTGCTGGCATCGCGCGGCTTGACCTTGGGCATGAAGCTGGAAAACTGGCCGCCTGCAGGCCTGGAAAAGTAATTCGTAGTTGTAGCAAACTGCCTGGGACAGGTGTCCCAGGCTTTTATTTTGAAGCGCCAAACCGGCCCGCGATGTTGCACTAGCTTCATCGATCGAAGAGCTGGAATTTAAACACTCACCGAAAGGATTTATCATGCGTCACGGTCACGGCCTCCGTAAACTGAATCGTACCTCGTCCCACCGTCTGGCAATGCTGCGCAACATGACAGTATCGCTGCTGCGTCACGAAGCGATCAAAACCACCCTGCCAAAAGCAAAAGAACTGCGCCGCGTTGTCGAGCCAATTCTGACCTTGGGCAAAACTGACTGCCTGGCAAACAAGCGTCTGGCCTTCAACCGCCTGCGCGATCGTGAAATGGTCTTGAAGCTGTTCGCTGAACTGGGCCCACGTTACGCTAACCGTAACGGCGGCTATGTGCGTATCCTGAAAATGGGTTTCCGCGTAGGCGATAACGCTCCTATGGCGTTCGTTGAACTGATGGATCGTCCAGATACGACCGAAGCAGTTGAAATCGCTGGCGAGTAATCCCGGCAGTTGCATCTGAGAAAGCCAGGCCTAGCCTGGCTTTTTTGTTTTCTGCTGCAGTCATTCTTACCGCAGTGTACTATTCTCCTTTCGCGCCGGCCCGGCACAAGCGCTGCCTGCTCCGCGCGTCCACTGTCGAATGGTCGAAAAGGTAGTTCATGTCCCGTTTCCTCTCCAGCGCCACCGCGCGCGCCGCGCCACGCCATCCTTTGCTCACTTGGTTTGCTGCCTGTTTCTTCCTGTTGATCGCCGTTTTTGGCGCCGGCCATGCCCGTGCCGACGATGAATTCCTCGATCCCGAACTGGCGTTCAAATTTTCCGCCCGCATGCAGGATCCGTCCACCATCGCCGTCACCTATGTGATTGCCGATGGTTACTATATGTACCATGAGCGCTTCAAGTTCGAGGCCGTGGGCGCCAAGCTGGGCACGCCCGTGTATCCGGCTGGCAAGGTCAAGTTTGACGACACCTTCCAGAAAAATGTGGAAACGTTCCGCAAGACGCTGACCATCACCATTCCCGTGCAGGCCGCTGGCGCGTTCACCCTGAAAGCGACGGGACAGGGCTGTTCCGACAAGGGCCTGTGCTATGCGCCGCAGGATGCCACGGCCCAGCTGGTGGGCGGTGGCGGCGGCCAGAGCATGGCGCCGGGCGGCGTGGCGTCGAAGTTTGCCTTGCCGGCCGCGCCGGCAGTCGACATGGCGGCCGTCAACGGCTCGCAGGCGCAGGCGTCGCCTGGCGTATCCGTGCTGAGCGTTCCCCTGGCCGATATCACCAGCATGCCCGAGCCGGTAGCGGCGGTTCCTGTGGCGGCAGGCCCGGCGCCCGCGCAAAACGAGCTGGGCAAGATCGAATCGGCCCTGAAGGGCGGCAAGCTGCTCGTCATCGTGCCCCTGTTCATGTTGCTGGGCCTGGGCCTGGCGTTCACCCCATGCGTGCTGCCGATGGTGCCGATTTTGTCGTCGATCATCATCGGCGATGGCGCCAAGGTCAGCCGTTCGCGCGGCTTGCTGTTGTCGCTGACGTACGCGCTGGGCATGGCCATCGTCTACACGGCGCTGGGCGTGGCGGCGGGCCTGGCGGGCGAAGGCCTGGCGGCCAAGCTCCAAAATCCGTGGGTGCTGGGCTTTTTCGCCTTGCTGATGGCGGGCCTGGCCCTGTCGATGTTCGGCTTGTATGAGCTGCAAGTGCCGGCTTTCCTGCAAGGCAAGCTGACGTCCGTGTCGAACCAGCAATCGTCAGGCCGCCTGGCGGGCGTATTCGTCATGGGCGCCATTTCCGCCCTGATCGTCGGGCCATGCGTGGCCGCGCCGCTGGCCGGCGCCTTGCTGTACATCAGCCAGACGCGCGACGTCGTCATCGGCGGCAGCGCGCTGTTCGCCATGGCGGTGGGCATGAGCGTGCCCTTGCTGTTGGTGGGTGTATCGGCCGGCACCTTGCTGCCGCGTGCCGGTGCCTGGATGGATGCCGTCAAGCGCTTCTTTGGCGTGCTGCAACTGGGCGTGGCCTGGTGGCTGGTCTCGCCCGTGCTGCCTGGCGCCGTGCAAATGCTGGGCTGGACGGTGCTGTTCGTCGGTTACGGCATGTATCTGCTGGTGGGCAAGAGCGGCGCGCAGCACGCCTGGGTGGCCAAGGCCTTCGGCCTGGTGTTTGCCGTGCTGGGTGCGATGCAACTGGTGGGCGTGGCCAGCGGCGGCCGCGATCCGCTGGCGCCGTTGGCGCACCTGGGCGGTGGCCAGGTGCACGCGCAATCGTTTACGCGTGTAAAAACCGTGGCGCAGCTCGATGCGGCGTTGGCGCAGCTGGGTGGCAAGCCGGCCTTGCTGGACTTTTATGCGGACTGGTGCGTGTCGTGCATCGAGATGGAAAAACTGACCTTCGTCGATCCCGCCGTGCGCGAGAAGATGGGGCAAGCCGTGCTGCTGCAAGTGGACGTGACGGCCAACGATGCGGACGACAAGGCCATGCTGAAGCGTTTCCAGCTGTTCGGCCCGCCAAGCATCATCATGTTCAACCCGCAAGGGCAGGAGATCGCCCAGTCGCGCGTGATCGGTTTCCAGAATGCATCGACGTTCCTGACTTCCTTGCGCAAGCTGGAGGAGTAGGTCGGGTTAGCCCGGGAGGGCGTAACCCGACACCACCGTACACGTCAACAAAGTTGTCGGATTACGCGGCGTTGCCGCTAATCCGACCTACCCTGCTTTCGGATGCTGCTCCATGCCATGGTGGCCACCACGATGGCCGCCGTGCTTGCCGCCAGGCACGCTGTCATCAAATACTTTCTTTTGCTCCGGCGTCAGCACGGCATAGAAGGTCTTCAGCGAGGCCAGGCGACTTTCCTGGCTGGCGATGCGTTCCTTCGACATGGCGATCCATTGTTCCATGCGCTCCGGCGCCGACAGCTTGGCCATCGCTTCGTGCTTGGCCTTCCAGTCGCCCATCGGTTTTTTCGGCGCGTTGGCGGCCGTGAAAGTGGCCCAGGCCGGTTCCTGCGCGGCTGTCAGCTTCAGCTTGTCGTGCAGGCGGACCTGGTACTTGGCCATGCGTTCGGCAGGGTTGCCACCGCGGTGCTGGCCGCGCTGGCCTTCATGTTGCATTTTGGTGCTGGCGGCAGGCGCGCTGGCGGCCGCTTCCTGGGCGTGGACGGTCAGCGATGCCGCACCCATGCCGAGTACGCTCATGGCGATGATCAAATTCTTGCGCAAGGTTGTCATTGAGGCGTTCATCTGGATTCCTTTGTAAAAGATGAGGGATGTACATGTTGCTGCACATGAATCCATGGTGGACTCTCCATGTTTCCCCGAAGTGTCCGCTGTCAGACAGTTTGTATCTATATGTTTCTTCGGGTCTCCTATATACAAGACGATACAAATGCGCTGTGCAAGGGCGGGGGAAGTGGGGATAATTCGTACCATGGAACCCACTTCTACAATTCTCATCGTCGACGATGACCGCGATATCCGCAGCTTGCTGGCGGACTACCTGGAAACGAACGCCTATCGCACCCTGGGCGCGGCGGATGGCACGGCCATGTGGAAAATTCTCGATGAAACGCGGCCCGACCTGATCGTGCTCGATTTGAACCTGCCTGGCGACGATGGCCTGACCTTGTGCCGCAAGCTGCGTGCCCAATCGACCGTGCCGGTGATCATGTTGACGGCGCGCAATGAGCCGCTGGACCGTATCCTGGGCCTGGAAATGGGCGCCGACGATTATTTGCCGAAACCGTTCGAGCCGCGCGAATTGCTGGCGCGCATACGCAGCGTGCTGCGCCGCAGCCATGCCATGCCTTCGAACGTGCCATCGGACAAGGCGCAGCAAATCCGCTTTTCCGGCTGGACCCTGGACCTCACGGCGCGCCACCTGCTCAATCCCAGCGGTCTGGTGATCATGCTGTCGGGCGCCGAGTTCCGCTTGCTGCGCGTGTTCCTGGAACACCCGAACCGCGTGCTCAACCGCGACCAGTTGCTGAACCTGACGCAGGGGCGCGACGCCGACCCGTTCGACCGCTCGATCGATATCCAGATCAGCCGCTTGCGGCAAAAGCTCGGTGAAGATGCCCGTTTGCCGCAAATCATCAAGACCGTGCGCAACGGCGGCTACGTGCTGGCCGGGCAAGTCAACGTGGAGCCGCACGCGTGAAGGCCTTCCTGGGATCGATGACGGGCAGGGTCTTCATGTTTCTGCTGATCGGCATCGTCGCTTCGGCCGCGCTGACGCAGTGGCTGGCCGTGGGCGAACGCCAGCGCGCCATCGAGCAGTACCGCGACTATCACGCCGTCGAGCGGGCCGAGCAGCTGGTGATGGCGGCCGACGTGGTGCCGCTGGCCTCGCGCGCCGCCTACCTGAAGGTGGCCAACAAGGGCAGCGTGCGCCTGGAATTGCGTCCCGACACGGAACATAAGCCCGGTACGCCGACGGAATTTTCCAGCGCCCTGCAAGCCAAGCTGGGCGAGGGTTTCAAGGTCAGCGCGCTGGCCGAACGCCCGGCCGCCTGCATCAATCCACGCCAGTCGCCGGGCATGTTCGGCGCCAAGCCTTGGGGCGGTACCTGCGAAAACCTCGACGTGCGCATGCAGGATGGCCACGTGCTGCGCCTGATGGTCTTGCCGCCGCGCCAGCAGCCACCGTTCAATGAACACAATGACTGGATGACCCTGCTGCCTTTCCTGATCAGCATCGCCATCCTCGCTTACCTGGTCACGCGCATGACCATGCGTCCGCTCAAGCAGCTGGCGCAGGCGGCGAAAGACCTGGGCAACGACATCAACCATCCGCCGCTGACCCTGTCGGGCGCCAGCGAGATCCGCCAGGCCAGCGCCGCCTTCAATGCCATGCAGGCGCGCATCCGCCAGCATATTTCCCAGCGTACACAAATGCTGGCCGCCATTACGCACGACTTGCAGACGCCGCTGACGCGCTTGCGCCTGCGCCTGGAAAAGGTGGCCGATACGGAATTATATGACCGCCTGGTGGGCGACCTGTCTGCCATGCAGAGCATGGTCAAGGAAGGGCTGGACCTGGCCCGCTCGATGGATAGCACGGAAGCGATGCAGGCGCTCGATCTCGACTCCCTGCTCGACAGCGTTTGCTCCGACGCGGCCGATGCCGGCCAGAACGTGACCCTGGCCGGGCAGGCCAGCATGGCCTTGATGGGCCGGCCCATCGCCATGCGGCGTTGCCTGGTGAACTTGATCGACAATGCCGTCAAATATGGCCAGTACGCGCAAGTGACGGTCGAGCGCATCGCCGGTGCGGCGCGCATCCGCATCCGCGACGGCGGACCGGGTATTGCGCCAGATCAGCTGGCCAAAGTGTTCGAACCGTTTTATCGTATTGAGACCTCGCGTTCGCGCGAATCGGGTGGCACGGGCCTGGGCCTGACCATCGCGCGCAACATCGCCGAGCAGCATGGCGCCACGGTTTCACTGCTTAATCATGTCGACGGTGGACTGGAAGTCACCCTGATCGTGCCAGAGTATTACGCGGGAAAGTGAGCATTTCCGTGCGACAATATTGTGCTTTACGCCCCCTGGCAACTACCTTCAACCTGCAGCCCTGCGCTGCAACAGCGTGACAGAACAATGAAAAAGACTAGCCTGGCAATCCTCGTGGGTGCGGCCCTGTGTATCGGTGGCGGCATCTGGTATTTCAATCAGGCAGGCAAAGCGGCCGGTGGGCAGGATGGCAAAGGGGGCAAGGGCGGACAGGGACCAACCACGGTGAGCGTGGTCGCGCCGCTGCGACAGGATGTGCCGATGCTGCTGCAAGCCAATGGCAGCGTGACACCCATCAGCAGCGTCGACCTGCATCCACAGACGACCAGTACGATCACCAAGGTGCACATCCGCGAAGGCCAGTTCGTCAAACAGGGTGAACTGATGTTTACGCTGGACGCCCGCAGCGAGCACGCGAATGTCGACAAGGCGCAGGCGCAAGTCTTGCGTGACCGCGCCTCGGTGCTGGACCTCGAACGCCAGCTCAAACGCAGCCAGGATTTGCTGAGCAAGAACTTCATCGCCCAGGGCGCCGTGGATACTTTGCAAAGCCAGCTCGACGCGGCACGCGCCTTGCTGGCCGCCGACCAGGCCGCCTTGCGCGCCGCCCAGGTCGACTCCAGCTACACCGTCCTGCGCGCGCCGCAGGGTGGCCGCGTGGGCGCCATCAATGTGTACGCGGGCAGCCTGGTGCAGCCGACTACTTCGCTCACCAGCATCACCCAGCTCGACCCGATCGATGTGGTCTTCACCTTGCCGGAAAGCAGTCTGTCGGGCTTGCTGGCGGCGCAGAAGGCGGGCGAGGTGGCGGTCAAGGCACTGCTGGCCGATGCGGGCGGCAAGCAGCTCGACGGTAAACTGAGTTTCATCGACAATGCCGTCGATCCCGCCACGGGTGTGATCAAGGTCAAGGCCCGTTTCAACAATGGCGGTACCGACCTGTGGCCTGGCCAGTATGTGAATACGCAGTTGACGGTGCGCACGCTCAAGGATGCGCTGGTCATCCCGCAAAACGCCATCATCACCAATACCACGGGCATCTTCGTGTATTCGATGGAAGCCGATAATACGGCCAAGGTGCGCAAGATTGCCCGCGTGTATGCGTTCGGCCCGAATGCCGTCGTCACCGGATTGACCGGCGACGAAAAAGTCATCGTCGACGGCAAGCAGAACCTGCGTCCGGGCGGCAAGGTGCGCCTGGCGGAAAAACACAAGGCCGCCGATGGCGCCGCCGCACCGCAGGGCAAGCCAGCATGAACCTGTCCGAACTGAGCATCCGCCGCCCCGTCATGGTGGTGCTGCTGTCCCTCTCCATCATCCTGGCCGGCGTGCTGGCGTATGGCCACATTCCCGTGGCGGCCTTGCCAAGCTATAACACGCCCGTCATCAACGTCAGCGCCGACCTGGCCGGCGCCAGCCCCGAGACCATGGCGTCCTCCGTGGCCTTGCCGCTGGAAAAGCAGTTTTCCACGATTGCCGGCCTGAGCCTGATCACCTCGACGAGTACCCTGGGCAATACGTCGCTGACCCTGGAATTTGACGCCAGCATCAATGTCAACGAGGCCGCCGTCGACGTGCAGGCGGCGCTGCTGCGCGCGCAGCGCCAGTTGCCGACGGAAATGACGGACTTGCCGTCCTACCGCAAAGTCAATCCGGCCGATGCGCCCGTGCTGTTTATCCAGATGACGTCGCCATCGCTGAACTTGTCGGATCTGAATGATTATGCGGAGAACCTGATCGCGCCCAGCCTGTCGACCTTGCCAGGCGTGGCCCAGGTCAGCGTGAATGGCCAGAAACGCTTCGCCGTGCGCGTGCGCGCCCGTGCCGACCTGATGAACGCGCGCAACCTGACGATGGACGAGCTGGCCCAGGCCCTGCGCGCCTCGAACACGAATTCGCCGCTGGGCATCCTCGACGGCCCCAGCCAGACCTTGACCATCCAGGGCAATCCGCAGATGATGAAGGCGGCCGATTTTGCCGAACTCATCGTCGCCACGCGCAATGGCCAGCCCGTGCGGCTGAAGGAAGTGGCCGAGGTGGAAGACAGTTTCCAATCGACCAAGACGGCCGGCAGTTTCAATGGCGAGCGCTCGATCACCTTGCTGGTGCAGCGCCAACCGGATGCGAACACGGTGCAAGTGGTCGATGCCGTGCGCAAACTTTTACCGGGTTTCAAGGCGCAATTGCCCGCTTCCATCCAGATCAGCCTGGTCAACGACCGTTCCGTCTCGATCCGCGAAGCCATTCACGACGTCAACCTGACCCTGGCCCTGACGGTGATTCTGGTGGTGCTGGTGATCTTTTTGTTCCTGCACCGCGCGGCGGCCACCTTCATTCCGGCCGTCACCATGCCCATTTCCCTGCTCGGCGCGCTGGCCCTGCTGTACTGGCTCGGCTACAGCCTCGACAACATTTCCCTGCTGGGCATTACCCTGGCCGTGGGCCTGGTGGTCGACGATGCCATCGTGGTGCTGGAAAACATCGTGCGGCATATCGAGATGGGCAAGAAACCGATCCAGGCGGCCCTCGTGGGCGCCAAGGAAATGGGTTTCACCATCATCTCGATTTCCGTCTCGCTGGTGGCCGTGTTCATCCCCATCTTCTTCATGCCGGGCGTGATCGGCTTGCTGTTCCACGAGTTCGCCGTCGTCGTCTCGCTGTCCATCCTCGTCTCGGCCATCGTGTCGCTGACCCTGGTGCCGATGCTGGCCAGCCGCTTCCTGCCGGCCGATACACGCGAACACAATGACAGCGACCCGAGCCATGGCGAGAAAACGTTCATCGGCCGCCACTTCGAGGCGGGGTTCACGAAATTGCGCAACGGATATGTGCATCTGCTCGACAAGGCCCTGGCGCACCGCAACGTGGTGCTATTCGTTGCCGTGTGTACCTTTGCGCTGACGGTGCTGCTGTACGCGACCATTCCGAAGGGTTTCTTTCCCGAGGAAGACCTGGGCCAGATCCAGGTGAATACGGAAGCGTCGGAGGATATTTCCTCTGCTGCATTGCAGGACTTGCAAGCGCGCGTGGCGGCCGTGCTCAAGGCGGACCCCAGCGTGCAGGATGTGACGTCGTTCGTCGGTGGCGGCAACACGGGCCGCATGTTCATGGTATTAAAACCGCGCAGCGAACGGCCGAAAATGCCCGTGGTGCTGGAAAACCTGCGCCGCGCGACGAGCGCCGTGCCCGGCATGGCCGTGTATTTCCGTCCCGTGCAAAACTTGCAACTGGGCGGGCGCCAGAGCAAGAGCCGCTACCAGTACACCTTGCAAAGCGTCAGCCCCGATGCCTTGAATGACTGGGCGGAAAAGTTTATTGCTGGCATGCGCGCCGATCCCGCGTTCCGCGACGTCACCAGCGATTCGCAGATCAAGGGCTTGCAGGCGTCCCTGCGGATCGACCGCGACAAGGCCAATCTGCTGGGCGTGCAAATGTCCGATATCCGCACGGCCCTGTACAGCGCCTTTGGCGAGCGGCAAGTGTCGACCATCTATTCGTCGGCGGCCAGCTATTACGTGATCCTGGAAGCGGCCACGGCGGATCGCCAGTATGACGATGCGCTCACGCGCGTGTCCGTGCGCAGCAAGTCGGGCGAGTTGGTGAAACTGTCGAGTATTGCCTACGTGGAACGCACGATTGGCCCCACGTCCGTCAATCACCAGGGGCAGTTGCAGGCCGTGACGATCTCCTTCAACCTGGCGCCGGACGTGCCGCTGGGTGTTGCCACGGGCAAGATCGATGTGATGGGCAAGGAAATGAGCTTGCCGGCCTCCATCATCACGCGCTACGGTGGCGATGCGGCCGTGTTCCAGGATTCGCAGGCTAGCCAGATCATCCTCATCATCGCCGCGCTGGCCGTGATCTATGTGCTGCTCGGCGTGCTGTATGAAAGCTATATCCACCCGTTGACCATCCTGGCCGGCTTGCCGTCGGCGGCCGTGGGGGCGCTGTTGACCTTGCGCCTGTTCGGCATGGACCTGACGATGATCGCCATCATCGGCATTTTGATGCTGATCGGTATCGTCAAGAAAAACGCCATCATGATGATCGACTTTGCCCTGCATGCGCAGCGCAACGAGGGCATGAGCCCGCCTGAAGCCATCCGCCAGGCCTGCATCCTGCGTTTCCGCCCCATCATGATGACATCGGCGGCGGCCCTGATGGGGGCCTTGCCCATCGCCCTGGGCCTGGGCGCCGGCGCCGAGCTGCGCCAGCCGCTGGGCCTGGCCGTGGTCGGCGGATTGCTGTTTTCGCAAGTGATTACCCTGTTCATCACGCCCGTCATCTATTTGTTCCTGGATAAGTACAGCGGCACGGGGCCGGTGACGGACGAGCAACTGGTGGCACTCGACAAGCAGGCTTGAGCGCTTGCATTACCTGTTGACCCGTGACCGGCGTCCCATTCCTGCGTGAATGGGGCGCCGGTTTTGTATGGGCAGTGATACATACGGTAACAACCGTCAAGGGACGGCTCGGGTACTCTGGTTAGCGCTGCAAGGAATGCAGCTATCCTGTACGCTTCGGATTGGCAAGGCCGAGGAAGTGTTCCCAAAAGCAAGGGACTCTGGCACTATGGCTGCCCTGTAATGTTATTTCTTCGCTACACAGAAAGCACGATTCATTTTGCATGACACGACCCATTTGTTGGCTGCCGATTCCGATGTTTGCCCCACCTGCGGGCAAGTGATCCAGCCACTACCGGCCTACGGGTCCAGGACCAGCACCACGCGCAAGGTTGCGCTCGGCGTGTCCGTCTTGCTGCACGTGCTGCTGGCGGCGTATGTTCTGTTGCGCAGCGACAAGATAGAAAAGATTCCGCCGCCGAAGAAGGAAAGCGCGATGGTCTACATCGCGCCGCTGAAGGACAAGCCGCAACCGAAGCCGCAGCCGCAGCCGAAACCCACGCCCAAGCCGAAGGACACGAAAGTGGCCAAGGTGAAACCGCCGCCGGCACCGAGCAAGCGCGTGGTGACCAAGGACGTGCCGCGCGACAAGCCGAAACTGGAAACCTTCACGCCGCCACTGGTATCGAAAGTGCCGTTGCCGCCGCCACCGGCCGAAGACATGAGTTCGATGATCGAGCAGCGCCGCAAGCAGCGCGAGGCGCAGAACCCCGCGCCGCCGGCCGAGGAAAGCGAGAACGACCGCGCCATGCGCGTGGCCAAGGCGAATATCGCCGGCGCGCAGGGCCGCAATTCGGGCAGCGACCGCGAGGATTCGGGTGGCGTGTTTTCCATCGTCAACCAGACCTCGTTCAGCGCCGAAGTCAAGTTCAAGGGCTGGAACGGCAACTTCAAGCGCAATTGGCTGAAGCAGGAAAAAGTCGAACTGGGCAATGAACCCGATATCGAATCGGCCATCATCAAGAAGATGATCCAGTTGATCCGTGCCGAAAAACCGGGCGACTTCGTCTGGGAATCGCGGCGCCTGGGGCGTAACGTCAACCTCAGCGCCCGCGTGGAAGATACGGCCGAGCTGACTGCCTTCCTGCGTCAGGAATTCTTTTCGGAGAAGCGGCCAGGGCCGGGACGGCGTTAAACGCTCAGCGCAATCAAAAAAGGCTGCACCGTGTGAACGGGCAGCCTTTTTTACGTAGCGTTGATCTCGATCAAGCCGGTTTGTCGGACTCCGGCTCGACGTCGTCTTCCATGTCGATCAGTTCGACCATCTGGGCCGCGCTATCTTCGCTGATGCCGGCCAGTTCCATGATCTTGTCATTGGCTTCGTCGATGCCGACTCTTTTCAAGGCCGAGAACAGTTGCACGGTGAACGGGAAGCCGACGCCGTCTTCATCGACATAGCTGTCGAGCTTGGCTTTCGCCTGGCGCAGCGCGTTGACCGATTCATTGCGGTTCAGCTTATCGACTTTGGTCAGGATGCAGTGGATCGGTTTACCCGTGGGGGCGAACCATTCCAGCATCTGGACGTCCAGGTCGGTGAACGGACGGCGCGAATCCATGATCAGGACCAGGCCCGCCAATTGCTCGCGGCGCTGCACGTAGTCGCCCAGCAGGCGCTGCCAGTGCAATTTGGCCGAGCCCGAGACTTCCGCGTAGCCGTAGCCCGGCAAGTCGACCAGCAGGCATTCGATCTCTTCGACGATGGTGGCATCCTTGCGATGCTGCGCCACGTGGGCGCCGCCGATGGAGAAGTAGTTGATGTGCTGGGTACGGCCAGGTGTCTTGGAGGCGAACGCCAAGCCTTTCTGATTACACAAGATGTTGATGGCGGTCGATTTACCGGCATTGGAGCGGCCGGCAAAAGCGATTTCCGGCACCGTGGTATCGGGCAGGTCACGCAATTGGTTGACGGTCGTAAAGAAGCGGGCTTGCCAGAGTTTTGACATGGGAGTAGTAAAGCAACAAAATGGAGCGATAAGGGAGCGATAACGCCAAGAAGCTATTGTACAATAAGGGATTGTTAATTGTTGCCGGCGTAGCAGCGATGCGGCTTGCGGCCCTGAAAATAAATCAAAAATCTCAGGAGCGCGGCAATGTCCACCACTAATTTCTCACTGTCTCAGGGTGCCTGAATGAATCGTGCGTTTTCACCGTTGTTCAAATCCATGCTGCTCGCTTTGCTGGCTGTATCGGCAACTGCCTCCGCGGTCGAAGCACCGAAACCGGCCATCAAGGCTGACGCCGCCAAGGGCGCTACCCTGTACGCCGACGGCGATGCGACGCGCGGCTTGCCTGCCTGCGTATCGTGCCATGGCGCGGCCGGCAACTCGACCATCACGGTCAATCCGAAGCTGGCCGGCCAGCACGAAAGCTATATCTACAAGCAACTGGTCGACTTCACCACGCCGGAGCGCAACCAGCCCGTCATGACGACGTACGCGAAGATGCTCAGCGACGCCGACAAGAAGAATATCGCCGCCTACCTGGGCGCGCAGCTGTCCAAGCCGGGCGCCGCGAAAAACAAGGATACGATTGACCTGGGCAAGAAAATCTACCGTGGTGGTATTGCTTCCAAGCAAGTTGCTGCCTGTGCCAGCTGTCATGGCGCGACGGGCAATGGCATTCCCGTCCAGTATCCGCGCATCGCCGGTCAGCACCAGGACTACACGGTGGCCCAGCTGACCATGTTCCGCAGCACCAAGGCGGATGCCCGCAAGAACAGCGCGCAAATGCACACCATCGCCGCCCGCATGTCGGATGACGAGATTGCCGCCGTGGCCGACTATATCGCCGGCCTGAAGTAAGTTTTCATAGTGGCAAGAGATTGCCAGGCGCAGCAGTGCGCATGAACCAGGGCGGCCTTTTCAACAGGCTGCCCTTTTTTATGGCAGGGGCCAAACAGGAGTATGCTGCCGCCTTGCGCGGAGAAACACTCTGCTCCATGCCTACATTTTCTTGAAGATTGCATATCCCGTATGAGTATCCACGTATGAGCACAGGCACGACCGGAATCGAGTTAAAGACCCAACGCCGCAGCCTGGCTGAATTCGTCGAGCTGGTCTCGTCGATGCGCTTTGCCATCAGCCTGCTGACCCTGATCGCCGTGGCGTCCATCATCGGCACCGTGCTCAAGCAGAACGAGCCCATGCCCAACTATGTGAACCAGTTTGGTCCATTCTGGTTTGCCGTCTTCGACAAGCTGAGCCTGTATTCCGTGTATTCGGCCTGGTGGTTCCTGGTGATCATGGGTTTCCTCGTCGCCTCGACCTCGCTGTGCATCGTGCGCAATGCGCCGAAGATGCTCAAGGATATGCGCAGCTGGCGCGACAATGTGCGCGAGCAATCGTTGCGCAATTTCCATCACAAGATGGAATGGCAGGCGCCGCTGCCGCGCGCCGTGCTGGCACAGCAGATGGTGATGCGCCTGAAAGACAGCGGCTATGCGGCCAAGGTGGTCGAGAAGGACAACGCCACCCTGGTGGCGGCCAAGCGCGGCGCGGCCAATAAATGGGGCTATATCTTTGCCCACGGCGCCATCGTCATCATTTGCGTGGGCGGCTTGCTCGATTCGGAAATGCCGATACGCGTACAACAATGGTTCTTTGGCAAGACGCCGTTTTCCGGCAGCGGCGTGATCGCCGACATTCCCGCCCAGCACCGGCTGAGCCTGTCGAACCCCACTTTCCGCGGCAATACCATGATCCCGGAAGGTTCGTCGAGCAACACGGCCATCATTCCCCAGGCCGATGGCGTGCTGATCCAGGATCTGCCCATCACGATTTTGCTGAAGAAATTCCACATCGATTTCTACAGCACGGGCATGCCCAAGCTGTTCGCCAGCGATGTCGTCATCACCGACCATGTGACGGGAGAAAGTTTTCCTGCCACCATCAAAGTCAACCAGCCGCTGCTGTACAAGGGCCTGGCCCTGTACCAGTCCAGCTTTGAGGATGGCGGCAGCAAGCTCAAGTTGACGGGTTTTCCCATGACGGGCAAGACGACGAAACGCTTCGATATCGGCGGCGAAGTGGGCGGCAGCACGCCGCTTGAGCGCAGCGATGGCAATTCCTACACGGTGGAATGGTCGGGTTTCCGTCCCTTCAACGTGGAAAACCTCAGCGCCGGCCAGGATGTGCGCGCCGTCAGCAAGGCGGAAAGTTTCAACGATAAATTTGCCGTCGGCCTCGATAAACGCCTCGGTTCGGCCGCGAAGAACGCGCATAACAAGGATCTCAAGAACGTGGGCCCCTCGGTGCAATACAAATTGCGCGACAAGACGGGCCAGGCGCGCGAGTACCAGAATTACATGCAGCCTGTCACCGTGGATGGCACGACGGTGTTCCTGGCCGGCATGCGCGTCAATCCCAGCGACCCGTTCAGCTATCTGCGCATTCCCGTCGATGACAATTACAGCGTGACGGAATGGATGCGCTTGCGTGCCGCGCTGCAAGATCCGGCGCTGCGCCAGCAGGCCGCCGCGCGCTATGCGGCGCGCGCCATGCCGCAGGCGAACGCGGAAGCCCTGCGCGGCCAGCTGCAGGAATCGGCGGCGAAAAGCCTGGGCATCTTTGCCGGCAATGGGCAAGAGGGCGGTTTCCTGGCCATTTCGCGTTTCCTGGAGAAAATTCCTGCCGCCGAGCAAGAAAAAGCGGCCGACATCTTCATGAAAATCTTGAATGGCAGCCTGTGGGACTTGTGGCAGGCGGCGCGCGCGCAGGATGGCTTGAAGGCCATCGAGGCCGATGACAAGCACGGCCGCTTCCTGCAACTGGCCACGAATGCGCTGTCCGACAGCTTCTTCTATGGCGCGCCCGTGTATCTGCAGCTCGACGAGTTCACGGAAATCAAGGCGTCCGTGCTGCAAGTGACGCGTTCGCCGGGCAAGAGCGTGGTCTACCTCGGTTGCCTGTTCCTCGTGATCGGCGTGTTTTCCATGTTTTATATCCGCGAGCGCCGCCTGTGGGTGTGGATCAAGGATGGCGAAGGCGGCAGCGTAGCCCTGATGGCCATGAGCACGCAACGCAAGACGCTGGATTTTGAAAAAGAATTTGAGACTTTGAAGGCAAAGCTGCCGCAATCGGCGTAAGCTGCGCTGAGTTGGATTGGCTGAGTTTCGGGACGCTTGCGCGTCGCCGGGAATGGAGAAAATGATGGAATTGGCAAACAAGCAAATATATACGCAGGAACCAGGATTTTTCAAGCGCCTGAGCCTGATCGATTGGCTGTATGGCGCCGGCTTGCTGGCGGCCTCCCTGTTCGGCCTGATGCGCTTTGGCGCCTTCATGGATATCTATGAAAAGGCCATCCTGCTGGCAGCGGCGCCCACGTTCGCGTGGCTGGGCTGGTACTGGAAGCCCGTGCGCTGGCTGATCCCGCTGGCGGCCGTGCTGTCGCTGTTTGCCATCGAGCTGTACTCGGGCCACCTGGAGATGGCGAACCAGAAATTCTTCCTCAAATACATCTTGTCGAGCCAGTCCGCCATCTTGTGGATGGGTACGCTTTTCGTGCTGTCGACCCTGTTCTACTGGATCGGCCTGGTGGCGCGCTCGGAATTTGGCTCGTCCGTCGGCTCCCTGCTGTGCTGGGCCGGCGTGGTGCTGGGTCTGACGGGCATGCTGGTGCGCTGGTACGAGTCTTACCTGATCGGCGCCGACGTGGGCCATATTCCCGTGTCGAACCTGTATGAAGTGTTCATCCTGTTTTCCTTGATCACGGCCATGTTCTACCTGTATTACGAGCAGCATTATGCGACGCGCCAGCTGGGCGCCTTCGTCATGCTGGTCATTTCGGCGGCCGTGGTGTTCCTGATGTGGTACACGGTCACGCGCGACGCGGCCGAAATCCAGCCGCTGGTGCCGGCCCTGCAAAGCTGGTGGATGAAGATCCACGTGCCCGCCAACTTCATCGGCTACGGTACCTTTGCCCTGTCGGCCATGGTGGCGGCCGCGTATCTGCTCAAATCGAGCGGCTACCTGGTCGACCGCCTGCCGTCGCTGGAAGTGCTCGACGACGTCATGTACAAGGCCATTTCCGTGGGCTTTGCTTTCTTCACGGTAGCGACCATCCTGGGCGCCCTGTGGGCGGCCGAAGCGTGGGGTGGCTACTGGTCGTGGGACCCGAAAGAAACGTGGGCGCTGATCGTCTGGCTCAACTATGCAGCCTGGCTGCACATGCGATTGATGACGGGCTTGCGCGGCCGCGTCGCTTCTTGGTGGGCGCTGGTGGGCTTGCTGGTGACGACGTTTGCCTTCTTGGGCGTCAACATGTTCCTTTCAGGCCTGCATTCTTACGGCAAACTTTAATGACAGAAGCGTCATGAACGGCCCGGAAAAACTGGTGTAAGGTATATCCAATCACCTTTTTCCGGAGCCGCCATGTTGATCAAGCGCAGTCCCAACGGCATCGAATTGCCGTATTCTTCCGAAATCACGCCGCGCGCCGTGTTTGAATCGCGCCGCAGCTTTATCAAGCAAATCGCCCTGGGCTCCGTGTCCAGTGCGGCCTTGCTGGAAATGGCCAGCCGCGAAGCGTTCGCGCAAGGCAGCAATCCCAAGCTGGCTGCCAAGCTCAATCCCGCCTATTCGGCGCTGGACAAGCAGACGGCCTATAAAGACGCCACCAGCTACAACAATTTCTACGAATTCGGCACGGACAAGAGCGACCCCGCGCAAAACGCGGGCACTTTGCGCACGCGGCCGTGGACGGTCAGCATCGAAGGCGAGGTCAAGAAACCCATGACCCTCGATCTCGACGCGCTGCTGAAACTGGCGCCACTGGAAGAGCGCGTCTACCGGCTGCGCTGCGTGGAAGGCTGGTCGATGGTGATTCCGTGGGTCGGTTATTCCTTCTCGGAAATCATCAAGAAGGTCGAGCCGACGGGCAATGCCAAGTACGTGGAATTCATCACCCTGGCCGACAAGAAGCAAATGCCGGGCGTGGGCGGCAGAGTGCTGCAGTGGCCGTATACGGAAGGCTTGCGCATCGACGAAGCGAACCATCCGCTGGCGCTGCTGACCCTGGGCATGTATGGCGAAACCTTGCCGAACCAGAATGGCGCGCCCGTGCGCATGGTCTTGCCGTGGAAATATGGTTTCAAGTCGGCCAAATCCATCGTCAAGATCCGTTTCGTCAAGGAACAGCCGCGCACCTCCTGGAACCTGTCGGCGCCGTCCGAATATGGTTTTTACTCGAATGTGAACCCGAACGTCGATCATCCGCGCTGGTCGCAAGCTTCCGAGCGGCGCATCGGTGAAGACGGCTTTCTCACGCGCAAGCGCAAGACCCTGATGTTCAATGGCTACAACGATGTCGCTTCCTTGTACACGGGCATGGATCTGAAGAAGTTCTTTTAAGGAAACACCATGGCCCTCAACCCCACGCCGAGACAATTGTCGCTATTCAAAAGCCTGGTTTTTCTGCTGGCGCTGCTGCCATTCGCGCGCATGGTCTGGCTGACGTACACGGGGCAACTGGTGGAGCCGCTGGAATTCATCACGCGCGGCACGGGCGACTGGACCCTGTATTTTATCTGCATCAGCCTGGCGGTGACGCCCTTGCGGCGTTTCACCCAATGGAATTGGCTGATCAAGCTGCGGCGCATGCTGGGCCTGTTCGCGTTTTTCTACGCGGCGCTGCACTTCACCACGTTTTTATGGTTCGATCACTTTTTCGATGTGCATGAAATGTGGAAGGATGTGCTCAAGCGGCCGTTCATCACGGTGGGTTTTATTGCCTTTGTCTTGCTCATTCCGCTGGCCGTGACGAGCACGAATGGCATGGTCAAGCGCCTCGGTGGCAAGCGCTGGCAGTGGCTGCACCGGCTGATCTATGTGATCGCGCCGCTGGGTATTTTGCACTTCTGGTGGATGAAGGCGGGCAAGCACAATTTCGCACAACCGATCCTGTTCGGCAGCATCGTCGCGCTACTGCTGTTAATGCGCGTGGTTTTCGCCTGGAGCAAGCGAGAGAAGAGCGCCAGGGCGGCGAAGACAGCCACCCCGGTGCGTTCCGTTTAGGTGACTGGCACGATCACGGGTGGCGGCGGCACGGGCGCCGGTTCGACCGGGCCTTTTGCCGGCGCGCCTTTGGCCGCGGGTGGCTTGGGCAGGTACAGGGCGCCGGGCTGGCCACAGCCGGCCAGGACGCTGGAAACCACAATGGCAATGCCGATATAAAACGCTGAGGATGACTTCACGATTAGAATCACGGTTTGATTAAGATCTTTGGAGTGTAGCATGAGCGAATCGGAATTCCTGGCCCTGGCCGAAGCCACCCTGACCCAGATCGCCGCGGCGCTGGACCGGCTGAACGATGAAGACGTGCTCGACGTCGAATGCAGCCGCAGCGGCAATGTGCTGGAAATCGAGTTCATCGACAACGGCACGAAAATCATCGTCAACAGCCAGGCCCCCATGCGCGAAATGTGGGTGGCCGCCCGTTCCGGCGGTTTTCATTACAAGCGCGTGGGCGATGAATGGCTCAACACGCGCGACGGCTCGGAACTGTTTGCCGCCTTGTCCAGCATGGCCAGCGAGCAGGCGGGCGCGCCCGTCGTGCTGAAGTAATTAGCTCATCGAGACGTAGGTCGGATTAGCGGCGAAGCCGCGTAATCCGACACTACCCGGGCGCTAACAATGTTGTCGGATTACGCGCTTGCGCGCTAATCCGACCTACCCGACTTACGACATTGCCATTAGAAGAGCTCGTTCTTGACGGCTTCCTTGGCTTTCTCTTCCTCCGGCGTGCCGCGCGCCGCGCCTTCCAGGCTGCCGACGCCCGTGCCCGGTGGATTTTCCGCATAGTAATACTCGTCACCCACGCGTATCAGGCCTTCCGGTACGGCGCGTTCCTCGACGGGAATGCTTTTCAATGCCTTCGCCATGTAGTTGATCCAGATCGGCAAGGCCAGGCCGCCGCCCGTTTCCCGATTGCCCAGGTTGCGCGGCTGGTCGTAGCCGATCCAGGCGATGCCCACCAGCTTGGCCTGGTAACCGGCGAACCAGGCGTCGATGGAATCGTTGGTGGTACCCGTCTTGCCGGCCAGGTCAGGGCGCTTCAAGGCCATGGCCTTGTTCGCCGTGCCGAAGCGTACGACATCGTTGAGCATGCTGTTCATCATGAAGGCATTGCGCTCGTCGATGACGCGGTTGGCTTCCTCGCCCGCCAGGTCCGGCTTGGCTTGCGACAGGATATTGCCATCGCTATCGGTCACCTTGGCGATCAGATACGGGTTGATCTTGTAGCCGCCATTGGCGAACACGGCGTAGGCGCCCGCCATCTGCAGCGGCGTCACGTTGCCGGCGCCCAGGGCCAGGGTCAGGTAGGGCGGGTTCTTGTCCGCATCAAAGCCGAAGCGCGTCGCGTATTCCTGGCCATACTTGGCGCCGATCTTGTGCAGGATGCGGATGGAAATCATGTTTTTCGATTTCATCAAGCCCTTGCGCATGGTCATCGGACCATCGTATTTGCTGTCGTAGTTTTTCGGTTCCCACGCCTGGCCGCCCGTCTGGCCCGCGTCGAACGAGATCGGCGCGTCGTTGATGATGGTGGCCGGCGACAGGCCCCGTTCCAGTGAAGCGGAATAGATGAAGGGCTTGAAGGCGGAACCGGGCTGGCGCCACGCCTGCGTGACGTGGTTGAACTTGTTGCGGTTGTAATCGAAGCCGCCCACCATGGCGCGGATGGCGCCGTCGGTGGTGCTGGCCGAGACGAACGCCGATTGCACTTCCGGCATCTGCGTCAGGACCCAGGCGTTGTTTTCTTGCATGACGCGGATCACGGCGCCGCGCTTGATGCGGCGGTTCGGCGCCGCTTTTTCCGACAGCCAGGCCGCGCCAAAGGTCAGGCCGGGGCCGGTAATGGTGATTTCCTCGCCGGCCGACGTGACTGCCTGCAACGATTTGGGCGATGCCTGCAGCACCATGGCGGCGATGATGTCGTCGCTGTCCGGGTGGTCGGCCAGCTCCGTCTCGATGGCGTCGTCCGCTTCGGCCTTGGTTTTCGGAATCTCGATATACGCTTCCGGGCCGCGGTAGCCGTGGCGTTTCTCGTAATCCATCACGCCCTTGCGCAAGGCGATGTAGGCGGCGTCCTGGTCGGCCTTGGTGATGGTGGTGTAGACGTTCAGGCCGCGCGTGTACGTGTCTTCCTTGAATTGCTCGTAGACCAGCTGGCGCGCCATTTCCGACACGTATTCCGCGTGCACGCCGAAGGCGCTGCTGTCGGTCTTCACTTTCAGCTCTTCATTTTTCGCTTCTTCGAACTGCGCCGGCGTGATGTAGCCCAGCTGCGCCATGCGCTGCAGAATGTATTGCTGGCGCATGCGCGCGCGTTTCGGATTGACGACGGGGTTGTAGGCCGACGGCGCCTTCGGCAAGCCGGCCAGCATGGCCGCTTCGGCGACGGTGAGATCCTGGATATTCTTGCCGAAATAGATTTGCGCGGCCGAGGCGAAGCCGTAGGCGCGCTGTCCCAGATAAATCTGGTTCATATACACTTCGAGGATCTGGTCCTTGCTGAGGTTTTTCTCGATCTTCCATGCCAGCAAGACTTCATACGCCTTGCGTTTCAAGGTCTGTTCGCTGGACAGGAAGAAATTGCGCGCCACCTGTTGCGTGATGGTCGAGGCGCCTTGCTTGGCGCCGCCCGTCAGGTTGTGCAGGGCCGCGCGCGTGATGCCCAGATAGTCGACGCCGCCATGTTCATAGAAACGGTCATCTTCGATGGCCAGTACGGCTTTCTTCATGACATCGGGAATATCCTTGATATGCACCATGTTGCGCCGTTCTTCGCCGAACTCGCCGATCAGCACACTGTCGGACGTGAACACGCGCAGCGGCATTTTTGGCTTGTAATCGGTCAAGGTATCGAGCGCCGGCAGGTTCGGATAGGCCATGGCCAGGCCAAAGACCACCAGCAAGACGCCGACGATGCCCAGGCCCAGCAGCGATACCAGTGCCATCAGCAGAAAACGTTTGGGTTTGCTGCCCTTGGTGGGCGGCTTCGAGCCAGCGGAGCCAGCGGAGTTTGAAGATGTCATGCGTCGTATGTCTTTCGGTTAATTATGCCGGCCAATTATAAGCGAGCTTGCCGGGGTGGCAGCGCGCCGTGGCGCTTGCCTGGGGAGTGTTGAAACTTGTCGATACTCTATATAAGCGTGTATTGGCCCGCTGGCAACCAGGATTTGGTAACAATTATTCTGCGCCAGATCACGGCCCCGCCATATAGGCGCCGCGCGCCGCAGACCCCAGCGTGAAATCCGTTTACAAGCCAGCGCTGCCAGGACTAGGCTTGCGGATGGCAGCAACCCCTCCCACGCTGACGTTTCTCTATGAAAAACATATCCATCCGCAGTTTTCTTGGCATCGGTTTGCTGGGCATCGACATGGCGGACGATGCCGTGCGCGTGGTCGAGTTGCGGCGCCGGCGAGGGAAACTGTCATGCCGGCATTGCGGCAGCGCCGCGCTGGCGGCAGGAGTGATGCTTGACGGTCATGTCGAAGATCTGCAGGGCCTGGCCAGCGCCGTGCGCCTGGCATGCCGCAACAGTGGCAGCGCCTGCACCCGCGTGGCGCTGGCCATGCCGGCCACGGCCCTGATCACGCATGCGATCCGCCTGCCCGCCGGTTTGCCGGAGGAACAGCTGGAAATCCTCGTGGAACTGGAAGCGGCCCAATACATGCCGTTTGCGCTGGAAGACGCCAGCCTGGACTTTTACCAGCTGGGGCCGGCGCCACCGTTTGCCGGCCAGACGCAGCAGGAGATCGAAGTGCTGCTGGTGGCGGCGCGGCGCGCCAGTGTGCAGCGCCGCCTCGATGCGGCTACGGCGGCCGGCTTGACGCCCGTCGTCATGGATAGCGAGGCGCTGGCCCTGCAGGCGGCACTCGCGCAGGGTGGCTGGCAAGCCTTGCCGGACGGCGGCCTCAGTTATCAGCTGGCCTGGGGCCTGGCCATGCACCGGTACGCGCGATGAAGGCCGTGGCGCAAGTGCCATGCATCAACCTGTTGCCGCATCGCCAGGCGGCGCGGCGCCGGCGCAGTCAGCTGCTGTTGTGGCAACTGGCCGGTGGGGCGGTGCTGGGATTGCTGTTGGCCCTGGCGGCAGGCGCCTGGCTGCAGCAGCAGCTCGACGTGCAGCTGCGTCGCCAGCAAGGCTGGCGCCATGCCATGCAGCAGGTGAATGCCATCCTTGCCACCGGCAAGCGGGTGCAGGGCGAAACGGCGGCACTGCTGCTGCGCCAGCAGGCCATTGCCAATTTGCAAGAGCAACGCCATGCCTGGGTGCGCATGCTGGACGTGCTGGCCCAGGCGATGCCGGCCGGCGTAGCCTTGCACAGTGTGCGCCAGGAAACGGCGCTGGTGCGCCTGCAAGGGCATGCCGTCGCGCAGGACAAGGTCGCGGCACTGCTGCAGGCGCTGGAGCAGGCCGCGCCCTGGTCCCGCCCGGAAGTGATGGAAGTGCGCGGTGCGGCAGATGGCGCCGTGGAATGGACGATACGGCTGGCGTTGGCACCCGCTGGGCAATCTTAGTCGTGGAGGTTGATCATGCTGAGCTTGAAGACCGCGTCGCTGTGGCCGCTACACTTGCGCGTCGCTTGCGCTGCCCTGGCCGGTACGCTGGTGGCGGCGCTGTTGCACCTTGCGTGGCTCGATGGACTGAGTGCGGACGTGCAGGCGGCGCAAGACGAGGAAGGCCGCTTGCGCGCCGGGTATCTGGCGGCGCAAGCCAGGGCGAGCCAGTTGCCGCAGTGGCGTGCGCAGCGGCGCCAGGCCGGCGCCGAGCTGGCCCAGCTGGAACAGCAATTGCCCGACCAGCAAGCGATGGCGGTGCTGTTGACGGACATTAACGCCGCAGGCCAGTCGCGCGGCCTGCAATTTTCGCTGTTCAAGCCGGGCGCGGCCCGGCCGCAAGCGCCGTATGTCGCCTTGCCGATCGCCATACAGTTGCGCGGCGGCTATCACGCCATGGGCGCGTTGCTGGGGGACCTGGCGCGCCTGCCGCGCATCGTCACGGTGCATGAGCTGGCCTTGACCCAGGGCAAGGATCGCTTGCTGACCCTCGATGCCGTGCTGCACGCGTATCGCTTGCCCGAAGCGGGGGAGCTGGCGGCACAAGCGGTATTGCCTGCAAAGACCGGCGCGCCGGCATGGCGCCCGCTTGCCGCTGTCGTGCCGCAGCCGTACGCGGCCGCCGCCCTGGCCGACCCTTTTAATGCATTGGCGGTGGCAAGCGCGCCGGGCCAGCATGGCAGTGTGGCCGGACCCGACCCGCGCCGCGTGCGCGAGCCGCTGGAAAGCGTCGCCTTGCCGGCCATCAGCATGGTGGGCAGCGTGCAACAGGGAGGGCGCCTGAGCGCGCTGCTGCTGGCGGGCCAGCGCGTGTACCGGGTGGCGGTGGGCCAGTATCTGGGGCCAGACCACGGCCGGGTCACGCAAATCAGCGAACAGGCGCTGCAGTACAAAGAGTTGCTGCCGGACGCGGGCGGCGGGTGGCGCGAACGGCATGGCAGCCTGTCCCTGCAAAGACCGGGTGACGCCAGGGCCAGTGTGCCGGAGGTCACGCCATGAAGCCGTCTGTGTGGATGTGTTCGATGTATTGGCTATTGCTGCATGGCGCCGCCCTGGCCGGGGACGAGGCGGTGGTGCCGGTGACGGCGCCGCGCCAGTATGCCGGCGAGAAAATCTCCGTCGATTTCCAGAACGTGGGCGTGCGCGCGGCCCTGCACATCCTGGCCGACGCGTCGGGGAAAAACATCATCGCCAGCGACAGCGTGGCCGGCAATGTGACGATGCGCCTGCGCGACTTGCCGTGGGACCTGGCGCTCGACGTGCTGCTGCAGGCGAAGGGCCTGGACATGCGGCGCAATGGCAACGTGCTGTGGATCGCGCCGCGCGAGGAAATGCTGGCGCGCGAAAAACTGGAACTGGAACAGCGCGCGCAGATCGCCGAACTCGAACCCTTGCAATCAGCCATCTTCCAGCTCAATTACCAGAAGGCCGAAGCATTCCGTACCGTGTTCGGCCTGGACGCGGGGGAAGGGCGCAGCCGGCTGCTGTCGCGCCGTGGCAGCGTGCTGATCGAGCCGCGCACGAACCAGCTGTTCGTCACCGACGTGCCGGCGCGCCTGGAGCAGATCCGTCAGCTGATCGCCAAGACGGATATTCCAACGCGGCAAGTGATGATCGAGGCGCGCATCGTCGAGGCGAACGACAGCTTCAGCCGCAACCTGGGCGCGCGCCTGGGTTTTACGGACCAGCGCCTGGCAGCGGGCCAGTTGCCGGGTTTTTCGCTCGGTGGCAGCGGACGCCGCGCGGCCATCGGCGGCACGTATCAGGGCGTGGGCGAGGCGACGGGGCAAACGGTGGCGGGCGCCGGCGCCTTCGTGCCGAACACGCAATTCGTCAACTTGCCGGCCGCCAGCATCAATGGCTTGCAGCCGGCCAGCTTCGCCCTGAGCCTGTTTTCGGCGGCCGCCAACCGCTTTTTAAACCTGGAGTTGTCCGCGCTGGAAGCCGATGGCAGGGGCAAGATCATTTCCAGCCCTCGGGTGGTGACGGCCGACAAGGTACTGGCGCTGATCGAGCAGGGCATCGAACTGCCCTACCAGGTGGCCACCAGCAGCGGCGCCACGTCGATCACGTTCCGCAAGGCGAATCTGCGCCTGGAGGTCACGCCGCAGATCACGCCGGACGGCAACGTGGTGCTGGAAGTGGACGTCAACAAGGATAGCGTGGGCCAGGAAACGCGTTCCGGCTTCGCCATCGACACCAAACACGTGCGCACGCAAGTGATGGTGGAAGACGGCGGCACGGTGGTGCTGGGTGGCATTTATCAGCAGTCCGAACGGGGTACGGACAGCAAGGTGCCGCTGCTGGGCGACATCCCCGTGCTCGGTGTTTTTTTCCGCAGCACGGGCCGCAGTCAAGAAAAAACGGAACTGATGGTGTTTATTACGCCGAAAATAGTGGCAGATCGGCCAGCAACACGTTAATGTCACATCTTTACGTTTAAGTAACAATGCAAACGAAAGCGGACTGATGGCGACTATGCGAAATTTCTCTTTAGGCAATACTTCTTGGAGTAGGGCATTGAATTGGCTGGCTTTGCTGGTCTTGAGCACTGTGCTGGCCTCCTGTGGCGGCGGTGGCGGTGATCCGACCATTGATGGCGGCAAGGGTGGTGGTACGACCGGTGGTGTGGCCGCGACGGTCACGGTGAGCCTGTTGAACTCGGCCGACCAGCCTGCCATTACGCTAAGCAGCACTGCGCCGCTGACGGCCAAGGCGCTGGTGATCGATAAAAATGGTGCTCCGGTCAGCAATACGATAGTCACTTTCGCCTCCGACGCCACCCTGGTAACGCTGTCGTCGAGCAATGGCACGGCGCTGACGGACGCCAAGGGCTATGCCAGCATCACTGTCTCGGCCTTGAATGCGACGGTCACCGGTGCGGGCAAGCTGACGGCCACTGTCGCGGCGGGTACCGCCACGGTCACCGGCGAGGCGAGTTATGAAGTCAAGGCGGCGCAGGCTGCGGGCGCGAAAATGACGCTGTCGCTGTTCAGTGGTAGCAGCGCCAGTAACGCGCTGTCGAGCGCCACGCCGCTGACGGCCAAGGCACTGGTGACCGATTTGAGTGGAAAACCGATTAGTGGCGCGCTGGTCATGTTTTCTACCGATAGCGCTTTGGCGTTGCTGTCGTCATCGACGGGCACGGCGCTGACCGATGATAGTGGCATAGCCAGTGTCATCTTACGGCCAGTCAGTCTGCTGGCCAGTGGTGCCGGTACTTTGCGGGCCACCACCACCACCAACGGCGCCACCGCCAACAGCCAGGCCAGTTATGCGCTGGGTGCTACCGAATTGTTTGCGTCGAACTTGACATTCTTGCCGAATAGTATCGCTGCGTATGGTTCCACGACCATGTCGGTCGATATCAGGTCTGGCGATAGCATGACTGCTGGCACCCCGTATTTGGGGGCTGGCGCGACTGTCCGATTCAGCTCGCCCTGCATTTTGGCAGGAAAGGCCAGCGTGGCAACGGACGTCGCTGCCAATAACGGCAAGGCAACGGTGGTGTATCGCGATCTCGGTTGTAGCAACACCGACAAGATCAATGCCAGCGTGGTTGGCAGCAACAGCGCCGCGCACTCGTCCCTGTCTGTTGGCTCCCCCGCGCCAGCATCGATACAGTTGTCAGCCGTTAGCCCCGCAGGCAAGTCCATCGTGATCAAAGGGCAGGGCGGCTTGCTGCGCACGGAAACGGCAACACTGACTTTCCGCGTGTTCGATACCTTTAACAAACCGCTTGCCGGCCAGGATGTAACGTTCTCGTTGGACGACGGGGCTGCCGTCACCCTCAATAAGTTGACGGACACCACCGATGCCAATGGCGAGGTCATTACCACGGTCAATTCCGGTACGACGCCGACCACGTTCCGCGTGAAGGCGGCGCTGAAATCCTCGACGTATATGAATACGTATTCCGATTCCATCCTCGTCACGACCGGCAAGCCCGTGCAATCGGGATTCTCGATTAGCGTGGGCAAGTCGAATGTGGAAGGCTGGTCATATGACAGTTCTTTGAGCACACCTGCTACTACCGTCACGGTTTTACTGGCCGACCAGGCGGGCAATCCCGTTCCTGACGGTACGCCCGTCGCATTCCAGAGTAGTCTGGGTGCCATTGGATCGTCCAGCATGGGCGGTTGCATCACCTCCAATGGCGGTTGTTCCGTGGACTTCCGCAGCCAGGAGCCGCGCACGGCAAGCAATCCACCCGTCACGCCCTGCAACGATGTCAGCAATGGTGGTACGGCAGACAAGCCGTGGCCAGGCTTGGCGCTGATTTGTGCCAGTACGACTGACGGCAGCAAGCAGCTATTTGTCAGAACGGCCATTTTCCTGAGCGACAGCCACGCCGATAACGTCACATTGTTCGATGGATCAACTAGCGTCATGCTCGGCCGAAGCGTCTATGATCTTGGTACCGTGAAGGCTGCGGATGTACGTCAATTCAGCGTGCGGATCAGTGATTTTCAGCAGAATCCCATGCCTTCCGGTAGCACGGTGTCGATTAGCAACATGCTCAACGGTAGCGCCACGATATTGCCCACAAGCGTGCAAAATATCTTCCCGCACAATACCGCTGGCGTCGATGACAGGACAGGAAGCAACATTCAGGGTAACCAGGGAAGCTGGCATGCCGTTACAATTAACAGCCTGACGCCGACCAGTTGCACGATCCCGTTGACCAGCACGTTTAATGTGACGGTGACCACGCCGCTGGGCAATACCACCAGTTATCCGTTTAAACTGGCATTCTCTTGTCCCTGACGCGAGGGGAACGGGCAGTACTGCACAGGGGGCAGGCTGCTCGTGGTGTGCGTTTATTTTCTGATTGATATAAAAGTGTCCGAAATTTCCAACAGTAATATTTTCCTTGTCGGCCTCATGGGCGCAGGCAAGACCACCATCGGGCGCATCCTGGCCCGCAAACTGGGCTTGCGCTTTG
This sequence comes from Janthinobacterium sp. UMAB-60, assembly GCF_900095235.1. NCBI lineage: Bacteria > Pseudomonadati > Pseudomonadota > Betaproteobacteria > Burkholderiales > Oxalobacteraceae > Janthinobacterium > Janthinobacterium sp. UMAB-60. The sequence goes on from NZ_LT607495.1 coordinate 46,626, forward strand.
TCGATTCCGACCACGAGATTGAGGCACGCACGGGAGCGACCATCCCGTGGATCTTCGAAATCGAGGGGGAAGCGAGCTTTCGCCGGCGCGAGGCCGAGGTCATTCGCGACCTGAGCGCCCAGCAAGGCATCGTCATGGCCACGGGCGGCGGGGCCATCCTCAATGCCGACAGCCGCGCCTACCTGAAGGAACGGGGCACGGTCGTGTATCTGCGCGCCAGCGTCAGCAACATCCTGGCGCGCACCAGCCATGACAAGAATCGCCCGCTGCTGCAGACGGCCGATCCGCGCCGCAAACTGGAAGAATTGACGACCCAGCGCGAGCCCCATTACATGGAAGTGGCCGACATTGTCATCGACACGGGCCGTCCTAACGTACAATCGATGGTCCAGACAATTCTGATGCAGTTGGCCAGCCTCGAATGCGAGGCCTCGCCCAACTGCGTCATTCATGCAGAGCCTTCGATGAACGAGCAATCCAAAATGTTGTTGAGCGTAGACCTCGACGAACGCAGTTACCCGATCGCCATCGGTCCCGGCCTGCTGGCCGACGCCGATGCGCTGCTGCGCCATATCAGCGGCCACAAGGTGGCCATCGTCACCAATACCACCGTCGCCCCCCTGTATCTGGGCCGCCTGCAGGCCGCGCTGGCCAGCGACGGCCGCGACGTGATCAGCATCGTCCTGCCGGATGGTGAAGAATATAAAAACTGGGCCAGCCTGATGCAGATCTTTGACGCGCTGCTGGCCAATAAATGCGACCGCAAGACCACCCTGGTGGCGCTGGGCGGCGGCGTGATCGGCGACCTGACCGGCTATGCGGCGGCCAGCTACATGCGCGGCATCGGCTTCGTGCAGGTGCCCACCACCTTGCTGGCGCAGGTCGATTCCTCCGTCGGCGGCAAGACGGGCATCAACCACCCGCTGGGCAAGAACATGATCGGCGCGTTTTATCAGCCGCGCGCCGTGATCGCCGACACCTCGACCCTGGAAACCCTGCCGGCGCGCGAGCTGTCGGCCGGCCTGGCCGAAGTGATCAAGCATGGCGCCATCATCGATGCCGCGTTCTTCGACTGGATCGAGGCGAACATGGCCAAGCTGATGGCGCGCGACAAGGGGGCTTTGGCGTATGCGATTGCCCGCTCGTGCGAAATCAAGGCCGACGTGGTGCGCCAGGATGAACGCGAAGGCGGCTTGCGCGCCATCCTGAACTTCGGCCACACCTTCGGCCACGCCATTGAAGCGGGCCTGGGCTACGGCCACTGGCTGCACGGCGAAGCCGTCGGCTGCGGCATGGTGATGGCGGCCGATCTGTCCTGCCGCATGGGGTATATCGACCAGGCGGCCGTGGAGCGCTTGCGCAAGCTCGTCGCCGCCGCCGGCCTGCCCGTCAAGGCGCCCGACCTCGGTGTCGCGCGCTGGCTGGAGCTGATGGAAGTGGACAAGAAGAACGAGGGCGGCGCCATCAAGTTCATCCTGTTGAAACCGCTGGGCAGCCCGTGCATCACGTCGGCGCCGCACGAACTGGTGCTGGCCACCCTGGCCGCCGGAGTGCAATAAGATGCTGCCCGAAGACTTCCTGGCTCCCTATGCTGCCCATTCGGCACAGGGGCAGGGACGTCGCTTTGCCGAGGCGGCGCACGCCTCGCGCAGCCAGTTCCAGCGCGACCGCGACCGCATCATCCATTCCTCGGCCTTCCGCCGCCTCGAATACAAGACCCAGGTTTTCCTCAATCACGAGGGAGACCTGTTCCGCACGCGCCTGACGCACAGCCTGGAAGTGGCACAGGTGGGCCGCTCCATCGCGCGCAACCTGCGCCTCAATGAAGATCTGGTCGAAGCCATCGCGCTCGCGCATGATCTGGGCCACACGCCGTTCGGCCACGTGGGCCAGGATGTGCTCAATGAGTGCATGCAGGCGCACGGCGGCTTCGAGCACAACCTGCAAAGCCTGCGCGTGGTCGATACCCTGGAAGAGCACTACGGCGCCTTCGATGGCTTGAACCTGATGTTCGAGACGCGCGAAGGCATATTAAAACACTGCTCGCTGGCGCATGCGCGCGAACTGGGGCCCGTGGCCCAGCGCTTCATCGACCGCACGCAACCGACACTGGAAGCGCAGCTGACCAATCTGGCCGATGAAATCGCCTACAACAGCCACGATATCGATGACGGCCTGCGTTCGGGCCTGATCACCATCGCCCAGCTGGAAGAGGTGGAGTTCTTCGGCCGCCTGTGGCGCGACGTGCAGCAGGCGTTTCCAGGCCTGTCGGGCCGGCGCGCCATCTACGAAACCCTGCGCCGGCTGATCACGGCGCTGGCCGACGATCTGATCGTCACGTCGAATGCGCTGATCCTTGATGCGGCGCCGCGCGACGTCAACGAAGTGCGCGCCAGTGCCCCGCTGATCCGCTTTTCGGACGCCATGCGCCGTGATGCGACGGACCTGAAACGCTTTTTAAGAGCAAACCTGTACCGCCACTACCAGGTCAACCGCATGCGCGTCAAAGCGAGCCGCATCGTGCGCGAACTGTACGACAGCTTCATGGCCGAACCGGCCCTGCTGCCGCCCGATTATCAGGTCAATGGCGATGATGTGACCAAGCAGGCGCGCAAGATCGCCGACTACATCGCCGGCATGACGGACCGCTACGCGATCCGCGAGCACCGCCGGCTGTATTCGCTCGACGAGCTGTAACGGTTACTGCGGGGACTGACATGCCCGCGCGACGCTGCGTGTCGGGTTACGCCGTGCCGGCTAACCCGACCTACCAATGCAAGCGCTCATGGGGAATCCGACCTACTCCGCATTGTCGATCCTGTCAATTGGCATGATCATCTAGGCCCCCACCCGATCACCCCAATATCCGTACGGCAACTTCTTTTCTATCATGGCAGCAAGTCAACAAGGGCTTGCCGCCCATAGTCAAGGAGAGTGTCATGATTGAATCGCGCCGCAGTTTTTTGCGCGCCTTGCCAGCCGTTACTATCGGGGCGGCCATCGCGCCGCTGCCCGGCAAGGCCGCCACCAGGGGCGAAGGCGGGCAGCGCTGGGCGATGGTGATCGATGTGCGGAAGTGCATCGGCTGCCAGGCGTGCACGGTCTCCTGCATCATGGAAAACGCCGTACCGGAAAACAGCTTCCGCACCGTCGTCTCGACCTATGAAGTGAAGGAAGAGGACCGCTGCGGCACCTACATGCTGCCGCGCCTGTGCAACCACTGCGCCAATCCCCCCTGCATACCCGTCTGTCCCGTGGGTGCCACCTTCCAGCGCAAGGATGGCGTCGTCGTCGTCGATGGCGACCGCTGCGTGGGCTGCGCCTACTGCGTGCAAGCCTGCCCGTACGACGCGCGCTTCATCAACCACGAAACGGGCAAGGCCGACAAATGCACATTCTGCGCGCACCGCGTCGACGAAGGCTTGCTGCCGGCCTGCGTGGAAACCTGCGTCGGCGGCGCGCGCATCTTCGGCGACCTCAACGACCCGGAAAGCATGGTGCATCAGCTGCTCAGCGAGAACAAGGTGAAAGTGCTCAAGCCCGAACAGGGTACCCAGCCCCACGTGTTCTATCTGGGACTGGACACGCGCTTCGCCGGCCACGTCGAGGGCGAAGCGACACTTTGGCAACCGAGCAAACACGGGAAATAAACCATGGACAGCCACATCACCGAAATTCTCAACGTCACGCGCGAAGCGGCATGGCTGCCGTGGGCGGTGCAGTATTTTTTCCTCATCGGCCTCAGTTACGGCAGCTTCATGCTGACCTTGCCGTACTTCGTCTTCGGCCGCAAGGCGTATGAGCGCCTGGGGCGCATCGCGCTGCTGGCGTCCCTCGTCTGCGGCATGACGGCGCCCGTGGCGCTGCTGGCCGACCTGCACGGGCCGGGCCGCTTCTATCACTTCTATATTTACTTCCAGCCGCAATCGTGGATGTCGTGGGGTTCGTTCTTCATTCCCCTGTATCTGGGCTGCCTGATGCTGTATGCGTGGCTGGCGCTGCGCGGGGACTTCGCCGCGCGGGGGCAGGGCAAGGACCGCCTGGCCTTCGCCTATCGCCTGCTGGGACGCGGTGGTGTCGCCTCGCGCCGCGCCATCGTCACCGCCGCCGCCTTCACCCTGCTCGCCGCCTTCGTGGTGGGTCTGTACACGGGCATGGAAGTGATGGTGGTGCGTGCCCGTCCGCTGTGGTTCACGCCTTTCCTGCCGGCGCAATTTGCCGCCACGGCCTTTGTCGGGGCGGTGGGCCTGGCCTTGCTGTTCAATCGCTTCCTGCCGGGTCGCGACCAGGCCCTGGAAGTGTCGCTGAATCGCGCACTGGCCCTGTCGCTGGCGCTGGTGCTGGCGCTGGGCGGCGGCTGGCTGTTCGTCAGTCTCTCCGGCGTGAGCGCCAGCCACAGCATGGCCTTTACCCAGGTGGCGGGCATGCCGCAATGGCAGTTCACGGCTGTCTGGGCCGTGCTGTCGTCCATCGTGCCGATGGCGCTGGCCATCTGGCGCCCGGCCACGAGTGGCCTGGTCAACGGCTTGATCGCGCTGCATAGCGCCTGGATGATGCGCTGGACGATTTTTATCGGCGGCCAGACGATTCCGAAAACGGGCGCGGGCCTGTATGACTACCACCTGCCGATGGGGAACGACGGCTTGATGGGGATCATCGGCACGGCCGGCCTGTGGATCGCGCTGCTGTTGCTGATGCTGGAATTTTTGCCATGGGCGGGACGCGCGATTGCTACACGCAGCCGCCCCGCCATGGCCACGCACTGAGGAGTCAAAAATGAACGAACACACAAACAACGACGACCGCAACGACGTCCCTGAAGATGAAAACGAAAAGCGCCGCAAGCTGCTGCGCTACGGCGCCATCGGCGGCGGCCTGGCCGCCTTTGCCGCCAGCTTTTCCACCACGGCCGGCCGCATGGTCGACCACGCGCTGGGCAAGGACAAACCCGTACAGCGCTTGCACGGCAATTCCCTGCCGCCCGAGTTTTCCGTCGACACGGCCACGGGGAAATTGACCGTCAACCCGGACCAGCAGGTCAGCTACACCATGTGCATGGGCTGCACCACGTTTTGCGGCGTGCGCGTGCGCCTGGATAAAAATAGCGGCAAGGTGCTGCGCGTGGCGGGCAATCCCTACAGCCCCATGTCGGCCGACCCGGCGCTGCCTTACCAGACCTCGATACGCGACAGTTTTGTGTCGCTCTCGCGCTTCCAGGAAAAGGGGCTGAAGGGGCGCTCGACCGCTTGCGGCCGCGGCAATGGCGTGCTGGAACAGATGGAGTCGCCGTTCCGCGTGCTGGCGCCCATGAAGCGCGTGGGACCGCGCGGCGGCGGCCAGTGGGAACCGATCGCTTTTGACCAATTGGTGAAGGAAGTGACGGAAGGCGGCGACCTGTTTGGCGAAGGCCACGTTCAGGGCTTGCGCGCCTTGCGCGAGCTGGAAAAGCCGATCGATCCGGCGCAACCGGAACTGGGTCCGCAAGTGAACCAGGTGGGCCTGATGTGCAGCACGGACGACGGTCGCCTGGCGTTCGGCACGCGCTTCTTCAAGCAGTCGTACGGCAGTTTGAACCTGGTCAACCACGGTTCGTATTGCGGCGGCGCGTATCGCAGCGGCTCGGGCGCCATGTTCGGCGACATGAAGAAAATGCCGCATGCGAAAGTGGATCTGGAAAACACGGAGTTCTGCATTTTTGTGGGCACGGCGCCGGGCAATGCGGGCAATCCGTTCAAGCGCCAGGGCACCCTGATCGCCAAGGCCCGCTCGGGCAAGCGCGATTTCAGCTACGTCGTCGTCGACCCGGTGCTGACGAATGCCGACAGCCTGGCTGCGGGCGACCGCAGCCGCTGGGTACCGATCAAGCCGGGCACCGATGGCGCGCTGGCCATGGCGATGATACGCTGGATCATCGAGCACGAACGCTATGACCGCAACTTCCTCGCGCAGCCGAACCTGAAGGTGGCGGAAGCGGCGGGCGAGGCCGCCTGGTGCAACGCCACGCATCTGATCATCAACGAGAAAGGCCACCCGCGCGACGGCCGCTACCTGCGCGCATCGGACATCGGCGCGGTGGAGTTGGCGGAAGAAGAGCGCTACAAGGATGGCGACGCCTTTTGCGTGATCGACGCCGCCACGCAAGCCATCGTGCCGCACAACGCCGCCAAGGGCGAGGGTCGCCTGTTCTTCGACGGTCCGCTGGAGGTTGCGGGCGCGCCGCTGCACCTGAAGACGGCCATGACGATGTTGAACGAAGAAGCGCAGCGCCACAGCATGGATGAATACGCGGCTGCCTGCGGCATCGGGCGCGACATCATCGAAGGCCTGGCGCAGGAACTCACCAGCCATGGCAAGCGCGCTGCCGTCAATGCGCATGGCGGCATGATGTCGGGCGCCGGTTTCTATAACGCGTATGCGCTGGTCATGCTCAATACATTGATCGGTAATTTGAACCGCAAGGGCGGCACCCTGGTCAATGGCGGCAGCTTCAAGGATGCGGGGCCTGGGCCGCGCTATAACCTGGAGAGTTTCGACGGCGAGATCAAGGCGGCCGGCATGCCGATCGGGCGCAATGTGCCCTATGAAAAAACCTCGGAATTCAAGCTGAAGAAAGAAGCGGGCAAGGCGTATCCGGCCAGGGCGCCGTGGTATCCGAACGCGCCCGCGCTGGCGACCGAGTGGCTCACCAGCGCCATGAACGGCTATCCGTACACCCTGAAGGCGCTGATCCTGTGGAGCTGCAATCCCGTCTACGGCATCACGGGCTTGCGCGCGCAGATCGGCAAGGAACTGGCCGATCCGAAGAAGATTCCCCTGATCGTGGCCATCGACCCCTTCATCAATGAAAGCTCGGCGTTTGCCGACTACCTGCTGCCCGATACCTTGCTGTATGAAAGCTGGGGCTGGGCCGGCGCCTGGGGCGGCATGCCCGTCAAAATGAGCACGGCACGCTGGCCCGTGGTCGAACCGCGCGTGCAAAAGACGCCGGATGGGCAGACCATTTGCATGGAATCGTTCTTCATCGCGCTGGCCAAAACGATGGCCTTGCCGGGCTTCGGCCCGGAGGCCTTGCAGGACATGGATGGCCAGCGCTTCCCCTTGCTGCGCGCCGAGGACTGGTATCTGCGCGGCGGCGCCAACATCGCCTGGCAGGGCAAAACGGCCGTACCGGAGGCGAGCGACGACGACATCGAACTGTCCGGCGTGGCGCGCATCCGTCCCGAACTGGAGCGCACCCTGAAGCCGGAAGAGTGGCGCAAGGTGGCCTTCATGCTGGCGCGCGGAGGACGCTACCAGAGCTATGGCGAGATGTTCGGCCTGCGCCTGCCGCCGCCTGCGAATGCCAAAGCGCCAGTGGCTCCCGCTCCGGTGGCCGATGAAACGCCGTATCCGCAGGACTGGTCCACGCACCGTTATCTGAAACCGATGATGCTGTACAACGAGGGCCTGGGCGTGAGTAAGAACAGCTTGAGCGGCAAACGCTTCCCCGGCACGCCCGCCTGGAGGGTGGCGGCGTTTGCCGACGGCACGCCGGTGCGCAAAACCTATCCGGCCAGCGAGTGGCCATTCGAGTTGATCAGTTTTAAATCGGCGCTGCAGAACTCCTACAGCATCGGCGCACGGCGCTTGCGCGGCATCCATCCTGACAACCCGGTTGCCGTGCATCCCGACGATGCGGCGCGTTTGAAGCTGGAAAATGGCGATGAAATATATCTGGAAACGCCGGGCGGCAGGGCCAGGGCCACGGTGATGCTGCGCCATGGGGTGCAGCGTGGCGTGATCGCCATTGAACATGGCTTTGGCCACAAGGAGCATGGCGCGCGGGCCCACCGCATCGGCAAGTCGCGTCAGCCCGACGAGCCGGCCATCGGCGCGGGCATCAACCTGAACGATCTGGGATTGACGGACCCGAGCCGCGGCGACAAGAACGTATTTGTCGATCCTGTGTCGGGCACGTCGGTGCGGCAAGGGCTGCCGGCGCGCATCGTGCGGGCTTAAATCTCCCCGCTGGCCATCAGCAGCCGGGCCACCTCGGCTGCTGAGTGCAGGCCCAGTTTTTCCATCGTGTTATGGCGGTGCACCTGCACCGTCTTGTCGCTGATGCCCAGCTCGCGGGCGATGACTTTCGAGGCTTTGCCTTCGGCCATCAGCAGCGCCACTTCGCGCTCGCGCGCGGTGAGTCTGGCCAGCGCCGATTGCGCCGTATTCGCGCTGGCGGCGTTGCGGCTCTCATCCATGCTACGGGCCACGGCCCGGCTGACGGCATCGAGCAGTACCTGGTCCTTGCACGGCTTTTCCAGAAAATCGCAGGCGCCGGCCTTCATCGTCTGCACGGCCATGGCCAAGTCGCCATGGCCACTGAGGAAAATCACGGGCAGCGCTATCGCATGGCGCACCAGCTCCTGTTGCAGTTCCAGTCCGCTCATCAAAGGCATGCGCACGTCGAGCAGCAAGCAACCGGGCGCATGGCCATCGTAGCGCTGCAGGAAGTCGCGCGCCGATTCGAACGTCGCCACTTTCCAGCCGGCCGAATCGAACAGATAGGCCAGCGAGCGGCGCATGGCGGCGTCGTCGTCGACGACAAAGATGATCGCATCGCTTTCATTCATGGTGTTTCCTTGTTTGCTTCCATACCGGTATCTTCGGGCAGGCGGAACCAGACCGTCAAGCCTGGCGCATCGGCGTTGGCATGCGCCGACAGGCTGCCGCCGAACGATTCGATGATGCTTTTGCTGAGCGACATACCCAGGCCCAGGCCTTCGGCCTTGGTGGTAAAAAAGGGTTCGAACAGGCGCGCCATCTGCGCCGCCTGCAGGCCGCAACCGGCGTCGCGCACGGCCACCGTGCAGGCGCCGTTTTCGCGGTGCAGCAGCACGCCGATGGGGTGCCCGGGATTGTCGTTTTCCACCTGCGCATCAAGCGCATTTTTCAATAAATTGAGCAGCACCTGCTGCACTTGCTGCGGGTCGGCCAGCACGCGCGGTGCGGCGCTGACCGCCTCGTGGCGCCAGCTGATATTGGCTTGCGGATGGGCCGCGCGGAACAGCGATACCGCCTGCTCCACGGCGTCGGCCAGGGCGAAGGGCGTGCTGTGCGCGGGACGCTTTTGCGCCATCGCGCGGATGTGCCGGATGATGGCGCCCGCGCGTTCGCTTTGCGTGGCGATTTCCTGTGCGCCGTCGAGCAGTGGCACCGCATCGAGCCGGCCCGCCGCGATGCGGCGCGCCATGCCGCGCGCGAAATTGCCGATGGCCGCCAGCGGCTGGTTCAATTCGTGCGCAATGGCGCTGGCCATCTCGCCCAGGATGGCCAGGCGCGCCGTGTGGTCGAGCGTGGCCTGGCGCTGGCGCGCCTGTTCTTCCAGCGCGCGCTGCTGGTGCTGGGCGGCACGCAATTGCTCCGTGCGCCGGCTGACCAGGTATTCCACGCGCACCGTATGCACGGCCCAGGCCACCAGCAAGGCCAGCACCAGCAGCATCCAGCCCCAGTAGCGGCGCAGGGCCGTCTCGAACGTCAGCTTGTTCAAATAGGCGTAGGGGCCGATGCGCAGCTCGCGGAACAGTTCATCGACGATCTGGTAATCGCTGGGCACCGTCCAGCTGTAACCTTCATCGGTACGCGGCATGGCCAGCAGGGCCTGCGCCACTTTTTTCGCCAGCGCCGGCGGCGTCTGGCGCAGGGCCACGAAGGGCCAGTCCGGATACAGCCGCGACGAGCTGGCGCAGCGAAAACCGGGAATTGGGCGCGTGGTGATCACGCGCAGTTCATCGGCGCGCACTTCGCCGCGTGCCATCATCTGTTCCAGCAGACAGGTGCGCACGATGCCGGCATCCATGCGCCCCGCCCGCACGGCTTCGACGATCTGCTGCGAGGGAAAGCCGCTGTAGCGCAGGCTGGCGAAATCATGCGTGGGATCGATGCCCGCTTCGCGCAGTTCGCGCGCCGCGATCTGGTAGCCGCCAAACGCATCGGGCGCCACCGCCATCACGTTCTTGCCCGCCAGGTCGGCCAGGTCATGCAGCGGTGACGCGCTGCGCACGACGATGGCCGAGCCGATGGCCTGGCGCGGTGACTCCGTCCATGGCGATTCGAGCGTGGCGATGCGGCTGGCGCCATCGCTGTGTTCGAGCGCCACGTAATGGCCGCTGCTGGTGATGGCGAAGGCGATCGCTTGCGACTGCACGGCGCGCGTCAGGCCCGCCTGGTCGTAGTCGGCCAGGATGAAACGGATGCCGGGGATGCTCGCCTGCAGGTGGCGCGTCACGTACGACCAGTCCTGCTGCACGGCGTCGGCGCCCTTGTAGGCGAGCACGCCTATTCTCACCTCTGGTATCTCCGGCAGCGCGTCAGCCGCTTGCGCGCCGTGCAGACACAGCGCCGTCAGCGCGAACAGTAAAAAACGTCGCACTAGAACATGCTGCGCTGCGCCGCGCGCGCATCGCCGAACAGTTCCAGCAGCAGTTTCTTGATGGGTGCGGGCAGCGGCGCGTCAGCAATTTTCGTGCCGTCGTACCAGACGTGGGTCGCTTCCCCTGCCAGCGCCAGGCGGCGCGCCAGGGTGATGCGACAGGGGACGATGTGCAGCTTGTAGTGGGTGAAGACGTGCACGATGGGCAGCAGCCGTTCCTGCGTTTCGATTGCGCCGAACGGCGCCACGGCGCGTGCCATTACCTGCTGGTCTATCTCTCGCGGCGAGTCCGCATCGGCCAGCAGATGGCCATCGAGTTCGGGCAGCGACAGCAAGCCCCCCCAGATGCCCGAGCCGGGGCGCTGCTCCAGCAGCACCTGGCCGTCGTCGATGATGGCCAGCATAACCGCGTGTTTTTCCGGACTGGTTTTCTTCGGTTTACGCACCGGCAAATCCTTGGTGCGGCCGGTGGCGTAGGCCACGCAGCGCGGTTGCAGCGGGCAGCGGCCGCAATCGGGGCTGCTGCGCGTGCACAGGGTGGCGCCGAAGTCCATCAAGCCCTGCGTGTAGGCTTCGATGCCTGTTTCAGGCAGCAGCGCCTCGGCGCGGCGCCACATGGCTTCCTCGACCCGTTTTTCGCCGGGATAGGCGTCGATGCCGAAGGTGCGCGCAAACACGCGCTTGACGTTGCCGTCCATGATGGCCGCGCGCGTGCCGCTAGAAAACGCGGAGATGGCGGCCGCCGTCGAGCGGCCGATGCCGGGCAGGTCGGCCAGCAGGGCCGGGTCGCTGGGAAAGACGCCGTCGTACTCGGCCACCACGCGCTGCGCGCACTTGTGCAGGTTGCGTGCCCGCGTGTAGTAGCCGAGGCCGCTCCACTGCGCCATCACGTCTTCCACCGGTGCGTCAGCGAGGTCGCGCAGGGTGGGGAAGCGTTCGAGGAAGCGCGCGTAGTAAGCGAGTACGGCGGTGACCTGCGTTTGCTGCAGCATGATTTCGGACAGCCAGATCAGGTAGGCATCGCGCGTGTTTTGCCACGGCAGCGCGTGGCGGCCATGCTGCTTTTGCCAGGCGATGACGGTGGCGGAAAAAGTCGGGTCGATATAGTCTTCAAATGGTGCCGCGCCCGTGGCGGGCGAGAGCGGATGCAGCAGACGTTTCATGCGGGATTCCAGTGTTCTGTTGTTGGATGGTGCTGATGTTGCTCAGTCAGCGCTGGCCGCGCGCAAGGCGGCCAGCAATTGCGCCAGCTGCGCCTTGTCGCGTTCGAGCGCCGCCAGGCTCGCCTCGAAGCCGGCGATTTTCTGTTCCAGGCTGCCCGTGGCGTCGTGGATGCGCTGGATCGAGGCAAAGCGCAGTTTCAGCTGTTCCTTGTACTCGACGATCTGCGCTTCGAGCGGCGCCATGATGACTTTCAGCCAGGCGCTGGCGTCGTCGTTGGCGTTGGTGAAACTGCGGCGCACGCGCGAGGCGATGGTGTCGAAGAATTTTTCCATCAGCACGACGCGGCTGGTGGTCAGCAGGGTCGCCGTGCCGAATTGTTTATGGTAGACGGCTTCGATGTCGGCGATCTCCTGGCGGTAGCGGGCCAGCGAAAATGGCATCGGCAAGGCCAGCGCCAGGCCGTGTTCGGAGGCGAATTTGCGGTACATCACGTTCATCATTTCCGTGATCTCGGCCGTCTTGCCTTCCGAACGGTCCAGGTTACTGGCGATGCGCTCGAAATACTGGCGCACGGCTTCGCGCAGGCCCGTGAAAAAGCGGCTGCGCTGCATGGCCGCGCGCACGCCATCGATATCGTCGCGCACGATGTCCATGCCCAGGCTCGTGTACAGCTCCGTCGACAGCCGCGTAAATACGGCGCGCGTCGCTTGCAGCTTGAACAGGCTGCTGTCGAATTCCTTCTTCTCGATATCGATGCGCCGCATCATGTGGGCGATCACGCTCTGGTTCTTGCCGCGCAGGCTGTGCAGCTCGTGCAGCTGCTCGGCGATGCCGCGCGCGCGGGCCGCCGCCTGCACCTGCTGCGCCGCTTCGATGGCGTCCAGGTCGAACGCCAGCTGGCGCCGGATGATGTCCTTGCGCGCGGGGATCAGCTCCTCGAACAGGGCCGTCTCCAGCGCCTGCAGGCGGCTCTTTTCCAGCAGCGCCATATCGTGGTTGATCTTGCCCACCAGGGCCTTTTGCGCCGAGACGGGAAACACCTGGCCGGCGTCCAGCGTCAACAGATGCGCCACGCTGGCCTGCTGGCGTTCGATCGCCAGCGCCACCTCGGCGTCGCCGCGCAATTCATCCCACATGCTGTCGATCTTGTTGAGCACCACCAGGCGCCCGGCGCCGGCGCCGATATGGTTGCGCCATACCTCGATGTCGCTGCGCGTGACGCCCGTGTCGGCCGCCAGGATGAACAGCACCGCGTGCGCATTCGGGATCAGGTTCAGGGTCAGTTCCGGTTCCGTGCCGATGGCGTTCAGGCCGGGCGTATCGAGGATGACCAGGCCCTGTTTCAGCAGCGGATGGGGGAAGTTGATGATGGCGTGGCGCCACATGGAAATTTCCACCTGGCCGTCCTCGTCGAGCATGGCGGGAGCGTCCGCATCGTCGGCGTCGTACAGGCCGTAGCGCGCCGCTTCTTCCACGCTGACTTTTTTCGTCAGGCTGACCTGGCGGATGGCTTCCTGCATGTCGTCGCCCGCATCGATGTTCAGGGGCAGGACGGTCCAGGCGGCGGGCAGCTCGCGATAGTCGCTGGTCGACAGGTTGTGCGCGCGCGTCTCGATGGGCAGCAGCCGGATCGATGGCGGCCAGGCCGCGTCGTACAGCAGCTCGGTGGGGCACATGGTGGTGCGGCCCGCGCCCGAGGGCAGGATGCGCTGGCCATAGCCGGCAAAGAAGATGGCGTTGATCAGCTCGGATTTGCCGCGCGAGAATTCCGCCACGAAGGCGACAGATAAACGGTCATCGAGCAGGCGGGAGCCACAGCGCGCCAGGCGCAGCGCGGAGGCGCCGTCGACCAGGCCCGCCGCGCTGGCGGCTTGCCGGTAGGCCTGCAAGGCGGCCTGCACGTCCTGCCGCCATGCGCTGTATTGTTCCAGGTCTCTGACCATCTGGCTCCCTCCGTGAGTGTGTGAGCGTGGTTACTTTTGACAATTCACGCAGTAAAACGTGGAACGCTGTCCCTGCACGATTTGCCGGATCGGCGCGCCGCACACGCGGCAGGGCTTGCCCGCGCGGTTGTACGTGAAATACGTCTGCTGGAAGTAGCCGGACTGGCCGTTCACGCCGATGAAGTCGCGCAGGGTGCTGCCGCCCTGCACGATGGCTTCGGCCAGCACGTCGCGGATCGCTTGCGCCAGTTTCTCATAGCGCGCCAGGCCGATGCGCCGGGCCGGCGTCTTCGGGTTGATCCCTGCGCGGAACAGGCTTTCGGAACAATAGATATTGCCCACGCCGACGACGATGTCGCCCGCCATCAGTACCTGCTTGATGCTGGTGCCCTTGTTGCGCGTTTTTTCGAACAGCAGCTGGCCCGTGAAGCCGCCTTCCAGCGGTTCCGTGCCCAGGCCGCGCAGCAGCGCGTGGCCATCGAGCGGGCCGTCCGCCTCGTCGTGCCACAGCACGGCGCCGAAGCGGCGCGGGTCCGTCATGCGCAGCACCTGGCTGCCGCCGTCCGCGTCTTCCACGATCAAATCAAAATGGTCGTGTTTTTGCGCCTCCGTCCCCGTCGGCAGCACGCGCAAATGGCCCGACATGCCCAGGTGGATGATCAAGGTGCCGTGGCGGAAGTGGATCAGCAGGTATTTGCCGCGCCGCCCCGTCAGGCCGATGGTTTGCCCGGACAGTTGCTCGCCCAGGGCAGGGGGGAAGGGCCAGCGCAGGCCGTCGCGGCGCAGCACGACGGCGCGCACGGCGCGGCCCTCGATGTGGGGCGCGACACCGCGCCGTGTGACTTCGACTTCTGGCAATTCTGGCATAGGGCTCGAATGGTTGAAAACCGGGTAAAAACAGGCGGGTTGCAGGCCGATGGCTGGTCCGGGCCGGCCACGCCGTCACGACGTATATATTTCGTTACATACGTGAAGTACGCGATAGCCGCGTTGGGCGTAGAATCAAACTTTGCCGTTTAGCCAGGATCAGCCTTTGAAAAACGCTTTCGCCATTGTAACCTTGTCCGCCCTGATGGCCACGCATGCCATGGCACAGACGCCTGTCGCCCCCGCCGATGCCGCGGCCGGCCCCTCTGCGGCCGCGCCCGTCGCGCCGCAGGAGCCGGACGCCACCTCCAAGGAGGGGGCCGGCGGCGGCGAACTGCCGAAGGTCGAACTGAGCAGCGACTTGCTGTACAAGCTGACCAAGGCCGAGATGGAATTCAAGAGCGGCCAGTGGCAAGGGCCGTACGTGACGATGATGGTGGCGGCGCAGCAGACGCGCGACCCGCGCCTGGCGCGCCGCGCTTCCGAAATGGCGCTGGCCGCCAAGCAGGGTAGCGAAGCGCTGGCGGCCATCCGCCTGTGGCGCGAGCTGGCGCCTGACTCGGACGAGGCGACGCAGTTCTTCCTCGGCTTTGTCGTGTTGACGGACAAGATCGAAGAAGCGGAACCGATTTTCGCCGAACGCCTGGCCAATGCGCCGCAAGGCGCACGCGGCGTGGCCCTGTTCCAGATGCAGCAGATTTTGTCGCGCTCGAATGACAAGCTGTATGCCTATTCGATGGTGACGCGCCTGGTGCAGCCCTACCTGGACATGTTTGAAGCGCACCTGGTGCTGGCGCAGGGCGCCCTGTCGATCGGCGAGCGTGAACGCGCCATCGGCGAAGCGAACAAGGCGCTGGCCATCAAGCCGAACTCCGAGCTGGCCGTGCTGACCCTGGCGCAGGTGACGGGCGAGCCCGAGGCGGCGGGCAAGGTGCTGGCCGCTTTCCTGCAAAAGAATCCGGACGCCGTCGAAGTGCGCGGCGCGTATGCGCGCCTGCTGGTCGAACAAAAACAGCTGGAGCCGGCGCGCGACCAGTTCCTGCTGCTGCTGAAAAGCGCGCCCGATAACGTGGGCGCCCTGTATGCGCTCGGCATCGTGGCGCTGCAGCTGGAAGACACCAAGGGCGCGGAGCAGTACTTCAAGCGCTTCCTGGCCGTGCTCGAAAAATCCCCTGGCGACACGCGCGATCCGTTCAAGGCCCTGATGATTTTGTCGCAGATCGCCGAGACGCGCGGCGACACGGCCGGCGCCATCGCCTGGCTGGACAAGGTTGATAATAGTGCCTCGGCCGGCTATGTCGAGGCGCGCTTGCGCCGCGCCCAGCTGATCGCCCGTGGCGGCAATCTCGATGCGGCCCGCAAGGCGCTGACGGAAATCGAAACGGACGATCCGGCAAGCCAGGCGCAGGTGCTGCTGGTCGACGCGCAATTCCTGCGCGACGCCGGCTATGTGCAAAGCGCCTACACGGTGCTGGAAAACGCCTTGCTGCGCTTCCCCGACAATCCGGAACTGCTGTATGACTACGCCTTGCTGGCCGAGCGCCTGGATAAACTCGATCTGATGGAGGCCAGCCTGCGCCGCGTGATGGCGCTGGCGCCCGACAACCAGCATGCGTATAACGCCCTGGGCTACTCGCTGGCCGAGCGCGGTATCCGCCTGCCGGAAGCCCATGCGCTGATCGAAAAAGCCTTGCAGATGGCGCCGGGTGATCCGTTCATCATGGACAGCATGGGCTGGGTGCAGTTCCGCATGGGCAACTTGGCTGCCGCGGAAAACGCCTTGCGCCGCGCCTATGCCGTGCGCAGCGATCCGGAAATCGCCGTCCACCTGGGCGAAGTGCTGTGGCAGAAGGGCGACAAGGATGAAGCGCAAAAACTGTGGCGCGATGCGCGAAGCAAGGACCCGAAAAACGATGCGCTGAAAAGCACCCTGGCGCGCTTGAATGTCAGTCTGTGATTGAATCGATTAACTCCACTATAAAAAAACCAGCGCCATGGCGCTGGTTTTTCCTTTTGCCCATGTCTAAACATCTCCTGCCCCTGACTGTCCTGTGCCTGTCCCTCTCGGCCTGCTCGACCTTGAGTTCCCCATTCTCGTCCGGCACCGCGCCATCCGCTCAAACCGTCGCTCCGTACCGCGAACAGGTGGAGCTGACGGGCCGCTTGAACGTGGTGTACCAGAAGGATGACAAGCCCGAATCGGCGACCGTCAATTTCAACTGGCAGCAGACGGCGCAGCGCACGGACGTGACCCTGTATTCGCCCGTCGGCAGCACGCTGGCGACGATTGCCGTCACGCCGCGGCAGGCCGTGTTGACGCAAAGCGGCAAGGCGCCGCGCAGCGCGCCCGATGTCGATACCCTGAGCGCGCAGATGCTGGGCTGGTCCTTGCCCGTGTCGGGCTTGCGCGACTGGCTGCAAGGCTATGCCGTGGGCGCCGATGGCAAGCGCTTTGTCGCTTCGCCCGCCAACGACAGCGTGACCACCAAGGACGGCTGGCGTTTGCGCTATGTGTCGTGGCAAGAAGTAGGGCAAAATGCGGGCGAAAATGTACCGGGCGCCTTGCCCCAACCGCGGCGTATCGATGCCGAACGCAATGCCAGCGCGCAGGCCGATGCCGTCTCGCTGCGCATCGTGCTCGATCCCGCCCCTTCCGCACCTGCACCATGACACTGACGACCCTGAACAATTGCCCGGCACCGGCCAAGCTGAACTTATTTCTACACGTCAACGGCCGCCGCGCCGATGGCTACCATCTGCTGCAGACGGTGTTCCAGTTGCTCGATCATGGCGACACCCTGCACTTCGCGCTGCGCGACGACACGGCGATTGTCCGCGTGACGGAACTGGCCGGCGTGCCACAGGAGCAGGACCTGATCATCCGCGCCGCGACATTGCTGCAGGCGGAGGTGCTGCGCCGCAAGGGCGCCTTGCCGCGCGGCGTCGATATCGCTATCGATAAAGTGTTGCCCATGGGCGGCGGGCTGGGGGGCGGCTCGTCCGACGCGGCCACGGCGTTGATGGCGTTGAACCGTTTGTGGCAAGCGGGCTTGACGCGCGAGGAATTGATGGCGCTGGGCTTGCCGCTGGGTGCCGATATCCCGTTTTTCATCTTTGGCGAGAATGCCTTTGCCGAAGGCGTGGGCGAGGCCTTGCAGCCTGTCGCCACGCCAGAATGCTGGTATGTGGTGATCGAGCCGGGCGTGCAAGTGCCCACCGCCGCAATTTTTTGCGCGGAAGGCTTGACGAGAAATACCGAACCCGTCACAATAGCGGACTTTTCCAGGTACCTCGCAGAAGGAAACGATGCGGGCGGGTTTGGTAAGAATGATTTACAGCAAGTAGCATGCAGTCTTTTCAAGCCGGTAGCAGATGCGGTAGAATGGCTGGGTGCTTACGGTGAGGCCAGGATGACTGGTTCCGGTGCTTGTGTGTTTAGTGCGTTTGGCAGTCAGGAAGAAGCGGATGCGGTGCTCGGCAATGTGCCACCAGTCTGGGTCGCCTGGAAGGCAAAAGCGCTGAGTCGCCACCCGATGCTCACCATGTTGTAGAGAGCAAAAAAAAGATTTTGCTTAGCGTCAAATAGTCGGTATAATACTGGCCAACATGACGGCAAGCAGTCAGTAACGTAGGGGAATCGCCAAGCTGGTTAAGGCACTGGATTTTGATTCCAGCATGCGAAGGTTCGAATCCTTCTTCCCCTGCCACCATTTCACCGTAGTCTGTCGATGCGAAGTTAGCGTCCAGTGCGGGAAAAAGCAGATATGTCGCCACGCGGCATATTCTAAACAATGACTGACCGGGCCTATGCCCGGTTAGTGCTTTTCAAGACTTCTTTATCACCTCTTGGGACTCCCATGGCTTACGAAAACCTGATGGTTTTTACCGGCAACGCGAATCCAGCGTTGGCAGAGGGGGTCGCAAAAAACCTCGGCATTCCTCTCGGTAAAGCAAACGTTTCGAAATTCTCCGACGGCGAAGTAATGGTCGAGATTAACGAAAACGTGCGCGGCAAGGATGTTTTTGTTTTGCAATCCACCTGTGCTCCAACCAACGACAGCCTGATGGAAATCATGCTGATGGTTGATGCCTTGAAACGTGCTTCCGCTGGCCGCATCACCGCCGCGATTCCTTACTTCGGCTACGCCCGCCAAGACCGTCGTCCCCGCTCCGCGCGTGTGGCGATTTCGGCCAAGGTGGTGGCGAACATGCTGGAAGAAGCCGGTGTCGAGCGCGTCCTGATCATGGACTTGCACGCTGACCAGATTCAAGGTTTCTTCGATATCCCAGTCGACAATATTTACGCTTCGCCAATTTTGCTGGGTGACCTGCAAAAGAAAAACTACCAGGATCTGCTGGTGGTGTCGCCGGACGTCGGCGGTGTGGTACGTGCGCGCGCCCTGGCAAAACGCCTGGGCTGCGACCTGGCCATCATCGACAAGCGCCGTCCAAAAGCGAACGTGTCCGAAGTGATGAACATCATCGGTGAAGTCGAAGGCCGCAACTGCGTGATCATGGATGACATGGTCGACACGGCAGGCACCCTGACCAAGGCTGCCGAAGTGCTCAAAGAGCGCGGCGCGAAAAAAGTCGTGGCGTATTGCACGCACGCGGTGCTGTCGGGCCCGGCGATCGACCGTATTTCGGCTTCGCCACTCGATGAGCTGGTCGTGACCGATACGATCCCCCTGTCCGAAGCGGCCCTAGCCTGCGGCAAGATCCGTCAATTGACGTGCGCGCCGCTGCTGGCCGAGACGTTCAAACGCATCATCAAGGGTGACTCCGTCATCTCGCTGTTCATCGATTAATTCGATACAGTCGATAGAAACAGACGTAATGCCTGCGGCGCGACCGGCTTTTTGCCTGTTGCGCCGCAGTGTTTTAGTTTTCGGGGTGCATCTGCACCCATTTCCGAAGATTCCTGGTCGCGGGAATCTTCATAACACAAGGCGCAAGCCTTGTTCTTCTTGGAGTTTCACATGAAAGTTATCGCATTTAAACGCGAATTGCAAGGTTCCGGAGCGAGCCGCCGCCTGCGCATTTCCGGCCAAACCCCTGGTATCGTCTACGGTGGCGCTGAAGCCCCGGTGCTGATCTCGCTGGATCACAACGCCCTGTACCACGCGTTGAAAAAAGAAGTGTTCCACTCGTCGATCCTGGATCTGGAAATCGATGGCGTTTCCCAGCAAGTTCTGTTGCGCGACTTCCAAGTCCACGCATACAAACAACTGGTCCTGCACGCTGACTTCCAGCGCGTTGACTCGAAGCAAGCTATCCACGTGAAAGTTGCTCTGCACTTCACGAACGCTGACGTTTCGCCAGCAGTCAAACTGCACGGCGCGACCATCAGCCACGTAGCCAACGAAATCGAAGTTTCGTGCCTGCCAGGCCAACTGCCAGAATTCATCAACGTTGACCTGTCGAACATCGACGTCGGTCACTCGCTGCACATCGGCGACCTGGTCCTGCCAGCTGGCGTGACCGCTGTCACCCACGGCGCCAACCTGACCATCGCTACCGCTTCGGTACCGGCTGGCCACGTTGCTGCTGAAGCTGAAGCCGCTGCTGTTGTTGAAGCCGACAAGAAGTAATTTTGCCGCCGCAGCAATGCGGTAGTTGCAAGGAAAAACCCGCCAGGTTCGCCGCGCGGGTTTTTTTCTGCCTGTTTTCACCGATAATGTTTTCTTTTTCATTGCAGACACAGCCATGCCCATACGCCTGATCGTCGGTCTCGGCAACCCGGGACCCGAATACGAACAAACGCGCCACAATGCCGGTTTCTGGCTGGTGGACAATCTTGCCAACAGCTTGCCCGGCACGCGCTTGCAGCGCGATTCGCGCTATAACGCCATGCTGGCAAAAACGTCGATCGCCGGCAAGGAAGTCTGGCTGCTCGAACCGCTGACCTTCATGAACCGCTCGGGCCAGTCCGTGGGCGCGCTGGCGCGCTTTTTCAAGATCGCCGCCGATGAAGTGCTGGTCGTGCACGACGAGCTCGACTTGATGCCCGGCATTGCGCGCCTGAAGAAAGGTGGCTCGGCCGGCGGCCACAATGGCTTGAAAGACATTACGGCCGCGCTGGGCACGCAGGATTACTGGCGCTTGCGCCTGGGCATCGGTCACCCGCGCACCCTGAGCCTGCAGCAGCAGGTGGCCGACTTCGTGCTGCACCGGCCGCGCCGCGAAGACCAGGAACTGATCGAGCAAGCCATTGAGAAATCCTTGCAGGTCATGCCGCAGATCGTCGAAGGCAAGTTCGAGGCGGCGACCATGAAGCTGCATACGGCTTGAGAACAGGGCCTGATGGCGTCACGATACGGCTGTTTTGGCGTCATTTGCCCATCATCGGGCTTTTGAAGCGCGCCTGTCAGGGGTACAATTGACCCCTTGAAATGCAGCACACGCACCATTCCCGGAAAACGGCGAGCGATAGCTCCGTTTTCCCTAACAGCACGGCAAGCACGCCGATAGACGGCGCCATGTGCTTTGATTATTAAAGGTTTTCCATGAGTCTCCAATGCGGTATCGTCGGCTTGCCGAACGTCGGCAAGTCCACCCTGTTCAATGCACTGACGAAAGCCGGCATCCCGGCTGAAAACTATCCGTTCTGCACCATCGAACCGAACGTCGGCGTCGTCGAAGTGCCGGATCCACGCATGGATGCGCTGGCCGCCATCGTCAAGCCGGAACGCACGGTCAACGCCATCGTGGAATTCGTCGACATCGCCGGCCTGGTGGCTGGCGCATCGAAGGGCGAGGGCCTGGGCAACCAGTTCTTGTCGCACATCCGCGAAACGGACGCTATCGTCAACGTCGTTCGCTGTTTCGAAGATGACAACGTCATCCACGTGGCCGGCAAGATCAGCCCGCTCGACGATATCGAAGTCATCCAGACCGAACTGGCGCTGGCCGACATGGGCACCGTGGAAAAAGCGATTCATCGCGAAAACAAGAAAGCCCGCTCGGGCGACAAGGACGCGGCCAAGCTGCTGGCCATCATGGAACGCATGATGCCTTACCTGAATGACGCCAAGCCGGTGCGCGCGATGGGTCTGGACGCCGACGAAATGGAACTGATCAAGCCGTTGTGCCTGATCACGGCCAAGCCAGCCATGTTCGTCGCCAACGTCTCCGACACGGGCTTTACCAACAACCCGCTGCTGGACCAGCTGACCACCTACGCGCAATCGCAAAACGCGCCCATCGTCGCCATCTGCGCATCGATGGAAGCGGAAATCGCCGATCTGGATGCCGCCGACAAGGGCGCTTTCCTGGCTGACATGGGTCTGGAAGAGCCCGGCCTGGACCGCCTGATCCGCAGCGCCTACAAGCTGCTGGGCCTGCAAACCTACTTCACGGCGGGCGTGAAGGAAGTACGCGCCTGGACCATCCATGTAGGCGACACGGCACCGCAAGCGGCCGGCGTGATCCACACCGACTTCGAACGCGGCTTCATCCGCGCGCAAACCATCGCCTATGACGACTTCATCGCCTACAAGGGCGAAGCCGGTGCCAAGGAAGCGGGCAAGATGCGCGCCGAAGGCAAGGAATACGTGGTCAAGGATGGTGACGTGCTGAACTTCCTGTTCAACGTCTGATTGTCTGGCAGATAAAAAAAAACCTCGCGGCGTGCGAGGTTTTTTTACTTCTGGCGCATCGCCAGGCAGGCTAGCGCGTCCCCACGCCTTTTGGCGCGGCTGCCGCCAGGCTCAGCGCCGTGTCAAGCGCCTCCATGAACTCGGGTACGTTGATGGGCTTGGTCAAATAGCGCAGGAAGCCGGCATCGAGGCCCTTGCGGATGTCGCGCGGCAGGGCGTTGGCTGACAAGGCGATGACGGGAATGTGCGCTGTCAGCGGATCGACGCGCAGCAAGCCCATGACCTCGGTGCCGCTGATGCCGGGCAGGTTGATGTCCATCAGGATCAGGTCGGGCTGATGCTGGCGCGCCAGCGCGATGCCCAGGTGTCCATCGACGGCGCTGAGCATGCCCAGGTCGCTGCGTCGGGCGATCAGCTGCTCGACCAGGATCAGATTGGCCGGATTGTCTTCCACATACAGTACCTTGCGGCAAGGTGCATCGCAGGACGTCTCGCCCGACGGTTCCCGGTCCAGGTCTGCCGCATGCGTGCCGAGCAGCAGTTCGGGAGCAGACGAGGCCGCCAGTTCGATCCAGAACAGCGTGCCGACACCGATTTCGCTCTCCACCCCCAGCGTACCACCCATCAGTTCGACCAGTTGCTTGGTCACGACGAGGCCGATGCCGGTACCTTCCTCGACGCCGGCTTCCTGTCCCAGCCGGTTAAATGGCTGGAACAATTGCGCCAGTTGTTCGCTACGCAAGCCATTACCCGTATCGCGCACGCTCAGGCGCACCCGATCGCCATGCGGTTTGCATTCCACCAGCACGCTGCCGCCCGTGCGGTTGTATTTGATCGCGTTCGACAGCAGATTGATGACCACCTGTTTGACGCGCGTCAGGTCGGCATGCACGTAGAACGGCTGGTCGAGCGAAGGGAAGGACAGCGTGATATTGCGTTTTTGCGCTTGCGGCATGATCATGGCGCGGCAGTCGCGCAAGACATCCGTGAGCGCCATCGCCTCGCGCGACATGGCGACCCGCCCCGATTCGATCATCGACAGGTCGAGAATTTCATTGATCAGGCGTAGCAGATACCAGCCGCCGTTGAGGATCTGGTCCAGCGAGCGTTGCTGGGAGGGGCTGGGCGGCGGCGTGTCCGACGCCATCAGCTGGGCAAAGCCCAGCACCGCATTGAGCGGCGTGCGCAACTCATGGCTCATGCTCGACAGAAATTCCGACTTGGCGCGGTTGGCCTTGTCGGCTTGCGCACGCGCATTTTCCAGTTCGACGCTATTGTCGCTCAGCACGCGATTGAGCAGCTCGCGCTCCTGTTCCGCATGCTTGCGTACGGTATTGTCGGTGCCGATCAGCAGATAGCCGATGATGGCCTCGTCCGCATCGCGCAGCGCCGTCACCGAGACGATCGCGGGGAAGCGGCTGCCATCCTTGCGCACATATGTCAGCTCATAACTGTCTTCGATGCCGCGCGACGCCTTGTAGACCAGCGCCTCAAAACCGGGCGCGATCAGCGTACCGAGTTCTTGCGAGAGGGCGGCGGCGCGGGTGATGACCTCGGCCGGATCGGATATGCCGGCCGGCGTAATCTGGTCGATCACCTCGTCTGCCTGATAGCCCAGCATGCGCTCGGCACCGACATTGAATAATTGGATCACACCCTGTGCATCGGTGGCGATGCAGGAAAAATAGGGGCTGTTGAAGATGGCTTCCTGCAGTACTCCCGCTTTCAGGAGCGCAGGCTGGGCTGCGCGTGCGGCGGTACCGGCGCGGTGAATGTCGTTCATGCTTACTGCCCTTGGTTCGCAACGGCCGCTTCCGGTCGGATAGGGCTGGCTGCATATTGTTGAGCGACAGGCGCTGTGGTCTTGTGAAAGACGCTGCTGTCTGTGTTGCTAAACCACATGACAAAGGATATTTTAGCAAATTTCCTTCCCATCGCCGCGTGCATCACGCGGACAAGATGGACGGCCTGGCGTGGGCAGTCAGTTGCACCAGAGCCATGCGTTTTTTGCGCAGCGTTTGGGGCCGCTTGCCCCGCTGGCATGGTGCGTGCTGCTGGCGGCCGTACTGTACGTCTGCCGGCCTTCGCTGTGGGCCGCCTTCAGGCTGCTCAGGCCGGTCAAACAACAGCACTGACAGCGTTTGCTGCCCGCAGCCGTATTGCGCTTTCCTCGTCACTCCGCGTACAATGAGAATAATTCTCATTTATAATCCGATGCGCCTGTTCTTGCCGGCCGTTGGCGACAGGAAGGGTATCGTGAGCACCGCCGAGTTAGCGCTTCAGCAGCAAGTCAGCAGTCTGTACACCGACCACCATGGCTGGCTGCGGGGCTTGTTGCGCCGAAAGCTCGGCAATGCCTTCGATGCGGCCGACCTGGCGCACGACGTGTACCTGCACCTGATGAAGACGGGCAGGGTACCGCCTGCCGGGGAGTCGCGCCGTCACCTGACGCAGATCGCCAACGGCATGGTCATCGACCTGTACCGCCGCCGCCAGATCGAAGCGGCTTACCTGGAAGTGCTGGCCCAGGTGCCCGAAGCGCTGGCGCCGTCCGAGGAAGAGCGCGCCCTGGTGCTGGAAGCGCTGGCGGAAATCGACGCCGTGCTGCACCGGCTGCCGGCCAAGGCGCGCCAGGCCTTGCTGCTGTGCAAACTCGACGGCATGAGTTACCGCGACATCGCCGCCGAACTGCAAGTATCTGTTTCGTCCGTCGAAAAATACATCGCCGCCGGCTTGCTGGCCTGCTACCAGGCCTTGCATGGGCAGGATGCCTGAGCCATGGACGTGCTGATTGCGCCCGCCATCGTTCAGCAGGCTGCCCGGTGGATGGCGCGCCTGTGGTCCGATGACGCCAGTGACGAGGACCAGGCCGAGTGCGCCCGCTGGCGCGCCGCCCATCCGCACCACGACCTCGCCTGGCAGCGCCTGCAAGCGTTCGAAGGCAAGCTGCACAGCGTGCCGCGCGAGGTGGCCCGCCATGCACTGCGCGAGCCGGCCTGCGCCGCCTACCTGAACCGCCGCCGCGCCCTGAAGTTGCTGGCCGTGCTGTTGCCCGTGGGCGGCATGCTGTATGCGGCGCGCGGCACGGATGCCTGGCAAGTGGCCATGGCAGGCCACGCTACGGAGAAAGGGGAAATTCGCGAAATCATGTTGCCTGACGGCACGCGCGTGATGCTCGCTTCCGCTTCCGCCATCGACGTGCGCTTCGATGCCAGCGAACGCCTGCTGATCCTGCGGGCAGGGGAAATCCTCGTCACCACGGCGCACGATCCCGATCCGGCGCAGCGGCCTTTCCGCGTGCAGGGCCGCCACGGCACGGTGCGGGCCCTGGGCACGCGTTTTACTTTGCGGCAAGACGAACACACGTCGCGCGTCGCCGTCTTCGAGGGCGCCGTCGAGGTGCGCCTCGCGCATGCGCCGGAGCGGCCCGTGCGCATCGCCACGGGCCAGGGCGCCGTCTTCTCGGCCGACATCGTGCAGTCTGGCGCGCCTGCCTCCGCCAGCGCCGCAGCCTGGACGAAGGGCGTGCTGGTGGCCGACAACATGCGCCTCGATGCCCTGCTTGCCGAACTGTCCCGCTACCGTCCGGGCCTGCTGCGCTGCGACCCGGCTGTGGCCGGCTTGACCGTCAACGGCGTGTTTTCCTTGCGCGATACGGACCGCGCGCTGCACAACCTGGCGCTGGCCTTGCCGGTGCAGATCGTTGCGCGCACGCGCTACTGGGTGACGGTGCAAGCCATCCGCCAGGCCGCTGCCTGATAATTTCGCTCGCGTGATTGAGGGTTTTGCATTTTCGTTCGGGATATAGGGTAAGAGCCACCCTTATCCATTGAAATTATGCACGTTCCCCCCCGTTTTCTCCATGAGTAGCCCAAGCCGCCAAGCCGGCCCGATCAGCCGGATACTGCTCCCCATCCGCGGACGGCTGATCGTCGCCGCCATGCTCGCCGGCACCGGTTCCATGCTCACCTTGGTACCGCTGGCGGGCATCGCGCACATCGCGCACATCGCCCTGGACCCTGCGCTGGCGCAAGGTGATCTTTGGCCCACCATCATCGCCAGCGTCGCTTGCCTGTTTGCCGGCATGGCGCTGATGTCGCTGGGCGAGCTGGCCGCCCACCTGGCCGACAACCGCCTCACCCACCAGTTGCGCCTGCAAGCCATGCAGCGCCTGGGGCAAGTACCGCTGGGCTGGTTCACCAGCCGGGCCTCTGGCGAGGTCAAGCAGGCGATGCAGGATGACATCAACACCCTGCACAGCCTCACTGCCCATTTTTATACGACGACGGGACGCGCCGTCGGCGCCATCGCTATTTCGGTGGTGTACCTGTTCGCCATGGACTGGCGCCTGGCCATCGTCGCGATATTGCCGTTTCCCGGCTTTTTCCTGTTCTTTGGCCGGGCCATGAAGGCCAGCGGAAGCAATATGGAACAATTTGTCGCCGGCATGGGGCGCATCAACAATGCCGTGGTGGAGTTCGTCAACGGCATTCCCGTGGTCAAGGCCTTCGGCGCCACGGGCCGCGCGCATGGCAGCTACCGCGCGGCCGTCGACGCTTTTGCCGACGCGTTTTCTGCCTTCACTCGTCCGCTGGTCGGTTCCATGGCGAACGCCAACGCGCTGATCGCGCCCGTGGCCGTGCTGGGCGTGGTGGTGCTTGCCGGCACCGTCTTCGTGGCGCTGGACTGGATGGCGCCCGTCGATATCCTGCCGTTCGCCCTGGTGGCGCCCGGCATTTCCGCACCGATGCTGCTGTTGCATTACCTGACGCATGACCTCAACAATGCCACCGGCGCGGCCCAACGCGTGCAAGCCTTGCTCGATACGCCCGTGCTGGCGCAGCCGGGGCCGGATGTGCAGCAATTGCCGAACGGCACCGAGATCCGCGTCGAACACGTCGCTTACGCTTACGACGGACAGAACAAGGTGCTGTCGGACATCAGTTTCACTTTGCAAGCTGGCACGGTGACGGCCATCGTCGGCGCCTCCGGTTCCGGCAAGTCGACCCTGGCGCGCCTGCTGCTGCGCTTTTTCGACCCGAGCGAGGGGCGCATCACCCTGGGCGGCGTCGACCTGCGCCACATCGCCACGCCCGAGCTGTACCGGCGCGTCGGTTTCGTGCTGCAGGAAGTGCGATTGATCCACGCCAGCGTGCGCGAGAACATTGCACTGGGGCGGCCATCGGCCAGCAGCGACGAGGTTGAGGAAGCGGCGCGCCTGGCGAACATCCACGAACGCATCCTGGCCTTGCCGCGCGGCTACGATTCCGTGATCGGCGAGGATGCGCAACTGTCCGGCGGCGAGCTACAGCGCGTGAGCATCGCCCGCGCCGTGCTGCTCGATCCAAGCGTGCTGGTGCTCGATGAAGCCACGGCGGCGGCCGATGCGGAAAACGAGGTGGCGATCCAGGACGCGCTGTCGCGCTTTGCCCGGGGCCGCACCCTGCTGGTGATCGCGCACCGGCTCGATACCATCATGCACGCCGACCACATCATCGTCGTCGAGAACGGCGTCATCGTCGAGCAGGGCAGCCATGCTGGATTGCTCGCAGACAAGGGCCGCTACGCGCAACTGTGGGCGCTGGGCGGTTACCAGGATACCGAGGAAGAGGCGACCCCGTCATGCTGAAGACTTTCATACAATTGCTGGGCGATGATGCGCCTGTCTTCCGCCGCTACTGTGCCATGGCCGTCGCGTATGGCGTGCTCAGCGGGCTGACGATCACCGCGCTGGTGCTGGCGCTGGGCCGGCTGCTGGCTGGTGACACGGGCGGCGCGGCCCTGTGGTTGCTGGTGCTGCTGGCCGGGCTGGTCGCTTGCTGGGGCTGGCGGCGCCAGGTGGAAAAGGCGGGCGTGCGCGTGGGCGTGACGGTGCTGCAAGGGGCGCGCCAGCGCCTGGGCGACCATGTGGCGCGCCTGCCCGTCGGCTGGTTCACGCCGGACAACACGGCGAAGCTGGGCCACGTCATCACGCAGGGCATGATGAACGTGGCGCAACTGCCGGCCCACGTGCTCACGCCCGTGATTTGCGGCGCCGTCACGCCCCTGGTGCTGGTGGCCGCGCTGTTCGCGCTGCACTGGCAGCTGGGCGTCATGGCGCTGCTGGCGCTGCCCCTGCTGGCGGGCGCCTTGCGGCTCACGGCGCACCTGGGCCAGCGCGCCGACGACGCCTACCACCGGCATTTTGCCCAGACCAGCCAGCGCCTGGTGGAGTTTGCGCAAGCGCAGTCCGTCTTGCGCGCTTTCAGCGGCGACGGTACGCGTTTTTTGCGGCAAGCCATCGACGGGCAGCGCCATGCGGGCTCGCGGCTGATTTATCTGTCGGCCTTGTCGTCGGTGCTCAACGCCTGGGCCGTGCAAGCCATCTTCGCCGCCTTGCTGGCCGCCGCCGCGCTGTGGCTGCAGGGCCTGCTGGGTGCGGCAGCCGCTGCGGGTGACGCTATTTCTGTCATCGTGGCACTGCTGCTGGTGGTGCGCTTTGTCGACCCGCTGCAGGAAGTGGCCAGCTATGGCGAAGTGCTGCGCGGCGCGCGGGGGCCGCTCGACGCGGCGCGCGATATTTTCGCCGTGCAGCCTTTGCCGGAAGCTCCAGCGCCGCAAGCGCCGCGCGATGGTGCCGTCGAGCTGCGCGGCGTAGCTTTCCGCTATGCACAGGACCAGCCTGACATATTGACGGACATCAATCTGCAGATTGCACCGGGCAGCATGACGGCGCTGATCGGCGCTTCCGGCTCCGGCAAGACGACGTTAGTACGCCTGATCGCGCGTTTCTTCGACGCCAGCCAGGGTAGCGTGCTGGTGGGCGGTGTCGATGTGTGCGACATGTCCAGCGAGCAATTGGCCGGGCAGATCAGCCAGATATTTCAGGACAGTTATCTGTTCCACGGCAGCATCGGCGACAACATCCGCATAGGCAAGCCGGACGCGACCGATGCCGAAGTACTGGATGCGGCGCGCCAGGCGGGCGTGGCCGAGATCATCGCCCGCCTGCCGCAGGGACTCGATACCCCGGTGGGCGAGGGCGGCGCGCGCCTGTCCGGTGGCGAGCGCCAGCGCATTGCGATTGCCCGCGCGCTGATCAAGGATGCGCCGATTTTGCTGGTCGACGAAGCGACAGCCGCGCTCGATGCGGAAAACCAGGCCGCCATCGCCGAGGCGCTGGCGCGGCTGCGCGGCAAGCGCACGGTGATCGTCATCGCCCACCAGCTATCGACGGTGGCCATGGCCGACCAGATCGTCGTGCTCGATGGCGGCACGATCCGCGAGCAGGGCGCGCCAGCCACCTTGCGCGCACGGAACGGCCTGTATGCGCACTTCCTGGCCCAGCGCCAGGCGGCCAAGGGCTGGCGCATCGCCTGCGCCGCGCCGCAGCAATGAACGGGATGACGATTTGACACAAGCGCGTCTGCTGTTCCTGTTCTTGATCCTGTGTTGCGCCTCGCTGTTGGTCGGTGCCAGGCACATCGCCTGGACGCAGCTGTTTGCGCTGTCCGACGCGCTGTCCGCTGATGCATGGCTGACCCTCACGGCCAGCCGCCTGCCGCGCCTGGCGGCGCTGGTGCTGACGGGTGTGGGCCTGTCCGTCTGCGGTGTCATCCTGCAGCACATCGTGCGCAACAAATTCGTCGAGCCGGCCACCTCGGGCGGCCTCGACGCGGCCAAGCTGGGCATTCTCGTGTCGCTGACCGTGGCGCCCGCAGCGGGCACGGCGGGCAAGATGGCGTTCGCGCTGGCCTTTTGCTTTGCCGCCAGCTTGCTGTATGTGGCGCTGATCCGCCGCATCCGCTTCAAGAACACGATACTGGTGCCCGTCATCGGCCTCGTGTATGGCGGCGTGCTCAGTGCCGTGGCCGAGTTTTATGCCTACCGCAACAACATCCTGCAAAGCATGCAGGGCTGGCTGCTCGGCGATTTCTCGCGCATCGTGCAGGGCAACTATGAAATCATTTATCTGATCTTGCCCATCGTTGCCGTCACGTATCTGTACGCGCAACGCTTTACCGTGCTGGGCATGGGCGAGGGGATGGCCACCAGCCTCGGCCTGAACTATGCGGGCACGGTGGCGCTGGGCCTGATGCTGGTGGCCGTCACGGTGGCGGCCACGGTGATCACGGTAGGGGCGATTCCGTTTGTCGGGCTGGCCATTCCGAACCTGGTGGCTTTGCGCCATGGCGACAACCTGAGCCGCACCCTGCCCATCGTGGCCCTGTGCGGCGCCTCGCTGCTGCTGGCCTGCGACATCGCCGGGCGCTTGCTGATCTACCCGTTCGAGGTGCCGATCGGCCTGACGGCAGGGGGCGTGGGCGGCCTGCTGTGCCTCATATTGATCATCCGGGGGCGGCGATGAAGCGGCTATTCAAGCAGCGGACGCTGTGGCTGGTCGTGTTTGCCCTGGCGCTGGCCTTTCTCTTCCTCGGCGCGAATTTTGACTTCGATTACATCATCCCCAAGCGCATCTCTCGCCTGGCCGCCATTGCCATCGGCGGCGTCTGCGTGGCCGTGTCGTCCATTATTTTTCAGACCATCGCCGGCAACCGGATATTGACGCCGGCCGTCATGGGCTACGAAGCCGTGTACCTGCTGCTGCAGTCGCTGCTGATCCTGGCGATGGGCATGCACAATGTGGTGCTGCTGGGACACAACGGCAATTTTGTCGTGTCGATCGCGCTGATGCTGGCCTACTCCTGGGCCATCCACTATTGGCTGTTTCGTGATGGTAAGAACAACGTGTATTTCCTGTTGCTGCTGGGATTCGTGCTGACGATGGTGATTGCTACGTTCACGCAGTTCATCCAGCTGCGCATCAGCCCGGGCGAATTTGCCATCTTGCAAGGATTCAGCCAGGCATCGTTCAACAAGGCGCAGCCCGCACAATTGTTGACCTCGGCCCTGCTGGTGGGTGCCGCCTGCCTGGCCGTGCTGAAAACCTTGCCGGCGCTCGACGTGCTGGCGCTGGGGCGCGAGCAAGCCATCTCGCTCGGTATCGATTACCGGCGCATGGTGCAGCTGCAACTGGCGCTGATCGCCGTGCTGGTGGCGGTGTCGACGAGTCTGCTGGGTCCGACGGCCTTCATGGGCATCTTTGTAGCGAACACAAGCTATGCCCTGGCCCGCACGGCACGCCATCGCGTCACCTTGCCATTGGGCTGCGCCATCGCCATCACCATCTTCCTGGCCGCCCAGCTTCTGGTCGAGCACGTTTTTAACTACCGGACCACGGTCGGCATCCTCGTCAACCTGGTGTGTGGCGCCTACTTCCTCGCGCTCATGGTCCGCACCCGAGGCACCGCATGATCCACGTCAAACAAATTGAAAAAAGCTACGGCGCCAGGCGCGTGCTGGCCAACGTCAGCACGCAGTTTCCCAAGGGCAAAGTGACATCCTTGATCGGCCCCAACGGCGCCGGCAAGACCACCTTGCTGATGCTCATCGCGCGCCTGCTGGAACCGGGTCAGGGGGAAATTTTGCTTGGCGGGCGCAGCATCGCGGACATTCGCATTGCTGACTATGCACGGCAAGTGGCCACCCTGCGCCAGTCGCCTGATTTCAATCTGCGCCTGACGGTGGAAGAACTGGTCGCCTTCGGCCGCTTCCCCTACAGCCGTGGCACGCTGACGCCGCAGGACCGGCTCGCCATCGACGAGGCCATCGCCTTTTTGTCGCTCGAAGCGCTGCGTGCCGCCTACGTCGATGAGCTGAGCGGCGGCCAGCGCCAGATGGCCTTCCTGGCCATGACGATTGCCCAGCAGACGGACATTTTGCTGCTCGACGAGCCGCTCAACAACCTCGACATGAAACACGCCGTGCAGATCATGCGCGCGCTGCGCCGTCTGTGCGACGAGCAGGGCCGCACCGTGATCCTGGTGATCCACGACATCAACTTCGCCGCCAACTATTCGGACCACATCGTCGCCATGCAGGGCGGCGCCGTGCGCTTTGCTGGCCCCGCGCACGAGGTCGTCACCGAGGAACGCTTGCGCGCCCTGTACGACATCGATTTCCACATCGTGCGCAACGAGCGCGGCTGCGTCTGCAACTACTTTACCCCCACAGGAGCTTGAGATGATCTGCAACCAACCCCGTCTGGCAATCGCCGTGCTGCTCGCCGCCATGGCCGTCTTGCAAGGCTGTACCGACAAGACGGCGAGCGTACCGCCGGCGCCTGCCGCCTCGGCCACACAGCCGGCGTTTTCTCCCATCACCGTCGTGCACAAGCTGGGCACGACGGTGATCGAACAGCGTCCCCGGCGCGTGGCCGTGCTCGACATGAACGAAGTCGATTTCCTCGATCAGCTGGGCGTGCCGGTCGCCGGTATGGTGAAGGAATACGTGCCGCACTTTCTCACCCGCTACAAGGACGACCAGGACATCCGCGACCTGGGCGCCATCGTGCAGCCGAATCTCGAACATATCCACGCGCTCCAGCCCGACCTGGTGTTGATGACCTCGATCCAGGCCAACCATTACCAGGAGCTGAGCCAGATTGCGCCCACCTTGCACTTCGACGTGGATTACCAGAACAGCGAGAGCAAGCACATCGAGGTGGTCAAGCAACACTTGCTGACACTGGGACGTATCTTCGGCAAGGAAGACCTTGCTCGCCAGAAGGCCGCCGAGCTCGATGCCAAGGTGGCGGACGCGCGCAAGGTGACGCAGGACCGTCCCGAGAAGGCGCTGATCGTGCTGCACAACAACGGCGCCTTCAGTGCATTCGGCGTGCAGTCGCGCTACGGCTTCGTCTTCGATGCGCTGGGCGTCAAACCGGCCAGCACGGCCGTCGAAGCGGGCTTGCATGGGCAGCCCATTTCCAGCGAGTTCATCCAGCAAGCCAATCCCGACATCATTTATGTTGTCGACCGTACGGCCGTGATGGAACACCGTCCCGTCATGACGGCCGAACAGATGGCCAATCCGCTCTTGCGCCAGACCAATGCCTGGAAGAATGGCCGTGTCATCTTTGTCGATGCCGATGCCTGGTACATCACGGCAGCCAGCGTGACGTCGCTGAAACGGGTGATCGACGACGTGCTCAAGGGGTATGAATAATATAAGTTATTTTTGTAATGATTCGTATTTGCATTGAGGGTTTTGCCTTTTCGTTCGGGAGATAGGGTGAGAACAAGCAATCATCCCATCTGAAAAGGACTTAACTTATGGCAACACGCATGGCGACACGCCACCTTCCCGCCTTGAACCTGAACCGTATCGCCACTGCCGTGCAACTGGCGCTTGTCACGGGCCTGACCGTGGGGGCGCTGAGCGTGGCGGCCCCGCCGGCCTTTGCGCAAGCGGCGCAAGTCCGGCAAGCGTTCAGCGTGCCGGCCGGTGCACTGGGCCTGGCGCTCAACACCTTTGCTGCCGAGGCAGGCGTCGAACTGACGGTCGATGCAGGTTTGCTGCAGGGCAAGCACAGCGCCGGCCTGTCCGGCAGCTACAGCGTGCCCGAAGGATTTTACGAATTGCTGCGCGGACACGGCTTGCAGGCCGTGCGCGAGGGCAATGGCAGCTACACGCTGCGCCGCGAGCTGGCGCACAGCGCCAGTGCAGAGGCCGCCGCAACCATGCCGGCCGTGACGGTCTGGGGCACAGGCAATACTGTCACCGATGCCTACGCAGGCGGGCAAGTGGCGTCCGGCGGGCGCGTGGGCTTTCTGGGCGACAAGGATTTCATGGAAACCCCGTTCAACACCATCAGCTATACGGATAAATTCATCGAAGACCGGCAAGCGCGCGACATCACCGATGTGATCTCGGCCACCGATCCCACCGTCTTCAGCAGCGGCATGACGGGCATCATCGGCGAGAATTACTCGATACGCGGTTTCAGTTCCGGCACCAGCGACGTCGCGTTCGGCGGGCTGTTCGGCGTCTCGCCCGTGTACCGCACTTCTCCCGAGATGTTCGAACGCATCGAAGTGCTGAAAGGCCCGTCGGCCTTGCTCAACGGCATGCCGCCGGGTGGTTCCGTGGGCGGCAGCATCAATCTGGTGCCCAAGCGCGCGGGCGAGACGCCGCTGGCGCGCGTGACGGCGTCGTATATGTCGGATTCTCAGTTCGGTGGACATGTTGATCTGGGTCAGCGCTTTGGTGAAAACAAGCAATTCGGCATCCGCATCAACGGCGTCTACCGCGACGGCGATGGCGCCATCGAGCATCAGAAAAAGAAGACACAACTTGCGTCCGTAGGACTCGACTGGCGCGGCGTTGGTGCGCGCCTGTCCGCCGACCTGTACAGCAGCGAAGACCGCGCGCGTGGCTTGAACCGTGGTGTCAACCTGGCCGCCGGCCTGCCCGTGCCGCGTCCGCCGAAAGCGGAGACCTTGCTCAATCCCAGCTGGGCCTTCTATGACACGAAGGACAAGGGCGCCATGCTGCGCGGCGAATATGACGTCAACGAACAACTGATGGCGTATACCGCCATCGGCGCCGGCAAGGCCGATTACCAGTCGACGGGCGCCTACCTGATCCAGGTGTTCAATGCGGCCGGCGACTACCGCACGAATCTGGCGGACCTGGGGTTTAAGCTGGAAAAACAATCGGCGGAAGTGGGCGTGAAGGGCAAGTTCCGCACAGCCGGCATCAGCCATCAATGGGCGGCCAACGCCACGTATTATCATCACACGGACCAGCAGTTCGGCCGCAGGAATACCTTGGCGCAAGATTGGATCACGAATATCTACAATCCCGTCTGGGGTCCAGCGACCCGCTTCGAGGCGCCGCAAATTTCGAAGACGGAATTGCGCCTGGCCAGCTATGGTCTGGTCGATACCCTGTCGTTTGCGCAGGATCAAGTGCAACTGACGGTGGGCTTGCGGCGCCAGGAAGTGCTCAACGATAGCTTCAACGTGAAGACGGGCGCGCGAACCTCCCGCTATGACGCCGCTGCCACGACGCCGGCCGTCGCCCTGCTGGTCAAAGCCGCCAGGAACGTTTCGCTGTACGCCAATTACATCGAAGGCTTGAGTCAGGGTGCGACGGCCCCCATGACGGCGGCCAACGCGGGGGAAGTGTTTGCCCCGTATAAATCGAAGCAGATGGAGGCCGGCGTCAAGGTCGACCTGGGCGAATTCGCCCATACGCTTAGCGTGTACGAAATCAAACGTCCCAGCAGCTATGTTGACCCGGTCAGCAATGTCTTTTCCTTTGGCGGCGAGCAGCGCAACCGCGGCGTCGACTGGGGCTTTTTCGGCGCGCCCGTGCGCGACATGCGCCTGATGGGCGGTATCGCCTATGTGGACCCGACCCTGGCCAGGACGGATGACGGCGTCAACCAGGGCAAGCAGGCGGCGGGTGTGCCCAAGCTGCAGGCCAAGCTGGGCGTGGAGTGGGATGCGCCGCCAGTGCCGGGGCTGACCCTGACGGCGAACGCGACGGTGGCATCGAAGCAATACATCAATGAAGACAATTCATTGTCGGTACCGGGCCGCAGCGTATTTGACCTGGGCGCGCGCTACGCCACCCGCGCCGCCGGCCGGCCGTTGACCGTGCGCGCCAGCGTGAGCAACGTGGGCAACAAGGCGTATTGGGCGTTGCCGCAATGGACCAGCCTGGGGCTGGGCGCGCCGCGCACCTTCATGCTGTCGGCCACGACGGACTTTTAAGCCGGCTAGTCATCCGGGCCGCGCGCCAGGCTGCTTGAACGTTGCCACGTCCACATCAGACCGATACCGGCCGAGGTGCCGCTGTTCTGGCGCAGCAGGGGGCTGGCACGGTTGGCGGCGCCTGAGTAGTTGTCGTAGCGCAAAAAGGCAAAGGCGCGCCAGTCCCGGTGTAGCCGGTAGGAACCACCCAGGCCCAGGCGCGTGAGCATCAGCCCGCTTTTTGCCACATACGCCGGACGCTGACCGGTGGCAAAAGCGGGGCTGACGCCATAAAAATAATCGTTGATGGCGGCATTGCCCAGCACGGCGCCCAGGCTGGCGTCGACCTGCCACGCCTGCTGCTTGCCTTGCAGCGCATACACGAGGCGTGGCTCGAATGTGGCGCCCTGGCGGTGCAGGCCGCCGCGCGTTTCGATCACGGCGCGCAAGGGCAGTTCCAGGCCCAGGCGGCTGTGTGGCGTCGGTTCGGCCAGCTTGATTTTCAGGCGCGGGCCAAATTCCACCAGGGTGCCCAGGTCCGGCATGCCGCGCCGGGCCGGCACGTCGCTGGACCTGGCCGGCAAGGACAGGGCGAAACCCACGTCGAACTCCACCCGCTCCGTGTCGAGCAGGCGCGCGCCCACGCCGGAACGATCGGCACGCAGCACTTTCCCGCGATAAATCAAATAGGGCAGGGCCAGGCTGCGCGTCGAGCGCTCGCTGGCGCCGGGATAGGCAGGCGTGACGGCCGTGCCGCCGAAGATGCCCGCTTCCCATAAGGGTAACGCCGGCTCGGCGGCGCATGCGGGTGCGATGCCGGCGAAGAGGGCGGATGTGGCCAGCAGCGTGCGTGTCACTCTCATCGGCACACTTTCCTGTGCTAGGGCGGTGTGCCGCAAGACTTGCCCACCGGCAGCGATTCCCGGTCGGCAAAGGCGCCCAGGGCCGACGATTGATGAAAGCCCAGTTCGTTACGCACTGCCAAGGCTGCGGTCGACTTGCCCTGGCGGTCATATTGGTCGATCAGCGCCTTGTAGCTGAGGGCGCTCGACCGTTCGCTCTTCTTTGCCAGCGCGATGGCCTGGCGGAAATGAAATTCGGCCGCATCGTAGCGGCAGGCCCCGCTGGCGGCGCGTCCCGCCTGGTGATGCAGCCGCGCCTGCCAAGCGAAGTCGCCATGGCCCAGTTCGGCATTCTCGGCCGCGGCCGCGTAGCTGCGCATGGCTCGCTCCCAGTCGCCCTGGCTGGCCGCTTCCCGCGCGAACTGCTCCTGCTGCGCTGCCGTGCGCAGTTCGGTTTGCGTGGAGCAGGCGCCCAGCGCGATCAAGATCAGCGGCAGGACGAGGCACGCGCGCAGGCAGAGGAGTGTGGACATGGCGCCACTGTAGCGCAAGCAAGGGCGCGCACGTTTGCGCGGGACGCATGAATTGGGGGATTTGTGCGGCACTGATGACATATAATTTGCACACGACTTTGTTATTTTTGACAGTACACCTCACGGGAGCACCATGTTTTCACGCAAATTCCATTCTTGTGCACAGCTGATGCTGGCCACCTTGCTGATGAGTTTTGTCGCCACCGCGCCCGCGCGCGCGCAAGAGGCGGCTGTCAAATTGCCGAATGTGGTGATCCTGGCCACGGGCGGCACCATCGCCGGCAGCGGCGCCGACAGCACCACCACCGTGGGCTACACCTCGGCCACCGTGGGCGTCGAGCGCCTGATCGCGGCCGTGCCGGAATTGAAGAAAGTGGCGAATGTGAAAGGCGAGCAAGTGTTCCAGATCGCCAGTGAAAGCATGGGCAATAGCCACTGGCTGGCCCTGGCCAAACGCATCAACGTGCTGCTGGCCTCGAACGACGTCGATGGCGTGGTCGTGACGCACGGCACCGATACCATCGAAGAGACGGCGTATTTCCTGAACCTCACCGTGAAGAGCCACAAACCCGTGGTCGTGGTGGGCGCCATGCGTCCGTCGACGGCCATTTCGGCCGATGGTCCCATCAACCTGTACAACGCCGTGATGCTCGCTGGCAGCAAGGAAGCCGTGGGCAAGGGCGTGCTGGTGGCCTTGAACGACCAGATCAACGCGGCGCGTGAAGTGACGAAAACCAATACCTCGACCACCGACACCTTCAAATCGCCGGAACTGGGCATGCTCGGCTATATTCAGGGCAGCAAGGCGTTTTTCTATCGCCAGTCGACGCGCAAGCACACCCTGGAATCGGAATTTGACATCAGCAAGCTCGATACCTTGCCGCAAGTGGACATCGTCTACGGCTACGCCAACATGAACCGTGTCGGCATGGACGCTTTCATCGCCGCCGGCGCCAAGGGCATCATCCACGCGGGCGTGGGTGATGGCAGCGTGGCCGCGCAAATGAAGCCGGCCCTGGTGGAGGCGCGCCAGAAAGGCGTGCTGATCGTGCGTTCCAGCCGCGTCGGCCAGGGCATCGTGGCGCGCAATGGCGAAGCCAACGACGATGAACTCGACAGTGTCGTGTCCGATACCCTGAACCCGCAAAAAGCCCGCATCCTGCTGATGCTGGCCTTGACCAAGACCAACAGTACGCAAGAAGTCCAGCGTATTTTCTACACGTATTGATCTTTGCCGCGCCAGGCCTGCCTTATTGGCTGAGCCTGGCCGATTTACGCTTGCCCGCTTTGCTGCCATACTTCGCTTCTGAATAACTTTCTGGCAGAAGCAGCAACACTGTTCCTTCTCCCTTGTCCATGGCTATCCTGTCCGACATCATTCTGTATCCGATCAAATCGTGCGCCGGCATCCACTTGCAGGAGGCAGTGCTCACGCATTCAGGGCTGATGAGCGAGCAGGTGTTCGACCGCGAATGGATGGTGGTGGACGAGCAAGGCCGCTTCCTGACCCAGCGCGAACATCCGCGCATGGCGCTGATCGTGCCCTCCATCAAGGCCACCACGCTGGAGCTGCGCGCGCCGGGCATGTTGCGCCTGGAAATCGAGCTGGGATTGCCACATCCGCAACTGGCACCCATGCTGGACGTGCAGGTGTGGGACGATACCGTGCGCGCCTACGATTGCGACGACGTCACGGCCACCTGGTTTTCCAACGCCATCGGCGTGCCGTGCCGCCTGGTGCGCTTTCACCCGGACGTGGTGCGTGCCACCAGTACCACCTGGACGAATGGAATTGCCGCCGCGACCATGTTTGCCGACGGCTACCCGGTGCTGATCGCCGGCAGTGCCTCGCTGGACGATGTCAATGACAAGCTGCGCGCCGCCGGTCGCGAGGCGCTGCCGATGAACCGTTTCCGTCCCAACCTGGTCATCGGCGATATTGCTGCCTTCGAGGAAGACTACGCCGCGTTCCTGCAATTTGGCGCCACCGTGTTAAAACCCGTCAAGCCGTGCTCGCGTTGCCCGATCCCGTCGGTGGACCAGGCCACGGGCGTGCCGGGACCGGACCCGCTCGACGTCATGCATGGCTATCGCGCCAAGCCCGAACTCGATGGCGCCATCTGCTTCGGCATGAACGCCATCGTCACCGACGGCGGCGACGAGCGCATCGTGGTGGGGCAGGACATCGGTTTCGAACTGGCATTTTAAGCATGGTGCCCGCACACAAGGGTTTAAGGTTTCTATGAATCAAGCAATACCGCCGGACCCGCGCATTGCCAGCCTCGAAGCCGAAAACCAGGCCTTGCGCGCGCGCATGGCTTTCCTGCTGGAACAGGTCGAGCGCAACCACGACATCATGTGCCGCCACCAGGCGTTTGACCTGGAAATCGTCAGCGCGTCCACCTTTCCCGAGTTGATCGGCACCATTTTCCGCACCTTGCCCGTGATCTCCGACCTCGACGGCGTCACCTTGAGCCTGCTCGACGAGGATGACGATATCGTGCTGGTGATGGAAAAGCTGGGCGTCGATTTCAGCGCCTTTCCGCAGTTGCTGTTCGTGCATGCCGTGGCGGAGCTGGGTTTTGCTTTGCCGGCGCCCGTGGCCGAAGGGGAAGCGGCCTCGCCGCCGTTGCCCCTGCTGGGACAGTTCGACGCCGCCGTGCATGGTTCCCGCTTTCCGCAGATCAGCGCTTTGCGTAGCGTGGCGCTGGTGCCCTTGCTGCGCAACAAGCGGCTGATTGGCAGCCTGAACCTGGCCAGCGGCGACGTGACGCGCTTCACGCCTTCGCTGGGCACGGATTTTATCAAGCACATGGCCTCCATCATCGCCATTTGCCTGGAAAACGTGATCAGCAATGAAATGCTGAAATACATCGGCTTGACCGATTCCCTGACGGGCGTCTATAACCGCCGCTATATCGACCGCCGGCTGCTGGAAGAAATCGCCCGCGCGCGGCGCCAGAATTATTGCATTTCGTGTATGTATATCGATATCGACCATTTTAAACGGGTCAATGACACCTATGGCCACCAGGGCGGCGATGAAGTGCTGCGCGAAGTGGCCACGCGCATCCGCACGGAATTGCGCCGCTCCGATGCGCTGGGCCGCTTCGGCGGCGAGGAATTCGTCGTCCTGCTGATTGATGCCGACCTCGACAGCGCGACCTTTGTTGCCGAACGCATCCGCGCCAGCATTGCCGGCACCATGTTTGACTTGCCGGGCAGCGCGCAAGCGTGGGTCAGCGTGTCGATCGGCGTGGCCAGCCTGGAAGCGGACGCGGCGCTGCTACCCATCGAAACGGTGGCGCAGCAGCTGGTGGCGCACGCCGACCAGGCCCTGTACCAGGCCAAGGCGGGCGGCCGCAACAAGGTCATCAGCTGGCAGGCGCAGATCGGCTGACTATTTCAATAATAACGTTTCGGCCTTGGCCACGGCATCGGCAGTGCCGCGCAGCACCACCACGTCGCCGCTGGCCAGCTGCGTCTCTGGCGTGATATCGAGGCGGCCGCGGCCGCGGCGGATGGCCGTGACAAACGCGCCGCAGCCAGCTACGTCGACCGTGCTTAACGGCAACCCCACGCACTGCGCGCCCTCGCTGACGGTGACCGTATGCAAGCGTTCCAGCTCGGCATCGTCGCCCGCGTCGCTGGAGCCGTGGAAATAGCCGCGCAGGGACGCATAGCGTTCCTCGCGTGCCGCCTGCACCCGGTGCACCACGCGGCGCAGGGGCACGCCCATCATGATCAGCGCGTGCGAGGCGAGCATCAGGCTGCCTTCCATCAATTCCGGCACCACTTCGGCCGCGCCCGCTTTCTTCAACTGGTCGAGGTCGCTGTCGTCGTGGCTGCGCACGATGACGGGCAAGGTCGGCGCCATATCGTTGAGCAAATGCAGTAACTTCAGTGCCGAGGGCGTATTCGCATAGGTGATCACCACGGCGCTGGCCCGGTAGATACCGGCCGCCACCAGGCTTTCGCGCCGGCCCGCGTCGCCATACGAGACGTGGGCGCCAGCCAGCTGTGCTTCCTGCACCCGTTCCGGGTCCAGGTCCAGCGCGTGGTATTCGATCTTTTCTTCCGCCAGCAGGGTGGCCAGGCTTTGGCCGCTGCGCCCGAAGCCGGCGATCAGCACGTGTTTCTGCGACGCCATGGTGCGCGTGGCGATCTTGGTCAGTGCCAGCGATTGCATCATCCAGTCGTTGGCCGCCAGTTTCATGACGATGGCGTCGGACTTGGCGATGAGGAAGGGCGCCACCAGCATCGACAGCACCATCGAGGCCAGCACTACCTGCACGACGAACGGGTCCATCAGCTTGATGCCGCCTGCCAGGTTCAGCAGCACGAAGCCGAACTCGCCCGCCTGCGCCAGCGCCAGGCCCGTGCGCAATGACACGCCCGTCGATGAGCCGAACAGCCGCGCCAGCCCTGCGATGAGGGCAAATTTCAGCAGCACGGGGCCGCACAGCAGCAGCAAGACCAGCCACCAGTTATCGAGCACCACGCGGATGTTGAGCAGCATGCCGACGGTGATGAAGAACAGGCCCAGCAGCACGTCGCGGAAGGGCTTGATATCCTCTTCCACCTGGTGCTTGAATTCCGTCTCGGAAATGAGCATGCCGGCAACAAACGCTCCCAGGGCCAGCGACAGCCCGGCCCGCTCCGTGATCCAGGCCGCGCCCAAGGTGATCAGCAGCAGGTTGAGCATGAACAATTCCTGCGAGCGGCGCTTGGCGACGATGGTCAGCCAGCCGCGCACCAGCTTCTGGCCGATGAACAAGAGCAAAATGAGGACAACCAGGGCCTTGCCGCCCGCCCAGGCCAGGGTTTCGGCCAGATTGTCCGAATCGCGCGTGAGGGCGGGAATCAGGATCAGCAGGGGCACCACGGCCAGGTCCTGGAACAGCAGAATGCCGATGATTTTGCGGCCGTGTTCGCTTTCGAGTTCCAGCCGTTCCGTGAGCATTTTCGAGACGATGGCCGTCGACGACATGGCCAGCGCGCCGCCTAGGGCGAAGGCGGCTTGCCAGCTCAGGTGGATGTAGGCGGACAGGTAGCGTCCGACGAACCAGCCGAAGACGACGGTGGCGATGATGGTGGTGACCACCTGCGCCATGCCAAGGCCGAAGACGATGCGCCGCATGGCGAGAAACTTGGGAAGTGAAAACTCGAGCCCGATGGAAAACATCAGGAAGACGACGCCGAATTCGGCCAGGGTATGGCTCGCTTCGTTCTCGGCTGCCAGGCCCAGCGCGTGGGGGCCGATGACGATGCCGACGGCCAGGTAGCCCAGCATGGGCGGCAAGTGCAACATTCTGAAAGCGACCACGCCCAGCACGGCGCTGCCGAGTAACATCAGGGTCAGTTCAAGCGAGGAAAACATGGGTTGCCCGGTGCGGTCAATGGAAATCGTTGTTTGTTGTGACTGGCAAGTTTTTTGCTTTCCTAATTCGTTTATACTTTGGGCATGAGTGTAACCCATGAAAAAACAATGCTGAAAGCTTTTGATCGAATTGACATGCAAGCGACGACCGAGCGCGCCGTCGCGCTGGCCCGCACCACCTTGCAGATCGAGTCCGACGCCATCAATGCGCTGCGCGCGCGCCTGGCCACGGACGACAGCGTGGGCCGCGCCGTGGCGATGTTGCTGCAATGCAAAGGGAGAGTCGTCGTCTCCGGCATCGGCAAGTCCGGCCATATCGCGCGCAAGATTGCCGCCACCCTCGCTTCCACCGGCACCCCGGCCCTGTTCGTGCATCCGGCGGAAGCGGCCCATGGCGACCTGGGCATGGTCACCTCGGACGATGCTTTTATTGCCATCTCGTACTCCGGCGAATCGGCGGAACTGATGGCCATCATGCCCGTCGTCAAGCGCATGGGCGGCGTACTGATTTCCATGACGGGTAAACCGCATTCCAGCCTGGCCCAGCTGGCCGATGTGCACCTGGATATTTCTGTTGAGAAAGAAGCCTGTCCGCTGAATCTGGCGCCGACGGCCAGCACCACCGTCACGCTGGCCCTGGGCGATGCGATCGCCGTGGCCTTGCTCGACTTGCGCGGCTTCAAGGAAGAAGATTTCGCCCGTTCGCACCCGGGCGGCGCCCTGGGCCGCCGCCTGCTCACGCACGTGCATGACGTCATGCGCAGCGGCGAACGGGTGCCCAAGGTGCCCGTGGACGCTTCCTTGCTGCAGGCGCTGGAAGAAATGACGAAGAAGGGCATGGGCATGACGGCCGTCGTCGATGCGGATGACCGCCCCGTGGGCGTGTTTACGGATGGCGATTTGCGCCGCATGTTCGAGCGCGTGCAGGATTTCACGCAAGTGGCGATCCGCGACGTCATGCATGCGCAGCCGCGCAGCATCGCGCCCGAACGCCTGGCCGTCGATGCCGTGGCCGTGATGGAGCAGTTCCGCATCAACCAGATGCTGGTCGTCGATGCCGACGGCAAGCTGGTAGGCGCCCTGCATATCCATGATCTGACGCAAGCGAAGGTGATCTGATGGATAGCGTAGCGGACAACCTGGCGCGCGCGGCCAAGGTCAAACTGATGATCTTTGACGTCGATGGCGTGCTCACCGACGGCAGCCTGCATTTCGGCCCCGATGGCGAGATGATGAAAACGTTTAATGTGTATGATGGCCTGGGCATCAAGCTGCTG
The DNA here is from genome assembly GCF_900095235.1 of Janthinobacterium sp. UMAB-60. Classification (NCBI taxonomy): domain Bacteria; kingdom Pseudomonadati; phylum Pseudomonadota; class Betaproteobacteria; order Burkholderiales; family Oxalobacteraceae; genus Janthinobacterium; species Janthinobacterium sp. UMAB-60. The sequence goes on from NZ_LT607495.1 coordinate 90,218, forward strand.
CAGGAATCGGGCGTGCAGACGGCCATCATCAGCGCGCGCCGCTCGGCCATCACGGCGCGCCGCGCGCAAGACCTGGGCATTACCCATGTGCACCAGGGCGGTCACGACAAGCTGACGCCGTTTCGCGAACTGCTGGCGCTGACGGGCTTGACGGAAGAGCAATGCGGCTATATCGGCGACGATGTCATCGATGCGCCCATCCTGCGCCGCGTGGGCTTTGCCGTCAGCGTGCCGGGCGGGCGTCCGGAAGCGCTGGACCTGGCGCACTATGTGACGCAGGCCGGCGGCGGCCGTGGCGCCGTGCGCGAGATCTGCGAATTCCTGCTGCGCGCCCAGGATAACTATGCGCGCGTCATGGCGCCGTTCCTGGAGTGAGGCGCATCGCCTCGCCGCCAGTGCGATTTGAAAGAGTGAAACCCTATGCGTAAGCCAGGAGGCGCCCATCGCTGGCGCATGATTTTTACCGTGCTGGGGGCCATCGTCTTTGCGCTGGCCAGCTTCTGGCTGCTGGAAGTGATGAACAAGAATGCCCAGAACATCACGGCCAGCAAGCATCTCGATGAGCCAGATTATTTCATCACCAATTTCAGCCTGGTGCGCATGGACTTGACGGGCAAGCCCAGCTATATCGTCTCGGGCACCAAGCTCACGCATTACCCGCTCGACGATTCATCCGATATCGACCAGCCTTTCGTGCGCAAGCTCACGCCAGGCATGCCGCCGATGAACATGAATGCGGAACTGGCGCATATCGACCAGGACAATACCCGGCTGCAACTGTACCGCAAAGTCGTGATCGACCGCGTGGCCAGTCCGAAGGCGCAGAACCTGACAGTCAGGACGGAAGCGCTGACGGTATTCCCGGATGAGGAAAGAATGGAAACGGACGTGCCTGTCGATATCCTGACGGGCGCCTCGCGCATCAATGGCATCGGCATGAAGGCCAATAACGCCACCGGCGTGGTGGAAGTGCAGAATGCGCTGCGCATGGTCCTCCCGCCGAAACCGCGCCCGGCCGCGGCGGCAAAATGACAGAATGAAACAAGGAAACCATACTATGAAGAATATCTTGCTGTTGACCGTATTTTCTCTGGCCGTGATGGGCGTGGCGCATGCCGAAAAGGCCGATTCCGAGAAGGAAGCCGTCATCACGGCACGTAGCGGCCACGTCGATGACGTCAAGCAGGTGCGCACGCTGACGGGCGATGTCGTGCTGGTGAAAGGGACGCTGACCATGAAGGCGGGCCGGGCCCTGATCACGGAAGACCCGCAAGGCTACCAGTTCATCACGTTCTGGGCCGATCCCGGCAAGCTGGCCACCTTCCGCCAGAAGCGCGATGGCGCGGGCGACCTGTGGGTCGAAGGCGAGGCGGAGCGCGTGGAATACGACAACAAGACGGAAGTGGTGAAACTGTTTTCCAAGGCCAAGCTGACGCGCCTGGAAGGCACGAAAGTGACCGACGTGGCCAACGGCGCCTTCATCTCGTATGACAGCCGCAAGGAAGTATTCAAAATGGAAAATTCCGACAGCGGCACCAGCACGCCGGATGGCGGCAGCGTGCGCATGGTGATCCAGCCGAAGCCCAAGACGCCGGCCACGCCCGCGCCAGGAAAGAACTAATGGACAATACACGTTGCGGCAGCACCCTGATCGTTCGCGGGCTGCAAAAAACCTATGGCAAGCGGCAAGTCGTGCATGATGTCTCGCTGCAAGTCGAATGCGGCGAAGTGGTGGGCTTGCTGGGCCCGAACGGCGCCGGCAAGACCACCTCGTTCTACATGATCGTCGGCCTGGTGCCGTCGGACGGCGGCAGCATCGATATCAGCGGCGTGGACATTTCCCGCCTGCCGATCCACCGCCGCGCGCAGATGGGCCTGTCGTATCTGCCGCAGGAAGCGTCCGTCTTCCGCAAGCTGACGGTGGAAGACAATATCCGCGCCGTGCTGGAAATCCAGACCGTCGAAGGCCGTCCCCTGAAGAAGGCCGAGATCGAAGAGCGCCTGGATAAATTGCTGGCCGACTTGCAAATTGAAAAGTTGCGCGAGAACCAGGCGCTGTCCTTGTCGGGCGGCGAGCGCCGCCGTGTGGAAATCGCCCGCGCGCTGGCCACCGACCCGCGTTTCGTGCTGCTCGACGAGCCGTTCGCCGGTGTCGACCCCATCGCCGTGATCGAGATCCAGCGCATCGTGCGCTTCTTGAAGGAGCGCAATATCGGCGTGCTGATCACCGATCATAATGTGCGCGAGACGCTGGGTATCTGCGACCGTGCCTACATCATCAACCAGGGCTCGGTGCTGGCGTCGGGACGCCCCGACGACATCATCGCGAACGAGTCGGTACGCCGGGTCTATCTGGGCGAACACTTCCGCATGTGAGCCAATGAAACAATCATTGCAGCTGCGCACCTCGCAGCACCTGGCACTGACGCCGCAGTTGCAGCAATCGATACGCCTGCTGCAATTGTCTACCCTGGAATTGCACCAGGAACTCGAGCAACTGCTGACGGACAATCCCTTGCTCGAGCGCCTCGACGATCCGCTCGACCGTTCGCTGCGCCTGCTGTCCGACGGGGCCCTGAGTTCCACGGCCGCGCCGGCCGAAGCGCCGCCCCAGCCGCCAGGCCAGGAGGCGCCCGCGGCGCCAGCCGAAGCGGAAACCTTTGACGGCGAGGCGGGTGACAGCCCGGCCGCCGCGGACGGCGGCGACAGCGACTGGAGCGAGGCGAGCCGGGGCAAGGCGCCCGACGACGAAGATTCGCGTCCGCAACTGGAGGCCCATCACTGCACCCTGCGCGAACACCTGATGGAGCAGATGCGCGTGACGGTGCTCGAATTGCGCGACCGCGCGCTGGTCGAGCTGATCATCGACGCGCTCGACGACAATGGCTACCTGGAAGAGTCGCTCGACGACATCCTGGCGCGCCTGCCGGAAGAGCTGGAAATCGACGCCGACGAGATGCGCACGGCCTTGTCCCTGCTGCAAAGTTTCGATCCGCCGGGCGTGGGCGCGCGCAATGCATCCGAATGCCTGGCGCTGCAAATCAAGCGCTTGCCGCACGTCGCCATGGTGACGCGGCGCATGGCCCTCGTCATCGTGGAAAAGCACCTGGCCTGGTTTGCCCAGCGCGATTTCAACAAGCTGAAAAAAGCTCTCGATTGCGACGAGGAAGACTTGCGCGAAGCGCAGACGGTGATTCGCCAGTGCAATCCGCATCCGGGCGCCGTGTTTGCCTCGGACGTGTCCGATTACGTGGTGCCCGACGTCGTCGTCAAGCGCGCGCGCAATGGCTGGCAAGTCACCCTGAACAATGACGTCATGCCGCGCCTGCGCGTCAACGCCATGTACGCCAACCTGCTCAAGCAGGGCAAGGGCGAGGGCGCCATGGGCGCGCAGTTGCAGGAAGCCAAGTGGCTGATCAAGAATATGCGCCAGCGCTTCGACACGATCCTGCGCGTGGCGCAGGCGATAGTAGAAAGACAAAAGAACTTTTTCTCGCATGGGGCCGTTGCCATGCGCCCCCTTGTGCTCCGTGAAATAGCTGATACACTGGGTTTACACGAGAGTACTATCTCGCGGGTAACAACTCAAAAGTACATGCTGACCCCGCACGGCATGTTCGAGTTGAAATATTTCTTTGGTAGCCACGTCGCCACCGAAGCGGGGGGCGAAGCGTCATCGACGGCGATACGGGCATTGATCGTGCAACTGACAGGAGCAGAAGACCCTAAAAATCCTTTATCCGACAGTAAGATTGCGGACATGCTGGGGGAACAAGGCATGGTGATTGCGCGACGTACTGTTGCCAAATACCGGGAAGCGTTGAAAATTCCGCCAGTGAGCCTGCGTAAGTGTTTGTAAGTTTTTTTCGGTTCCTCTGCGGGCCGGATAGGATGGACCGCACGAACCCGATCATCTTTAGGAGTGTGTATGAATCTCACCATCAGCGGACATCATCTCGAAGTGACACCAGCCATCCGTGAATACGTACAAACGAAGCTGGAGCGCGTGAAACGTCATTTCGATCAAGTTATCGATATCGCCGTGATTCTGACCGTGGATAACCTCAAAGAGAAAGAAAAACGTCAAAAGGCCGAAGTCAACCTGCGTCTGAGTGGCAAAACCGTCTATGTGGAAAGCCTGGCGCATGACCTGTATGCCGCAATCGATACCCTGATCGACAAGCTGGACAGGCAAGTGATGAAGTACAAAACCAAAGTGCAAGGGCACGGTAAAGAGGCGATCAAGCATCTGCCAGACAACTCGGAAGAAGAATTCGCCGCCGCCTAACTGGCCCGCGACTTTCAACCGGTTGTGATCAACTAAGGGCGCACATTGCGCCCTTTTTTGCGCCTGGACCTGTTGAACGCAATCTTCCCCGCACAGGCGCTAGAATGTTTGCACTTTCACTTCTTTCCTGCCTGCCATGAGCAACTTCGTCCAGACCTCCATCCGCCACCGCACCGGACACATCGTGCTCGACCGTCCGAAAGCCTTCAATTCCCTGTCGCTGGAGATGGTGCGTGCCCTGAGTGCCGTCTTGCTGGCCTGGCGCGACGATCCGCAGGTGGACGCCGTCGTGATCCGTTCCAGCAGCGAGAAAGCGCTGTGCGCCGGTGGCGATATCCGTTTCTTTTACGATGCGGGCCTGGCTACGCCGCAAGGCGGCAGCGCGTTGCTGGAAGACTTCTTTACGGAAGAATACGCGTTAAATCATGTGATTCACTTCTATCCGAAACCGTATATCGCCGTGATGGATGGCGTGGTGATGGGCGGCGGCATGGGCGTGGCGCAAGCGGGGCCAGGCAACCGCCTGCGCATCGTCACGGGCCGCACGCGCATGGCCATGCCGGAAGTCAATATCGGCCTGTTCCCCGACGTGGGCGGCAGTTATTTTCTGTCCCGCCTGGCCGGCCAGTTGGGCCTGTACCTGGGCTTGACGGGCTTGACGATCAACGCGGCCGACGCCCTGTACACGGGGCTGGCCGATATCTATCTGCCCGAGGCGCAGATGGGGGCGCTGCTGGCCCTGTTCGACTCGACGCCGGGCGAGGCCTTGCCGGTGGCCATCAAGGCGCTGGCTGCACCGTTCCAGGCCGAGGCGGGGGCTTCTCCTTTGGCCGCGGCGCGCGCGGCGCTGGACCGCCATTTCGGCGCCCCTTCCGTGGCCGCCATCATGGCGTCGCTGGCGCAGGACGACAGCGCGTTCGCGGCGAAGGCCCTGGCGGCCATGCGCCTGCGTTCGCCCTTGATGATGTCGGTGACCCTGGAATTACTGCGGCGCGGTGCCCACCTGGGCGTGGCCGATTGCCTGCGCCTGGAGCGCAGCGTGGTGCGCCACAATTTCGCGCATGGCGAAGTGCTCGAAGGCGTGCGCGCGCTGGTGGTCGACAAGGACAATGCGCCGCGCTGGAACCCCGCCAGCCTGGACGAGGTCGATGCAGCCATGGTGGCGCGTTTCTTTGCGCCCGTGTGGCCGGCGTCAGCGCATCCGCTGCGCCACCTGGATTAACTAAGAGCGCTCGCGATGGCGCAGCACGACTCTTTCGTTGGGGCCGAAGTATTGCGCCAGCCGTTCCGCCATGTACACGGAGCGGTGCTGGCCGCCCGTGCAACCGAGCGCCACCGTCAGATAGCTGCGGTTGTCGGATTTGAATGACGGCAACCACTTCTCGATGAAGGCGCGGATGTCGGCCAGCAGTTCCAGCGCGCTTGGCTGCGCGTCGAGGAAGGCGATCACGGGCGCATCGCGTCCGTCGAGCGGACGTAGCGCCAGGTCGTAATAGGGATTCGGCAAGGCCCGCACGTCGAAGACAAAATCGGCGTCCAGCGGCACGCCCAGTTTGAAGGCGAACGATTCGAAGAACAAGGTCAGCGGCGCGCGTTCGGAGGCGACGATATCCTTGATCCAGGCGCGCAATTTATTGGCGCTCAGTTCCGAGGTGTCGATCACATGGCCCAATTGCTCGATGGTCGACAGGCGCTCGCGTTCTTCCGAGATGCATTCGATCAGGGTGCGGCGGCTGGCCGGGTTCTGGTTCGGACGCAATTCGTGCGACAGCGGATGGCTGCGCCGCGTTTCCGAGAAGCGCGCCACCAGCGAATGCGTGGTGGCCGTGAGGAACATTACCTTGACGTCGTGCCCCTGGTCGCGCAGCAGGGCCACATTGTGCGGCAGGCTGGCCAGCGACTCGGCACTGCGTGCATCGACGGCGACGGCCAGTTGCGGTGTGCCTTCGTCAAGCAAGGTTTGCACCAGGCTGGGCAGCAAGGCCGGCGGCAGGTTGTCGACACAATAGTAGCCGGTATCTTCCAGCACATTGAGCGCGACGGATTTGCCGGAGCCGGATATTCCGGTGATAAGGACGATATGCATACGTCGATCATACAATAAAGATCGACGTTGCGCTCCCGAGGCAATTAGCTTTACAAATTATTGCAATTTCATATGTGTATTTCGTAGGTCGGCTTAGCGCAAAGCGCGTAAGCCGACGCCACCTTGGACGTCAACAATGTCGTCGGATTACGCGGGGCGTTGCCCCACCTCGGCGGCCCCGCTAATCCGACCTACGTTGTTAATCGCCACTCATTGCCAATCTCTGCCGTTCCATGAACTCCTGCAAGGTATCGATGCCGCGCAGTTGCAGAATCGTGTTGCGCACGGCCGCTTCCAGCAGCACGGCGATGTTGCGGCCGGCGGCGACGGGGATGACAACTTTGCGCACGGGCAAGCCCAGCACGTCCTCCGTGGGGAACAGGAAGGGCAGGCGCTCGACTTCTTCCTCCAGCGCGTTGCGGCGCACCAGGTGCACGATCAGTTTCAAACGCATCTTGCGGCGCACGGCCGTTTCGCCAAAGATGGCCTTGATATCGAGCAAGCCCAGGCCCCGCACTTCCAGCAGGTTTTGCAGCAGGGGCGGGCAGCGGCCTTCGATCATGTTGGGTGCGATGCGCGAGAATTCTACGGCGTCATCGGCCACCAGGCCGTGACTGCGCGAAATCAGTTCCAGGCCCAGCTCGCTCTTGCCCAGGCCCGAATCGCCCGTGATCAGCACGCCCACGCCCAGCACGTCCATGAACACGCCATGCATGATGATGCGCTGCGCCAACTTTTTCGACAGGTAGACGCGCAGGAAGTCGATCACTTGCGCGGCCGGCAGCGGGGTCGAGAACAGGGGAATGTTTTGCTCGTCGCAGATGGCGAGGATGTCGGGCGGCGTTTCCAGCCCTTGCGCGATGATCAGCGCGGGCGGACCGCCGGCGATCAGCTCGCCGATCACGTGGGTGCGCGTGTTGACCTTCAGGCGCTGATAATAATTGATTTCCTGGTGACCGAAGACCTGGATGCGGCCCGGATGGATCAGGTTCAAGTGGCCCACCTGGTCGGCGGCCGACGAGACGTCGCCCGAGATCAGGCGTTCGCCGCCGGGAAAGCCGGCGAACCAGCCCAGTTGCAGACTTTCACGATTATCGTCGTACAGGCGTTGTATCGTCAGCGGCGTTTGCAACATGGCAGTCTTCTTCAGGAGTGGAGGAATACCTGAAGTTTAACCTGCCGCTTGCAGACTGGGTTGCCAATTGACGATGCGCGAATGCACGGATTTCGGTTCCGGATCCGTGGCCAGCGCCGTGCGGAAGGCATCGTCGGAAAACATTTCAGCGATTTCCGACAAAATTTCCAGATGTTGCTGGGTGACATGATCGGGAATCAGCAGGAAGAACAGCAGATTGACGGGCTTGCCATCGGGCGACTCGAACGGAATCGGCTCGGCCAGGCGCACGAAGGCGCCCAGCGGCGCTTTCAGGGTCTTGCTGCCTTTGACTCTGCCATGCGGCACGGCTACGCCATGGCCCAGGCCTGTCGAGCCCAGGCGTTCGCGGGCAAACAGATTGTCCGAAACGGTAGAGCGGGCGATGCCGTAATTGTTTTCGAAGATCAGGCCGGCTTGCTCGAAGGCGCGCTTTTTACTGGAGACTTCCAGGTCCAGCAGGACGTTTTCGAGGGATAATATTTTGCTAAGATTAGTCATGACACTCAATGAAATGGTGCAATGCGCAGAGGGCTTGCGAGCCGAATTATAGGCCTGTTTCCGCGGCCTGTAACGCCAATTCTCAACAGTATACGCCCGCTGCGGGCGCAGTGGGCGCTACAGCCCATGTAGCCATCATTTTAGCAAAAAAATAACATCGGGGTGTATCGGCTATTTCTTGATTAAAAACACGCGGCGAACAGATTTTTCCGCCGCCGAATGCCGATTTTCCGATTTTTCAGCGTCTTTGACATGCACTGGGGCACTACTGCAACGTTGTTTTAAAACACAGCCAACATTCCTGTTGGCATGATTTCAAGGTATTGCGCGGTGTTGCTTTGGATTACTGGCGCGCATTGCGCAGATTGCCCGGCATCGTGCCCGTGCTGTAGTTGCTGCGCCACGGATTGATATCGAGCCCGCCGCGGCGCGTATAGCGCGCATACACGGACAATTTTTGCGGCTTGCACTGGCGCAAGATATCGACAAAGATGCGCTCCACGCATTGCTCATGGAATTCATTGTGCTCGCGGAAACCGATCAGGTAGCGCAGCAGGCTTTCCTGGTCGATTTGCGGTCCCGCATACGCGATCTGCACGCTGCCCCAGTCCGGCTGGCCCGTCACCAGGCAATTTGATTTGAGCAGGTGCGAGACGAGTTTTTCTTCCACCGGTGCTTCATCGAGCGCCGCCTTCAACAGCAGCGGCGACGGCGTGTATTGCGTGATTTCCAGGTCCAGGCGGTCCAGCAGCACGCCGTCGAATTCACCCATTTTCAGCTTGCCGAAGTCTTCCTGCAAGGTCAGTTCCACTTGCACGGGCGCGCCAAAGCCGTTCGACAAATCCTGCTTGAGCAGGGCCAGCAGGGCATCCGGGCTGTCCAGTTTGGTCTGGTTGAACGAGTTCAGGTAGAGCTTGAACGATTTCGATTCGATGATGTTGGGCGAATCGGCCGGCGCGCTGACCTTGGCAATGGCCACCTGCGGCTTGCCGCGCTGGTTCAGCCACGACAGTTCGTACGCGTTCCAGATATCGAGGCCGAAAAACGGTAACGTACCGTGCAGCGCCAGCTCGTCGCGCTTGCCCTGGCGCGGAATCGGAAACAGCAGTTCCGGTGCGTAATCGGTACGGTAGGCGGAGCTTTTGCCCAGGGGAGACAGTTCGGCGAGGTCGTTGGTGGTGGTCATGGTGATGGCGTGAATTCAGTCAAGCACGCATGGTAGCCTATTTCAACCCAACAGCGACGGCTGGGGTCGGACCCTGCAGGGTCCGACCCCAGTATTTGCAGTTGGGTTTATTACCCCAAAAACAGCTTGTAGACGGGATTGCTGCTTTCATCCCAGTAACGATAGCCGAGGGTATCGAGGAAGCGGGCGAATTCTCCCATTTCATCGGGCGGCACTTGCAGGCCCACCAGGATGCGGCCCACGTCGCCGCCCTGGCTGCGGTAATGGCACAGGGAAATATTCCAGTTCGGCGCCATGCTGTCGAGGAAGCGCATCAGCGCACCGGGGCGCTCGGGGAACTCAAAGCGGTACAGCAGCTCGTCCTGCGCCAGGCGGCTCTTGCCGCCCACCAGATGGCGGATGTGCGACTTGGCCAGCTCGTCGTGCGTCAAGTCCAGCGTCTTGAATTCATGCTCCTCGAATTTCTTCGCCATCGCCCCGGATTCATGCCGGTCGGCAATCTGGATGCCGACGAACACATGCGCGGCTTTTTCATCGCTGATGCGGTAGTTAAATTCCGTCACGTTGCGTGCGCCGATGAGCGAGCAGAAACGCTTGAAGCTGCCCCGCTGTTCGCGCATGGTGACGGCAAACACGGCTTCGCGGAACTCGCCCAGCTCGGCACGCTCGGCAACGAAGCGCAGGCGGTCGAAATTCATGTTGGCGCCGCAGGCGATGGTGACCAGCGTCTGGTTGACGATGGGGTGCTTGCTCAGGCTGGCCCGCTCCACGTAGGCCTTGGCGCCCGCGATGGCCAGCGCGCCGGCCGGTTCCAGAATGGAGCGCGTATCCGTAAACACATCCTTGATGGCGGCGCAGATGGCGTCCGTGTCGACGATGATGATGTCATCGACATATTGCTGCGCCAGGCGGAAGGTTTCCTCGCCCACCAGGCGCACGGCCGTGCCGTCCGAAAACAGGCCCACGTCGGGCAGGGTCACCCGTTCGCCCGCTTTCAGCGAGCGCGCCATGGCGTCCGAATCGACCGTTTGCACGCCGATGATCTTGATGTCGGGGCGAATCTGTTTCACGTACGCAGCCACGCCGGCGATCAGGCCGCCGCCGCCGATGGCGACGAAGATGGCGTGGATGGGACCGGAATGCTGGCGCAGGATTTCCATGCCGATCGTGCCCTGGCCGGCGATCACGTCCGGATCGTCGAACGGGTGCACGAAGGTCAGCTTCTGTTCTTTTTCCAGGGTCAGCGCGTGGTTGTAGGCGTCCGTGTAGGACTCGCCGTGCAGCACGATTTCCACATGCACGCCGCCGCGCGCCTTGACGGCGTCGATCTTGACGGGGGGCGTGGTGGTGGGCATGACGATGACGGCACGGCAGCCCATGCGCGCGGCCGACAGGGCCACGCCCTGGGCATGGTTGCCGGCCGAGGCGCAAATGACGCCGCGCTTGCGTTCCGCATCGCTGAGCTGGGCCATCTTGTTGTAGGCGCCGCGAATTTTGAAGCTGAACACGCTCTGCATGTCTTCGCGCTTGAAGTAAATCTGGTTGTTCAGGCGCTGCGACAGGGCAGGGGCCAGTTCCAGCGGCGTTTCGGTGGCGACGTCATAGACGCGGGCGGTCAGGATTTTCTTGAGGTAGTCGATGTTCATAGTCTGCTAGCAAGTGATTCTGGGCCAGAAAGGTACTGGAGCGTGTCGGTCGATAGCGGCGGCGCGGCGGCGGATAGCCTGGCGACAAATAATGCTCTGTGGAACTAGGGGCTGGTGAGCCTTGGCTGCTTGGCGCGGATTGTGCGGCGCGCAAGCTGCTCTTCATTATAATGGAGAGCCTTACCGCATCGCGAAGTGTTCCATGATCGAATCCGCAATCGCCTGGCTGCTGCAGCTGATCGCAGCACCGGAAGTCGGGCTGACCTCGGTCTTTCTGATCAGCTTTATTTCCGCCACCCTCTTGCCGCTCGGCTCGGAACCGGCCGTATTTGCCGTCATCAAGGCCAATCCCGCACTGTTCTGGGCCGTCATCGGCGTCGCCACCCTGGGCAATACCCTGGGCGGCATCGTCGACTACTGGATGGGCTACCGGGCCAAGCAGGCGTTCGCCAAGGAGCGCGACACGCGCTGGTTCCGTTGGCTGGCCCGCTATGGCGCCAAGACCATGCTGCTGGCCTGGCTGCCCATCGTGGGCGACCCCCTGTGCACCTTGGCGGGCTGGCTCAAGCTGCCATTCTGGCCCAGCGTGGTCTACATGGCCATCGGCAAGTGCGCGCGCTACCTGAGCATGACGGCTTTGCTGCTGTACGTGCCCGATGGCGTATGGCACCGGATCGGGCAAATGCTGGCGTGATGGCGATGGGGCGTATTGCAACGCCTGTTTGCCCTATTTTGGGCCGCTTGATAGTTTGTGGCTGAGTCCGATTCTTGGCATTTTTGCGTCAAAAAATCATGGAAACTGGTTTTTTATTCATGCAAAAGTAGGCTTTCCCGTATTTGCTATGGTAGCCGATGCGGTGCTTAAACCTTAGGCGGGCTAAGGCTGTTCCCGCATGGTGCGGCGCAATAAGATAAAATGGTCCTTTAGGGTCCAGTCCACATCGTCACCACACTCCATGAACGCTCCCGCACATATCCAAGCTTTACTGGCAGAAACGCCGAATGGTCCCGCAGCAAGCCGCCTGCGCGAAATCCCGTATAACTACACGTCGTTTTCCGATCGCGAGATCGTCATACGCCTGTTGGGGGAGGACTCCTGGCGCCTGCTCGACGAGTTGCGCGGCGCCCGTCAGACGGGCCGTTCGGCCCGCATGCTGTATGAGGTGCTGGGCGATATCTGGGTCGTGCGCCGCAATCCCTACCTGCAGGATGACTTGCTGGACAACCCGAAGCGCCGCCAGGGTTTGATCGATGCCTTGCATCACCGCCTGGCCGAAGTCGACAAGCGCCGCTTGGGCATCGATGCGGCCGGCGGCGACGTCGCGGCCAGTGGCGAAGCGCCCGAAGTGGCCAAGGCGCGCAGCGCCAACGTGGAACTGCTGCTGAAGGCTGCCAGCAAGGCCGTGGCCGACTTCGGCGACGAATTCCGCAAGACCTACGATTTGCGCAAGCGCACGGTCAAGGTGCTGGGCCGCTACACGGAAAAGCACAATGTGCGCTTCGACGGCATGACGCGCGTGTCGCACGTGACGGACGCCACCGACTGGCGCGTCGAATACCCGTTCGTCGTGCTCACGCCCGACACGGAAGAGGAAATGGCCGGCCTGGTCAAAGGCTGCATCGAGCTGGGGCTGACCATCATCCCGCGCGGCGGCGGCACCGGCTACACGGGCGGCGCGATTCCATTGACGCCGATGTCTGCCGTCATCAACACGGAAAAACTGATCACCCTGGGCGCCGTGGAAATGACGGTCTTGCCGGGCCTCACGCACGAATACGCGACGATCCATTCGGGCGCGGGCGTCATCACGAATAAAGTCTCGGAAGCGGCGGAAAAGGCCGGTTTCGTGTTTGCCGTCGATCCGACCTCGGCCCACGCTTCTTGCATCGGCGGCAATGTCGCCATGAATGCGGGCGGCAAGAAGGCCGTGCTGTGGGGTACGGCGCTCGATAACCTGGCTTCGTGGCGCATGGTCGACCCGAACGGCGACTGGCTCGACGTGACGCGACTCGACCATAACCTGGGCAAGATCCACGATATCGCACTGGCACGTTTCCAGCTGGAATGGCGTCACCCGAGCACGCGCGACGCGACGAAACCGAACGCGCCGTTCAAGACGGAAATCCTGGAAATTCCTGGCCGCAAGTTCCGTAAAGAGGGCCTGGGCAAGGACGTGACGGACAAATTCCTCGCCGGCTTGCCGGGCATCCAGAAGGAAGGCTGCGACGGCCTGATCACGTCGGCGCGCTGGATCTTGCACAAGATGCCGAAATTCGCCCGCACCGTCTGCCTGGAATTCTTTGGCCAGGCGCGCGATGCGATCCCGTCGATCGTGGAAATCAAGGATTACCTCGATGGCTTGCCGGCCAAGGGCGAGCAATACACGACCATCCGCCTGGCGGGCCTGGAACACCTGGACGAGCGCTACCTGCGCGCCGTCGGCTACGCCACCAAGTCGAAGCGGGGCGTGCTGCCGAAGATGGCCCTGTTTGGCGACATCGTCGGCGACGATGAAAATGCCGTCGCGCAAGCGGCGTCGGAAGTGGTGCGCATCGCCAACACCCGTGTGGGCGAAGGTTTTGTGGCCGTCAGCCCCGAAGCGCGCAAGAAATTCTGGCTCGATCGCGCCCGCACGGCGGCGATCGCCAAGCACACCAACGCCTTTAAAATCAATGAAGACGTGGTGATTCCGCTCAATCGCATGGGCGAATATACGGATGGCATCGAGCGCATCAATATCGAACTGTCGATCAAGAACAAGCTGCAACTGGCCGATGCCCTGAGTGAATTCTTTGCCAAGGGTAACTTACCAATTGGCAAGAGCGACGATGCGTCGGATGACCGCGTCGACGACGCGGAAATGCTGGGCGACCGCGCCGAGCAGGCGCAGCAGTTGCTGGCGCAAGTCACGGCACGCTGGACCTGTCTGCTGGCCCAGCTGGACCGTCCGCTGACCGACGTGAAGGGCGAACTGGCTGAACTGGGCATGGAACGCTTGCTGCCTGTGTTCGATGCACGCCTGGAAACACAGCCGGATGCCACCCTGTTCGACGTGGTGCAGGACCGCACCGTGCGCATTACCTGGAAGCAAGAAATCCGCGCCCAGCTGCGCCAGATCTTCAATGGCGCCGCTTTCAAACTGATCCTCGACGAAGCTACCGCCATCCATGCGCGCATCTTGCGTAGCCGCGTGTTTGTCGCGCTGCACATGCATGCGGGCGACGGCAACGTGCACACGAACTTGCCCGTCAACTCGGACAATTACGACATGCTGCAGGATGCCCACGCCGCCGTGGGCCGCATCATGATCCTGGCCCGCTCGCTCAATGGCGTCATTTCGGGCGAACACGGTATCGGCATCACCAAGCTGGAATTTTTGACGGAAGAAGAAATCGGCGAGTTCCGCAGCTACAAGCAGCGCATCGACCCGGAAGGCCGTTTCAACAAAGGCAAACTGCTGAACCTGCCGGGCATGGGCGCCGACTTGCGCAATGCCTATACGCCATCGTTCGGCCTGATGGGCCACGAGTCGCTGATCATGCAGCAAAGCGATATCGGCGCCATCGCCGACAGCGTCAAGGATTGCTTGCGTTGCGGCAAGTGCAAACCCGTGTGCGCGACCCACGTGCCGCGCGCCAACTTGCTGTACTCGCCGCGCGACAAGATCCTGGCGACGTCCTCGCTGATCGAAGCCTTCCTGTACGAAGAGCAGACGCGGCGCGGTATTTCCATCAAGCATTGGGAAGAGTTCGAAGACGTGGCCGACCACTGCACGGTATGCCATAAATGCGTCACGCCTTGCCCCGTCAACATCGACTTCGGCGACGTGTCGATGAACATGCGTAACTTGCTGCGCAAGATGGACAAGAAAAGCTTCAATCCGGGCACCAAGGCGACGATGCTGTTCCTCAACGCCACCGATCCCGTGACCATCAATGCCACGCGCAAGGTCATGATCGACTGGGGCTACAAGGCGCAGCGCCTGGGCCACGACTTGCTGAAGAAATTTGCCAAGAAGCAAACCAAGGCGCCGCCGCCATCGACGGGCAAGCCGCCCGTCAAGGCGCAGGTGATCCATTTTATTAATAAAAAGATGCCGGGCAACTTGCCGAAGAAAACGGCGCGCGCGTTGCTCGACATCGAAGACGATAAAGTCATTCCGATCATCCGCAATCCGAAGACGACCACGGCCGATACGGAAGCCGTGTTTTACTTCCCCGGTTGCGGTTCGGAACGGCTGTTCTCGCAAGTGGGCCTGGCGACGCAAGCGATGCTGTGGGAAGTGGGCGTGCAGACGGTCTTGCCGCCTGGCTACCTGTGCTGCGGTTATCCGCAGCGGGGTGCGGGTGAGTTCGACAAGGCCGAGAAGATGATGACGGACAACCGCGTCCTGTTCCACCGCATGGCCAACACGCTCAACTATCTGGACATCAAGACGGTACTGGTGTCATGCGGCACCTGTTACGACCAGCTGGCGACGTACCAGTTTGAAAAGATTTTCCCCGGCTGCCGCATCATGGATATCCATGAGTACTTGCTGGAGAAAAACGTCAAGCTGGAAGGCGTCAACGGCACGCGCTATATGTATCACGAGCCATGCCACAATCCGATGAAGTTGCAGGAATCGGGCAAGACCATCAATTCCCTGATCAGCACGGTGGACAACGTGAAGATCGAGAAAAATGAGCGTTGCTGCGGCGAATCGGGTTCGCTGGCCGTCACGCGTCCCGATATTTCCACGCAAGTGCGTTTCCGCAAGGAAGAAGAGATGGTCAAGGGCGCCGACAAGCTGCGCGGCGACGGTTTTACCGGCGACGTAAAAATCCTCACCAGCTGCCCGTCGTGCCTGCAAGGCTTGTCGCGCTACAATGACGATTCGGGCACGACGGCCGACTACATCGTCGTCGAGATCGCCAAACACTTGCTGGGAGAGAACTGGATGCCGGATTACGTGAAGCGCGCCAATGACGGCGGTATCGAACGGGTGCTGGTCTAATGTCCACGCCTTGCGATCTGTGTCAGTTGCTGGACGGCTACGCCAACAAGCAGGGTCTGGAGACCTTGCTGTGGCGCAGCGAACGCTTGTGCGTGGTGGCCGTCGATGATCCAAGCTACCCCGGCTTTTGCCGCGTGATCTGGAACAAGCACGTGAAGGAAATGACGGACTTGACGCCGGGTGAGCGCAATTACGTCATGGAAGTCGTGTGGCAAGTCGAGCTGGCCGTGCGTGAAGTGATGCAGCCGGAAAAGGTCAATCTGGCCAGTTTCGGCAACATGACGCCGCACGTGCACTGGCACGTGATTCCCCGCTACCGCGACGATGCGCATTTCCCGAATCCCAGCTGGGCGGTGGTCCAGCGCGAGACGGCGCCGGAAGTACTGGCCACGCGCAGCGCCCTGTTGCCGGCGCTGCGCGCCGCCATCATTCAACGTTTATCCGCATAAAGTATCGTCATGACTGAAAAAACAGCAACACCCCAACCGACCGGCTTGACCGTGCACAACCAGTCGCGCGTGCTCGATGTGGCCTTCGACGATGGCAGCACATTTACGTTGCCGTTCGAATACCTGCGCGTGTATTCGCCGTCGGCCGAAGTGCAGGGCCATGGCAAGGGCCAGGAAACCTTGCAATTAGGCAAGCGCCTCGTCGGCATCACGGGTCTGGAGCCGGTCGGCAACTACGCCGTGCAGCCGACCTTCAGCGATGGCCACAATTCCGGCCTGTACACCTGGGCTTATCTGTACAAGCTGGGCGCGCAGCAAGCGACATTGTGGCAAGCCTACCTGGACCAGCTGGCGGCGGCCGGCTACCCCGGCGACAGCGGCCGCGACGCGAAGGCCGACATGACGGTCAAGCAATCTTCCGGCGGTCATGTTCACGGCCCAAGTTGCGGGCATAAACACTAAGGTGAAAAAAATAATGCGGTAAGCTTGTCGGATTGCCGCATATCCATTCGTCGTATGAATGCCCGCGCTTGCGGGCATTTTTCTTTTGGAGAAGAGACTATGGAATACCTGATCCTGATCTACGCCGACGCGGCACGCTATGAAAGCATGGAAGCCTGATGGCCGACTTGCCAGCTATACGCAGGACCTGGAGGCCGCTGGCGGCGTATGCGCAGGCGGCAATGCTGGCTTCAAATGTAGTGGAAAGGCAATACCTTCTCCGGCGTCACGGGGAAATGCGCCTGCCGCTTGTATAATGCGTGCAAGTTCAAACAGACTGCCTACCATGACCAATACGACCCATTTCGGATACAAAACAGTTGCAGAAGACGACAAAGTGCGCGAAGTCGCCAAGGTGTTCCATTCCGTCGCTGCCAAATACGACGTGATGAACGACTTGATGTCGGGCGGGCTGCACCGTCTGTGGAAGACGTTCACCATTGCCAACGCGGGCGTGCGCCCCGGCTTCAAGGTGCTCGACATCGCCGGCGGCACGGGCGACCTGTCGAAGGCGTTTGCCAAGCAGGCGGGCCCCACGGGTGAAGTCTGGTTGACCGATATCAATGAATCGATGTTGCGCGTGGGCCGCGACCGCCTCTTGAATCGCGGCTTGCTCACCCCCACCTTGTTGTGTGACGCGGAAAAACTGCCGTTCCCCGATAATTATTTTGACCGTGTCAGCGTGGCCTTTGGCTTGCGCAACATGACGCACAAGGATGTGGCGCTGGCGGAAATGCGCCGCGTGCTGAAACCGGGCGGCAAGCTGCTGGTGCTGGAGTTTTCCAAGGTGGCGGCACCGCTGCAAAAGCCGTATGACCTGTATTCGTTCTCGGTCTTGCCGTGGTTCGGACAGAAAATCGCCGGCGACGCGGAAAGCTATCGCTACCTGGCCGAATCGATCCGCATGCACCCGGACCAGGAAACGCTGAAGACCATGATGGAAACGGCGGGCCTGGAACGTGTGCAGTACTACAATTTGACGGCAGGCATTGCCGCTTTGCATACCGGCATCAAGATGTAACTCAGGCTGTAACTCACCAAGCCGGTGATTTTAGGAGATGGAATGAAATTGAAGAAATTTATGGTCGGCATGATGCTGGCCGCGACCACGGTATCCATGCTGGGCGAGGCGCTGGCCCGTCCGATGGGCGGTGGCCGCTCGTTTGGCCGCCAATCGCAAAACGTGGGCCGTCAAGCGCCCGCACCGGCGCCGACCCCGGCTCCGGCTGCCGCGCCACGTCAGGCGCAACCTGCGCCAGCGCCTGCACCGGCACCCGCCGCCAAGGCGCCGAGCCGCTGGAAGGGGCTATTGGGCGGCGCACTGCTGGGCCTGGGCCTGGGCGCGCTGCTGTCGCATTTCGGCCTGGGCGGCGCCCTGGCCAGCATGATCAGTACCCTGCTGATGGTGGCTTTGCTGGCTGGCGTGGCCTTCTTCATCTACCGCATGGTGCGCGGCAAGCGTGACGGCAACACCAGCGGCAATGCGCCGTTCGCGGGTTTTGGCGGCAACCAGCCTGCGCCAGCGGGCAACGTGCCCGACATCGGTTCGGGCATTCCACCGCTGCCGCCGTTGCAGCCCGCCTCGTCCGGCGTCGGCCTGGACAAGCCAGCAGAGGTTGCCGCGCCATGGGGCGTGCCAGGCGACTTCGACAAGGAAGCCTTCCTGCGCCATGCGAAAAGCAATTTCATTCGCCTGCAAGCGGCCTGGGACAAGGCCGACGTCAACGATATCCGCGAATTCACGTCGCCGGAAGTGTATGGGGAACTGCGCATGCAGATCCAGGAACGGGGCGCGCAGCCGGACTTTACCGATGTCGTCACCATCGATGCCGAACTGCTCGGTATCGAGACGAGCGTCAACGACTACCTGGCCAGCGTGAAGTTTACGGGTCTGATCCGTTCGGCGCCGGGCGCGGCAGCCGAGCCGTTCGCGGAAGTGTGGAATATGTCGAAACCCGTCAGCGGCAACAGCGGCTGGGTCTTGGCAGGCATTCAGCAATTGAATTAATTGTCAAAACTTGCTGAATAATGGCTTAAGTTCATGCGCAATGCATGATGCTTGACAGATATTTCCTGCTGAACTGGTAAGATCGAAACCGCCCACGTTGTTTTACGGGCGGTTTTTTCTTTTTAGGGGCGCGCGCGGCGCGCAGTATATAAATGGCACCACTTTCCGATCTCTCCCTGATGACGCCCGTCATCGCGACCATCAACCATTTGCTGGCGCAGGAGCCGTGGGCGCGCCAGCAGCTGGCCGTGCACGCCGGCAAGCTGGCCTGCATCGATACGGGCGCCGTGGCCTTGCGCCTGCGCGTCGACAGCGCCGGCATGCTGGAAACGGCGCCGGCCGACATGCCGGCCAACGTCACCATCCGCGTGAAATTGTCCGATGTGCCGCTGATCCTGCAAAACCGCGAGCGGGCGTTTTCGTATGTGAAAATCGAAGGCGATGCCGAGTTTGCCAATGCGATTTCGCAATTGAGCAAGGGTTTGCGCTGGGAAGCCGAGCACGACCTGGAAAAAGTCGTCGGTCCCATGCTGGCCACGCGCCTTGTTTCCGGCGCGAAGGATGCCGTCGCCTTCGTGCGCACGGGCCAGCAAAAGCTGGCGGAAAACGTGGCCGAATATTTTCTCGACGAACAGCCCATGCTGATCCGTCCTGCCACCCTGCAAGAGTATTCCGCTGGCGTGACGCGCGTGCGCGATGATGTCGAACGCCTGGCCAAGCGCCTTGCCCGGCTGGAAAAGGCGGCCGCCGCCGTCCAGCCGCAGTCCTCCTCACCGGATTTGTCTACATGATATTGAAATTTCTGCGCCTGTTTAAAATCATCCGTGTTTCCATCAAGTACGGTCTGGATGAGATAGCGATTTCTGGTCTGCAAGTTCCCCGCACCGCCAAATTGATCGACACCCTGATTTTCTGGCGCGACCTGTCGTCGCCACGGGGCATGCGCCTGCGCCTGGCGCTGGAAGAGCTGGGCCCCATTTTCGTCAAATTCGGGCAGGTACTGTCGACGCGGCGCGATCTGATGCCGCCCGACATCGCCGAAGAACTTGCGCGCCTGCAAGATCGCGTGCCGCCGTTCGATTCCGACCTGGCCATCGCGCAAATCGTCAAGTCACTGGGCGCGCATCCGGATCAGTTGTTTGCCCACTTCGAGCGCGAGCCGGTGGCGTCCGCCTCGATTGCCCAGGTGCACTTCGCCACCCTGAAAGATGGCCGCGAAGTGGCCGTGAAGGTCTTGCGTCCAGGCATGAAAAAGCTGATCGACGAAGACGTGGCCCTGATGCACATCGCGGCCGACTGGACCAGCCGCCTGTGGGCCGACAGCAAGCGCCTGAAACCGAAAGAGGTGGTGGGCGAGTTCGACAAATACCTGCACGACGAGCTGGACCTGATGCGCGAGGCGGCCAACGCCAGCCAGCTGCGCCGCAACTTCGCCAATTCGGACTTGCTGATGGTGCCGGAAATGCACTGGGATTATTGCTCCAGCAGCGTCATCGTCATGGAACGCATGGTGGGCATTCCCGTGTCGCAGATCGACCGCCTGGTGGCGGCCGGCGTGGATTTGCGCAAACTCTCCAGCGATGGCGTGGAGATTTTCTTCACGCAAGTGTTCCGCGACGGCTTTTTCCATGCGGATATGCATCCGGGCAATATTCTCGTGTCGATCGCGCCCGAATCGTTCGGCCGCTACATCGCGCTGGACTTCGGCATCGTGGGAACGTTGAACGATTACGACAAGGATTATCTGTCGCAAAACTTCCTCGCCTTCTTCCGCCGCGACTACAAACGCGTGGCCGAGGCGCACATCGAATCGGGCTGGGCGCCGAAAGACACGCGCGTCGATGAACTGGAAGCGGCCGTGCGCGCCTGCTGCGAACCGATCTTCGACCGTCCGCTGAAAGATATTTCTTTTGGGCAAGTGTTGCTGCGTCTGTTCCAGACCTCGCGCCGCTTCAACGTGGAAGTGCAGCCGCAGCTGGTGCTGCTGCAAAAGACCTTGCTCAATATCGAAGGCCTGGGCCGCCAGCTCGATCCGGAACTGGATCTGTGGCAAACGGCCAAGCCGTATCTGGAAAAATGGATGAGCAACCAGGTGGGGCCGCAAGGTTTCATGGAACGCCTGCGCGCCGAGGCGCCCCGTTATGCGCACATCTTCCCGCAACTGCCTCGCTTGTTGCACCAGGCCTTGACCGTGCATGGCGAACCGCGTGAAAACGACGTGGAACTGATGAAAACCTTGCTGGCGGAACAACGCCAGACGAACCGCTTGCTGAGCTTTATCGTGTACTTCGTGGGCGCCTTCGCGCTCGGCGCGCTGGGCTTGCAAGTGTTCATGCGCTGGCATCAACTGCCGTTTTAACTCGCTGAGGACGTAAGTGATGGCTGACTTCCATACCCGCGATCCGCTCTCGCCCGCCTTCTGGGACGAGCGTTTCGAGAAGCAATTTACACCCTGGGACCAGGGCGGTGTGCCTGCGCGTTTGCGCCGCTTCGTTGCCGACAGTCCGGCGCCGCTGCGCTGCCTGATTCCCGGCTGCGGCTCGGCCTATGAACTGGTCTTCATGCTCGATCACGGCTGGGATGCCACTGCCATCGATTTTTCGCCGGCCGCCGTGGCCGCCGCGCGCGCTGTCGTCGGTGCGCGGGCAGGGCAGGTGGTGCAAGCCGATTTCTTTGCCTGGCAACCCGCAGCGCCGCTGGACCTGATCTATGAACGGGCTTTCCTGTGCGCCATGCCGCGCGCCATGTGGCCGCAAGTGGCGGCCCGCTGGGCGCAGCTACTGGCGCCGGGCGCCATGCTGGCCGGCTACTTTTTCTTTGATGACAATGCCAAGGGGCCGCCATTTGGCATATCGCGTGAGACACTGCAGGAATTGCTGGCGCGGCATTTCGACTGCCTGGCCGATGAAGCCGTCGATGATTCCATCGCCGTCTTCGCCGGCAAGGAGCGCTGGATGAGCTGGCGCCGCCGGGCGGACTGAGGCGGCAACGGTCGCGGCCGGGCATTTTCCGCTGAGAATGGCGGAAAAGCTTTATAATTCAGGGTTTTTGATGATTTTCTCGGAGTAGAGATGCCGATTTATGCTTACCGTTGTGACGAGTGTGGTTTTGCCAAGGACGTCTTGCAAAAGATCTCCGATCCAGTACTGACGGTGTGCCTGTCGTGCGGCAAGCCCAGTTTCAAGAAACAATTGACGGCCGCCGGTTTCCAATTGAAGGGCACTGGCTGGTACGCGACCGATTTCCGCGGCGGCACGGCGCCCACCACGGCCATTCCGACGGGCCCGGCCGATGGCGCCAAGCCCGCCCCGGCCGCCGAGAGCGCGCCTGCCGCGGCAGCTGCGTCCGCCCCGGCTGCCGCTGCGCCGAAAGCGGACTGAAAAGCGCGCCGCGCCGATACGTTCCATTACCGAGAAACCGATGCGTAAATACTTTATTACCGGATTACTGATTTTGGTACCCCTGGCCATTACGGCCTGGGTGCTGAATCTGGTGATCAGCACGATGGACCAGTCGCTGTTGCTGGTGCCCGGCAGTACGAAGCCCAGCATATGGTTCGGCCACCAGGTTCCCGCGCTGAACAGCATTCCAGGCCTGGGCACGGTATTGACGGTACTGATCGTGTTCTTCACGGGCTTGTTGACGAATAACCTGGTCGGCAATTACGTGGTGAAACTGTGGGAAAAATTGCTGCAACGTATACCCATCGTCAATTCCCTGTATTCCAGCGTCAAGCAAGTGTCCGATACCTTGTTTTCCCCGTCGGGCAATGCCTTCCGCAAGGCCGTGCTGGTGCCGTATCCGCACCAGAATTCCTGGACCATCGCTTTCCTGACGGGCGTGCCGGGCGGCGATGCGGCAAACCACCTGGTGGGCGACTATGTCAGCGTGTACGTGCCGACGACGCCGAATCCGACGTCAGGCTTTTTCCTGATGATGAAACGCAGCGATGTCGTCGAACTCGACATGAGCGTCGATGCGGCGCTCAAATATATCGTCTCGATGGGCGTGGTAGCGCCTGCGGAAGTTGTTGCTGTACCGGCCCCGGCAGCCAAAGAATAAAGGCAGGCGTCCCACGCGGGACGTGGCCGGATTGAACACTCACTAACCTGAACTGAGAATTTTATGTCTATGCGTACTGAATACTGCGGCCTCGTCACCGAAGCCATGCTGGGACAAACCGTCAGCCTGTGCGGCTGGGTACATCGCCGCCGCGACCACGGCAGCCTGATTTTCATCGACTTGCGCGACCGTGAAGGCCTGGTGCAAATCGTCTGCAACCCGGAACAAGCGGAGATGTTCAAGGTCGCCGAAGCCGTGCGCAATGAATTCTGCCTGCGCGTGACGGGCGTCGTGACGAACCGTATCGAAGGCACCATCAACAACAACCTGAAATCGGGCAAGATCGAAGTGGTCTGCTCGGAACTGGAAGTGCTGAACCCGTCCGTGCCCGTGCCGTTCCAGCTCGATGACGACAACCTGTCGGAAACGACGCGTCTGACGCACCGCGTGCTGGACCTGCGCCGCCCGCAAATGCAGAACAACCTGCGCCTGCGCTACAAGGTGACGATGGAAGTGCGCAAGTACCTCGACGCGCTGGGCTTCATCGACATCGAAACGCCGATGCTGACCAAGTCCACGCCAGAAGGCGCGCGCGATTACCTGGTGCCGTCGCGCGTGAACGCGGGCAGCTTCTTCGCCTTGCCGCAATCGCCACAGTTGTTCAAGCAACTGTTGATGGTCGCTAACTTCGACCGTTACTACCAGATCACCAAGTGCTTCCGCGACGAAGACTTGCGCGCTGACCGCCAGCCAGAATTCACGCAGATCGATTGCGAAACCTCGTTCCTGACGGAACAGGAAATCCGCGACCTGTTCGAAGACATGATCCGCGTCGTGTTCAAGAACACGCTGAACATCGACTTGCCGAACCCGTTCCCGGTGATGGATTTCGCCGAAGCGATGGGCCTGTATGGGTCCGACAAGCCGGACATGCGCGTCAAGCTGGCCTTCACGGACTTGACCGAAATCATGAAGACGGTCGAATTCAAGGTCTTCAACGGCGCCGCCAACATGAAAGGCGGCCGCGTGGTGGCCCTGCGCGTGCCGCAAGGCGGCAGCATGCCCCGTTCGGAAATCGACGCTTACACGCAATTTGTCGCCATCTACGGCGCCAAGGGCCTCGCTTACATCAAGGTCAACGAGAAAGCCAAGGGTCCTGAAGGCTTGCAGTCGCCGATCGTCAAGTTCCTGCCTGCCGACGTGCTGGCCACGATCCTCGAGCAGACGGGCGCGCAAGACGGCGACCTGATCTTCTTCGGCGCGGACAAGGCCAAGGTCGTCAACGACGCCATCGGCGCGCTGCGCGTGAAAATCGGTCACAGCGAATTCGGCAAGAAAGCCGGCCTGTTCGAAGACGTATGGAAGCCATTGTGGGTGGTCGACTTCCCGATGTTCGAACACGACGAAGAAGCGGACCGCTGGACGGCGACCCACCATCCATTCACGGCGCCGAAAGACGGCCATGAAGACATGCTGGAAACCAATCCGGGCGCCTGCATCGCCAAGGCCTACGACATGGTCTTGAACGGCTGGGAACTGGGTGGCGGTTCGATCCGTATCCACCGCGAAGAAGTGCAAAGCAAGGTCTTCCGCGCATTGAAAATCGATGCCGAAGAAGCGCAGCTGAAGTTCGGCTTCCTGCTTGACGCCCTGCAATACGGCGCGCCACCGCATGGCGGCCTGGCATTCGGCCTGGACCGTATCGTGACCATGATGACGGGTTCCGATTCGATCCGCGACGTGATCGCCTTCCCGAAAACCCAGCGCGCCCAGTGTCTGCTGACACAAGCGCCGTCGGAAGTGGACGAGAAGCAACTGCGCGAGCTGCATATCCGTTTGCGCGGCGCCGAGCCAAAAGTAGCGTAATGCGGCATGCGGCCGCTGCGGCGGCCGCTGTTTGATAATGCTATGCAAAAAGAGGCGCTGACGAGGCGCCTTTTTCATTGTTGATATGAACCATAAAATTCCCGTTTCCGTGCTGGTCGTCATTCATACGGCTGATCTGGACGTCTTGCTGATCGAGCGCGCGGGCCAGCCTGGTTTCTGGCAATCGGTGACCGGTTCCGTCGACGCCGTCGACGAGCCGCTGCTGCAGACGGCCGCGCGCGAATTGTGCGAGGAGACCGGCATCGTTGCCGATGGACACGATATCGTGCTGCGCGACTGGAACTTGTCGAATGTGTACGAGATCTATCCCATCTGGCGCCACCGCTATGCGCCCGGCGTGACGCGCAACACGGAACACGTGTTCAGCGTGCAAGTGCCGCGCGATACGGTGATTACGCTGAGTCCCCGCGAACACTTGCAATACGCGTGGCTGCCGTATCTGGCGGCGGCCGACCGCTGTTTCTCGTCGTCCAACGCGGAAGCGATTTTGCAATTGCCGGCCATGACGGGCCTGGCGCGTCCCACCTGATTCCCTTAGAAAGCCTTCCATGTTGAACTGGTTTAATCTCTCCCTGCAACAAAAACTGGCCGGCACATTCTGCCTGGCGCTGTGCCTGGTCGTGATTATGGCGGCCAGCCTGTACACGCCGCCCGAACGCACGCCGCCGGTCGGCTTGCCGCTGATGGCGATCGGCTGGCTGCTGCATCCGGGCGCCTTTGCCAAGGGCAAGCGCACCGTGGCATGGCGCGGCGCACCGTTGCTGGTCAAGGTAGTGTGGGCCGCCGGGATCGCGGCAGCTGGCGTCAGCGTCGCCAGCGGCCTGGCGCGCATGTTTGCCTGAGCCTGGCGATGCCGATGGCGAGCCAATCCAGGAATTAGGTGCGCACGCGCACCTACGCAGGCGCCGCGCGGGGCCTGTCTGGGAGTAGAATCAAGGCATGAAAATCCGCGTAGCAACTTATAATATCCACAAAGGTGTCTCCTCCGTGCGGGGCTTGCCCAGGGTGCACGCCTTGAAGCAGGCGATCGCTCTCTTCAATGCCGATGTCGTCTTTTTGCAGGAAGTGCAAGGCAAGCATGACCGCAATGCGGCCCGCTATGGCGCCGAGAACAACGGCCACAAGCATTGGCCGGAAGCGTCGCAGCATGAATTTTTTGCCGGCGCCGAGCACCATTCCGCGTATGGCATGAATGCCGTGTACGACCATGGCCACCACGGCAACGCCTTGCTGAGCAAGTTTCCCATCGCCTCACAAACCAACCACGACGTGTCCGACCATGCCTACGAGCAGCGCGGCATCCTGCATTGCGTGCTCAAGACGCCGCAGGCCGACGTGCACTGTTATGTCGTGCACCTGGGCCTGTTCGAATCGGGAAGGGGCCGCCAGACGCAGGCGCTGATCGACGCCGTCCTGGAATCGGCGCCGAATGGCGAGCCCGTCATCATCGCGGGCGACTTCAACGACTGGCGCAACACGCTCAGCGACAAGCTGCGCAATGCGCTCGGTGTGGTGGAGGTATTCGACCAGCGCGCGTCGAACTCGGCCCTGGGCGACCTGGTGCGCACCCTGGCGCGACGCCAGACGAAAACACCGGTCCCCGTACCGGCGCGCACCTTTCCCGCCGCCTTGCCGTGGTTCCGCCTGGACCGCATCTATGTGCGCGGTTTCCACGTGGAAGGCGCGCAAGTGATGCATGGCACCCTGTGGGCAAAACTGTCGGACCACGCGCCGATCGTTGCCGCTTTGAAACTCGCGTAGACTGCCGGCATGCGCACAGTCAATTTCATCGCCCACAACGACATCCAGCTGCTGTATTGCGGCACCGATTACTTTCCCGCATTGATAGCCGCCATCGACGGCGCGCGTTCGGAAGTGTATTTCGAAACGTATATCTTTGCCGATGACGCCACGGGCACTCTGGTGCTCGACGCGCTCAAGCGTGCCGCCGCGCGCGGCGTGCTGGTGTGCATGATCACGGACTGGTTCGGCACGGGCAATCGCCGTGTGAAAGCCATGCATGCGCAGCTGGAAGCGGCTGGCGTGCACCACCGCATCTTCAACCCCTGGTTTCGGCGCGGCATCACGCGCACGCACCGCAAGATTTGCGTCGCCGATGGAGAAATTGCCCTGGTGGGCGGCATCAATATCAACGACGACATGTTTTGCGACTACGACCACAGCATCAGCCTGGAAGCGCCGCGCTGGGACTTTGCCGTGCAGGTGAAGGGCCCGCTGGTCGACGCCATCCACGAGGAAGTGCAGGCGCAGTGGGCGCGCTTGGGCAAGATGAACCTGGTGCGGCGTATCAAGCTGTACCGCAAGATGCGCGTGGTCAGCAAGGAGTTGGCGAAGAACCCCGTCGTGGCCGGTTTTGTCGTGCGCGACAACCTGCGCAACCGCCGCACCATCCAGCGCGCCTACCTGCAGGCGCTGGGCCAGGCGAGGAAAAGCGTGATGCTGGCCAACCCGTATTTCGCGCCCGGGCACAAGCTGCGCCACGCCCTGGCCCAGGCAGCCCAGCGGGGCGTCGACGTGGTCTTGCTGATCGGCGTGGGCGAGTTCCGCATGCAAGATGCCGTGGCGCACTCGTTTTATCCGAAACTGCTGGCTGCAGGCGTGAAAATCGTCGAATACCGCAAGACGCAGCTGCACGCCAAGGTGGCCGTGGTCGACGATGACTGGGCGACGGTCGGTTCGAGCAATATTGACGCGCTGAGCCTGTTCCTCAACCAGGAAGCGAACGTCGTCATCAAGGACGTGGCGTTCGCGCAAAGCCTGCGCCAGCACATCGAGCAGGGCGTGGCCGACGGCATCGTGATTCACCAGGACGATTTCAAGCACATCGGCCGTATCCGGCGCATTGGCTATGAAGCCGCCTTCCTCGTGTACCGGCTGGTGATGCGCATTTTTTCAGTAGGCAAGTACGCATGAACGAGATGACAACGGTAAGGCTGGACAAATGGTTGTGGGCGGCGCGCTTCTTCAAGACGCGTTCCTTGGCCAGCGAGGCCGTCGACACGGGTAAAGTCAAAGTGGGCGGCGAGCGCGTAAAACCGGCGCGCAGCCTGCGCGTGGGCGACGAGCTGGCCATCGACAATGGCGCGGAAACGTGGGAAGTGGCCGTGCTGGGCCTGTCCGACAAGCGCGGCGCGGCGCCCGTGGCGCGTCTGCTGTACGGAGAAACACCGGCCAGCATCGCCCGCCGCGAGCAACTGGCGGAGGAGCGCAAGCTGTTCCGCGAGCCGGGCACCACCATCAAGGGGCGGCCGACCAAGCGCGACCGCCGTCAATTGAGCAAGGCAGGCGGCCTCGACTGAAGCGCGCTTGTTGCTGTCAGGCAATGGCGCACACCGCTTTTGCCCGCCTGAAATCGCTACAAACACGCGGCCAAAAAATGCTGCGCTGCACCAATAGAACACCGGCTCTAAAGTTCCCGTTTGACTTTTACGTGGTAGTGGATAATAGTACGAGCGTTCGGATTTTTTCGAAGCGTGCTTTTTTTTACCCTCGCTTCAGTCCGCCAAATCGGCAACATCACTTTTAGAACGGACCTCTTGAATACTTCAGTCAAATTCATGCGCAAGGGCGAACTGACCCGTGCAGCCATCCTCGACGTGGCGCTGGACTTGTCCAGCCGCGACGGCCTGGAAGGCCTGACCATTGGGCTGCTTGCGGACAAAATGAACATGAGCAAGTCGGGCGTGTTTGCCCACTTCGGCTCGCGCGAAGACTTGCAGATGGAAGTGCTGAAGCTCTACCACTATCGTTTCGAGCAAGAAGTTTTTTTCCCCAGCATGAAAGAGCCACGCGGCATCCAGCGCCTGCAATCGATGTTTGCGCGCTGGGTCAAGCGGGTCAGCGTGGAAATCGCTTCCGGCTGCATCTATATCAGCGGCGCCGTCGAGTATGACGACCGTCCCGGCCCCATCCGCGACTCCCTGGTGGCCATGGTACGGGCCTGGCAGGGTGCGCTGCTGCGCTGTGTCGAGCAATCGATCGCCACGGGCGACCTGAAAGCGGACACGGACGCCCAGCAGCTGGTGTACGAGATGTATGGCCTGATCCTGGCCCTGCACCACGATGCGCGCTTCCTGCGCGTGCCGGGCAGCATCGAACGGGCGCAGGCAGGATTTGTCCGCTTGCTGGCGTCGTACCAGAATTCCGTCACAAGCAAATAAGCCGTCAGGCAGTATCCGCAGCAACGCACACGCAGTTCACAAGTACAACACTTTAGCTAAACGCCTTCAGGAGAAAAATTATGGGTCAATACGTCGCGCCAATCCGGGATATGCAATTCGTTCTGCATGAGTTCCTGCAAGTGGAAGAAGAACTGAAGCAAATGCCGTCGTACGCCGACGTCGACGCCGATATCATCAACCAGGTACTGGAAGAGGGCGGCAAGTTCACCTCCGAAGTGTTGTTCCCGCTGAATCACTCCGGCGACCGCGAAGGCTGCCACCACGATCCCGTCACGAAAAGCGTGACCACGCCTAAAGGCTTTAAAGAAGCCTACAAGCAGTACGTCGAAGGCGGCTGGGCGGCATTGGCTTGCGATCCGCAATACGGCGGCCAGGGTTTGCCTGTCGTGCTGAACAATTCGTTCTATGAAATGCTGAACTCGTCGAACCAGGCCTGGTCCATGTACCCGGGCTTGTCGCACGGCGCCTACGAGTGCCTGAAGGAACACGGTACCGACCACCAGAAGGAAGTGTATCTGCCGAAACTGGTGTCGGGCGAATGGACGGGCACCATGTGCCTGACCGAACCGCACTGCGGCACCGACCTGGGCCTGCTGCGCTCGAAGGCGCTGCCTGAGGCAGACGGTTCCTGGACCATCACCGGCAACAAGATCTTCATCTCGGCCGGCGAGCACGACATGGCGGAAAACATCCTGCACCTGGTGCTGGCCCGCGTGCCGGACGCACCGGAAGGCTCGAAAGGCATTTCGCTGTTCCTGGTACCGAAATTCCTGCCGAACGCGGACGGTACGGTCGGTGAGCGCAACCCGATCACCTGCGGCGCCATCGAAGAAAAAATGGGCATCCACGGCAATTCGACCTGCCAGATGAACCTGGACGGCGCGAAAGGCTGGATCATCGGCCAGCCGAACAAGGGCCTCAACGCCATGTTCGTCTTCATGAACGCGGCCCGCCTGGGCGTGGGCATGCAGTCGCTGGGCCTGACGGAAATCGCCTACCAGAACGCGCTGATCTACGCCAAGGACCGCACGCAAATGCGTTCGCTGTCCGGCATCAAGAACCCGGAACTGCCGGCCGACCGCATCATCGTGCACCCTGACGTGCGCCGCATGCTGTTGACGGGCAAAGCCTACGCCGAAGGCGCGCGCGCTTTCACTTCCTACGTGGCGCTGCAGATCGACCGCGAACTGCACCACCCGGACGCCGACGTGCGCAAGGAAGCCGCCGACGAAGTGGCGCTGCTGACCCCTGTCATCAAGGCCTTCATTACCGACAACGCCTGGATCGCCACTTCGGAAGCGATGCAAGTGTTCGGCGGCCACGGTTACATCTCGGAGTGGGGCATGGAGCAGTATGTGCGTGACGCGCGCATCAACATGATCTACGAAGGCACGAACACGATCCAGTCGCTGGACCTGCTGGGCCGCAAGATCCTCGGCGACAACGGCGCCAAGCTGCGCAAGTTCGGCGAAAAGATCAAGGCGTTTGTCGAAGACAATGGCACCGATGAAGCGATGAGCGAATTCGTCACCCCACTGGGCGACCTGGGCGACAAAGTCACCAAGCTGACCATGGAAATCGGCATGAAAGCCTTCCAGAATCCTGACGAAGTGGGCGCGGCATGCGTGCCTTACCTGCGTGTCGTCGGCCACATGATCTACAGCTATTTGTTCGCGCAGATGGCCAAGATCGCCCTCGAAAAAGAGTCCAGCGGCGACAAGTTCTATACCGCCAAACTGGCTACCGCACGTTTCTACTTCGCCCGCTTGCAGCCTGAAACGGCAACCCTGATCCGTCAGGCGCGTTCCGGTTCGGCCAACCTGATGGCACTCGACGCAGACCTGTTCTAAGACTTGAGGAAAATATGACCAATTTCATCGTTAAAAAAGTAGCCGTCCTCGGCGCCGGCGTGATGGGCGCGCAGATCGCCGCCCATTGCATCAACGCGAAAGTGCCGGTCGTGCTGTTCGACCTGCCAGCGAAGGAAGGACCAAAGAATGGCATCGTGCTGCGCGCCATCGAGAACCTGAAAAAACTGTCGCCTGCCCCGCTGGGCAACAAGGATGACGCCGCGCTGATCCAGGTAGCCAATTACGAAGACAATCTGGACCTGCTGGCCGGTTGCGACCTGATCATCGAAGCCATCGCCGAGCGCATGGACTGGAAACACGACCTGTACCAAAAGGTCGCGCCGCACATCGGCCCGAACGCGATCTTCGCCTCGAACACCTCGGGCCTGTCGATCACCAAGCTGGCCGAAGGCTTTGACGCCGACCTGAAATCGCGCTACTGCGGCGTGCACTTCTTCAACCCGCCGCGCTATATGCACCTGGTCGAAATCATCCCGACCGAGTTCACCAAGCCCGAGATCGCCGACCAGCTGGAAGGCTTCCTGACCACCACCCTGGGCAAGGGCGTGGTCCGCGCCAAGGACACGCCGAACTTCATCGCCAACCGCGTTGGCGTGTTCGGCATCCTGGCCATCGTGCACGAAGCGGAAAAATTCGGCCTGTCCGTGGACGTCGTCGATGACCTGACCGGCTCCAAGCTGGGCCGCGCCAAGTCGGGCACCTTCCGCACGGCGGACGTGGTCGGTCTGGACACCATGGGCCATGTGATCAAGACCATGCAGGACTACCTGCCGAACGATCCATTCGCCGCCGTCTACAAGACGCCGGCCGTGCTGGCGCAACTGGTGGAAAAAGGCGCGCTGGGCCAGAAGAGCGGCGCGGGCTTCTACAAGAAGGTCGGCAAGGAGATTCAACGCCTCGATTTCGCCACCGGTGAATACGTCGCCGGCGGCGCCAAGGCCGCCGACATCATCGCCCGCATCCTGAAGGAAAAGGATCCGGTCAAGAAGATGAAGGCGCTGCGCGAATCGACGAACCCGCAAGGCCAGTTCCTGTGGGCGATCTTCCGCGACGCTTTCCACTACATCGCCGTTCACCTCGACACCGTGGCCGACAATGCGCGCGACATCGACTTCGCCATGCGCTGGGGCTTCGGCTGGAACGTCGGTCCGTTTGAAACGTGGCAGGCATCGAACTGGCTGCAAGTGGCCAACTGGGTCAAGGAAGACATCGACGCCGGCCACGCGCTGTGCAACGCACCGTTGCCAGCCTGGGTATTCGAAGGTCCGGTCGCTGAAAAAGGCGGCGTGCATACGCCGGAAGGTTCGTATTCCGCCGCGTCGAACAGCTTCGTGCCCCGCTCTAACCTGTCCGTGTACGACCGCCAGCAGTTCCGCGCGCCAGTCCTGGGTAGCGGCGCCATCGACGGCAAGACCGCCGGCACCACCGTCTTCGAAGACGAATCCGTGCGCGTCTGGCATACGGGCGACGATGTATTGATCATCTCGTTCAAGACCAAGATGCACGTGATCGGCGAAGGCGTCATCAACGGCCTGAAACTGGCATTGGCCGAAGCCGAGAAGAACTTCAAAGGGCTGGTCATCTGGCACGCCGACGCAGCCGAAGGCGGTGCCTTCTCGGCCGGCGCCGACCTGCAATCGGCCCTGCCGGCCTTCATGCAAGGCGGCGTGAAAGCCGTCGATCCGATCATCGCCGAACTGCAAAACACCTTCATGTCGCTGAAATACGCGAACGTGCCGGTGATCGCCGCGGTCGCTGGCCTGGCCCTGGGCGGCGGTTGCGAGCTGGCGCTGCACTCCTCGAAGCGCGTGGCCTCGATCGAGTCCTACATCGGTCTGGTGGAAGTGGGCGTGGGCCTGATTCCAGCCGGCGGCGGCTTGAAGGAAGCGGCGCAGCGCGCCTACAAGGAAGCCAAGGGTAACGATATCCTGCAATTCCTGAAAACGGGCTTCACCAATGCGGCCACCGCCAATGTGTCGAAATCGGCGCTGGAAGCGAAGAAAATGGGCTACCTGAAAGAAGACGACGTGATCGTGTTCAACGCCTACGAGCTGCTGCACGTGGCCAAGGTCGAAGCGCGCGCCATGTTCGACGCGGGCTTCCGTCCGGCGCTTCCTTCGCTGATCCAGGTCACGGGCCGTTACGGCTGGGGCACCATCAAGGCGCAGCTGGTCAACATGCGCGACGGCGGCTTCATTTCGGCGCACGATTTCAAGCTGGGCGAAATGATCGCCGAGATCGTATCGGGCGGCGACGTGGACCAGGGCAGTTTCGTCAGCGAACAGTGGCTGCTGGATATGGAACGCAAGGCATTCCTGGAGCTGTTGAACCATCCGAAAACCCAGGAACGGATCATGGGCATGATGCAAACCGGTAAGCCGGTACGCAACTAAGCACAACGTCGATGACGATCCTGTCCCTTGTTTTTAAAGTACTGCTGCGCGTGAGGCCAAGCATGGTGTATGACCGTATCAAACAACAGATGATGGACACCTTGCCCTTCGTGCGGCTGCTGGGGATCAGCATCGACGAGATCGGCGCCGGCACCTCCAGGGTGTCGATGCCGGAAGATCCAAAACTGAATAATCACCTGGGCACGCAGCATGCGGGCGCCTTGTTTACCCTGGCCGAAACGGCGTCCGGCGCGGCCATGGCTGGCGGTTTCGCCGAGCTGATACTGGGCTTGCGCCCGGTGGCCAAGGAGTCGCGCATCGCCTACCAGAAGCTGGCCCGGGGCGCGACGCGCGCCGAAGGCCGGGTGCCGGGCGACCTGGCGGCCTTGAAGGCGCAGCTGGCGCAGGATGGCAAGGTGGCGTTTCCCGTGGCAGTCGATATCTTCGACTCCGAAGGCACGCTGGCGGCACAGGTGACGGTGGACTGGTATTTGTCGCAGAAGCGATAGACCAGCATCCCGGACATTCGACAGAACACGAACCTCGTTCAACATCTTTGAAAGAATAAAATGAGCAAACAACTTCAAGACGCCTACATCGTCTCTGCAACCCGCACCCCGATCGGCAAGGCACCGCGCGGCATGTTCAGAAACACCCGCCCGGACGACCTGCTGGTGCGCGTGCTGCAATCGGCCCTGGCGCAAGCGCCTGGCCTCGACCCGGCGCTGATCACCGACGCCATCATCGGCTGCTCGTTCCCGGAAGCGGAACAAGGTTTTAATATTGCGCGTAACTCGGTGCTGCTGGCCGGCTTGCCGAAAACCGTGGGCGGCGTCACCGTCAACCGCTACTGCGCTTCGGGCATCACGGCCATCGCCATGGCGGCCGACCGCATCCGCGTGGGCGAAGCCGACGTGATGATCGCCGGCGGCATCGAATCGATGTCGATGGTGCCGATGATGGGCCATCACCCATCGATGAACCTGGACATGTTCAGCGACGAGAACATCGGCATGGCCTACGGCATGGGCCTGACGGCCGAAAAAGTGGCGCAGCAATGGAAAGTGTCGCGCGAACAGCAGGACGCGTTCTCCGTTGAATCGCACCGCCGCGCCATCGCCGCGCAGCAAGCCGGTTTCTTCAAGGCCGAAACCACGCCAGTTGAAATCATCACGCGCACGCCGAACCTGGCCACCGGCCAGGTTGATGTGAGCCGCCGCACGGTCGACACCGACGAAGGCGCGCGCGCCGATTCGACGATGGAGTCGCTGGGCAAACTGAAACCCGTGTTTGCCGCCAAGGGCACCGTCACGGCCGCCAACAGCTCGCAGATGTCCGACGGTGCCGGTGCGCTGCTGATCGTCAGCGAGAAGATTTTGCGCGAGCATAACCTGACCCCGCTGGCGAAATTCTCCTCGTTCGCCGTGCGCGGCGTGCCGCCGGAAATCATGGGCATCGGTCCGAAATTCGCCATTCCCGCAGCGTGCGCCGCCGCCGGCATCACGCAAGACCAGCTGGACTGGATCGAGCTGAACGAAGCATTTGCCGCGCAAGCCCTGGCCGTCATCGGCGACCTGGGCCTGGACCCATCGAAGGTCAACCCGATGGGCGGCGCGATCGCCCTGGGCCACCCGCTGGGCGCCACCGGTGCCATCCGCGCCGCTACCGTGATCCACGCGCTGCAGCGCACCAAGCAGAAGTACGGCATGGTCACGATGTGCGTGGGCGCCGGCATGGGCGCGGCAGGTATTTTCGAACGCGTATAAATCTGGCTGAGTAAGCAATACAACAGGGCGCTGCGGGATTACCCCGGCGCCCTTTATCTTTTTGGAGACGACATGGATATTTTGTGCAGCACGAGCGAGGGCATCCTGACCCTGGAATTCAACCGCCTGGAACGCAAGAATGCGATCACGGGCGCCATGTACCAGACCCTGGCCGATGCGCTGGTGGCGGCCGAGACGGACGACGCCGTGCGCGCCATCCTGATCTGCGGCAAGCGCGAGATTTTCACGGCCGGCAACGACCTCGATGACTTCATGAAGACGGCGCGCCCGAAGGATGGC
This sequence comes from Janthinobacterium sp. UMAB-60, assembly GCF_900095235.1. Classification (NCBI taxonomy): domain Bacteria; kingdom Pseudomonadati; phylum Pseudomonadota; class Betaproteobacteria; order Burkholderiales; family Oxalobacteraceae; genus Janthinobacterium; species Janthinobacterium sp. UMAB-60. The sequence continues at coordinate 125,514 of NZ_LT607495.1, forward strand.
TCGCTCGACCATGACCGTCCCGTGTTCCAGTTCATGCGCGCGCTGTACGGCAGCAGCAAGCCCGTGGTGGCGGCCGTCTCCGGCCCCGCCATCGGCATCGGCACGACCTTGTTGATGCACTGTGACCTCGTCTACGCGGCCGACAATGCCAGTTTCTCGATGCCGTTTACGCAGCTGGGCCTGTGCCCCGAATTCGGTTCCAGCCTGCTGCTCACGCAACTGGCCGGCTACCCGCGCGCGGCGGAAAAGCTGATGCTGGGCGAGTCCTTCCCGGCCAGCGAAGCGCTGGAAATGGGCCTGGTGTCGAAAGTCGTGCCCCTGTACGACCTGATGACGTTCGCGCAAGGGCAGGCCGCCAAGCTGGTGGCCCTGCCAGCGGCCTCGATCCGCGCCACCAAGCGCCTGATGAAGCAAAGCCGCATGGAGCCGATGAAGGCGGCCATCGCGGACGAAAACAAACTGTTCAGCGCCATGCTGGGCGGCGCCGAAGCGAAGGAAGCGTTTACGGCCTTCTTTGAAAAGCGGAAGCCCGATTTCAAGAAGTTTGCATAGGTTCCAGTAAGCAAACCCAAATGCGGCACTGCCGGGGTCGGACCCTCAGGGTCCGACCCCAGAATTTGCTTCTCGGGTTTACTCACGCTAGACGACTGGTCTAATTGTGCTACAATCAGCGCATGAAAGCTGAATACACCGACGTGCGCCAGCACATTATCGACCAGGGCAAGGCCATCATCACGCGCAAGGGCTTCGCCGGCGTGGGGCTGAACGAGATTTTGTCGGCCGCCGATGTGCCCAAGGGATCGTTCTACCATTACTTCAAGTCCAAGGAATTGTTTGGCGAGGCGATGCTGGAAGATTACGTCACCGGCTACCTGGCCGGGATGGAAGACGTGCTGGACCAGCCGGGCCAGAGCGCGGCGCAGTCGCTGATGGCGTATTGGGCCAGCTGGACCAGCGAGAGTCTCGATGGCAGCGGCTGCGACTGCCGCTGCCTGGTGGTCAAGCTCAGCAGCGAAGTGGCGGACATGTCCGAACCGATGCGCGTGGCGCTGCTCGACGGCACCCACCGCATCATCGCCAGGCTGGCCCTGGCCATCGCTCGGGGCAGGGTGGACGATTCGCTGCCATCGGTGGCCGATCCGGTGCAAATGGCCGCCACCTTGTACCAGCTGTGGCTGGGCGCGGCCATGCTGACCAAGCTGCGGCGCGACGCCAGCGCCTTGCAAACGGCCTGGCGGGCGACCCTGGCCATGCTGCAGCTGTCGCCGGATCAATAAGGGCGCCAGATACGCGGATGACAGACATCCGCGTTTTTTTGAACCGCATTCTAGACGACCAGTCTAATAATAAAGGAGCAGCATGAAGAATTTTGAATTCCACAACCCGACCCGTATCGTCTTCGGTACCGACACGGTAGACAAATTGTCCACCCTCGTGCCGCACGATGCGCGCGTGCTGATCTTGTACGGCGGCGCCAGCGCGGAAAAGACGGGCACCCTGGCCGAAGTGCGAACTGCGCTGGGCCAGCGCACGGTGCGGGAGTTTGGCGGCATCGAACCCAATCCCAGCTATGAGACCCTGATGCGCGCCGTGGCCCAGGTGCGCGGCGAGAAACTGGACTTCCTGCTGGCCGTCGGTGGCGGCTCCGTTATCGATGGCACCAAGTTCGTCGCCGCCGCCGCCCTGTACGACGGCGAGCCGTGGGAAATCGCCGAGCGCGGCGGCGCCAATGTGCAGCGCGCCCTGCCGTTCGGCACGGTGCTGACCTTGCCGGCCACGGGGTCGGAAATGAACAGCGGCGGCGTGGTGACGAAAAAAGCCACGCATGACAAGCTGAGTTTCCGCAACCCGCTGTTGTACCCGCAGTTTTCCGTGCTCGACCCCAGTAAAACGTTTACCTTGCCGGCCACGCAGGTGGCCAATGGCCTGGTCGACGCCTTTGTCCACACGACGGAACAGTATCTGACCTATCCGGCGCAGGCGAAGGTGCAGGACCGCTTTGCCGAAGGCTTGCTGCAAACGCTGGTCGAGATCGCCCCGCAGGCGATCGCCGTGCCCGACGATTACGCTACCCGCGCCAACCTGATGTGGACGGCCACCCTGGCCCTGAATGGCCTGATCGGCGCCGGCGTGCCGCAGGACTGGGCCACTCACATGATCGGCCACGAACTGACGGCCCTGTACGACATCGACCACGCCCGCACCCTGGCCCTGGTGCTGCCCGCACTGCTGGACGTGCAGCGCGAACAGAAACGCGGCAAATTGCTACAGTATGGCGAACGTGTCTGGAATATCACGCAGGGCAGCGACGACGAGCGCATCGACATGGCCATCGCCCGCACCCGCGCCTTCTTTGAAGGCCTGGGCATCCCGACCCGTTTGTCCGCTTACCAGCTGGGCCAGGAAGCGGTGGAAGCGGTACTGAAACAATTGGAAGCACACGGCATGACCTCGCTCGGCGAACACCGCGATATCGACCTCGCGCGCAGTCGCCGTATCCTCGAAGCAGCACTGTAACCCTGACATAAAAGGAAACAATATGAACATCCTGATGGTACTGACCTCGCACGATCAACTGGGCGACACGGGCAAGAAAACCGGCTTCTGGCTGGAAGAATTCGCCGCGCCCTACTATGCCTTGCAGGAAGCGGGCGCCAAGCTGACGGTGGTTTCGCCCAACGGCGGCCAGCCGCCGCTGGACCCTAAAAGCGACGAACCCGACTCGCAAACGGACGCCACGCGCCGCTTCAAGCAGGACGCCGCTGCGCAAGCCGTGCTGGCCAACACGGGCAAGCTGGCCGACGTGAAGGCGGCTGACTTTGACGCCGTGTTTTACCCGGGCGGCCATGGTCCGCTGTGGGACCTGGCCGAAGACCCGCACTCGATCGCGCTGATCGAGCAGATGATCGCCGCCGGCAAGCCCGTCGCCGCCGTCTGCCACGCGCCGGGCGTGCTGCGCCACGTGAAGGCGGAGGATGGCACGCCGCTGGTGCGCGGCAAGCAGGTGACGGGCTTTACGAATACCGAGGAAGACGCCGTCGGTTTGACGGCCATCGTGCCTTTCCTGGTCGAGGACATGCTCAAGCAAAACGGCGGCATTTACTCGAAGCTGGGCGACTGGCAGCCGTACGCGGTCACCGATGGCTTGCTGGTCACGGGCCAGAATCCCGCGTCGTCGGAAGCGGCCGCGCAGGCGCTGCTCAAGCTGCTGGCCTGATGCCAGGCTAGTGCCCGGCGGTCATGCCCGCCAGGATCAGGCCGACCGAGGCGTGCCATTGCGTCGCGCTGGCCGGCCTGCCCGCCAGCGCATAGCCGTGTAAAAAATCGACGAGCGCATCGCGCCCGCGCAGCCGGGTTTTTTTGTCCAGCGCAAGGCCCTCCACGGCCAGCTCGAACAGTGCCGTAAACCGCTCGGCGACATCGGCTTGCTGTACCAGCCCGCGCGCCATCAGGCGCACGAAATACGGCGTGGCGCTGACCAGTTCCAGGTATAGCGCGCACAGCGCGAGCACTCGCCGCGGTGGCGCCTGGCGCCGTGTAAACGGCGGCTGCCGCGGATCGAGCGCGGCAAAACGCTGCGCCATCAACGCCAGCAATAACTCCTCTTTTCCCGCATAGTAGTGATACAGGGCCATGGCATCGACGCCCAGGCTTTGCGCCAGCGCGCGCATGGAAAAGGCCTCGCCTTGCTCTTCCAGCAGGGCCAGGGCCGCCTGCAGGATGCTGGCGCTGTCCAGCGCGGGCGCGGCGCGGCGCGGACGACCCGCGCGGCGCATGGGATTTTCAATAGCTTGAAGTTTTGGCGGTTTCATGGGCATAATTCTACACTGTAGAATTAAATCAAGGAGCACCCATGCAAAAAACTTTCGTCAGCGTTTTTCTCGGCATCAGCATCGACGGCTGCATCGCGGGAGAAAACGGCGACCTGTCCTGGCTGGCCGAGCTGGCCCCCGACTCGCCCGACGCCACCGGCTACACGGCCTTGATGGAGCAGGTCGATACCCTGCTGATCGGCCGTACCACGTATGAGGCCGTGCTGGGGTTCGAGCCTTGGCCGTATGCGGGCAAGCGCGTGGTGGTATTGAGCCACCGCGCCTTCGCGCCGCGCCATGGCGAGCAGCGCCGCGAAGGCGGCGTGCGGTCAGTGCTGGAGGCGCTGGCAGGGGAGGGCTGCCGCCACGTGTATCTCGATGGCGGCGCCGTCATCCGCGCCGCCTTGCGCGAGGGCGTCATCGACAGCCTGACCTTGTCCGTGCTGCCCGTGGTGCTGGGCAAGGGCGTGCGCCTGTTCGATGACGCGCTGCCGCGCAGCGACTGGCGCCTGGACGGCACGCGCCAGCTGCCCAGCGGCGTGGTGCAGCTGCGCTATGCAAAGCGTTAAACCGCGTCGGCCAGTTCGACGATGAAGCCTGTATCAAAACGTTCGTTTTCCGGCGTGCCGTCTGGCCGCTTGTAGCCGCAGGGGTTGCACACGACGCGGCACCCGCCTATCTGGTAGTCGAGCGAAGCGTGCATGTGGCCATGCACCCACAGGTCCGCCTGCGCCACCATTTCGTCCAGCTGCGAGGCGAACGCTGGCGAACCCAGGTTCGTCGCGTATTGTTCTTCCACCGACAGCATCGATGGCGCCATGTGCGTGATGACGACGGTCTTGCCGGCGAACGGTTGCGCCAGTTGCCCGGATAGCCAGGTCTTGTGCCGCGCGTGCAGCAGGGCCGTGTCAGTGGCGCACAGCAGGCGCGGCGCGTCGCCGCCCGTGCTGATGCGCTTGTAGTCGGGCATGTAGGCTTGCGCCGCGTTTAGCGCTTCTTCCCGGCGCTCCGCGCCGAAGAGTAAAAAATCCGTCCACAGAGTGACGCCGAGGAAGCGCACGCCGTTCAAGACCACGGCGTCGCCGTCGAGCAGGCCGATGTTGGCGCCCTGCGCATTGGTGCTGGCACAGGCATCGCGTACGGCGTCCTGCATGTGTTCGAGCTGGTGGCCATAGCCCTCGTGATTGCCGTGCACGTACAGCACGGGCAGGGCGCCGAAGGTACGCGCGGCCCAGGCGATGGCATGGTTGCCCGTAGCGATGTCGCCGGCCAGGATCACCACGTCGGGGCGGCTGGTGGCAAGGTCGATGGCGGGCGTGTCGTCACCCCAGACTTCCAGGTGCAGGTCGGACAGGATCAGCAAACGCATGGCAATAGGGGAGCAGTGAATGGGCCTCTATCGTAGCGCAAGTCGCCGCGTCCGTCTGCTTGACCGCGCAGGGTGGCGACGTTACCCTATGGCATCGATTACCACACACTCATTCCTGGAGCCGCATGCCGCCTTTCTTCCTTCCCAAGACCTTGCTGAACATCGTGCTGGCCGCCATGGCACTGCCGTTGACGGCGCATGCCGCCACGCCCGCCATCGATCCCCTGACGCAGCCGATCGCCTCGCCGTATGCGGCGCAGTGGAACCGCCCGCAGCAGCCGGCGCGCATCCACGGCGACACGTATTACGTGGGCGTGGGCGGTCTGAGCGTGGTGCTGATCGACACGCGCGACGGCTTGATCCTGATCGACGGTGCGTTGCCGCAATCGGTGGCCGCCATCAAGGAGCATATCCTCGAGCTGGGCTTTCGCCTGCAAGACATCAAGTTCATCCTGAGTACGGAAGCGCATTTCGACCATTCGGGCGGCGTCGCCGCCCTGGCCCGCGACAGCGGTGCGCAAGTGGTCGCCAGTCCGCTCGGAGCGCAGGCGCTGCGCGCGGGATCGGTGCTCGCCATGGACCCGCAAGCGGGCGAAATCGAGCCCATGCCGGCCGTGGAAAACGTGCGCGAGATCGCCGATGGCGAAACCCTGCAACTGGGCGACGTGACCATCACGGCGCGCTACACGCCCGGCCATACGCCGGGCAGCACCAGCTGGACCTGGGTCTCGTGCGAGGATGCGCAGCGTCAGGACTGCCTGAACGTGGTGTTCGGCGCCAGCCTCACGCCGGTGGCGGCCGACGATTTTCACTACCTGGGCGATGAACGCCATGCGGACCTGACGCCGGCCTTCCGCCGCGTCATGCAGGACTTCGCCAAACTGCCGTGCGACATCCTGATCTCGGCCCACCCCGACCACTCCGGCGGCGACGGCAAGCTGACGCAATTGCTGCAAGGCGTCACGCCGAATCCCTTCATCGATGCGCAGGCGTGCAGCAATTACGCGGCCAGGAATGAAGCCAAGCTCGATGCCCGCATCGCCAAGGAAAAGGCGGCTGCGACAAAATAACAACGTTGGCGCATGCGCCATGAAAATCAAAGTGAACGCCACGCCCAAGCCGCGCAACCCGCTGGTGGCCGCCGCCAGGCTGCGCGGCGGCGCCGGCAAGCACCGCCTGCAGCAATGGCTGGCGGGACGCCTGAAACCCGAGGATTAACGCGGGGCCAGCGCGACGATGAAGTTCGGATCAAAAGCGGGATTTTGCGGCGTGCCGCTGCGCGTCTTGTAGCCGCAGGGGTTGGCTACGACGCGGCACTGGCCGATGCGGTAGTCGCGCGAGACGTGGAGGTGGCCATGCACCCACAGGTCCGCCTGCGCGGCCAAGTCGTCCAGGCGCGATGCATAGGCGGGCGAACACGCCTCGCTGCCGTACGCATCATCGACCGACAGCAGCGACGGCGCCATGTGGCTGATGACGACGGTGCGGCCCTCGAACGGCTGCGCCAGTTCGCGCGCCAGCCAGGCTTTTTGCTGCGCGTGGAACATGGCCGTGTCGGCTGCGCGCAGCTTGCGAAAGCCCATGTTGGCCAGGCGGATGCGCTTGTAGTCGTTCATGACGGCTTCCGCGTCGCGCATGGCCGCCTGGCGCGTATCGTCGCCCAGCAGGCGGAAATCCGTCCACAGGGTGGCGCCCAGGAAGCGCACCTGCTTGCCGGCCTGGTCGGTGATGACGTGGCTGTCGGCGTCGAGAAAATGCACGTTGTCCGTGGCGGCGCAGGCGCTGCGCAGCTCCTGGCGCACCTTGTCCAGATGGTGGCCATAGCCTTCGTGGTTGCCATGCACGTACAGCACCGGCAGTCCCGCAAACGCGCTGGTAGCCCAGGCGACGGCGCGGGTGCCTGTGTCGATGTCGCCGGCCAGGATCACGGCGTCGGGACGGCTGAGCGCAAGATCGCCTTGCGGCGCATCCTCGCGCCATAACTCATGGTGCAGGTCAGACAGAATCAATAAACGCATGCGGTATCCAGGCGATTCGGGAGTACGCCATCGTACCTGAAAACCGTCACTCTTCCTCCAGCGCGGCGAAGCTGTGCGCCAGGTAGTCGATCAGCGCGCGCACGGCCGGCAGCAGGCCGCGCCGCGACGGGAAGACGGCGTGGATGATTTCGCGCTGCGGCCGCCACTGCGCCATCAGCGGCAGCAGGCTGCCATTGGCCACCTGTTCGACGATCATCATGGTCGGCAGCTGCACCACGCCCACGCCGGCCACGGCCGCGTCGCGCAGGGTCAGCATGTCGCCCGTGACGAAGCGCGGCGTATGCCGCAGCTGGGCGCGCGCGCCATCCGGGCCGTACAAATCCCATTGGTAGTGCTGTTGCGGCGTGCCCAGGGCCAGGCTGGGCCAGTCGGCCAGGTCGGCCGGCGCTGTCGGCCTGGCGGCGTCGCCGAACAGCAGCGGGCTGCCCACCATGCACTGGCTGCGCTCGGCCAGCACGCGCAGCACCAGGTCGCTGTCGGGCAGCGGCGGCGGACGCACGCGGATGGCCACGTCGATGCCTTCGGCCACCAGGTCGACGCGGCGGTTGCTCGCTTCGAGCAGCAGGGTCACCTGCGGATGCTCGCGCATGAAGCCGGCCAGCATGGGCGCGACCAGGGAGTGCAGCAGGGCGATGGGGCAGGACAGGCGCACCGTGCCGCGCGGCGCCGCCCGCGTCAGCTCGATCGCTTCCTGCGCCGCTTCCGCTTCCACCAGCATGGCCTTGCAATGCTCGTAAAACGTTTGCCCCACGTCGGTGACGGAGAAATGCCGCGTCGTGCGCTGCAGCAGGCGCGCGCCGAGGCGCTCTTCCAGCAGCGCGATGCGCCGGCTGAGTTTGGATTTCGGCATGCCCAGCGCGCGTCCGGCCGGCGCGAAGCCGCCATGGTCGACCACCTGCACAAAATAATACAAATCGTTCAGATCCTGCATGCCGCCTCCTTGATCGTTCTATTTTTGGAACGCTGATGGCGAATTTTACCGTCTACCGCCTCTATCGTTGCAAGCGTATTCTGTTTCCATCGTAATGCAAACCCCAACAGGAGATCGAGATGAACACAGTCACAGGTATCTACAGCGCACCCCGCCAGCACTGGGTAGGCGACGGTTTCCCCGTGCGCTCGATGTTTTCGTACACCGGCCATGGCAAGCAGCTGAGCCCCTTCCTGCTGCTCGACTATGCCGGCCCCGCCGAATTTGCACCCGGCACGCGTCCGCCCGGCGTCGGTTCGCACCCGCACCGCGGCTTTGAAACGGTGACCATCGTCTACAAGGGCGAAGTGGCGCACCGCGATTCGACGGGCCAGGGCGGCGTGATCGGTCCCGGCGACGTGCAGTGGATGACGGCCGGCGCCGGCATCCTGCATGAGGAGTTTCACTCGCCTGCCTTCACGCAGTCGGGCGGCACGCTGGAAATGGTGCAGCTGTGGGTGAACCTGCCGGCCAAGAACAAGATGACGGCGCCCGGCTACCAGGCCATCACCAGCGACACCATTCCCACCGTGGCGCTGCCCGATGGTGCCGGCGCGGTGCGCGTGATCGCCGGCGACTTCGACGGCCAGCATGGCCCGGCCCGCACGTTCTCGCCGATGCGGGTGTGGGATGTGCGCCTGGCGCAGGGCAAGCTGACGGAGCTGCCGGTGCACGCCGGCTGGAGCACGGCGCTGATCGTTTTGCACGGCACGCTGCTGGTGAATGGCGAGAGCGTGGTGCGCGAAGCGCAGATGGCGCTGTTCGGGCGCGATGGCGACAGCATCACCGTCGAGGCGAACAGCGATGCCGTGGTGCTGCTGCTGAGCGGCGAGCCGATCGATGAGCCCATCGTTGGCCACGGTCCCTTCGTCATGAACACCGAAGCGGAAATCGCGCAGGCGTTCGAAGATTTCAACAGCGGCCGCTTCGCCCGCATCGCTCCGTAGTCATTTTATGCAGTACCCATGCCGCATCCCGCGGCATGGTTTTTCAGGAGACCACCATGAGCACCCCCGCCAACTTCCAAGGTTTGCCACCGATGATCGATCCCGACGACGCCGTCATGCTGCTGATCGACCACCAGAGCGGCTTGTTCCAGCTGGTGCGCGACATCGAGCAGCATGTGCTGCGCGGCCACGTCACGGCGCTGGCCAAGCTGTCGCGCCTGGCCAACATGCCGACGTTTACCACCGCTTCCGTCCCCGACGGCCCGAACGGCCCCTTGATCCCGGAAATCCACCATTTCAACCCGGACGCCGTCTACATCCCGCGCACGGGCCAGATCAATGCCTGGGACAATCCGGCCTGGGTCGAGGCCATCGAAAAGACGGGCCGCAAGACCCTGCTGATCGCCGGCACGCTGACCAGCGTGTGCATGGCCTTTCCCACCATTAGCGCGCTGGCGGCCGGCTACAAGGTGTTTGCCATCATCGACGCCTCGGGCAACTGGTCGAAGATGGCTACCGACATCACCATGGCGCGCGTGACGCAGGCTGGCGCCGTGCCGATCGATACGTATGCGGTGCTGGCGGAAGTGATGAGCACCTGGAACCGCGCCGATGCGATGGAATTCGCCGCCATCATGACGGACCACATCGTGCCGCCGTACCGCGCGCTGATCGAAAGTTACGACAAGGCGCAGGGCGTGCAAAAGAATGGCCGCGAGACGAAGCTGGAAATCCTGGAAGCGGCCAGCAAGGGCTGATCGCCGCTACGGCGCTTCATAGCGGGCACGTATCGCCGCCAGCACGCCACGCTGTTCCAAGTGCGTGATGGCGGCGTTCAGGCGCGCCAGGTCGTCGGCGCTGGTCGTGCGCGCGTTGAGCATCAGGTGCACGGGGGCGCGCAGGACCAGGAAGGGCAGGGTGTTCAAGGCAACGCCCTGCAGGCGCGCTGCGTGGCGCACGGCCAGCACGTCGCCCAGCAACAGGTCGGCGCGGCCCGCGTCGAGCATGAGGATGCCCTGCCGGAAGCTGCCGAAGGTATTCAGGCGGCCGGCCTTTTCCAGCGCCGGCCGGGCCGCCGCATAGTCTGCCCCATACCAGCCCACCTTGGGCGCCAGCAAGGTCGACTTGCCGCGCGCGAGCTGGTCGAAGCTGCCGACTTGGCGCTGCGCGGCGTGCGTGCCGGCCTTGCTGAAGAGGCCCACGGTTTCATCGCGGTAGCTCACGCTGAAACGCGCATACGCATGGCGCTCCGAGGTGTCGGAGGCGGCGGGCAGCAGGTCCAGTTCGCCTTTCTGGAACAGCAGCTGGCGCCGCGCCGTGGGCAGTTCCGGCACGCTCAGCAAGGTGCAGCGCGCTTCCTTGAAAATGGCGCGCAGCAGCTCCAGGTCCAGCCCCGTATAGTTGCCTTGTGCATCGCGATACAGGTAGGGCGGCCATTGCTCGAGCGCCATCGTCATGCGGCAGGCCTGGGCGGGCAGGACGCTGCCGAGCAGCATTGCCGCAAGCAGCACGTGGCGCAAGCGCATGGAACATCTCCGCAGTGGTTCAGGGGTACTGTTTGCCAATTTGCCAGAATGGCCACGGAAGTCAAGCAGTGCATGGCTGGTTGCGGATATCAAATGGGCTATAGTGGCGGCCTGCCTTCATTCTAAGGAAATCCGCTTGACTCCCCCGCTCGAGATCGCCGCCAATGTCTTGATGACTGCTTCCATCATCCTGGCAGGACGCAATAATATTCATTCCTGGTGGATCGGCATCGTCGGCTGCGTGCTTTTTGCCGTGCTGTTTTTCCAGGTTAATCTGTATGCCGACGTGATGCTGCAGCTGTTTTTCATCGTCACCTGCGTCATCGGCTGGCTGCAATGGCGGCGCGGCGCCGGCGGCAAGCCGTTGCCGATCACGCGCACGGGCTGGCGCAGCCTGGCCTGGGTGGTGCCGGCCGGTATCGCCTCCGTGGTCATCTACGGCATGCTGCTGCATCGGTTTACGAATGCCTACGCGCCGTTCATCGATTCGGCAGTGTTGGTATTTAGCATCATCGCCCAATTCCTGCTGATGAGCCGGCGCATCGAGACCTGGGCCTTCTGGCTGCTGGTCAACACCGTGGCCGTGCCGCTGTACTACAGCCGCGGCCTGCACCTGACGGCCGTGCTGTATGCGGCCTACTGGGTCAATGCGCTGATTTCCTGGTACTGGTGGGGCGTGCAGGCGCGCCGCGCGGCGGCCGCGCCGCAGGCGATGGCCGACGCCTGATATTGCCAAACGCCAAGTCCTTAGATTCAAATCGTATATACAATCAATTTTTAATTCGTTCACGCCATAAAGACACCGGGATATAGTGGCCTTTCCCCGCTTACCGGTGTCTTTTATGTTGCGCTTTAGTCTTTCTGCCTGTTTTTATGCCGCCCGGAACCAGCTGACCATGCCATGCATGGTGCAGTCGATGCCGGTGCGTGCCCGTCCACGCATCCCCTAAGTCATTCCCATTCAGCTCGTTGTCGTTTGCCCGCTGGCCTACCCGGTCCGCGTGCCCCTGCTCGGCCTTTTTTATCGGAAAAAGGCTCAATCCCAATAAGAGGAAACCATGTTCAAACCACTCGCCATCAGTCTTGCCATCGCCGCCGCTTTTCCCGCGTTTCCCACCCTTGTCCATGCCGAAGAGGAAATGGCGAGAGTCAACGTCACCGGCTCGAATATCCGCGTCAGCGAAAAGGAGGGCGCCAGCGCCGTGCAAGTCATCACGGCCAAGGAATTGAAAGCCAGCGGCAAGACCAGCGTTTCGGATGTGCTGCGCGCCATCTCCGCCAACAGCGGCAACAGCTACAACGAACAATATACGGGCAGTTTCTCGGCCGGCACGTCGGGCCTGTCGCTGCGCGGCATCGGCCAGCAAAACACCCTGATCCTGGTGAATGGCCGCCGCGTGGCCAGCTACGCCACGGCGCAGGATTTGCAGCAGACCTTCGTCGATCTGAACAGCCTGCCGATGGCGGCCGTGCGGCGCATCGAAGTGCTCAAGGATGGCGCTTCGTCCGTGTATGGCTCCGACGCCGTGGCCGGCGTGGTCAACATCATCCTGTACAAGGAATTCACGGGCACGGACATCACGGCGCAATGGGGCGGCTCGACGCAAGGCACGGGCCAGCACGAAAAGAGCGCGGCGCTGCAAACGGGCTTCGGCAAGCTGGAGGAAGATGGCTACAGCGTGGTCTTCTCGGTCGATGCCCAGCAGCGCGACAAGCTGCAGCAAAGCGACGTGGCGTGGCTGCGCGATGCCGATTTCCGCCAGCAGCAGCGCGGCAGCCTGGGCTGGAACGTGACGAATTACGCGGGCACCGATCCCACGCAGACCCTCGGCGGCGTGCGCGGCCCGCTGCAGCTGGTGCCGTACAGCGCCATCAACCCGGACGGCGCGGGGCAGGTGCTGGCCTATAATCCGTCGCCCTACGAAACCCTGATCCCCGGCATCCAGCGCATCCACTCCTCGCTGCGCGGCACCGTGAAACTGAACGCGGACACGGAAGCCTATGTCGACCTGCTGCACAGCTATTCGCGCGCCGACCAGACCTTCAGCGCGCCATTGACGGTGAGCAGCTCGCTGCGCGCGTGGAACAACGGCACCAAGCGGCTCGACACGATTCCCGTGGTGCTGCCCGTGGGCCATCCGAACAATCCGGGCGCGACGCCCCTGCCGTTCACGGCGACCCTGTTCGACCTGGGGCCGCGCCTGAAGCAGGACAAGGTGACGTTCTACCGCGCGCTGGCGGGCGTCAAAGGCACCCTGGCGGGCTGGGACTGGGATACGGCCGTGGCCCATTCCAGCAGCAAGCTGGAGGAGACGGTGCAGAACTTCGTCAACCGCTACGAATTCCAGAAAGTGCTGGCCGACGGCAGTTATAACTTCTTTGACCCATCGCAAAACAGCGAAGCGGTGCGCAACCGCCTGCGCCTGTCGACCCTGCGCCCGGCCGAATCGACGCTCGACACGCTCGACTTCTCGGCGGCCAAGGATATCTGGAACCTGCCGGCGGGCCCGCTGGGCTTTGCCGCCGGCTTTCAATGGCGCCGCGAAAAGATGGATTCGCAAACCTCGACGGCCGTGCTGTCGGGCACGGAACTGCGTCCGGCGCTCAATATCATCGAGGGTTCGCGCAGCGTGTCGGCGCTGTTCGCCGAATTCAATGTGCCCGTGGTGAAAAACCTGTCCGTCAACGTGGCGGGACGCGCCGACCATTACAGCGATTTCGGCAATGCATTTTCGCCGAAGGCCAGCGCCCGCTATCAGGCGGCGCCATGGCTGCTCTTGCGCGGCACCGTTTCGCGCGCCTTCCGTGCCCCGTCGCTGCCGGAAATCACCGACAGCACGGCTGTCAGCTATACCGGCGTGATCGATCCGCGCGACCCGTTGACGCCGACGCTGTCGCGCGGCGTGACGGTCATCACCATCGCCAATCCGGCGCTGCGCCCCGAGCGTTCGAAAAACCTGAACCTGGGCGTGGTGATTTCGCCCACCAGCAGTTCCAGCATCGGCCTCGATTACTACCGCATCCGGCAGGAAGGCGTGATCGGCACGGAAAGCGCCACCACCACCCTGGACAATGAATTGACGTCGCCGGGAAAGGTCGCGCGCGGCGCCGATGGCCGGATCACGACCCTGTACCGCCAGTTCCGCAACCAGGGCCAGCGCGATGTGTCGGGCATCGATCTCGACCTGCGCCAGCGCTTCGTCGACCAGGACTGGGGCAAGCTGACCCTGGCCGGCCAGCTGAGCCGCGTGCTGCGCTTTGCCGAGCCGCTGTCCGATGGCGCGCCGCTGACGAACGGCGCCGGCACCAATTATTTCGGCTCGATTCCGAAATGGCGCGGCGTCACCTCGGCCACCTGGGAGCAGGGTAAATGGTCGTCCACGCTGACCTGGAACTACGTGGGCAGCTATGCGCAACAACAGCACCTCGATGAATCGGTGGCCGCTTTCAGCACCTTCGACGTGACCAGCAGCTGGCAGGTGACACCCAAGGCGAACGTCACCTTCATCGTGCAAAACCTGGCCAACAAGCGCGCGCCGTGGGATTACTCGGCTTCGGGCTTCGATTTTACCCAGAGTGACCCGCGCGGACGCTTCGCGTCGCTCAAGCTGAACTACAAGTTCTAGCGTTAGTGTCCGTTGGCCGCCTGCCGCTGCCCCGTCTGCTCCTGCAGGCGCTGGCGGTAGGCGCTGGGCGTCACGCCCATGCGCTCGCGGAAGGCGGTGGCGAAGTTGCCCGCGTTGTGAAAGCCGATCAGCAGGGCGATATCCTGCACGTCGATCTCCGTCTGCTGCAGCAATGCCACGCCGCGGGCGATGCGCGCTTCGCGGATGAAGGCAAACACCGTCATGCCCGTCTGTTCGCGGAACATCAGGGTCAGCTTTTCGCGGTAGGTGCCCACGCTGCGGGCGATGTCGGACAGGTTGGGCAGGCTGCCCAGGTTGTCGAGTATGAGCTGTTTGACCGCATTGACGAACACCAGGTCGGGATGCTGCTGGCGCTCGCTGGCGGGGACCGCGATGGGTAAGGTGCTGTTGCTTTTACGCATCAACCCCAGGTGGATATGAATGCGCGCGGCCAGTTCTTCCGGCGTGAACGGCTTCGAAATGTAGTCGACACCGCCCACCTGCAAGCCCATGATGCGTTCCTTGGCGGCATCGGCGCCGCTGAGAAAGATGACGGGTATCTGTTCCGTTTCAGGATTGGCCTTGAGCAATCGGCATGCCGTGTAGCCATCCATCTCGGGCATGCGCACGTCGAGCAGGATCAGGTCGGGCAGCGTGGCCAATGCCAGCTGGTAGCCCTGGTAGCCGTTGAACGCGATGCTGAAACGGTAGGGCTGCTCACTGAGCAGCTCCATCAGCATGCGCTGCTCGAACGCGGAATCATCCACGATCAAGATGTTCTTTTTGACGGTTTCGCTGGTCAATGGCATGGCATGGATGACTTAACCAAAAAGCAAGTTGTGGCTTATTATGCCTCGCTTTTTCTTTTTTTTCTGTTTTTCTCGTGTTTCAAAAGAGGTTTCTCCGCCAGAAGAAGCGGCGATTTCCCAGATCGCTAATAATTCACCCATGCATTGACTTAAAGCAATGTCGATTATTAAAAAATCTGTTTTGTAAATGCGGCAAAAAACCGACGCCCTCAGGTTCCTGGCTCCCGGCGCTGATATTTTGTTGTCCTGGTTTGCGTGCCCCAAAAAACGCCGGCAATACCGTGACTATCCTCGACGTCCTTCATATTGACGGGCTCATTAATGATGTTCCATCATCAGGAGGTATCATGTTGCGCGTTATTTCCCCCCACCTTATCGTTGCCGCCAGCGTCGCTGTCGCCGGCACGGCACTGCTGCCGCGTGGCGCCGACGCGGCCGTGTATCTGAACGGCAGCGCCCATATCCCCGTTGACCAAAGTCAGGGTGTACTGGCTACTGCCGTGAACGTCAATACGACCGTGAGTGTGGCCCGCACCAATAGCACCCCGTATAACGCACCGGCGCCCGACACCTGCAAGTCGAGCATCGCGGCCACCGTTGACTGTTAAGCCAGGCGCTGCGTGAAGGCCGGTTCTGCTTCCCTGACGCTCAACCTCCGCCGTGTGCGTGCCGAGGCTGGCCCCGTCGCGCAGGCAAACACCTATCGCGTGTTCATCGATGAGGTCAGCCGTGACGATGAGCCGGGCCGCATGATGCATATCGGATCAGCAGCAAAAGGCGTGACTGACTTTGTATTGGATCGTACTGATGTTTTCGTGTTGCAACTGAGATTTTTTCGATTGTTGTGTTGAATCAATGTGAGGAGATGGTCATGAAACATACCAACTTTAATAATTTGCCTTGCCCGATTGCCCGCAGCCTGGGCAAGGTGGGCGAATGGTGGAGCATCCTCATCCTGCGCGAAGCGTTTTATGGCAAGACGCGCTTCGACGAATTTGAAAAAAGCCTCAAGATCGCCCCCACCATCCTGACGCGCCGCCTGGCGGACCTGGTGGAGGGCGGCTTGATGACGCGCCGCCTGTATTGCGCCAAGCCGCCCCGCTACGACTATGTGCTGAGCAAGTCCGGGCGCGCCTTCAAGCCCGTCTTGCTGGCCTTTATCGCCTGGGGCAATGAAAACTTCGCGCCGGAAGGCGCCAGCCTCGTCATCGCCAGCCGCGACACGGGCCTGGCTGCCGATCCCGTGCTGGTCGACGCCATGACGGGCTTGCCCATCAATGATGAGTACTACGCGTTCGCGCCGGGGCCGGCCGCCAGCGACAGCATGCGCAGCATTATCCTCGATGCGGAAAAGAGCAGCGGCATCGCACCCAAACCGAAGCCAGCGCCAGCCAACCGGGGCTGGGTGGCGGAAGGGCATCTGGCCTGAGGTGCGACGGCAGGCGAGCAGCAAGTTTGGCGCACAGCGCCGCCTACCCGGCAGGCGAGATCCGCGCCCAGCTCAAGCCATAGCCGGCCACCGGCGTTTCCCCCGAAACCTCCTTGGGCCGCGCGAGCGGCCTTTTTTTGCGCCAGCGGATGCTGCACGGGCGCACGCTGCTGCCGCTGGCCGCCCATCGGCGGCCGTCAGCTGGCTGACTTGACGTTGGCGGCGATCAGCGCGCCCAGCGCCTGTGCCGCGCCGGCTTGATGGCCCAGCGCCAGGCCATGCGCCATGCTGGCCTGATCTTGCAGGCTGCGGTTCTGCCCCAGCTTCCATTTGCCCGTGATGCGCGTGAGGGGAATTTCGATGCCGACGATGGCTTTTAACAGCTTGTCGATATAGTCGGCCGGCGCATCGCTCACCCGCCACGGCGTGGCTTGATCCGCCTCATGGCGCGCCGTCAGCCGCTCCACCAATCCCAGCAGCCATGCCGCGTCGTCGATGGCGCGCAGGGGGCCGTGCGCGTGCACCACCGCATAGTTGAAGGTGGGGACTTCTTTGCCGCTGCGCTGCTTTTCCATATACCAGGCGGGCGTGATGTAGGCGTGCGGCCCCTGGAAGATCACCATGCATTCATCCTCTTCGCCAGCCGCGCGCCACAGCGGGTTGGCGCGTGCCACGTGGGCGCGCAGGATGCCGAATGGGGCGTCAAGCGTGGGCGCGGCGATCTCGAACGGCAGATGGTCGGCGCACAGGCCATCGGCGCCGTGGCGCACCAGCGCGCCCAGCGGATGCGCATCGATCAGGCCATGCAGCACGTCGAGGCGTTCTTCGCGAAAGCTGGCGGGCGTGTACATCTAGGCGACTCCTTCCACGACCACGTCGGCCGTCAGCGAGTTGGCGATGTAGCAGCGCTCGTGCGCGTCGTGGTGCAGGGTAGCCAATGCCTCGCGCGAGGGCGGTGTTCCCGCAAAGGCGATGCGCGGGCGCAGCACGATGCGCGTCATGGCCAGGCGGCCCGCGGCATTTTTTCCCAGCTCGCCGACGGCGTCGTCGCGGTAGTCGTCGATGACGTAGCCGCGCTGCGCTGCCAGCGACAGGAAGAACAGCATGTGGCAGCTCGACGTGGCGGCCACCAGCGCCTCTTCCGGGTCGATATTTTCCGCCACCGACATGGGCAGCGGCACGGACAGGGGCGACGACGAGGCGGGTACCGTCAGGCCGCCGTCGAACTGCCATGCATGGCCACGGCTGTAGCGCTGACCGGCGAAATCCTGGCCGTCGCGTTGCCAGGCCACGGTGGCGAAAAACTGATGCATGGGTGCTCCACGGGAGTAAGAGGGGATGCGTCATCTTAGCGCCAGTCTTGGCTATTTAAAATAGCCAATAAGTGCTATCTTGAAGCTACCAATTCAAGAGCCTTCCCCGCCATGCCAGCTTCCCACCTGAACCAGATCATCGCCGCCTTGCCGCTGCAGCGCGGCGCCAGCGAGCCGCTGTTCCGCCAGCTGTATGCGGCCATCAAGGCCGCCATCCTCGATGGCCGCATGAGTCCCGGCATGCAGCTGCCGCCCACGCGCGACTTTTGCCGCCTGCTGGCCGTGTCGCGCCAGACGGTGCTCAATGCGTATGCGCTGCTGACGGCGGAAGGCTATCTCGATGGCGCCGTGGGGCGCGGCACCTTTGTATGTCGCGACGTGCCGGCCCCTGTCGCAGCCTCGGAGACAGCGGCACCGGGACTGCTGCGGCCCCTGTCGGCACGCGGCCAAGGCGTGCTGGCGGCCATGCGCCAGGTGGCGTTCCACCGGGGCCCGCTGCGCGCTTTCCGCGTCGGCATGCCGCGCATCGACCATTTTCCATTTGACGTGTGGAACCGCCTGGAAGCGCGGCGCTGGCGCCGGCCCGACCACCAGTTCGGCTACAGCGACCCGGCCGGCTACCTGCAACTGCGCGAGCTGCTGTGCGTGTACCTGAAGGCGTCGCGCGGCGTCCAGTGCACGCCGCAGCAGATCGTCATCACCTCCGGTTCGCAGCAGGCGCTGTTCATGCTCTCGACTATTCTGCTGGCACCGGGCGACGCTGTGTGGATGGAGTCGCCCGGCTACCGGGGCGCCAGCGGCCCCTTGCGCGCGGCCGGCGCGCGCGTCTTTCCCGTGCCCGTCGATGCGCAGGGACTGGACGTGGCGTATGGCGTGGCGCACTGTCCGCAGGCGAAGCTGGCCTATGTGACGCCGTCGCACCAGATGCCGCTGGGCGTGAGCATGAGCCTGCCTCGCCGCCTGGCCCTGCTGGCCTGGGCCGCGCAGCACAAGGCGTGGCTGGTGGAAGACGATTACGACAGCGAATACCGCTATACGGGCGCGCCGCTGGCGTCCCTGCAAAGCCTGGACCGCGATGGCTGCGTGGTCTACGTGGGCACTCTGTCGAAAGTGCTGTTCCCCGGCCTGCGCCTCGGTTACATGGTGGCGCCGCCCGCGCTGGCCGAAGCGCTGGTGCAAGCCAAGGCCGTGATGGACCGCCACACGGCCATCGTGCCGCAGATGGCGCTGGCGGACTTCATCGCCGAGGGCCACTTTGGCCGGCATATCCGCCGCACGCGCGACAGCAATGCCGAGCGGCGCGACCTGCTGGTGCGCGGCATTGCGCGCGAACTCGACGACCAGCTCGCGTGCGGCCCGGCCGACAGCGGCCTGGAATTGTGCGCGTATTTTCGCGGCGGCCATGATGAAGAAACGGTGTCGCGCGCGGGGCTGGAGCGGGGCATCGAACTGCGCCCTCTGGGGCACTATGCCGACCCTGACGCCGGTGCCGCCTGCGCCACGCCGCCCGGGCTGTTATTGGGCTTTGCCGCCATTCCCCCGGCAGAGATGGCGCACGGCTTGCAGGAACTGGGGCGCCTGCTGCGCGGCCGATAAACTATACTGGTGCTTGCCTGCACACGAAGAATCCGACCATGACCACCATCCGCTGCTCCTGGGCCAATCCGGCCAATCCCCGCTACCTTGATTACCACGATACGGAGTGGGGCGTTCCCTGCCACGACGAGCGCCGGCTGTTCGAGATGCTGAACCTGGAAGGCGCGCAGGCTGGCCTGAGCTGGGAAACCATCCTGAACAAGCGCGATACCTACCGCACCGCTTTCGATGGCTGGGATGCGGAAAAGATCGCCGCGTATGGCCCGGACAAGGTGGCGCAGCTGCTGGCGGACCCCGGCATCGTGCGCAACCGCCTGAAGGTGGCGGCCGCCATCACGAATGCGCAAGCCTATTTGCGCCTACGCGCGCAAGGCCAGACCCTGGACAGCTTTTTGTGGGCGTATGTCGATGGCCAACCCATCGTCAATAGCTGGCAACCGGGCGCATTCCCCGCCAAGACGGCCTTGTCCGACACATTGTCGAAAGACTTGCTCAAGCTGGGCTTCAAGTTCGTCGGCTCGACCATCGTCTACGCTTACATGCAGGGTATCGGCATGGTCAACGACCATGCGCCGACCTGCTTTTGCCGCGCGGGGCATTGATGCGCCGCGCGCTGGTCCTGCTCGACACGGATTTTGACGGCGCCCGTTTGCGCGCCGCCTGTGCGGCGCATGGCGGACGGCGCCTGCATTACATCGCGCTGGCGCCGCGTCCCGTCGATGCCAGCCACTTGCCCGAGCAGTGGCGTGCACAGTGGCCGCTTTGCGTGCCGGGCCTGCACCGCATGGTCTCGCACGACGGCCTGGTCACGCTCGATGTGCTGATCGGCGAACCCGATGCCTGCCTGGCGCAATTGTCGGCGCGTGTCGATGAAGTGCTGCTGGCCTGGGTGCCTGCCGCCATGGCGGTGCTGGCGCGCCTGATGGTCGATGGCGGCCAGCTGCATGCGGTGCACCTGGACGAGGCACAGCGCGCGGCGCTGCAACAGAATGGTTTTGTCTTCGACGAAAGCCGCTTGCGCGCCGTGTTCTATGCGCGGCGCGCAGAGCACGTGGCCGTCACCGTACCCGAGCGGCGCGCCATCGTCATCGGCGCGGGCGTGGCCGGCGCGGCCGCCTGCGAACGGCTGGCCGCGCGCGGCTGGAAGGTGACCCTGATTGAACGCCACGCGCAGCCAGCCGGCGAGGCGTCGGGCAACCTGGCGGGCATCTTCATGCCGCTGATGTCGAAGGATGACAATATCCCCACGCGCCTGGTGCGCGCCGCCTACCTGTACTCGCTGAACCGCTGGAAAGACCTGGGCGGCATCGGTACCGCCATCGAGGGTGCGCAAAGCGGCGTGCTGCACCTGGCACGCGATGGCGCGCATGCGCAGGTGCAGCGGCAGATCGCCGCCAGCGGCCTGTATCCGCGCGAATTCGCCCGCTGGCTGGAAGCGCCCGAAGCGAGCGCCATGCTGGGCGCGCCGGCGCCCGATGGCGCCTGGTGGTTCGCACAGGGCGGCTGGGCGCGTCCATCCTCCGTCTGCGCGGCCATGCTGGACGCCTGCGGCGCCTTGCTCACGCGGCGCTTCTCCAGCAGCGCCCTGCGCCTGGAACGTGGCGATGGCGAATGGCTGGTGCGCGATGCGGACGGTGCCCTGATCGCGGCGGCACCCACCGTCATCCTGGCGACGGGCACGGGAGCAGTCGATTTTGAGCAGGCGGCCGGTCTGCCGCTGGACGCCGTGCGCGGCCAGGTCACGCACCTGGCCGAAGGCAGCTTGCCATCGCTGCCGTTCGTCGTCTGCCGCGAAGCCTACATGACGCCGGCGCACCAGGGCGTCGTTTGCGTGGGCGCCAGCTACGACGCGGACACGGACGCCAAGCTGCGCCCATCGAACCAGGAAGACAATATCGCGAAGATCGCCGCCATCCTTGGCGTGACCCCGTTTGAGGCGCCGCTGGCCGGGCGCACGGGCTTTCGCTGCATGGCAGCGGACCGCCTGCCGCTGGCGGGCGCCTTGCCCGATCCCGGCGTGCCAGGCCGCTGCGAGCGCCTGCGCAACGTGCCGCGCTGGCCCGGCCTGTTTGGTTTGCTCGGTTACGCTTCGCGCGGCCTGATCTGGGCGCCGCTGGCGGCCGAGCTGCTGGCTTGCCAGCTGGAGGGGGAGCCGTTGCCGCTGGAGCGCCAACTGGCCGAGGCGCTTGATCCTGCCCGGTTTTTATTGCGCGAGCGCCGCCGGAACGCCTGAAAAAGTCCATGGCGTTGTTGTCGTGCCTCGCCGTACATTCGTACTGTCTTCGGCACTCCGCCTAGCCCTGGGCATTTTCAGACGTTCCACACCTTGATTTCTCCATATACGTTTTTCAGCTTTCCAAACTCTTTTTAATTTGTTTTCCGAACAACATAAGTTCGCTACAGTGGACTCGTGCTGGTTTTTGACGACGGAATAAAGAGGTGGAACGATGGCTGCTGCAGAACTGATTTTCGATCCCCGCGCCGTGCATGGCGAGGCGGCGTTTGACGAAGTACTCCATCTCGCGCGCGCCCAGGCGCAGGCCCAGGGCTTGCCGTATGCGGGCATCGTCAGCGCGCAGGATGCATGGCAGCTGGTGCAGGCTGGCAAAGCCGTACTGGTCGACGTACGCACCAACGAGGAACGCACTTTCGTCGGCTACGTGCCCGCCTCGCTGCACGTGGCGTGGGCCACCGGCACGGCCATGAACCGCAATCCCCGCTTTACGCGCGAACTGGAAGCGAAGGTGGGCGGCAAGGATGCCGTCGTGGTGTTGCTGTGCCGCAGCGGCAAGCGCTCGGCCCTGGCCGCAGAAGCGGCCGCCAAGGCGGGTTTCACGCACGTCTTCAATATCGCGCAAGGCTTCGAGGGCGACCTCGACGAACAGCAGCAGCGTGGCCACAGCGGCGGCTGGCGCTGGCATGCGCTGCCCTGGCTGCAAGATTAAATCTCTTCCCGGGACCACCATGAACCAGCGAGCCCTTCCCCCCGCCCCCCTTGCCGCGCAGCCGCAATGGGAACTGCGCCAGATCGTCGATGAATTGCGCGCCGTGCGCGCGCAGTGGCGCGAAGGATTGGCCAGCAGCCAGGAGTGCGGCGCGCGCGAATTCCCGTCGCGCCAGCACTTGCACGATATCATCAAAGCCTTGTGCGCGGCCCTGTTCCCCATGCGCCTGGGGCCTCTCGATCTGCAGCAGGAGAGCGAGGATTTTTTTGTCGGCCACACGCTCGACACGACGCTCACGGGCTTACATGAACAGGTGCGGCGCGAACTCAGTTACCACGCGCGCCAGCACGGCTTGCAGCAGACGGTCTCGATCGAACAGCAGGCGCTGGCCATCGTGCAGCGCTTCGCCCGCGCGCTGCCGCGCATCCGCGCCCAGCTCGATACGGACGTGGCGGCCGCCTTCCATGGCGACCCGGCCGCGCACAGCGTCGATGAAGTGCTGCTGTGCTATCCGGGCATCCTGGCCATCATCCATTACCGCCTGGCGCACACCTTGTATGCACTGGGCGCGCCGCTGGTGGCGCGCATCATCGCCGAAGTGGCCCATTCGCAGACGGGTATCGACATCCACCCGGGCGCCATCATCGGCAGCGGCTTTTTCATCGACCATGGCACGGGCGTGGTGATCGGCGAGACGGCCATCATCGGCGAACGGGTGCGCATTTATCAAGCCGTCACGCTGGGCGCCAAGCGCTTTCCCGCCGGCGCCGACGGCGTGCTGAAAAAGGGACTGGCGCGCCACCCCATCGTGCAGGACGACGTGGTCATCTACGCGGGCGCGACGATCCTGGGACGGGTGACCATCGGCCAGGGCTCCGTCATCGGCGGCAATGTCTGGCTGACCCGCAGCGTGGCGCCCGGCAGCCATGTCACGCAAGCACACAACCAGCAGGAAGCAGCGGATTTGCCGGCGCCATCGCACCCCGCTTTTGCCCATCACCCATGAGGACAGCATGTTGATCAAACAGTTTGGACTGGCCGTGCGCCAGTTGCGCGAAGGGCATGGCTGGTCGCAGGAGCGGCTGGCCGAAGCGGCCGACTTGAACCGCTCGTTCATCGGCGAAATCGAACGGGGCGCCGCCACGCCGTCGCTGCTGACGGTGGAAAAGCTGGCCATCGCGCTGGGCGTCGGCCTGGCGGGATTGATGGCCCGCTGCGAGCCGGAGCTGGTGGATTAGGTCGATGAAAACGCCACGATGATGGCGATAGCATGTTGAGAGATCAGGGGAGACGCTTGATACTTTATTTGTTTTTCAGATAAGCATATTCACTTTTCTCATCAGGAGTAGTCATGGCAGAAGCAACAGAGAGCCAGTTCGCGCTGGGCGATAACGCCGCGCGCCAGCTGGCCAATGCAAGCAAGAGCGTCCCCCAGTTATCCACGATCACGCCGCGCTGGCTGGTGCACCTGCTGCAATGGCTGCCCGTGGAAGCGGGTATCTACCGCCTCAATCGCGTGAAAAATCCGAAGGACGTGCGCGTGGCCTGCTCGCAGCGCGACGAGTCGGAACTGCCGCAAACCTTCGTCGACTACGACGACCAGCCGCGCGAGTATTTTCTCAATGCCGTCAGCACAGTGCTCGACGTGCACACGCGCGTGTCGGACCTGTACAGCAGCCCGCACGACCAGATCAAGGAGCAGCTGCGCCTGACCATCGAGACGATCAAGGAGCGCCAGGAAAGCGAACTGATCAACAACCCCGATTACGGCCTGCTGGCCAGCGTGCACGACGACCAGCGCATCTTTACCCTGACGGGCGCGCCCACGCCGGACGACCTCGACGAACTGCTGACGAAAGTGTGGAAGGAACCGGGCTTTTTCCTCGCGCACCCGCTGGCGATTGCCGCCTTTGGCCGCGAATGCACGCGCCGCGGCGTGCCGCCACCGACCGTCAGCCTGTTTGGTTCGCAGTTTTTGACGTGGCGCGGCGTGCCGCTGGTGCCGTCCGACAAACTGCCCATCGAAGACGGCAAGACGAAGATCATTTTGCTGCGCGCGGGCGAACAGCGGCAAGGCGTGATCGGCCTGTTCCAGCCTGGCCTGGCGGGCGAACAAAGCCCGGGGCTGTCCGTGCGCTTCATGGGCATCAACCGCCACGCGATTTCGTCCTATCTGATTTCGCTGTATTGCTCGCTGGCCGTGCTGACCGACGATGCGCTGGCCGTACTGGAAGACGTGGAGATCGGTAAATACCATGACTACCCAGACACCTACAAGTGATGGCGCGGCGGCCCTGTCGCCGTCGTCCCTTTTGCCCGACGAAGCGACCCTGAACCGCCTGGCCGGTGAATTCTTTGCCCGTTTGCCGGGCTTGGACAAGTCGCCCAGCCTTGGCGGTTCCGGCAGCGTGCTCGATGCGGTGCCCCGCTACGTGAACCGTCCGCCGCCGCAGCCCGGCCCTTCGTTCGCCGCCATCGCCCCCGGCGTGGCGACGGCGCAAGTGCCGCCCGTGACGGCGCCCCTGGAGTCGCCGATTGCGCCGGCGCCGGCTTCCGTGCCGACGCCACGGCTGTCCGCCCTCGGTGCGCCGTCGCCCTACTATTTTGTCGGCGGCGCGCATGGCTATCCCGCATCGCACGACAAGCTCGATGGCCTGGCGCAGCAGGGACTGGGGCAAGCCGCTCCTGACGACCTGCGAGGCCTGTTTGCCACGCCGCAGCGCTCGCCGGCGCGCCAGCTGCCCGTATCGCCAGCCAGTGGCCAGCCCGCGTTCTATTTCCAGACCGAGCTGCCTGCGCGGCAGCAAGGGCATGGCCAAACCCCCGCGCCATTCGACGTGCACGCCGTGCGGCGCGATTTTCCCGTGTTGCTTGAGCGCGTCAACGGCAAGCCTTTGGTGTGGTTCGACAATGCGGCCACCACGCACAAGCCGCAATCGGTGATCGACCGCATATCGTATTTCTATGCACACGAGAATTCGAACATCCACCGCGCTGCCCACGCATTGGCAGCGCGCGCCAGCGATGCGTACGAGGCCGCGCGCGCCAAGGTGGCGAGCTTTCTGGGCGCCGCTTCGCCCAATGAAATCATCTTCGTGCGCGGCGCCACGGAAGGCATCAATCTGATCGCCAATACCTTCGGCCGAAAATACATAGCCAGCGGCGACGAGATCATCGTCTCGCAGCTTGAACACCATGCCAATATCGTGCCGTGGCAGCAGCTGGCGGCGGAAAAGGGCGCGACACTGCGCGTGATTCCCGTCGACGACAGCGGCCAGATCATCGTCGATGCATTCCGAAAGCTGCTCAACGGGCGCACCAAACTGGTGTCCGTGACGCAGGTGTCGAATGCGCTGGGGACGGTGACGCCCGTGGCGCAGATCATCGCGCTGGCGCATGCGGCCGGCGTGCGCGTGCTGGTCGATGGCGCGCAAGCCGTGTCGCACCTGCGCGTGGACGTGCAGGCGCTCGGCGCGGATTTCTATGTGCTTTCGGGGCATAAAGTGTTCGGCCCGACGGGCATCGGCGCCGTGTATGGCAAGGCGGACTTGCTGGAGCAATTGCCGCCATGGCAAGGCGGCGGCAACATGATCGCCGACGTGACGTTCGAGCGCACCGTCTACCAGGGCGTGCCGAACCGTTTCGAGGCGGGCACGGGCAATATCGCCGATGCCGTGGGCCTGGGTGCGGCCATCGATTATGTGCAGCGCATCGGCCTGGACAACATCGCTGCCTACGAGCACGCGCTGCTGGAATACGCCACGCACCACCTGCAGACGATTGCCGGCGTGCGCCTGATCGGCACGGCGCTGGACAAGGCCAGCGTGGCGTCGTTCGTGCTGGCCGGCTACGAGCCGGCGGAAGTGGGGCGCGCCCTGAACGACGAGGGCATCGCCGTGCGCTCGGGCCACCACTGCGCCCAGCCGATCTTGCGCCGCTTCGGCGTGGAAGCGACGGTGCGGCCATCGTTCGCCTTCTACAACACGTATGAGGAAATCGACCGCATGATCGCGGTGGTGCGCCGCCTGGCGGGTGCGCGCCGCTGATCTTGCCTGCTTGTCAGGCCAATGCCGCCCTTGCGCCAGCGGGGGCGGCATTGTTGCGTCAGGTCACGGACTTTGCGCGTGCCTGGCTGGCGTCCGCAGGCTGGCGGTATAATTTATCCTTGGCAATATTCAAGCTGCGTCCCCAAGGAGATACCCGGTGGAAAATCAACACAGCTCGCCCGAGCTTTTCCTGTTCCTGGCGTCGACCGTGCACGACATGAAAAATTCGATCAGCGTCGTCAGCGGCACTTTGGAGTCGCTGCTGGCGGCCGAGCAGGCCAAACCCGCGCCCCAGGCCGACCCCGCCTACCTGCAGATGGCGCAGATGCTGTACCAGACCAAGCGCCTCAACGATAACCTGATCCAGCTGCTGGCCCTGTACAAGGAAGTGGGCAAGCCCGGCTACCCCTTCGACGTGCAGCCGCAACTGGTGAGCCAGGTCATCGACCAGGTGGTGGACCAGGAAAAGATCCTGCTGGCCTCGAAAGGCATCCGCCTGCAGACGGCGTGCCTGGCCGAGCTGATCTGGACCCTCGATGAAGACCTGGTCATCGGCGTGCTCGCGCATGCCATCAACAACGCCATCCGCTACACGAAGGACACGATCCGCCTGTCGGTGCAGGAGCACGACAATATGCTCGAGCTGCGTGTGGAAGACAATGGCGAGGGCTACTCGCAGGCGCTGCTCGACGCGGGCAGCGCGGCCATGGATGGCATGGCGGCCGGCGTGAACTTTTCCACCAACAGCACGGGACTGGGCCTGTATTTCTCCAGCGAAGTGGCGAAAATGCACAAGCACCGGGGCAACAGCGGCAGCATCGCCCTGGAAAATGGCGGCGCGCTGGGCGGCGGTTGTTTCATCCTGCGCCTGCCCTGAACGAGGATGCCATGACGACAGACAGCCACGCCACCGCCGCCGAAGCGGGCAGCACCGACTGGGCCGACAAGCATTATCTGCTGGTCGACGACTTCATCGGCATCCGCATCCTGCTGCGCGAATCCTTGCGCAACCTGGGCGCGCGCCATATCGACCAGGCGGCCAGCGGCGGCGAAGCCATGAAACTGCTGGCCAAGACGCGCTACGACGTGGTGCTGTGCGATTACAACCTGGGCGAAGGCAAGAATGGCCAGCAAGTGCTGGAAGAGACGCGCGTGCGCAACCTGACGGCGCCATCGAGCGTGTGGCTGATGGTGTCGGCCGAAAAAAGCGTGGAATCGGTGATGGGCGCGGCCGAGCACCAGCCCGATGCCTACCTGATCAAGCCCATCACGGAAGGCGTGCTGCTGACGCGGCTGAACCGCGTGTGGCACAAGAAGCAGGTGTTCCGCGAAATCGACCAGGCCTGCATGGAAAAGGACTATTTGCGCGCGGCCAGATTGTGCGACGCGCAGATCGAGCTCAACAAGCTGCACGCGCTGGAATTGCTGCGCATGAAGGCATCGTTGCTGCTGAAAAGCGGCGAGCCGGAAAAGGCCCGCGCCGTGTATGAAAAAGTGCTGGCCGAGCGCGATTACAGCTGGGCCAGGGCGGGCCTGGGCAAGATCCGCATGAATAACGGCGAGCACGAGGCGGCGCGGCAGATCTTCCAGGGCGTGATCGTCGAAAACAAGTATTACATCGATGCCTATGATCAGATGGCCGTCGCTTACCAGCTGATGGGTCAGCACGAGGAAGCGTGCGGCGTGCTGGAAAAGGCGGCGCGCCTGTCGCCCAATTCCGTGCCGCGCCAGCGCAATCTGGGGCTGGCCGCCTTGAAAGTTGGCAATGTCAGCATGGCGGAAAAGGCTTTTCGTAAATGTATTTCCATCGGTGAATTTTCCGTGATGAAGACGCCCGATGCCTATCTGGGCCTGGCGCGCGTGTGCGGACTGAAGAAGGATGCCAAGGAGGCGCTGCAATGGCTGTTGCTGGCGCAGCGTGAATTCCCGCCCGAGCAGATCGGTTTGCGCGCGAAGATCACGGAAGGCATGGTGCACCACGAAACGGGCGATTACCGACGCGCGCGCAAGTGCGGCGACGAACTCGAAGCCATGCTGGCGGAAGACCCGGCGCGGCCCGAAAAAAGTATCTGCATGGAACTGGCGACCCTGCTGTTCGCCGTCGGCGTCAAGGATGCGCCGGCCGGCCTGCTGTGCTACGTGGTGAAGAACAATCACGACAACCAGGTGGTGCAGGACGAGGTGCAAAAGATCTTCGACAAGGCCAAGATGGGCGACGAAGGCACCAGCCTGATCATCGCTGCGCGCAAGGAAGCGTCGGATTTGATGAACAAGGGCGTGCTGCTGTGGAAGACGGACAAGCTCAACGAGGCGGTCGCCTGGATGCGCGCGGCACGCGAAAAACTGCCGAACAACCTGCGCATCCTGTTCAATTCCGCGCAAATCATCGTGTCTTTCCTGGAACAGCGCGGTTACCAGGCGGAATTGGCGGCCGAAGCCATGGAAGTGTTGTTGTATGTAGACAAAATTGCACCGGGACAGCAGCGCTTTGCGCAATTGATGGAGCAACTGGTGCAACTGACGCCGCCGCCCGGGCCGGAACAGGCCGTCGATGTGCCGGAAAAAACGCCGCCGGCGCCGGAAAAAGGGGGAAAATCCGTGCGCGAGCGTGCCGGATGATAAACTAGGGGCCAGCGTGGGTTCGCCCGTGCTTGAGTTGCTTTACAACAATAAGGAAGAAACTATGCGTGATGTGGTCAATGAAGTGTACAAAAAAATGAAGGTCGGCAGTATTGCCTGGGTACGCCCGGTCGCCGCCAAGGGAGACACGCTGGAAACATTCCAGTCTTCGTACGAGCACGCCAAGGCGCTGGCCGACGAAGGCCTGATCACGATCGGTGACGTAAAACGCCAGGCCGACAACATGATCGAGGCGATCCGCATTCATCGTATCGCCTGATCATATCGCTGGCTTGCAGTGCTAGGCCTTGCCTGGTGCTTTAGCCTTGGGCGCTGCGCGTTTCGCCGGCGCCTTGCGCAGCGGGGCCTTGGCCTTGGCTGCCGTGCCTGCCTCGGCAGGTTTGGCCGGCTTGCTGGCCGCTGGCTTGGCTTTGCTTACGCTGCCAAAGCTGGCCGCTGCCGCACTGGCAGCGTCGGGCGACATTGCCGTCGACACGGCCTGCTTGAACTGATCTTGTAACAAATTCCACCAAGCACTCGGATTGGCCAACTGGGCTGCTGCCTGGTTGCCGGCATCGTCGGGCGCCGCCGCAGCGGGTTCCGGCGCGGGCGCGGGTGCAGGTGCGGGCGCCGGTTTTGGCGCTGGCGCCGCAGGTGCTGCCTGCTGGAAAAACGCGGAAGCGTAGGGCACCGATTCAAAGACGGTTTTCTCGCTGGCGCCTGGCTGGGTGATGGCCGCCGCCAGTGAGGCACCCATTGATTTCAGCGTGGCGATGGTGCCGCGCTGTACTTCCAGCGCCTGGATACTGCCGCGCAGCATGCTGGTATTGAGGTTCAGCCATGCTTCGACGGCTTTCAGGTCGCTGATTTTCTTGTCCAGCTCTTCCACCGACATGGTGGGCGCCGTGATGCCGGGCATGCCCATGCCGGGCACGCTCATGCTGCCCCACAGGTTCTTGACGAAGTCGAGGGTATCGGTCACAACTGCTGCGCCCGGTATGTGGGGCATTTGCGGATTTGCCATGCGAAATCTCCTGGTAGGTGGATGTCCCTAGCGTAGCAGATATCAGCTTGCAACTGACGCAACGCTGCCAACATTTTCTTACATAAAACATCAGGAGTTGAGCACGGGCAAGACGCGGGAAGTGGGGCGGAAGCGTTACACTACGGCCTATGATGCCAGACTCCTTCTTTTCGCCGCCGCGCCGCCGTACCGTCATCTTTGTCGCGGTCATCGGCGCACTGCATTACGTGGCGTTGGAATGGCTCACCTCGCATGCCCGCATGGTGCCGCTGGGACAGAATCATGCGCAGGTGGTCAGCATGGCCTTGATCGCCGAGCCGCCCAGGCCCGTGCCGGTGACGCCACCGCCGCCGCCCAAGCTGCGGCCCTTGCCCGAGCCCCGCTTGCCGCCACCACCGCCGCCGACGGAACTGGCATCGAGCGAAACGCCCCAGTGGACGGCGCCCGCCAGCGATGTGCCGGAAGGCCCTGCCACGTCCGAGCCGGCCGCAGTGGCTGCCCCGGCCATCACGGCGCCCGCGCCCGCCGTGGCGGCCGCGCCAGCGCCAGCTGCCGCGCCGCCGCCGGCCGTCGAGCAGGCACGGCACTACAAGACGAATGTGCCTGCCTCGGCCCAGTTCGACTTGCACGTGGACCGGCGCGATGCCGACGGTACCAAGTGGCAGGGCGTGGCCGCCATGGCGTGGGAGAACAAAGGCGATACCTACCAGCTGAAACTGGAAGTGGGCTTGAGCATGCTGATCACGCGCATCAACCTGCTGGTGCTGACCAGCGAGGGGGTGATCGATGGCAGCGGCATCGTGCCCGTCACGGCCACGGAAAAACGCAAGGGCCGCGCGCAAACGGCCACGCATTTCAACCGCGACGCCAAGGCCATCACGTTTTCGGCCACGACGGCCACGGTTCCATGGCAGGAGGGGGCGCAGGACAAGGCCACCGTGCCGTTCCAGCTGGCCGCCATCGGCCGCGCCGACGTCAACCAGCTGGCCGGCAATATCGACATCCTCGTCGGCGAGGAAAAGGAAGCGACCGTGTTCCGCTTCCAGCTGGTGGGCGAGGAAGAACTCGAGACCAAAATGGGCCGTCTGGTGACCTGGCATCTGCGCCGGCCACCGAAGCCCGGCAGCTATTCGTCGCAGCTCGATATCTGGCTGGCGCCGTCCATGCAATGGTACCCGGTACAAATACGCAATACCGAGGCGAGCGGGGCTTTGACCACGCAAACCGTGACCCAAATTCGCGTCAATGACGCTACAGGAAAATAAATGATGACTTTGACTACTTTTAAACGCGCTGTGCTGGCCAGCTTGCTGGCCGCCACCCTGACTCCCGCCATGGCCGACGCGCCCGTGGAGCATCCCGTCATCAAGCGCCCCTACAAGCTGGCGCCATCGGCGGACCTCGTCTATTCGATCAAGGCCAAACAGCGCGGCATTGCGCTGTCCGGCGAATCGGTCAGCAACTGGCGCGCCGGCGACGGCAAGTATTCGCTGCTGGCCGAAACCAAGGCGGCCCTGTTCGGCAAGATCCTGGAACAGCGCAGCGAAGGCACGGTGGACGATTACGGCCTGGCGCCTTCTCAATTCGTGGAAAAACGTTTCCGTAAGGAAGCCGCCACCACGACGTTCAAGCGCGACAGCAAGACCATCGTCTTCAGCGAGGGCGATGACAGCTATCCGCTGAAAGGCGGCGAGCAAGACCGCAACAGCACCGTCTGGCAACTGGTCAGCGTGGCGCGCGCCACGCCCGAGAAATTCACGCCCGGTTCGGAATGGAGCTTCTTCGTTGCCGGTCGCCACGACGCCGAGCCGTGGACCTTCAAGGTCGTCAAGGATGACAAGGTCGCCACCGGCCTGGGCGAAGTGGCCGCCATCCACCTGGTCAAGGCGCCGCCGCCGGACAAGAAGGGCCAGCAAGTGGACCTGTGGCTGGCGCCGTCGCTGGAATGGTATCCCGTGAAGGTGACGTTCGCCGATGAAGACGGCGATTACGTCGAGCAAACCTTGCAAAAGATCGTCAAGAAGTAAGCGCTTGCGCTTGGCTGTACTCGTTTTTCTTACCCCAAAGCAAGTGCTGGGGTCAGACCCGGCGGGTCTGACCCCAGATTGCCGCCTCTGGCCACAAGTCGAATTGCATGTCAGAACTGATATACTGACGCCCCCGCCCCGCAGCGCTGCGTTAGCCCGCTGCGCCGCCCGCTGAACACTCATCCGGAAAAGAATGATTGATATAATGGCAAGTGCAGCCGTGGCTACGGATGCACATCAGACAGAGCAAGAGCATCACGATTCCTTGCAGGCGCATTTCCAGCCCAATATTTCGGCCGACGAGATCGAGCAGGTATTTCACTTGAAGCGGGCGCAGCCCTTGCTGCAAGTGTTTACGGCCCTGTTTCATGGCGGTTTCGATGGCGTGCTGGTGCGTCTGCTGGTGTTGCGCGAGCTGGCGTCCGATGCGGCCACGTCCGCCTATACGCGCGCCGATATCAACACCAAGCTGGCCTATTTATTGCCGGAAAGCCTGGAAACGGTCTTGCTGCGCCTGCGCTCGAACCAGTTGCTGGCCTGGGATGCGCAGCAGGGCGTGTACCGCGTCACGCCCATGGCGCGCAACGTGCTGTCCGCCATCGACAGCCTGCTGGGCCTGGGCCAGACGGAAGACGAAGCGGAAATGGGCTTTCTGCTGTCGCAGGTGGCCGGTGCGCAAGCCGTGGGCGGCGTATCCGTGGAACAACTCCAGCATTTGCTGGGCCGGCTGGTGGATTTGACGGAGGAATTTTCCGACGCGATCGCTTCCGGTTCCGAATTCCGGCTGCGCACGGCGCAAGCGAAGTGGAACATGGCCTGCGACTGGGTGGAAAAAGGTTCCGAGATTCTCGTGGCGATTACTTCCGATGAAAACGCGGACAGCGCCACGCACAAGGCGGCGCAGGCGATCGGCCGCGCGCAAAGCAAATTGCTGAACATGCAAGGCATGTTTTCACGCGCGCTGAACCAGATCGAGCGCCAGCGCGTGCACCTGGGCCAGTCGGGTCTGTCGACCACGGACATCAAGCGCTGGCTCTTGCTGCATGAAGACCTGGCCAGCCTGGCCGAGGGCGCCATCGATCAGCCCGTCGTGCCCCTGTTCTCCACGCCGGCCGAAATGATCGACGTGGCGGAAACGGAACTGCTGTCCGAACGGGCGGCAGGTGTCATCAACACGGGCCTGCCCAGCGGAGAGGACGCGCCCACCACCATCAGCGACGGTCCCGCCATGCAGCTTGAACTCGATGATTTGCTCGAACGCCTGTCGAACTTTGCCAGCCTGGGCAATTTCCCCAGCATCGGCGAAGAAGGGCCGAAATCGGTGCCCGTGCAGGATTCGCTGCTGCCGGCCAGCTTTGCCGTGGCCTCGTACCGCGCCTCCATGCTGCCGCTGCTCGGCGATGTCTCCGAAGCGAGCTTGCAAGGCTCGACGGCCGAACTGGCCCGTTTGCCGATCACCTTTACACCGACCGACGAGATGGTCCAGCTGACCGACCCCCACGTGGCGGCCATGTCGATCGCCTCGCTTTCACTGAATGTTTCACTTGATTTAGATAGCGGCACAGCCGATGAATGACGATTCCCAAATCCTGATTGCGCGCCTGCTCACGCATCAAACCCTGCGCCGCGACGACAAGCTCGTCAAGCGCGTGCTGTCCGACGAGCTGTTCCGCGCCGAAATCGATGCGCGCCTGCTGGCCTGCGGCTTGAAACTGCTCGACAACGTGTATGCCGACCACGTGACCTTGGCCCTGACGCGCACCATCGAACCGAAGATTTTCGGCGCGCGCGACGTGTGGCAAAACAATAATTTCGGTTTGGCGCGCGATGGCGTGGCCTTGCTGGTGGTGCTGTGGGCGCAGATCATCCTGCCCAAGCGCGAACGCCAGGAAACGCACCAGCACGCGGACGACGACCAAAATGACATGTTCGGCACGGAAAAACCGCTGCCGCGCGCGGAAGACGCGTCGATCGGCATTTCCTACAAGGCGCTGCTGTCGGACTTCGGCGACAAGCTGGGCAAGAAAACGCGCATGGACATGAACCTGGGCACCCTGGCCAAGCTGGGCTTCATCGAGCGGCGCGGCGATTTCATCCTGGAAGGCCCGCTGCTGGACCTGATGATGGATACCGACGTCTTGAAAGAGCGCATCATCAACGGCGCCCTGGCCGACGTGTTCAAGCGCGCGCCGGCGCGCCTGGTGGCCGTCGACCCGGATGCCGACCTGGCAGACGACCTGTCCGCCGACATCGGCGACTTGCCAGACGCGGGCGACGAGCCTGCGTCCGACCTCCCTCACTGAAAGCGCCCATGTTTCATATCAAATCACTTGAACTGGTGCACTGGGATTACTGGCAGCGCATCAAGAATATTCCGCTCGACGCGAAGATCATCACCATCGCGGGGCAGAACGGTTCGGGCAAGACCACCTTGCTCGATGCCTTGCGCACCCTGTTCGGCCTCGATTGCTCGATGGGCCGCACGTATAAACACTATGCGCGCCATTCGGGCCAGCAGACGGCCTGGCTGCGCGCCGTGGTCGACAACAAGAACGTGGGCAAGCAGTTGTCGAACCGCCCGTTCCGCAGTTCCGGCTTCTTCAGCGACGATGAAGTGACGCTGTTTTGCCAGATCCAGAAGAATGGCGGCGACTGGAAGCGCCAGTATCTGATGCGTCCAGGCAATGTGCAGATCGAGGACATCACGGACGCCAATGACTGGCTGGGCGTGGAAAACTACCGCAAGCGCCTGGCCAATGCGGGCCTGTCGCCCGCCATGTCGAAAGTGCTGGCGCTGGAGCAGGGCGAAACGGACAAATTGTGCGAATACGCGCCGCGCCAGCTGCTCGACCTGGTGTTCCAGGTGTTTGGCGACAAGGAAGTGCTGGACGCCTACGATGAAGCCAAGCGCCACCAGCGCGATACGGAAGTGGAGCTGAAACGCTTCGAAACGGAACTGGAAGCGTCGAAAACCAATCTGGAAGGCTTGCGCCTGCGCGTGGCCAATTACCACCAGTGGGAAGGGCTGCATAAAGAGCGCCGCAACCTGCTGGAAGAAGTGCTGCCCAGCCTGCAGTACCACGAAGCGCGCGAAAAAGCCGCCATCGCCAGCCGGCAATTGCGCGATGCGCGCAAACCGATGGCGCAGGCGGACCAGCAACTGACCGATAAACGCAATGCGCTGGCCGCGCAGGCGAAGGCCCTGTCCGACGCGCAGATGAACGAAACCCTGCTGGAGCAGGAATCGATCGGCTTGCAGAGTCGCCTATCCCTGATCAATGCAAAACTGAAACCGCTGGACAGCCTGCTGGAGCAGAAAGACCGTTTGCACAAGCTGGCGGCGGACTCGGGCAGCGACATCGCCGAAGTGGCGGCCCAGCTGGAGCAGAAGGAAGCGCAATTGCTGCAGCAGCGCCAGCAGCGCGACGCGCTGTCGGCCCGCATCGCGGGCGAGCAGGCAACGATTGCCGCGCTGCAAGGCAAGACGGCCATGCCGGAGCCGGACAATGTGCGTGGCATGCGCCGTGCGCTGCGCGACGCGGGCATTTCCCACGCGATGCTGTCCGACATCGTCGAAGTGACGGACAGCCGCTGGCAGGGCGCCGTCGAAGGTATATTGGGTGGTTACGCCTCCGTCGTCTTGCTCGACAAGGCCAAGGATGCGGCAGCCGCCTACCGCCTGGCCGAGAAGGAGCGCTATCGTCACTTCATCGTGCCCGAGCTGGTCACGGCGCCTGACGCGAAAGACGAAAGCTTGCTGGCGGTGGTGAAATTTTCCGCGCCCGTGCCCAGCTGGCTGATCGAGCAGCTGTCGCGCATCGCGCGCGTCGATTCCGTCGAAGCCGGTTTCAAGTTGGGCAACCATGAGGAATGGATCACGCCCGAGGCGTATCACCGCGAACGCCGTGGCGGACGCTCGCTGTTCGTGGAAGCGTCGCGCTACCGCTTCGGCCAGGCTGGCCGCAGCGGCCGCCTGGAAGCGCTGCTGCGCTCGCTGCCGGGCCTGGAAGGACAGGAAGATACGCTGACCCTGGCGATCTCGAAACTGGCGGCGGAAGTGGGCGCGTTGAAGGCGCGCATCGCCGGCGTCGACGCGGCCAAGGAACTCAGTGCACGCCAGGAAGAGTTCGCCGAAGCGCTGCGCAATTCGAAGCCGCTCAAGGAAGAGCGCCTGGAAGTGGGTGGCCGTTTGGGCGAGTTGCAAAACCTGACGAAAAACGCCACCGTGGCGCGCACGCGTGCCGATACCGTGTGGCAAAACGCACGCCTGGCTTTGTCCGAAGCGGAAGCGGGTGCGCGCCTCGGCTACAAGAAACAGATTGAACAGCGCGCCGAGCATGCGCGCGCCTTGCTGGCCCTGCGCCATGCGTGGCGCCACCTGCCGAAAAGCTGGCGTCGGCCCGCGCGCCGCGCGGCCCTCGTCGCCGAGCACCAGAATGCGCATCAGGTCGACTTGCGCGTGGCCAGCCTGCAAAACAGCCTGGCGCGCGACGACTGGGAACTCGACGCCACCGTCATCGACCAGCATCACCGCCTGTCGGACCAGCTGCATGGCCGCCAGTCGGAAACGGACGAGCGCCGCTACCAGAACAACCGCGCCATCGAAGCGACGGGCAACGCCCGCGGCGCCTACATGGAACGCTTGCGCTACACCATCAAGACTTACAGCAAGAACATCAAGGAGCTGGGCGAGCTGGCCGGCATCGAAGTGCATGCCGACCCCGTGCGCCTGGAAAACGACGATGTGCAGCTGTCGCAGGCGGGCTTGCACGTGCGTTTCAAATTCGACGGCAAGGGCGTGATCGGCATGAACGATGGCGAAGCATCGGGCGGCCAGCAGGTGATGAAGTCGCTGGTGCTGCTGATCGGCTTGCTGAAATCGGAAGACGGTTCCGGCGGCTTCGTCTTCATCGACGAACCGTTTGCCCACCTCGATATCCGCAACATTCAATTGGTCGGCGAGTTCCTGAAGAATACGCAAGCGCAATACCTGATGACGACGCCGTTGACGCACAACACGGATGTCTACGATCCCTCGGAACTGACTTTGATCACGAGCAAAAAGAAAAAGGATAGCCAATGGGCACAACCGATTTTCGTGCTGCAACGCCGGGTCGAGCCCGTAGCGGGCAAGGTGGCATGATGCGCCGTTTGCTGCTGTCGGCCGCGTTGGCGCTGGCGTTCTCGGTGCCAGCGATGGCCAATGACGGCATCGGTTCGGTCAGTGCCGGCGGCATTATCGTCGGCAAGACCGACGCCGTGGCCATGAAAAAGGAAGTGCTGACGGTCAGCACGGACTTGATCAAGGTCGAGTACGAGTTCCTCAACGAATCGACAAGCGATGTGGAAGAGACCATCATCTTCCCGCTGCCCGCCTACCAGGCCGGCTACCACCAGTCGCCCACGTACTATGGCCAGCCGCGGCAGTTCTCGATCGAGGTCGACGGCAAGCGCAAGGATTACCAGACCGTGCTGCTCGCCAAACTCGACGGCCGTGACGTGACGGCGCGCCTGGCGCAGCTGGGCCTGTCGGACGCGCAAGTCGCTTATTTCCCGTCATTCAGCCCGTTCGAAAAAAAGGTGGCGCCCTTGAGCGCCGCGCAGAAAAAAGCCATGATCGCCGACGGCTTGCTGGCCAAGCTGTCCGAAGACGAAGAATGGGTGCCGGCCTGGTCCGTGACGGTGGTCTACCAGTGGCAGCAGAAATTCCCTGCCGGTAAAACGGTGCGCGTGCGCCATCAATATGCCCCGTTCGTCGCGGCCGGCCCCGGCGCTTCCTACCTGGGCGATGGCAATACATTTGAAAAGAAATACTGCGGCGACAAGGCCTTCTACAAGACGTGGAACCGCCTGGCGGCACAACAGGGCGAGGGCGGCTTCGTCAATGCCAAGTGGGTCTCGTACATCCTCAAGACGGGCAACACCTGGAAGAATGGTATCGAGGACTTCACCTTGAACCTGGTCAAGGGCAAGCCGGACGAGCTGGTCAGCCTGTGCTTCCCCGGCACGTTTACCAAGATCAATCCCACCACCTTGCAAGTCAAGCTGCGCAATTTCCGTCCGCAGCAGGATCTGAACGTGTATTTCGGCAATGTCGAGGGTGGCAGCGAGAATACGGGCGAGGCGCCTGCGCTGCGTACCAATTACTTGCTGAAGAAATAGAAAGACAGCGCCATGCCCACTCCGATTCTCGCCCGCCGTCTGCGTAGCCTGCTCTTGGGCGCGCTGCTTGCCGCGCCCGCCGCCTGGGCCGACAACTATACCGATTTCCAGCAAGCCAGCGGCCAGCTGGAAGCGCTGATGGACAAGGCGACGCCGCAAAGCGGCTTGCCGCGCCTGGGCGACCCCGAGGTGGCGCAGCTGTTTGCGCAGATCGCCGACCACCCGCGCCTGTTCCAGGCGCCCGTCGCGGCGCTGCAGGACATGAACCAGAGCGTGGCCGTGTGCGAGCAGGCCATGCGGCTGGGCAAAACATACTATGCGTTTGGCCTCTCATGGCCTTTGCCGCTGTCCGGCGCCGAGCTGCTGCAGGCGCGCAAGGACCAGATGACGCGGAACCTGGCCAATTATGGCGATGAAATGAGCACCTTGTTTGCCTTTGGCATGCATTGCCATGGCCATGTGATCGGGCTGATGGAGCGGGAATTCAGTGCCCAGCCAGCGGATGCGGTGAGCGGAACCGAGCGCATGCGCGCGCGCGCCTTCAGCAAGGGGTCGACCGCCCTGTATGCTGGCGTGGTGCAGTTCGTGCAAGGGCCGTTCTGGAGCGTGGCGCAAAAGAAGCGGATGCTGGAAGCGGCGGCGCAGCACGCCACGGCGAATGCCAATCTGATGGCGCTGCCGTTGCGCGAGCGCCTGCTGACCAGCCTGGCCGATGCGGACCAGGATCTCGATCCGGCCCTGGCGCCGGCGCTGGCGACGATACGCCAGGCACTGGCGGTGACGACGTGTACCGGCCTGTGCCAGTACTACTGACCTGGCTTACTCGGCCGCTTCCAAGGGTTTGTTGCGCTGGCGCCAGCGCACCAGGCCCCACGCATACATGGCGTAGTAACCGATGACCAGGCCATAGGCGGCCATGGTCAGCGGGCTTTGGCCGAACGGCGGCGGCGGCACGGGCACGTCCTGGCGCGTGTTCAGGTAGATTTCCATGCCGCGATACAGCAGGCGGGCGATGAACAGCATCGTGATGGCCAGGCCCAGGTAGCGGTGCTGGGTAAAGAAGAAATCTTTTCCGACTTGCTCGAAGCGCGTCAGCTTCAGGCCCAGCACGCCCAGCCAGCCACCGGCCAGCGCGCCCGCGCCCAGGCTGGACAGGGGCAGGATGTCGAATTTCGTCGTCGTCGCCAGGAACAGCAGCAGCGCGGGAAACGCGATCGCCACGCTCCAGTGGCGCCACAGCTGCGACTTCTGGCGCGCCACCAGTTTCTTCAGGCGCGAATAAATACGCCAGACCAGCAGCGGGACCAGTAACAGCAGGGCGAGGGTGGTGGTTTCCATGTAGGCAATCGGGTGCGGGTAAAACAGCGATTGTAAGCGAGATGGGGACGGGCGGCGATGCTTGTCAAACGGTAAAAGTTGCTGGTTGACATTTACATGGCATGAACGCACTATGCCTTGTCACAATGCGCCGCCATGAGCGGTGCGCTCGCTTGTTGTCACCACCTTCATACTCTGGAGTTTCATGTCTACTCGTCTGCCTTTGCTGCCCATTACTGTCGGCCTGTTAGCCTCGTCCTCCCTGGCCATGGCGCAAGATAGCGCTTATCAAGCCCCGCCAGCGCCCCTGCAAGCCATCGTCGATGCGCCGCGCGCGCCGACCCTGAGCCTGAGCCCGAAACGCAACCTGGCGGCCGTGCTGCCCACGCCATCCTTGCCCGCCATCAGCGAAGTGGCGCAGCCGGAACTGAAGCTGGCCGGTTTGCGCATCAATCCGCGCACCTATTCGGCCAGCCGCTTCAGCTTCCACACGGGACTGGGATTGCTCGACATCGATACGCAGAAGGAGATCAAGGTCAGCGGATTGCCCGCCTCGCCCCGCATCGCCGACCTGGCCTGGTCGCCCGACCAGCGCTACCTGGCGTTTACGCATGTCGCCTATGCCGATCCCGCCAAGGGCGTGAAGGATGCGGGCGTGCAATTGTGGCTGCTCGACGTGCAGACGAAAGCGGCGCGCAAGCTGGCCAGCGCGCCCCTGTCGACCGTGTATGGCCGTGGTTTTTCCTGGATGCCCGACAGCAAGACCCTGCTGGTGCAGCTGAAGCCGGCCAAGCTGGGCGCGGCACCCGTGGCCAACGGCATCCCGACGGGTCCGTCCATCCAGGACAGCGTGCCGGGTGGTGGCGTCAAGCAATTGCGCACCTATCCCGACCTGCTGAAAAACGAACAGGATGCGCAGCTGTTCGAACACTACATCACCGTGCAGATGGCCTTGCTGGACGTGACGGGCAAGCAGCGCCTGGTGGGCCAGCCGGGCCAGTTCTCGCGCGTGTCGGCCTCGCCCGATGGCAAGCACCTGCTGATGACCAGCATCGTGCGTCCGTATTCGTACATCGTCCCGGCGCATGACTTTGCCCACAAAATCGACGTACGCGACCTGAATGGCAAGGTGGAGCACGCGGTGGCGGCCTTGCCGCTGGAGGAAGGGCTGCCGCCAGGCAATGATGCCGTGTCCGCCGGCGTGCGCTCCGTCAGCTGGAGGGTCGATGCGCCCGCTACTTTGGTGTGGGCCGAAGCGCAGGATGGCGGCGATCCGGCCAAGACGGTCGAGATCCGCGACATCGTCTACACGCAGGCGGCGCCGTTCACTGCCAAGCCGGCCGTGCTGGCCAGGCTCGGCTCGCGCTACGCGGGCGTGGCCTGGGGCCGCGGCGACCTGGCCCTGCTCAGCGAAGCGTGGTACAAGACGCGCGCCGTCAAGCAGTGGAAGATTTCGCCAGATCAACCTTCCACGCCGGCCGACCTCGTGTATGCGGGATCCTTCGAAGACCGCTACAACGATCCGGGCCAGCCCGTCATGCGCGCGGACGCCGCCGGCTTGCCGCGCCTGCTCATCGCCTTTGATAACTCCATCCTGCTCGATGGCCAGGGCGCCTCGAAGGATGGCGACCGCCCGTTCATCGACCGCCTGAACCTGGCGACGAAACAGAAGGAACGCCTGTTCCAGAGCGCCGCGCCCTACTATGAAAACGTCGTGGCCGTGCTGGACGAGGACGGCAGCCGTTTGCTGTCGACGCGCGAATCGCCGACCGAGCAGCCGAATTACTTTGTGCGCAACCTGAAACAGCAGGGCGCCGCGCAATTGACGGCCCTCACGCACTTCCCCCATCCGCTGCCGCAATTGAAGGACGTGCAGAAAGAGCTGATCCGCTACAAGCGCGCCGACGGCGTGGACTTGACGGCCACCTTGATGCTGCCGCCGAACTACGACGTCAAGCGCGACGGTCCGCTGCCGACCCTGATGTGGGCGTATCCGCAGGAATTCAAGACGGCCAGCGCGGCCAGCCAGACCACGGGTTCGCCGTACAAATTCAACGCCGTCAGCTACTGGGGCCCGGCCGCCTTCCTGTCCATGGGCTACGCCGTGCTCGATAATCCATCGTTCCCCATCGTGGGAACCGGCGAGCAGGAACCGAACGACACCTATCTGCCGCAGTTGGTGGCCGATGCCGAAGCGGCCGTCGATGAAGTGGTGCGCCGGGGCGTGTCCGACCGCAACCGCATCGCCATCGGCGGCCACTCGTATGGCGCCTTCATGACGGGCAAC
Organism: Janthinobacterium sp. UMAB-60; assembly: GCF_900095235.1. Taxonomy (NCBI): domain Bacteria; kingdom Pseudomonadati; phylum Pseudomonadota; class Betaproteobacteria; order Burkholderiales; family Oxalobacteraceae; genus Janthinobacterium; species Janthinobacterium sp. UMAB-60. The sequence continues at coordinate 167,377 of NZ_LT607495.1, forward strand.
TTGCTGGCGCATACGCGGCTGTTCCGCGCTGGCATCGCCCGCAGCGGCGCCTACAACCGCACCCTGACGCCGTTCGGCTTCCAGGCGGAAGAGCGTTCGTTCTGGCAGGCGCCGGCCGTCTACCAGGCCATGTCGCCGTTCAACTATGCGGACAAGATCAAGGATGCGCTGCTGATGATCCATGGCGAGCAGGACAACAACTCGGGCACCTTCCCCATCCAGAGCGAGCGCATGTTCCAGGCCGTCAAGGGACTGGGCGGCACGGCGCGCCTGGTGATGCTGCCGAACGAGAGCCATGGCTACCGCGCGCGCGAATCGATCATGCAGATGCTGTATGAAAGCAACAACTGGCTGGAGAAATATGTGAAGAACGCCCCGCCGCCGGCCGCCGACGTCAAGCCGGCAGCGAAATAAGGGGCGCGCAGGGCGGGTGGCGCATCTCTCGTGGTATGGTCTTCTTTTGTCTGCAGGGAGGTCAGCCATGTCCGTCATCCACGCCCACCGCGCGCCCGACCCGGCGCCTGTCGATGTACCCATGCCGGCACCGGAGCCGCAAGAAGCGCCCGGGCACCATCCGGGGCCCGTGCATCCGGTGCCGCAGGACGATCCCGTGCCGCACCCGCATCCTCAGTAACCCCCAATAAATTATTGTGATTTCTGACTTCCATAACCGGCGCTCTGCGGCGTTGCTCACTGCTAGCAGTGCTCGCACTGCGTCGCAGCGAGCGCCTTGCATAGCATCCGGTTCTGTTCGTCATAATTTCACAATAATTTCCTGAGGATTACTTATTAATCTCCTCAAGAAAGGCTGTTTCAGATGGCAATTGTCAAGGAAGTCTACACACGCAAAGTCAGCGGAGAATCGTTTGACTATGAACTCGATTACACCCAGGGCGCGGATGTGGCCTGGATTGCGCGCGTGTACCACGACGGCGTGCTGAAAGGCTCGCCGCACGGCGCGCTGACGGCCAACGTGCTGTCCGGCCCCGCGCTGGAACAATACCTGCGCGCGTATGTCGAAGGCATGATCGAGCGGGGGCTCGACGTGGCCGAGTAAGCTGTTTGCGGTAGAGCAAAGAAAAGGGCGCCGAGGCGCCCTTTGTTGTTTCTGGTGGTGTCGGATTACGCGGCTGCGCCGCTAATCCGACCTACGCACATGCACATGGACTGTAGGTCGGATTAGCCCGCAAGGGCGTAATCCGACAACATTGTAGGCCGCCACTCTAATCGAACGCCCACGTGTACAACACGTCCAGCGCATTGTTCGTGCCCGTCTGGAACTGCAGGGTGATGCGGCGGTTCAGCTTGTAGCGCAGTTTCACCAGGCTCGTCGCCGTGCTCGTGCCTTGCTCGAACGTCAGATAGGCGCGCGACGACAGCCGCTTGCCGACGGTGACGACCGTGCTTTCCAGCCCTTGCGCCTGCGACAGGCCCACTTCATCGAGGCCCAGCGAACTGGCCAGTTTGCCCTGCAAGCCGCCGCCGGAGCCGCCGAAGAGGGCGCCCGCCGCCGTGGTGAGCAGGGCCATCTCGTCGCCAGCCGCCGTTTCCGCGCCGTGGCCGAGGATCAGCCAGGCCAGCTTGTCGCTGTCCGACACGCTGGGCGTGGAGACCAGCTTGGCCGTCGGCGCCTGGGCCGTGCCGCGCACTTCCACGCCCGCTTCCACATTCGTTTCCGACAAGGCTTCGCCTTCGGGACGCTTGCGCACGGCCAGGATATTCAGCGACGGGTTGTCGTAGGCGCCCGTGAAGGCGATCAAGCCCCGTTCGATCGACAGCTTCTGTCCGTACGCCGCGTACAGGCCGTTGACGACGCGGATGCTGCCCGTCACGCGCGGCGCGGCGCGGTTGATGACCCTGGCGCGCACATTGCCCGCCAGGTCGGCGTCGAGTCCCATGCCGCGCAGGTGGAAGGCATTGCCCAGGTCAAATTCCAGATCGATATTCAGGGGCAGCGATGGCGCTTCCTTGCCGCCTTTGACTTCCTTGCCCAGCACCACCACGTCATTGCTTTGCGTCGGGGTATCTTGTGGCGCCAGCTCGATCAGCGCGCGGTTGGCCTTGAACTTGCCCTCGAAGCTGAAGCGCTTGTCGTTGCGTACCAGGGTGCTGTTGCCCGACAGGATCAAGGTGCGGTCGGGGCGCGACAGCGCCTGCAGGCGGTCGGCCATCAGTTTCAGTTCCAGGCTCGCTTCGCCATTTGCAAAGCGTACCCAGCCATCTGCCTGCACCTTGCCATCGCCGCCGTCAAAGCTCAAACGCTGCAATTGCAATTGATCGCCGGCCAGCTTTGCTTGCAGCACGCCATTGCGCAATTTCAAGCCCTGGTCGGCCCAGTTCACCAGCAGCTTGCTGCCGTTGATGTCGCCATTCAATTGCGGCGCGCCGATGGTGCCGCTGCCGGACAAGGCCACTTTCAAGGCGCCGCCCAGCTCCAGGCCCGGCTGGCCCGTCAGCGGCGCCAGCCACGCCAGTGTATCGATGCTGGTGGTGCCCGTCAGCGAGAGGGCGCTGTCGTTGCTGATGCGTCCGTTCAACATTTGCACGGTGGCATTGATATCGCTCTGGCCCGCGCGCGCGCCATCGAGTTTCACGGCCAGGCGCAGTTGCTGGTTGGCGACATCCACGCGGGCATCGAAGGTGCGCAAGCCCAGCGCCAGCGGCTGTTCCACACCCACCGTCACATCGCCTTTTTCGCGGTAGATGTGCAGCATGCCGGCCAGGGACGGGTCTTTTTGCTTGGCCGTCGGCACCTGCATGTCGAGCGACCATTGCGCGCCCAGGGTCAGGTCGCTGCGCGCATTCGCCTGCAGCGAGGGGATCACTTGCGCCAGGTAGGTCAGCGCCACGCCGGCCGCCTGGCCGGAACTGCTCCAGCGGGGGCCGTTCTTGACCAGGCTTTGCATGGTGATGCTGCCTGCTGGCAATTTGATGACGGTGTTGCCCACGCTGATCTGCTCGGGCTGGCCCAGGCCCGCCACGCCGCTGCCGGCCGGTCCCGCCACTTTCACGGGTACGGGCGCTTGCAGCACCAGCGCATAGCGGCCCTTGTTTTGCAGGCTGTCGATGCTGCCCGTCCAGCCGGCGCCGCTCTGGCTGCCTTTGACTTGCACGGTGGCATCGAAATCGTCATTGCGCGCCGCCAGGCTCACCGTATGGCTGCCGCGCGTGCCCGTCGTGCCCAGGCGGGCGCTGGCCAGCTTGAAGGTGGGCGTGCTGTAGCCCGTGATGTCCAGGCTGCTGACCATGGGGTCGAGCGCGCCCTGGCCTGCACCCACGCTGGCGCTGCCTTTCACGGCTTTCAATTGCTGGTCGCCAAAGAAGGTCAGATCCTTGCCATCGAGCGTCAGTTGCGCGGCGGGCGCGTCCATCTTGCCGCTCACGGTACCGGCCGCATGCAGCACGCCGGCAAACTTGGGACCCAGGGTCGACAGTTGCGGCGCATCGAGCTTCCACGTCAGCTTGTCGGTGGCGCCGCCCAGCGCGCCCTTGGCCAGCAGGCTGTTCGGCCCCAGGCGCAATTCCGTATCCACGCTGTCGATGCGTTTCGCGTTGGCCGACAATTTGGCGTAGCCGGCCAGCGGGGCGTTTTGCAGGGTCGATTCGCGCAGGGCCAGGTTCAGGGCCACTTGCCAGTCGCTGGTCAATCGGCCGCTGCCGTTGAAGTCCGCATTCACGTTGCCGTTAGGCAGTGATGCGCCAAACGCGGCCGGGTTGATCTTTTGCAAGGACCCCGTCATTTTCAATTCCGCCTGCTGCTTCGGCCCCGTCAAGCCCACTTCGCCGCTGGCGTGGATGGCGCTGTCCGGCGCAGGGCGCTTGCCGCTGGTCAGGCCCAGTCCCTTCGCATCGGCAACAAACGTCGTGCGCGGCTGCTGCAGCGTGCCTTGCACCACGCCGCTGGCCTGCACGGCGCCCAGCAAGTCGCTTTTCAGGGCGGAGAGTTGCCGCGCATCGACATTCCAGTTGAGTTTTTCGCCGGCGCCGCCAAAGTTGCCCTTGGCCGTGACATTATTCTTGCCCAGCGCCAGTTGCACGTCGATGCCGCTGAAATGCGCCGCATCGGCCGTCAGCTTGCCCTTGCCGGACAAGGGCTGGTCCAGCAGCTTGCTGGGGCGCACGGTGAAGTCCGCATGCGCCAGCCACTTGGGGGCCACGTGGCCATTGGCGCGCACGTCGAGGTTCAGGTCGGCCACGGGGAAGGCGCCGAAATCGGCGGGATTGAGGCGGCTGGCGTTGGCCACGGCCTTGAACGGCTGCTCGTCCTTCAGGCTGATCTGGCCCGTCGCGTTGACGCTGCTTTTGCCTGCCTGCAAGGTCGCCTTGCGCAGTTGCACCAGCGAGTCGGCCAGTGTCGCTTCCACATCCAGGCGCAGCTTGGCTTCGCCGAGCCTGGCGCGCAGGGTCTGCGTCTTGCCGTCGCTGTCGAGCACGATGTCGCCGACGATCTTGGTGCTGTTGATGCTGCTGTAGATATGCTGCAAGTCGATCTTGTCTGTGTGCAAGGTCAGCTGCGCCGTGCCGATGGGCGCATCAACGGCGTCGCGGTTGAGCTTGCCGCTACCCGTGAATTTGCCCGCGTTGCCGAAATCGATGATGGCCGATTCCAGGGTCGTGGCCGTCAGGGTGCCGCCCAGGCGCGCTTCGAACTGGCGCAGCGGCAGCTTTTGCTGGTCGATGGGGCCAGGCGTGGCATGGTTGAGGATGGCCAGCTTGCCCGACACCGTTTGCTTGGTCGGCCGGGTGTCGATGGCGGCATCGAGCTCCAGGCTCAGGTCCGCCTGCGGCAAGGTCGCGTCGAACTTGCCCGGATTGATGTTGCGGCCACGGATGTTGGCCGAGCGCAGGATGATGACGGGGTCGAACGGCGCCAGCGCCAGCTGGGCGTCGGCCGTGGCCGCGCCCGCGCTGCCCTTGGCCGTGACGTTCAGCAGATTCAGGTCGCCGCCCAGCTGCAGCGCCAGGGCGGCCGGTTTTTCGCCGGCGGCAGGGTTGAGCTGCGTCAGGCCCGCCTTGCCGCTGAGTTTGAACGGCTGCGTGGCGGCAATGGTGGCGCTGGCCGTGGCCTGGCCGAACGGCGTCAGCGCCGAGGCGTCTTCCAGCTGCCATTGCGACTTGTCGCCCGACAAGGTGAAATGGATCTTTTCAAACACCGTGTTGCCGCCCGCGCTGATGAGGGTCACCTTGTCCAGGCGCGCGTCGGCAATGCCGATTTTAAAAGGCGCGGCCAGGCTGGCGGGCATGGTCGACGGTTCCTCGGACGGCGCCGTGCTTGCCACGGACAGGCTGGCCACGTGCAGTTCGCTGATGGCGATGCCTTCCGAGAAGAACTGGAACGGTGACCAGTTGATGTCGATGTTGTCGGCCGTGATGTGCTGCGTCTTGCTGCGGTAGCTGACGTGGCCCAGGTGCATGCGGTTGTACAGCGAGCCGGACACGCCCGTGACGGCGATGTCGCCGCCGCTGGCGCTGGCCACTTTTTGCACCAGCATCTGCAAGGTCGATTCGCGGCCCAGGAACCAGAAGGCGCCGCCCAGCAGCACGGCCAGGCTGGCGACGGCGATCAGCACATAGCGCACCCAGCGACGCGGTTTTTTCGTCGGCGGTGGCGGCGCGGCGTCGTGGGACTCGGTAGAAATATCGGACATCAGAAAGTAAATCCCAGAGAAAAGTGCAAACGGTATTTTTGGACGGCGTGGCCATATGCCACGTCGACATTGATGGGGCCGACGGGGCTCTTGTAGCGCCCGCCCAGGCCATAGCCCGATTTCGGCGTCAACGCCTTGACGGTATCGGCCGCGTTACCGGCGTCATAGAAGGCGGCAATCGCCCACTTCGGCTTGAACCAGTACTGGTATTCGGCGCTGGCGGTGGCCATGTAGCGCCCGCCGACGGTGGCGTCGCCCTCTTTGACGCCCAGTTCCTGGTAGCCATAGCCACGCACCGACTGGTCGCCGCCCGCGCGGAACAGGTAGACGGCCGGCACGCCGCGTTTTTCCTTCGAGCCCAGCGCGCCCATTTCGCCGCGCACGATCAGCTCGCCCTTTTCACCGAGCGGACGGTAATACACGGCCTTGCCGGCCACGCGCACGAAGCGCTCGTCCGTCAGCACGGGCAGCAGGGCGCCGCCCACCTGGGCGTTGATGACGTAGCCCCTGGTGGGGAACAGCAGACTGTCGAGGCTGCGCTTGGTGATGGCATAGGTTAGCGGCAAGCTCTTGCTGCGCGTCTGTTCCAGGCCCACGATGGTCTTGTCTTCGCTGAGGAACTCGAACGTCAGGCTGCGTTCGAGGTTGGTGCCGCCCCAGTTGCGCTTGGCCGAGATGGTGGTGACGGCCGTGATTTCATTGGAAATGTCGCTGCGCTCGAACGAGGCGCCCGCGCTGTCGTTGTAGCCGCGCTCGGTGGTTGGAAAGTAAAAATTGGCGTGCGCCGCCTGTTTCTTCGTTTCCATGGTGATCGCGCTCTTGAAGCGCGTGCCCCACACGTTCAGGTTGTCATAGTTGAGCTGGGCGCGATTGCCCGTATTCGTACTGAAACCGAGACCGGCGCTGACGTTTTGCTGCTTGTTTTCCGTCACGCGCACCACCAGCGGCAGTTGCGGCGCGGGGCCGCGGTTGGCGGGCCTGGTTTCGGCGGCGTCACCGGCGGCCTCGGCTTGCTGGCTTTCCTGGCCCGCCTCGATCTGCTCGCCCAGGATGCTGCTCATGTCGGCGCTCACTTCCACGCTGGCAAAGTAGCCCGTGTCCTGCAGGCGCGCCTGGAACGATTGCAGCGCCGATTCGCTGTAATAGTCGCCCGGGCGTATCTTGTCGAGGTTGCGGATGATGCTGGCATCGTAGCGCTTCAGGCCTTCGATGCGCAGTTCGCCGAAGCGCAGTTCGGGGCCGCTGTCGAGCACTACCAGCAAGGACACCTTGTGCGTTTCCGGGTCGACCACGGCTTGCGTATCGACCAGCTGGGCGCGCGGGTAGCGCGTCTGCACCACTTCGCGCAGCAGCGCGCGCTTGGCCGATTCCCATTCGGCCTGGCGGAACACGCTGCCCGATTTCAGCGACCAGCTGCGCTTCAAGCCTTCCGTATCGAAGGGCTCGGATGCGGCCAGCGGCGGCGTGGGGTCGAAGCCGCGCAATTCCAGCTCGACCTTGTCGATGGTCACCGGTTCGCCCGGGTCGACGTCGACGATGACGACGGGTTTGGCGCCCGTCGTATCGACGCGCACCGTGACGACGGGCGTGTAGTAGCCGGCCGTGGCGACGAGGTTTTTGGCTTGCTCGGGCGTATCGCGCACGAGGCGCTGCAATTGTTCGCGGTCCATGCGCGGGTTGCCGCGGAAGCGTTCCAGGTCCAGGTTTTTTTCCAGCAACTCATCGAGGTCGCCGGGCGCGTTGACCTTGACCTCGTACTGCAGTGGCGCGGGTGCCGCTTCCGTGGCGCTGGCGCTCTCTGGAGCAGCATCTTGCGTGCCCTCCTGCGCGCGGGCTTCGGCGATCGGGCATATCAAGATGACACTGCCGGCGGCCGCCAATGTCAGTTGCCCCATTACTTTTGTCACTACTTGTGCCAAAATTCGTGGTCGTATCGCCTTGCCGGCAGCCGTATGCCGTATGGGTCGTGCAGAAAACATGGTGCTCCAGATGAGTAAATGCTGACTGCATGTTACCGGAATAGGTAAACTGATGGCGGACGAATAAGTATTTTTTGCGCGGGGAATCACGTTTCCCCGCGCACGATTGCAACAGAGTAAAACTGAAAAGAAAGAAATTATGCTAGCAACGGACTCCGCACTGGTGCTCTTTAGCGGTGGACAAGATTCCACCACCTGCCTGGCCTGGGCCTTGAAACACTATAGCCGCGTGGAAACCATCGGCTTTGACTATGGACAGCGCCATGCGATCGAGCTGACCGTGCGTCCCGGCGTGCTCGAACAGATGCGCCGGCAATCGCCCGAGTGGGACAGCCGCCTGGGCCAGGATCACATGATCGACCTGTCCCTGATTGCCGCCATTTCCGATACGGCCATGACGCAGAACGTCGAGATCGTCATGCAGGAAAACGGCTTGCCGAACACCTTTGTTCCTGGACGCAATTTGCTGTTCATGACGGTGGCCGCCACCGTGGCCTACCGCCGCGGCTTGACGGTGCTGGTGGGCGGCATGTGCGAAACGGATTTCTCCGGCTACCCGGATTGCCGCGACGATACGATGAAGGCCCTGCAAGTGGCGCTGAACCTGGGCATGAACACGCGTTTGAAACTGGAAACGCCGCTGATGTGGCTGGACAAGGCGCAAAGCTGGGATCTGGCGGAAGACCTGGGCGGCCAGCCGCTGGTCGACCTGATCCGCAGCGGCACGCACACCTGCTACCTGGGCGAGCGGGGACAATTGCACGACTGGGGCTATGGCTGCGGCACTTGCCCCGCCTGCGCCCTGCGCGCGAATGGCTACCAGCAATACGCGGCGAGGAAGGCCGCCAAGTAAGTAATTTTGCGCCGTTTCTTCAAGCGGCGCGGCAGGGGGACACGCCATGCTGTGGTTTTTGCCACAGGAGCGCCTTGTCATGAAATCCCTCTTTGCCGCGCTGTACGGCCCCGTCTTCTGGGCCGGCTTCATCGGCGCCGCCGCCTGCCTGATCGCGGTGTGCGACACCTCTCTCTGGGTCTTGCCGCCCTTGCTGCTGCTGGCCCTGCTCACGTCCTTTCTTGCCGAGCGTTATCTGCCGTACGACGATGCCTGGAACCATGCGCACGGCGACGGCTGGCGCGACGTGCTGCACGCGCTCGTCAACGAGGCGCTATACCTGCCGGGCCTGGCGGCGTTTCCCCTGCTGGCAGGACACCTGGCGCTGGGGCCGTTCTGGCCCGTCCAGCTGCCGTTCTGGCTGCAACTGTTGCTGGCCATCCTCATTGCCGACTGCGGCATTACCCTGGTGCATTACCTGAGCCACCGCTACTATTTTCTGTGGAAACTGCATGCCGTGCATCACAGCGTGCAGCGCCTGTATGGATTCAATGGCTGGATGAAGCATCCGCTGCATCTGCTGCTGGAAGCGGCGGGCGGCATGCTGCCCTTGCTGCTGCTGGGCATACCGGAGCGTGTCATGGCCGTGCTGGCGTTTGCCGTGGCGATCCAGCTGCTGCTGCAGCATGCGAATGTCGACATGCGCATGGGGCCGCTGCGCCACGTGTTTGCCTGGGCGCCCTTGCACCGTTTTCACCACATGAAATACGGCACGGCCGGCGACGTGAATTTCGGCCTGTTCTTTACTTGCTGGGACCGCTTGCTGGGCACCTGCTTCGACGCGCCGGACTATCGCATGCGGGGCGAAGACCTGGGCATCGGCAGCCGTCCCGATTATCCCGTGGCCTACCTGCCGCAATTGATCGAACCATTCCGCGCGGAAGAGGGCGTGCGCGCGCCCGAGCTGCCGGCCGGCTTGAAGCAGGCGCAGAAGTGACACTTAATCGAGCAGCTTGACCTTGAGCTGGCGCAAGCTGCGGTCGGCGCGCACGCCGAACAGGCTGCGCATGGTGCGCGAAAAATGCGCGGCATCGGCAAAGCCGGCGCCGTGGGCCGCGTCCGTCAGGGTGCTGCCGAGCAAGATGAAACGGATGGCCAGGCGCAGGCGGCGCCACAGCACCAGCCGGCGCACGGGCAGGCCCAGCTGGGCGCTGAACAGGCGTTCCAGCTGGCTCAGCGACAAATGCGCGGCCCCGGCCACGGCGGCCGCGCTGACCTTGCCCGACAGCAGCGCATCGACTTGCTCCAGCGCGCGCCGCAGGCGGGGATCGGGCAAGTGCTCGCGCGGCTGGGCCTGCAATGCGGCGGCGACATTGTCCAGCGTGGGCGCGCCAGCATGGGCGGCGGCCAGCAAGGCCGCGCCGCTCAGGCGCTGCGGTTCCGCATAGATGGTCAGCATGAAAGCTGGCGCGGCCACGATGGCGTGCGGGCGCAGGCTTTCGATCAGCAAGTGCCGCGCCGTGTGGACGATACCGTCGAGCTCTGCCGTGAAGGGCGCCCCGGTGCTCAGCATCAGCTGGTGCGCATAATGGGCGTGGCTGTCCGTGGCGCCAACTGCGCCATGCAGGATGGCAAAGTCCGGCGCCAGCCATAGTGTTCCCTGCCAGCTATCCTGCTGCAAACGCGACTCCTGCGTGATGGTTTCCAATGTATCGAATTTTCCCGAAGTACTCATTATTGCATTTGCGAAATTTGTGATTTTTTTAATACAATATTCAGCATTGCAAGGGCGCCCGCTGTAACGTACTATCATTCTCATCGACTACCGATGGTAATCGTGCAGCCCGCTGCCAGCCATGCTGCTGGCCGTGTAGCGGTTTGATGTCCGTTCTGCCTGTCAGCCTGTCATGCCTACACGCGCGTCTACGTCGTGGTTTGCTCGGTCAGTGTCGCACTGGGTGGGGCCGCGCGTGCTGGCTGCGCTGGTGCTGGCGCTGTGCCTGGGACTGACGTATGGCGCCTGGCGCAATGCCAGCGACGCCAGCGAACAGCAGGTGCAGGCCGATTTTGACTTCCGCGTGCGCGAACTGGTGGGCAACATCGTCGTCCGCATGCAGACCTACATCCAGGTGCTGCACGGCGTGCAGGGACTGTATGCCAGTTCGCAGGACGTCACGCGCAGCGAATTCCATGCCTATCTGGCGGTGCAGCAGGTGGACCGGCATTTTCCCGGCATCCACGGCATCGGCTACCTGCCGCTGTTGCCCGGTGCCGGGCTGGCGCGGCACGAAGCGAGCGTGCGCGCGGAGGGCTATCCCGGCTATGCCGTGCGTCCGCCGGGCCAGCGCGCCTGGCATGCGCCCATCACTTATCTGGAACCTTTAAGCGAAAGCAACCTGCTGGCGTTCGGCTATGACATCTGGTCGGAACCCGTGCGCCGCGCCGCGCTCGAACAGGCGCGCGACACGGGGCAAGCGGCCATGACGGGCAAGATCCACCTGGTGCAAGATGGCGGCAGTGACCAGGCGCATGGCTTCCTCGTCGTGCTGCCCGTGTATGAGAATGGCTCGCCGCATGCCAGCGTGGCGCAGCGCCGCGCCGCCTTGCGCGCCTGGGTGTTTGCGCCGTTCCGCATGGTTGACCTGATGGCGGGCGTGGGCGGCGAGGGGGCGCGCCAGCTGGACCTGGAAATCTATGATGGGGCACAACAGGCTGAGGCGGCCCTGATGTATGACAGCTTGCCGGAGCTGCTGGCGGCGGCCGGGTCGGACAGCCTGGTGTCGCAGCAGGCGGTCAGCATCGCCGGCCATGCCTGGACCTTGCGCGTGCGCGCCATGCCGGGCTTCGATGGCGAGCTGCTGGCGCGGCCCCGCCTGGTGGCCTGGACCGGCTTGCTGGCCAGCATCGTGCTGGCGCTGGCGGCCTGGCTGCTGGCGGCGGGCCGCGCCCGCGCCCAGGCGGCGCTGGCGCGTTCGAGCCAGTTGACGGACCAGCTGGAGCAGGGCCAGGCCAGCGTGCTGGCGATGGCCGAGGCGGCGCAGCGCAGCCAGGCCATGCTGCGCAGCATCCTCGATTCGACCATCGACGGTATTTTGGTCGACAACATCGAAGGCCGCATCTTCACCTCGAACCGGCGCTTCCGCGACCTGTGGCAAGTGCCCGACGCGCTCGACTGGCAAGCGGACGGCGCGGCACTGGTACGCCATGTGGAAAGCCAGCTGGAGCAAGCGGCGCCTTTCCTGGGAGCACGCGCCCACGCGCCGCATGGCCACCGCGAGCGGCGCGACGTGCTGCACCTGCGCGATGGACGGGTGGTCGAGCAATATGTGCGCAGCATGCAGTTGGGCAATGAACAGGCGCGCTTGTGGACCTTCCGCGACATCAGCGAGCGCAGCCAGATGGAACGGCGCGAGCACACGCGGCGGCAAGTGCTGGAAATGCTGGCCACGGGCGCGCCGCTGGAGCGGGTGCTGGAAAGCGTGGTGCTGAGCGTGCAAGCCGACCATCCCGCCATGCTGTGCAGCATCTTGTTGCTCGATGAAAACCGCCACCGTCTGGTGCTGGGGGCGGCGCCCAGCTTGCCCGCGTTTTTCAACGTGTCCAGCCATGGCCATGGCCTCGACACCCTGCAAGGCGTGCATGGCATCGCCGCGCAAGCGCTGCGCGACGGCCAGCGCGTGATCGTGGGCGACTTGCATGCCGCTGCCGATGTGCAAGAGACGATGGAACTGGCATGGCGAGCCCAGCTGCAATCGTGCTGGGCCGAGCCCGTGCGTGGCGGCTCGGGCAAACTGCTGGGTGTGCTGATGGCGTATCACCGCCAGCCTACCTTGCCGGGCGCGGCGCATCTGGCGCGGCTGAGCGAGGCGGCGCACCTGGCCGGCATGGCCATCGAACAGGCGCAGGTGGCGCTGGCCCTGCGCGCCGGCGAAGCGCGTTTCCGCAGTCTGTACGACCATGCGCCCGTGGCTCTGTGGGAACAGGACTGGTCGGCCGTGCGCGCCGCGCTCGTTGCGCTCGAACAAGCGGGCGTGCGCGACCTGGGCGCTCACTTCCAGGCCCATCCGGACGCGCTGCAGCGGCTGGCGGGGCTGGTGCGCATCATCGATGCGAACGGCGCCGCGCTGGCGCAGGTGCGCGCCAACGAGAGCGACCAGCGCCGCGGCGCGCTGGGCCTGGCGCAGAACTTCGATGCCAGCGCCTTGCCCCGTTTTGGCGATGCGCTGCTGGCGCTGGCTGGCGGTGCCCACCTGTACGAGTGCGAGAGCAGCTTCTTGCGTCTCGATGGCGCGGCGCGGCAAAATGAGCTGAGCTTGCTGGTGATGCCCGGCCATGCCGACAGCCTGGACTTCGTCATGGTGTCCTCGCTCGATATCACCGAGCGCAAGCGCATGAACGCGGAATTGCTGCAATTGGCGACCACCGATTTTTTGACGGGCTTGCCGAACCGGCGCCATTTCATGGCGGCACTGGAAAACGAGCATGCGCGGCTGCAGCGCGAACTGGCCAGCTGCGCCAGCGTGTTGATGCTCGATATCGATCACTTCAAGCGCGTCAACGACGAGTATGGCCACGCCGTGGGCGATACCGTGCTGCGCCACCTGGGCGCGCTGATGTGCCAGGCGCTGCGCAAGGTCGACGTACCGGGCCGCGTGGGCGGCGAAGAATTCGCCATCTTGCTACCGGGCACCGACCTGGCGGCGGCGGCCGTGTTTGCGGAGCGGTTGCGCCGGCGCGTGGCGGAAAGTTCGCTGACCACCGATGGCGGCATCCTGATCACCATCACGGTGAGCATCGGCATGGCCGCCATGGCCGGCACGGATGCCGATTGCGACGCCGTGCTGGCGCGCGCCGACGAGGCCCTGTACCGGGCCAAGCGGGGCGGGCGCAACCGCATCGAACAGAATGATGGCGGCAGCGACGGCGTGCTCAGCAAATTCATGGCGCAGTGATTACAGGCTGTGCTGATGCGCTTGTGCCTGCTTGTGCTTGCGGCTGACGATCAGCCAGACGATGGCCACGGGAATCAACAGGGGCAGCAACACGGGCGTGCTCAGCGCCAGCACCAGCACCACGCAGAGTGCCAGCACGGCGATCAGCACCACGCCCACTCCCGCCAGCACCACGCCCGTGACGACGGCGGCGCACACCAGCGCAATGGCGGCGACCAGCAAGCCGCCACCGGCAAACACCAGGCCGAACAGCCATTCCAGCGGACCGTCGACATCGTCGCCGTTGAACTGCATGTGCATGTCGCTGCCACCGACCTTGTCGAGCAACAGGCAGGCCAGCATGACGATGAGGATGAAGGTGAGCAGTTTTTTCATGGTAAGCCTCGGTGTGTGGGTGATGGGGTGTTGCATGCTCACACTGTAGGGGCGCGCCGGGCTGGCCGCCAGCGGCGTGCGACAGGCCGTCATTTTCACGGTATGGGAGGTCTGTACGGGCAGAAAATGCTGAATCTGGAACAAGATTTCTTTTCTTGTAATACGCGCAAGCCGTCCTATACTGAATACCTCAGTCTCGCAAGGAGGGCAACATGCTTTTGTTTGCAGATACCGGGGATCAATCGCTATCCCTTTCCCACCATCGAACCACGCGCCAGCGTAGCGCCCCGCAGTCCTGCGCCGAGCCCGTCGGCGCGCCATCGGCGATACCGCCGATCATCATCAATCCCTTTAATTACCATGCGCCACTGCCAGCCATCGACCCGCGCTGGGTGCCGCCCGGTCCGCCGCTGACCTGGCCCAGCCGGCCTGCCATGTCCATGTGCTGACGGCACCGGCGGACGGCAGTCGGCTGGTCTGGCCGTGAAAAAGCCCGCATCGCGGGCTTTTGCCAGTACTTGCCCGCGTCAGGAGGATTTGCGGCGCAGCATGAAACCCAGCAAGCCCAGGCCGGCCAGCAGCATGGCATAGGTTTCCGGTTCGGGAACGGCCGCGATGAAGGCGTGGTTGTCCGTCTCGAAGGCATTCTGCGTGGAGTTGAAGGCAACCGAGGTGATCTTGCTGCCAACGCCGGCGAAGGCATTCACGTACAGGCCCACGGACTGATTGCCGTTGGCGGCATCGCCGGCCAGCGTTGCCAGTTGCGTGCCCGTCAGCGTGGTCGAGCTGTGGTCGGCAAAGGTGTAGGTCACGCTGTTGTACGTGTCCGGCGAACCCATGTAGAAGCCGAAATAGCTCAAGCCGCCACTGAAGTTGGCGGTCACGGGCGAGTGCTGGTCGGAAGAAGTGCCTGCCGACAAATACTTGCTCATATCGCCAGGAGGCGTGGCATGGTTGCCGTTCGTGCCGGTGAACAGCGCGCCGTCGATGTAGTTGGCGGGCAGGATGCCGCTGTTGAAATCGATCGTGGTGGCGCCTGCAACGGATGTCACCAGCCCTTGGCCGGCCAGGGCCGTGCCGCCGGCCGTAAATGTGGGGACGGCGCTGGCGCTGCCTGCGGCGGCAGCGAGCGTCGCGCATGCCAGTGTGGACAAGATTTTCATGTTTATTCCCTCAAAGATTTATAGGTGTACGCAGCTGTTTTGATCAGGACAGGCAGAAGTGCTTGGCGTGGCGATGCAAGGCGGCGTGCGGGGATGAGGGACGTCGCAAGATGAAATAATTTCTTGAAGCCAAGCATTACTAAATGCAATATTTGAAATATAAAAAACATAATTCAGATTGCAAAATAATAATAGTCTTAGTTGAGCAATATCAAAGCTCGATTACTAGAATAAAGCTACTACATTGATAGCTTGTCTTATTGCCGAGATCGACTATGGCGGGCCGCGCCTTACCTTGCGGCAAGGCGGCACGGGTGGACGTTTTCGACTATCATGCTAGCCCCAACCCTCCACCACGAGCACCGCCATGAGTACCGATTTTCCCGACTTTTCCGACGAAGCAGCCGAGCAGGACAATGACGCCCCGATCCAGGAGCCGCGCCTGTGGGTAGGCAATGGCTGGACGGCGAGGGTGATCAAGAACGAGGAAGATGAAGGCTGGGCCGTCGCCATGATCAAGGATGGCGAACCGGAGCCGGCGCTGGTAGGCCCGTGGACCATGGGCCGCGACAAGAAAAATCCGAAACCGCTCGACGTCAACGCGTTCAACACGCTGGTGAAGACGGCGTCGGAAGTGCTGCGCCGCCACGAGCAGCAGTTGCATGCGCAATTGCACAAGAACCTGTTTGTCGCCACCGACGAGGGGCAAGTCAAGGTGATGTTCGACATCGTGCCCGACGAAGAGCACCCATACGCGGAACTGAGCGCCTACGACGCGGACGGCGAACAGATCGCCAAGGTGCGCACCTCGGCCGCCTTCAAGTTCAACGCCACGTCGGCCGCGAACTGGATCGAAGGCGGCTACCGCAAGCCGTAAGCTATATATATATTGCCGGCGCCGGTGTTGGTGTCGGATTACGCTCCTTCGGAGCTAATCCGACCTACCTCCTCTTCCTCTTCCTCCTCTTGCCGGCGGTATGCCAGCCGGTACAGCAGCGGCAGCACCAGCAGGGTCAGGGCCGTCGACGACAGGATGCCGCCGATCACCACGGTGGCCAGCGGACGCTGCACTTCGGCGCCCGTGCCCGTGGCAATCGCCATCGGCACGAAGCCCAGTGACGCCACCAGCGCCGTCATCAAGACGGGACGCAAACGCGTAATGGCCCCTTCGCATATCGCCTCCTGCAAGGGCATGCCCTGTTCGCGCAACTGGCGGATGTAGGCGATCATCACCAGGCCGTTCAGCACGGCCACGCCGGACAGGGCGATGAAGCCGACGGCCGCCGAGATCGACATGGGAATGTCGCGCAGCCACAGCGCGACGATACCGCCCGTCAAGGCGAACGGGATGCCGCTGAACACGAGCAAGCCATCTTTCACGTTGCCGAACATGGCGAACAGCAACACAAACACGAGGGCCAAGGCCACGGGCACCACCAGCTCCAGGCGTTTCGTGGCCGACTGCAATTGCTCGAACTGGCCGCCCCAGCTGGTCCAGTAGCCGGCGGGAATGGCCACTTGCGCTTGCAACTGCTGCGTGGCGTCGGCCACGAAGGAGCCGATATCGCGCCCGCGCACATTCGCGCTGACGACGATGCGGCGCTTGCCGTCTTCGCGGCTGATCTGGTTCGGCCCCGGCGCCACTTGCAGACTGGCCACTTCACCGAGCGGGATGAAGCGCGCACGGCCTTCCGCCGCCGCGCCCTGGGGCAGGGCGATGGGCAGGCGCTTTAATTGCTCCAGGTCGCTGCGCAGGCTGTCGGGCAGGCGCACGACGATGTCGAAGCGGCGGTCGCCCTGGAACAGGGTGCCCGCCTCTTGCCCGCCGATGGCCGTGGCGATCGCCGACTGCACGTCGGCAATGTTGAGGCCGTAGCGCGCCGTCTGCTCGCGGTCGATCTGCACCGTCAGCATGGGCAGGCCCGTGGTCTGCTCGACTTTTACCTCTGTCGCGCCCGGTATCTTGCCCAGCACGCCGGCGATCTTCGCCGCCGTGCTGTCGAGGACAAGCATGTCGTCGCCGAACAGTTTCACGGCCACGTCGCTGCGCACGCCGGAAATCAGTTCATTGAAACGCAGCTGGATCGGTTGCGAAAACTCGTAGTTGTTGCCCGGCAAGCTGGTGGCCGTCGCTTCGATTTCCGCCAGCAATTGCTCGCGCGATTTTGTCGGCTGCGGCCATTCGCTGCGGGGTTTCAGCATGATGTAGCCGTCGGAAATATTCGGCGGCATGGGGTCGGAGGCGATCTCGGCCGTTCCCGTGCGGGCGAACACGCGCGCGATTTCCTTGTGGTTTGCCATGAGCTTGCTTTCCAGTTGCTGCTGCATGGCCAGCGATTGGCTCAAGCTGGTGCCGGGGATGCGCAGGGCCTGGATGGCGATATCGCCCTCGTTCAGGCTGGGCACGAATTCGCTGCCCATGCGCGTGGCCAGCAAGCCCGACAGCACGACGGCTACCGCCGCGCCCGTCAGCACGACGGGCGTGTTGCGCATCACCTTGCCCAGCAGCGGCGCATACCAGCGCTTGGCGGCGCGCATGATGACGTTTTCTTTCTCCGCTACCTTGTCGCCGATAAACAGCGCCACGGCGGCGGGAATGAAAGTAATCGACAGCAGCATGGCACCGAGCAGGGCAATCACCACCGTCAGGGCCATCGGCGTAAACATGCGGCCTTCCACGCCCGTCAGCGCGAAGATGGGCAGGTACACCACCATGATGATCAGCTGGCCATACAGCAGGGGCCTGCGTGCTTCTTGCGATGCCGCAAACACTTCGTGAAAACGTTCCTGCAAGGTCAGGGGCCGTCCCAGTTTCTGCTGCGCATGGGCCAGGCGGCGCACGCAGTTTTCCACGATCACCACGGCGCCATCGATGATGATGCCGAAATCGAGCGCCCCCAGACTCATCAGGTTGGCACTCACATGGTATTGCACCATGCCCGTAAACGTGAACAGCATGGCCAGCGGAATCACCATGGCCGTGATGATGGCCGCGCGGATATTGCCGAGGAACAGGAACAGGATGGCGATCACCAATACCGCGCCTTCCAGCAGGTTTTTCTTCACCGTATTGATGGCCTTGTCGACGAGCACCGTGCGGTCATACACGGTGACGGCATGCACGCCTTTCGGCAGGCTGCGGTTGATTTCGATCATCTTTTTGTCGACGGCTTGCGACACGGCGCGGCTGTTCTGGCCGATCAGCATGAAGACGGTGCCGAGCACCACTTCGCGGCCGTTTTCCGTGGCCGCGCCCGTGCGCAGCTCACGCCCCAGCACCACGTCGGCCACGTCGCGAATGCGGATCGCCACGCCCTGCACATTGGCGACGACGATGTTGCCGATGTCGTCTTTCGATGCCACCTGGCCCGGCGCGCGGATCAGCAGTTGCTCGCCCTGCTTTTCGATGTAGCCGGCGCCCACGTTGCTGTTGTTGCGCTCCAGCGCCGTCACCACGTCCTGCAGGCTGATGCCGTAGGCGGCCAGTTTTTCCGGATACGGCGCCACCTGGTATTGCTTGGCGTAGCCGCCGATGGCATTGATTTCCGTGACGCCCGTGACATTGCGCAACTGCGGCTTGATGATCCAGTCCTGGATTTCGCGCAAGTCCGTCGGCGTGTACGGCGTGCCGTCCGGTTTCTTTGCGCCCTCCTGCGTTTCCACCGTCCACAGGTAGATTTCGCCGAGGCCCGTGGAGACGGGCCCCATCTTCGGCGTGATGCCGGCCGGCAAGCTTTCCTTGGCTTCCTGCAAGCGTTCGTTGATCATCTGGCGGGCAAAATAAATGTCCGTGCCATCCTTGAAGATCACGGTCACTTGCGACAGGCCATAGCGTGACAGCGAGCGCGTCTGCTCCAGGTTGGGCAAGCCGGCCATGGCCGTCTCGATGGGGAAGGTGACCCTCTGCTCGGTTTCCAGCGGCGAATAGCCGGCGGACTGGGTATTGATTTGCACCTGCACATTGGTGATGTCGGGCACGGCGTCGATGGGCAGCTTTTGATAGTTGTAGATGCCCAGGCCGGCCATGGCGGCCACGGCCAGCATCACCAGCCAGCGCTGCTCGATGGCGAAGCGGATCAAGCGTTCAAACATGATGGTTTCCTTTCGTTTGACGTGATCAATGTTCGTGGCCGGCGGAATCTTTGCCCAGCTCGGATTTCAGGACAAAACTGCCTTGCGCCGCGTACGGCGTGCCGGCGGCCAGGCCCTGCTTGATGTGCGTCAATGTGCCATCGCTGCGCCCCAGCACCACGGGCGTGGCCTGATAGCCATCCTTGACTTGCACGAAGACGACGGGCTTGTCTTCCACCGTCTGGATGGCCGTGCTCTGCACGGTGACGGGCGCGTCCGCTTCGCCGGACACCACTTCCACACTGACGAACAGGCCAGGGCGCCAGGCCATGTCGGGATTCTGCAAGCTGATGCGTGCCTTGGCCGTGCGCGTCTGCTCGCCCAGCAGCGCGCCCACGTAGGTGATCGTGCCTTGCGCGCTGGCGTCGAATGCGCTGGCTTTGACTTCCGCCTTGCCTCCCATGCGCACGGTGGCCAGGTCTTTCGCCGGCACGGCGATTTCCGCCCACACGGTCGACAGGTCGGAAATGACGAAGATGTTCGCGTCCTCCTTGACGGCTTCGCCCAGGGTGATGTGTTTTTCCAGCACCATGCCGTCGAACGGCGCGCGGATCTCATAGCGGTTCAGCGGACCCTTGGCAGCGCCACTGGCGCCCAGCGCGCTGAGCTTTTGCTGCGCGTTCTGCACGGCGATTTCCGCCTCGCGCCACGCTTGCTGCGCCTGCAGATAGTCTTGTTCCGCCGAAATTTTCTCGCGCCACAGTTTTTCTTCGCGCTCGTATGTGGAACGGGCCAAGGATAAGCGCCGCTGCGCCGACAGCAGCGCGCTGCGCTGCTCCGACAGCTCCGTGCTGGCGATGACGGCCAGCACTTGCCCCTTTTTCACCAGCTGGCCCAGGTCGGCCTGCACGGCTTCCACCACGCCGGCCAGGCGCGGCACGACGTGGGCAGTACGGTCTTCGTTAAAACGGATTTCGCCGGGCAGGGCGACGGTCGTCTTGATGCGGCCGGGCGCGGCCGTGGCGATGACGACGCTGGCCGCGCGGCTTTGTGCGGCGCTCAATTCCAGCTTGCCTTCCACTTCTTCGTGGCCGTGTTCGTCTTTCTTTTCAGCATGTGCTTCCTTCTTGACGGCGGCGGGCGGCGCAGTCTTGGACTTGCCCGTGCCGAGGATGAGGATGGCCAGCACGATGCCGGCGGCCGCGATGGAGACTATGGCGATCGCCTGTTTTTTGTTGAGTGTGATGTTCATTGTCGGGTCTTCCTTACAGGGGAGCGGGGGCGCCAAGCAGGCGCTCGATCTCGGCGGCGGCGTGCTGCGCTTCGGTCAGCGCGCGCAGGTATTGGTTTTTGGCTTGCAGCAAGGTGCGCTGGGCATCGAGCACGTCGAGAAAGGCGAACTTGCCGAACTCAAAGCCCTTGCTGGCCGCGTCGTAGGCGCTTTGAGCGCCAGGCAAGATGTCCTGGCGCAAGCTTTCCACGTCGAGACGGGCTGTGGCCAGCCGTTCGCTGGCGGCGGCGACCTTCGTCTGCACATCGATGCGGGCGGCGGCCAGCTCGTCGCTGGCCTTGTCGCTGCGGCGCAAGGCGTCGAGCTTGTTGCCCGCGTTGCGGTCGAACAAAGGCAGCGGCAGGGCCAGGCCGATGATGGCCTGGTTGCGGCCCAGTTCTTCCGAGCGCTTCATGCCGATGCTCACAGTCACGTCGGGCGTGGCGCGCCGCTGTTCCACGTCCAGCATGGCTTGGCGCTGCGCCAGCGCGCTGTGCGCCTGGCGCACGCTGGGCGCCTGGGCCAGGCGCGCCGCCAGTTCGCTGGCGGGGGGCAGCTCGGGCAGGGTTTCCAGGCGTCCTACGGCTTGGGTAAAACGGGGCGTGGCATTGCCCCACAGGGCGGCCAGGCGCTTGCGCGCGCTGGCCAGGGTGCTGCGGGCCAGGTTCAGCTCCAGCCGCACGCTCGCTTCGGCGACCCTGGCGCGGGTTTCCTCGACGGGGGAGGCCTTGCCGGCCGTGACGCGGCGCGCCGTGATGTCGCTGGCGCGCGCGGCCAAGGCTTGCGCGCTGTCGGCCAGGCGCAAGCCTTCCTGCGCCGCCAGCACGTCGACAAAGGCGGTGCTCACTAGTGCGCGCGTGTCGGCTTGCTGCAGCGACAGGCCCGCGTGCGCCAGGTCCTCGCCGCGCCGGGCGACGGCCGTGCGCGCCCCCCGCTTGCCGCCCAGTTCTATGAGCTGGTTCAGCTGCACGGTGGTGCTGCGCGTGGCGCGCCGCGTGTCTTCCAGCACGGTTTGCAGTTCCGGGTTGGGCAGGGCGCGCGCCTGCTGCAGGGCGCCTCCTTGCGCCGCCAGTTCATGGCGGGCGGCGGACAGGGTGGCGTTGCCGCCTTCGGCCAGCAGCAGCGCGGCGGGCAGGGTCAGGGGCGCGGCGGGTTCCACGCTAGATTGCGCGTGGGTAAAGTTACCAGCCAGCAGGCCAGCGGAGAGACATAACAGATAGATGGAACGGTGCATCGAATTCTCCAGGGTACGGAAAAAGAATTCGACGGGACGCGCAGGCTTGCGCCTGGCTCATTGCGATCAGTGAAAGAAACGTCCCGTCGGCCTAGATGGCCGACGACCAGTCAGGGCGCTTGGGAGCGTCCGGGATGTGGGAAGCGTAAAAGAAGGGGGCAGTGTCCGCGTTGACGGACGCCATGTCGCCGATGGGCAGGCTGGAGCCGGCCGGCAGCCACGCATGGCCGATGCCGTGGCAGACGTTGCAATCGCTGTGCGGCTGGCCTTTGGATTGCTTGTCAGCTAGCTTTTTATCGGCCACGGGTTGCTTGTCCGCATCGGCCTTGTGCTGGTGGCTGTGGTGGCCCAGGTGCTGCGCCGCCTTGCCTTCCTCGTGCAGGCAATACGCGCTCGCCGCGGCCCAGGACATCTGGAGCGGAAGCACGAACAGCAGCAAAATGAGGAAGAATCGTCGCATGGTGACGGCTATTGTACAGAAAGGCGGGCGGCCGTGCCCGGCTTAGCGCGGCTGGGCGCGCCACGCCTTCAGCTGCGCGGCAATCGCCTTGCCCTGGAATAGCTGCGGCTCGGAATGCTCTTCCGCTTCCATGCCGCCTTCGCGGAAATCGGCCGCCTCGCGCGCCTGCACCAGCACCTTGGCTTGCTCGAAGGCTTCGGCAAAGCCGGCGCTCTTGGGCAAGGCTTCCTTGAAATACGCTTCGCTGAAGTACGTAAAATCGTTCTGGTCGTCGCAGCCGAACGAGGTGCGGTCGCTGCGCGCGGCCGTGATGATGAGGGTGTTGTCATCTTTTAATGGCGCAATGAAGCCGCCCGCATAGCAGGCCGAGATCACGATGACTTTCCAGCGGATGCCGCTGTGCTTGAGCATAGACGCCAGCTCTTGCGCGGGCAGGCTGTGCAAATCCATGCCGTTCTGCGCCAGCGCCAGTGCATGCTCGGGCGAGCCGTGGCTGGTGAGGAATAAAAACAAGATGTCGTTGGCCTTGTCCATCTTCGCGCCCAGGGCGTCGAGGCTGGCGGCGATGCTGGTGCGCGTGGCCATCGGCTGCTGCGCCACCGTGTTGCGGCTATTGACCAGCATCAGGGAGCGCCCCACGGTGCCGTAATCGCGGTCGAACTGGTGCTGCACGAAGGCCGTTTCGCGGTGAAACACTTCCTGCGCGCCATCGCCGGCCACGCCCAGCAGGTAGAGATTGATTTTTTTCGCCGCATCGCGCGGCGCGATGCGCCCCAGGGCGCCGTCGAGCAGGGTGCGCTGGTTATACAGGGCCAGCTCGATATTGTCGCGCGTGAGCTTGTCGGCCGCCGGGTCGTCCAGCTGGCCTTCCGTCCAGTTGCCGCTGTCTTCGCGCCGGCCGTCCGCCTGCGCCACGGCGTAGCGCAGCACGCCCTTGCCGTCGAACTGGCCATTCTTGAAGCCGCCCCGGTATTCGTCGCCGTCGGCCGTGCGCAGCACGCCTTCGCCTTCGAATTTCCAGTCTTTCAGCTCGCCTTCGTAGTGGATGCCGTCGCTGGTGCTGACCTTCGCCTTGCCCTGCACTTGGCCCTGGACGAAGTCGCCTTCGAAGACGGTGCCGTCCGTATCGGTCAACTTGCCGGCGCCGTGCGGGCGCCAGTGCTTGAAATGGCCTTCGAAGGTGGCGCCATCGGCGCCCTGGAAGCGGCCTTGCCCCTCGAAGCTGCCCTTGACGAAGCTGCCCGCATAGATCTCGCCCTTGGGCGAGGTGTAGCGGCCGATACCATCGAAGGCGCCCTGGCGGAAGGCGCCCGTGTACTCGACGCCGGACGCCTGGCGCAGCGTGCCCTGGCCGGAAAACACGCCGCGCGCGAAGCCCCCTTCGTAAAACGCGCCGCTCGCGTACTCGAGCCGGCCCTGGCCATGCATCTTGCCCGCGACGAGGGGGCCGAAATAGCGTCCGCCATCGGCCGTTTCCGCCGCCGGCGCCTTGGCGGGCGCGGCGCACAGCGGCGGCATGCCCAGCGCGGCAAAGACCAGCAGGCCGGCGAGGGTATAGGGGCGAAGCGAGGCGCGTAGCGTGGCGGTCATGAGGACGGTCTGGTCTGTAGGAAGGGGCCTAGTCTGCCACTGTATCGCCAAGGTGGCAAATGCCGGCGTGGCGTGTGTTGCGCTGCCTCAAGGCAAGATTGTGCGTTTTATGCCGTGCCAAGGCTGGACTGAACTGATAATATTGATTTTCAGAACATATACTTACACAAGGCACACAGTTACCCATGGAAAGCCGTCTCAGCCGTCTGGAAGCCGTTCAAACCGTGTTGCTGGAAATCGGGCAGCGTTCGAGCACCTGCAGCGATATCAGCGAATTCCTGCAGGCGGTGCATGCGGCGCTGGGCCGCATCATGTATGCGGCGAACTTTTATGTGGCCCTGAGCGACCGCGATGACGGCCTCGTGCGCTTTCCCTATTTTGTCGATGAATTCGACGCCGCGCCCGACCCGGACGAGGGCGTGCGCCTGGCCAGCGCCGCGCAGTCGCCCACGGCGTGGGTCATCGTCAACCGCAAGCAGCTGGTGATGACGGCCGACGACGACGCCATGCGTGCCATCGGTGGCGGCGCCTGGGGCGGCGGCACGGCGGCCGAGCACTGGATCGGCTGCCCGCTGCTGGACCAGCAGCAGCAGGTGCTGGGCGCCATCGTCATCCAGAGCTATGACGCGCAGCACCGCTTCAGCCTGGAAGACCAGGCCCTGTTCGCGCTGATCGCCACGCACGTGTCGAGCGCCCTGCAAGGCATGCAAAGCATGGACCGGCTGGAAAAGGCGGTGCAGGAGCGCACGGCCCTGCTGGCGCACGAGGTGGCCGAGCGGCGGCGCGCGGAAAACCTGCAGCATGCGCTGTATGAAATCGCCAACCTGTCGGCGCAGGCGGCCGACGCGACGACCCTGTATGCGCGGTTGCACGCCATCATCAGCGAGCTGGTGACGGCGAAGAATTTCCTCATCGCCCTGTACCATCCCGACAACAAGGACATCACGATCCCGTATTTTGTCGATGAAAAGGATGCGCAGGCGCCCGTGAAACGCTTTCATTACGGCATCGGCATGAGTTCGTACGTGCTGGCGCGCCGGCAAGCGTGTTTGCTCAATGCCAGCAGCTATGCGGCGCTGGTGGCCAGCGGCGAGATGGACGAGCCGCTGGGCAATGTCGGCATCGCCAGCTGGATGGGCGCGCCCATGCTGCTGGGCGAGCGCAAATATGGCGTGATCATCGTGCAAAGCTACGACGAATCCGTCGTGTATGGGCAGGCGGAACTGGACGTGCTGGCCTTCATGGCCAGCCATGTGGCCGTGGCGATGGCCCGCATCCAGGCCGACAGCGCCATGCGCCGCGCCAAGGAAGCGCTGGAAGAGCAGAATGCGGCCCTGAACAGCGCCCTGAGCGCCTTGCAGGAAGCGCAGTCGGAACTGGTGCGCCAGGAAAAGCTGGCGTCCCTGGGCCGGCTGGTGGCGGGCGTGGCGCATGAAATCAATACGCCGCTGGGCATATGCGTGACGGCCACCAGCCACCTGGTGCAGGAATTGAAACTCACGCGCGAAGACCTGGACGGCGGCCAGCTCGATGAAGACGGCTTGCGACAATTCTTCGACATCATCGACCAGACCTTGCGCATCATGACGACGAATACGCAGCGCGCCGCAGCGCTGGTGCGCAGCTTCAAGCAGGTGGCCGTCGACCAGTCCTCGGACGAACTGCGCAGCTTTAATTTGCGCAAATATCTCGATGAAGTCCTGCTGTCCCTGCAACCCAAGCTGAAGGGCAAGCCGATCAAGGTGGAGATCGATTGTCCACCCGAAGTGCAGCTGCGCAGCTATCCGGGCGCCGTCTCGCAGATCGTCACGAACATGGTGGTCAATTCACTGGTGCACGGCTTTGTCGAAGGCGAGCCGGGCAAGATCAAAATCAGCGTGCGGACGGCCGGCGAGATGCTGGAACTCGACTACAGCGACGATGGCATGGGCATGGACAGCGCCACCCTGGGCCAGCTGTTCGACCCCTTTTTCACGACCAAGCGCGGTTCCGGCGGCAGCGGCCTGGGTGCGCATATTCTGTACAACCTGGTGACGGGGCCGCTGGGAGGCGCGGTGAAGGTGGTCAGCGCGCCGGGGATGGGATTGCATTACAAGATACGCTTCCCGCTGGAGCCGAAGAGTGCTTGAAATTTGAAGCTTGAAAATGGCGGGCCGGAGACGCGGGCCTGAGAAAATGCCGATGGCGGCGTTGCAGCTCCTTGCCGTACATGCGTACTGTCTGCGTCGCTGCGCCTTGCCCTCGACATTTTTCAGGCCCGCTTGGCCCGGAGTGCCCGTGTTGGGGGCGTGGGCCGAAGCGTGTTTTGCTGGCGTGCGTATCGCTCGTGGGGCCTGCTAGTCTGGGAAACGCTGATTCAACGCCAGTGCTGCATCCAGATTCGCAATCAGCAATTCCACATACTGCGGGTCGAGGTGGCTGCCGCTCACTTCGCGCAAATAGCTGACCACGCGCTCCAGGGGCCAGGCGTCCTTGTAGCAGCGCTTGTGCATGAGGGCGTCGAAGACGTCGGCGACGGCGGCGATGCGCGCGTATTTGTGGATGTTTTCACCTACCAGGCCTTGCGGGTAGCCGCTGCCGTCGTATTTTTCATGGTGCTGGTGGGCGATCACGGCGGCCGCCTTCAAGAGCGGGCGCTGCGAGCCGTCGAGGATGGACATGCCCACCGTCGGATGCTGCTTCATGATTTCCCACTCGGCCGCGTCGAGCTTGCCGGGTTTCAGCAGCACCGCGTCGGGCGTGGAAATCTTGCCGATGTCATGCATGGGCGCCGCGTGGCGCAGCACCATGGTTTCCTCTTCCGACATGCCGGACGCTTGCGCCAGCAGCTGGCACACTTCGGCCATGCGGCGCACGTGGTTGCCCCCTTCGTGCGAGCGCGATTCGACCACGTCGCCCAGGCGCAGGATCAGTTCGGCCTGGGTATCGGTGATTTCCTGCGTCAGCAGGATGTTGTCGAAGGCAATCGCCACGCCCGAGCAGAACACTTCCAGCAATTGCGCGTCGAGGTCGGAAATTTCTTCCACGCCCTTCAAGACCAGCAGGGATGCCTTGCCGCTGCTGTTGGGGAAATAGCCGACATAGGTGTCGCCGTGCAGGCGCGAAATTTTATTACTCTTGGCGTCGTCCAGCTGCGACAGCAGGGAGGGGCTGAGGATGCCGCCATCGGCTTCATGGTCGCCGATCTGCGCGAGAACTTCATAATCCTGCTCACCCGTGATGGCGCTGGCGCCGCGCAGGCGCAGCAGCATGCTCGTTTCCAGGCGCAGCAGGGCGACGACTTGCTGCAGCAGGCCGCTGGCGAAGTCGCGCAGGTTGCGCTGCTTGAAGATATGCGCCGAGGCGGCGATGACTCTTTCCAGGCCTTCGCGGTAATGCAGCTGGGCCTGGCGCGCCTCTTCCACCTTCATGATGTCGCGGTAGGCGCGCAGGGCGGCAAAGGTGGTGGTGAACAGCTTGGTGCGGTCCAGTTCCGTCTTTTCCTTGTAGTCGTTGATGTCGTAGTTGACGATCACCCGTTCTTCCGGCGCCTGTCCTGGCTGCCCGGTGCGCAGCACGATGCGCGTAAACTGGTTGCCCAGGTCTTCGCGCATCCAGCGCGCCACTTCCAGGCCGCTGTCTTCGCGTTCCATCACCACGTCCAGGAAGACCAGCGCGATGCCGTCTTCGCGCGCCAGCACCTGCTTGGCTTCGGCGCCGCTGTACGCGTGCACGAAGCTCAGGGCACGGCCCTCCAGGCGGAAACGGCTCAGCGTCAGTTTGGTGATGTCGTGGATGTCGGGTTCATCATCGACGAGCAGGACTTTCCAGGGGGGTAACTTGGGCGATGCTGAAGACAAAAATGACATAAGGGCGAGTTCCGCTAAAAGGCATAACTGACGCAATGTTGAGACGCCTGCGCCAGGAATTCCTGTGCGCCATTACCGGCGTTGCGCATTTTTCGGGCGCATTTTGTCGATTGTAGACTGACAGCTAAATATTAACAATATGCAAGAAAAATTGACTAAAAACATGCAACATCCATGCTAAAAAAACACTTTAAATCAAGGCTGCCGACACTATCTATGCTTTATCGCTTAGGCAACTATATTTTCAAGACAATACTTTGTTTTAATTAATATTGCCAATGAATCTGCAAAAAAAGTCGGCGTCTTGCCTTTCTGGCGGAAAATCAGAAAAGTAACAAGGTATGAATTGCGCGTCAGAATGGGCTGCGGCGCGCTATATTGAATAGGTATAAGAAGTGGCACCATGCCACGCACATTTCCTGAAAGGGTACATCATGCAAAAGCAAACGACGCGCGCCCTGGTTGCCGGCCTGGCCTTGCTGGCCAGCAGCGCGGCCTGGGCAGGAACGGAAGTGCAGTTCAGCAAACCGGATCAATACACGGATGTCCCGTTCAACCCGCAGGAACGCGATGACGTGTTGAAGGAACTGAGCCGGCATTTCGAGAAACTGGGCGCATCGCTGCCGCCCGGGCAGACCTTGAAAATCGACGTCACGGATGTGGACCTGGCGGGACGTGAAAATCCGTCCCTGCGTGCGGGGCAGGATATCCGCGTCATGAATGGCCGGGTCGACTGGCCGCGCATGCGCCTGCACTATGTGCTGGAGCAGGATGGCAAGGTCATTCGCAGTGGCGATGCCGCCCTGTCCGACATGTCGTACCTGAGCCGCATCAATCATTATTTCAGCAATGAAAAGCTGCGCTATGAAAAGTTGATGATCGATGACTGGTATGCCGATACTTTTGGCGTCAAGGTGAAACGCCAGGCGCGCAAGTAAGGGGCGCAGCCCGTCAGGCGACTGCCGCTGCGCGTGCCGCCGCGCGAAACGTATTGCGCTACGGAAATTTTCACTTCAGGCTATAGTCAAACGTGATCAGGCAGTTGCTGCCTGGCCGTGACTTTTCTGAAAGGAATGCACATGCGTATTTCCAAGATGGCGAAAACATGGCTGGCCGCATTGGCGCTGGCCGCCGGCAGCAGCGCCTGGGCGGGCGTGCAAGTGACGTTCGACAAACCCGATGACTATTCCGATGTTCCGTTCAGCTCGCGCGACCGGGAACAGGTGCTGGCGGGCCTGGCGAATCACTTCAGCTGGCTGGGCAAGAGCTTGCCGCACGGCCAGGACCTCAGGATCGAGATCACCGATGTCGACCTGGCAGGACGCGAAGACCCGGCACGGCGCGGCGCCTTCGATGTGCGCGTGATGACGGGCCGTGCTGACTGGCCCCGTCTGCGCTTGCGCTATACGCTCGAGCAGCATGGCAAGGTCATTGCCAGCGGCAACGCTTATCTGTCCGACATGTCCTATTTGCAGCATATCAATCGTTATTCCAGCAACGATGCCTTGCGCTATGAAAAGCGCATGATCGACGACTGGTTCAAGAATACCTTCGGCGTCAAGCCCCAGGGCCGCAGCAGTCCCGTCATGAGCTTGCAGCCGCGCGAAGTGCAGCGCCGGTAATTCAGTGCAGGTAAGCCTCTTCGATGCGTGCCAGTTGGCCGTTGTGCCGCATGGCAAGCAAGGCCGCATTCATCTTCTCGATGAAATCGGCCTTGTAGGCGGGCGTATTGCGTGCGCTGTAGGCGATGTACGTGGCTTCGGACGACAGTTCCAGCACTTCGTGCAATTGAAAGCCGTAGCCGCTTAGTTCTCCTTGCAGCTGGCGTGCCGTGTGGCGGGCCGCGCCGCGGTCGCTGGCGTAGCAATCGATGCGCCGCAGCGCCAGTTTCTTCAGATTGGCATCGTTGCCCTTGGCCGCTTCCAGATGCAGCAATCCCTGGCGGGCCGGCACCATCAATTTTTCCGACAGCAAAAAACCCGTGTTGACGCCGATGGTCAGACCGGCGAAGTCCGCGGGAAAATGCGTGCGCGGCGTGCGCATGACGGCGTCATGGCAAAACAGCACCACCGATTCGCGGTACAGCATGGCCGAATACGGTTGCACGTACGGTCGCTCCGTCTTGCGCCCGGGCGGGAACAGACCGAATACCTGGCCTTTTTCCAGCGCGTCGAGTCCCCGTTTCCAGGGGCGCGGCTGCAAGTCCAGCCGATACTCCGGCATGCTGGTGGCGGCTGCGCGCAGCATATCGACGTACATGCCCTTGAAGACGCCGTTTTCCACATAGCTGTACGGCGCATAGTCATCGTCGCCATACAGGATGACGGTTTGCGGCGCGGCCAGGGCGGTCTGCCACACGCCCGACAACGCCAGGGCCAGGCATAGTCTTGCCGTTATCGCTGCTTGCATGCCGCTCCAGTTTCAATGTCTTCCTGGCAAGCATACAGCATGGCGGCAAGGCGAGCCGCTTAATCTGTCCCTTAATCGATCCAGTTCACCTGCGGGAACTTGCTGCCGAACTCTTCCGGCATGGGTACGACCTGGCTGCGCTTGTAGTTGAAAAACACAAAGCCGGACTTGGCCATGGCGATCAGGATGTTGTCGCGCGGGCGCGTGATGCGGAAGGTGATGTCGCCGCCATACTTGTTGAAATCCATGACGCCCACTTCGAACAGCAACTGGTCGCGCGCATGGGCTTCGGCACGGTAGGTGGTGGCCAGGTCGGTGACGATGATGCCGGTGCCGTCCGCTTCAATGTCGCGCACGCCGAATTCAAACAGGAAGCGGGCGCGCGCCTCGGAAATCATGGAAATCATGGAATCGTTGCCGAGATGGTTGCCGGCATTGATGTCCGTGGTGCGTACCGTCAGTTGCGAGGAATAGCAGTACTGGTCTTCGGGAAATTCAAGTTTCAAACGGGCCATGGTGTTCTCTTGGGCTGGTGCGCGGGGCGCGACGGGAAAAACCCATTCTAGCCGGTTCCCCGCGCCCCGTCGAAAAACGCCCTCTGCCGCGTGCGCCGCCATGACCGCCTGCGCACGCTTACTTATGTACGCTTACTTGCGTACGCTTATTTACGTACAACCTTGTACACCTTCCCCGTGCCGCTCAGCATATACAGCTCGTTTTGCGCATCCTGGCCAAACGACAGGATATTGCCCACGTTGGTGATGCCCCAGTCCGTCACGGCGGAGGCCGTGCCATTGCTGTAGCTGAAGCTTTTCAGCCAGCCGCTGCAGTAGTCCGAATACAGGTATTGCCCCGCCAGTTCCGGCAGGGCCGTGCCCCGGTACACATAGCCGCCCGTGATCGAGCAGCCGCCGGCCGTATCGTGGCCGTATTCGATGGCGGGCAGGACCAGCCCCGCCTGGTTGCAACTGGCGCTGTTGTAGCAATGCAATCCTTCCATGATGTTCCAGCCATAGTTGTTGCCCGCCTGGCCCACGGGACGCACGTCGACCTCTTCCCAATTGGCCTGGCCCACGTCGGCGATATACAGCAGCTGGGCCGGCACGTCGAAGGCGTAGCGCCACGGGTTGCGCAAGCCATACGCCCAGATTTCGGCGCGCCCGCCCGGCGTGCCGGCAAACGGGTTGCCTGGCGGAATGGCATACGGCTGGGCCACTGTGCTGGCGTTGACGTCCAGGCGCAGCAGCTTGCCCAGCAGGACCTGCGTGTTTTGCGCATTGCCGGGTGGGTCGCCCGCGCTGCCGCCGTCGCCCGTGCCCGCATACAGATAGCCGTCCGGCCCAAAGCTGAGCAGACCGCCATAGTGGTTGCTGAACGTGGGGTGGGGTATCGTGAGGATGGTCAGGGCGGACAGGGGATCGGCCACGTTGGCGTTGCCCGCCGACACTTGCCGCCGCTCGATGACGATGTCGCCGGCCAGGTTGGTGTAATAGATAAAGAAATAGCCGTTGCTGGCGTACTGCGGATGGAAGGCCATGGATAGCAAGCCCCGTTCGCCGCTGGTGGTGGTGAGCGGACTGATATCGAGGAAGGGCGTGGCCAGCAGGTTGCCGTTCTGCAGCACGCGGATGCGGCCGGGGCGTTCGAGGATGAACAGGCGGCTGTCGCCGGGCGGCGCCGTGAGGAAGATGGGGGCGTCCAGTCCGCTGGCCACCTCTTGCAAGGCCAGTGCCAGCGGTGCCGTGGCCGTATAGGTGACGCCGGCGCTGGCCGTCGCCCCCGCATTGACTTGCACCTGCTGCGTGACGGGTGTGGGCGCCAGCGTTTGCGTGCCTTGCGCCACGCTGGCGGCGCTGAGCGTGTAGGCGCCGGGTGCCAGATCCGTCAAGGTGGTGCTGGCCGTCAGCGTCTTGCTGTACGACGCGGGGCCCGTGAGCGTGACGGCGCCCGCCACGCCGGCCGGCAAGCCGCTGATGGTGACGGCCAGGCTGCCCGTGGCGGCGTCGGGCGCAGGATGGTGATGGCCGCCGCCGCAGCCAGCCAGCAGGGCCAGGCAGCACGCCAACAGCAGGGCCAGCCAGGGCAGGGGAACGCGGAAAAATGGATGGCGCATGTCAGTCTCCTGCGGGTAGGACGCAACGACTGGTCAATTGGGGGACTTGCACCAAGAATGCGCGTCTTTGTATTGGGAAGTTTGAGCTGGCGCAAACGTGCGGCGGCATCGGACAAATGCGCCGCGTTTTCAGACAAGCGCGGGGCCAGCTGCCGCGTCTCGCCCGCCTGCGCCCGATAATGGCGCATCTGAAACCGAGCAGGAAGAAACCCATGAAAACCAAAGCCGCGATTGCCTGGAAAGCGGGCGCCCCGTTGACCATCGAAGAAGTCGACCTGGCCGGCCCGCGCGCCGGCGAAGTGCTGGTCGAGCTGAAAGCCACTGGGATTTGCCACACCGATTACTACACCCTGTCGGGCGCCGACCCGGAAGGCATCTTCCCCGCCATCCTTGGCCACGAAGGCGCCGGCGTCGTCGTCGACGTGGGCCCGGGCGTGACGACCCTGAAAAAGGATGACCACGTCATCCCCCTGTACACGCCGGAATGCCGCCAGTGCAAGTTCTGCCTGTCGCAAAAGACCAACCTGTGCCAGGCCATCCGCTCCACGCAGGGCCGCGGCCTGATGCCGGACGCGACCAGCCGCTTCTCGCTGAATGGCCAGCCGCTGTTCCACTACATGGGCACGTCCACTTTTTCCAATTACATCGTCGTGCCGGAAATCGCCCTGGCCAAGATTCGCGAAGATGCGCCGTTCGACAAGGTGTGCTACATCGGCTGCGGCGTGACGACGGGCGTGGGCGCGGTCCTGTTCTCCGCCAAGGTCGAGGCGGGCGCCAACGTGGCCGTGTTCGGCCTGGGCGGCATCGGCCTGAACGTGATCCAGGCGGCGAAAATGGTCGGCGCCGACAAGATCATCGGCATCGACATCAATCCGGCGCGCCAGGCCATCGCGCGCAAGTTCGGCATGACGCATTTTATTAACCCGAACGAGGTGGAAAACGTCGTCGATACCATCGTGCAACTGACCGACGGCGGCGCCGATTATTCGTTCGAATGCGTGGGCAACACCACTCTGATGCGCCAGGCGCTCGAGTGCACGCACAAGGGCTGGGGCAAATCGTTCATCATCGGCGTGGCGGCGGCGGGGCAGGAAATTTCCACGCGCCCGTTCCAGCTGGTGACGGGGCGCGAATGGCGCGGTTCGGCCTTCGGCGGCGCGCGCGGGCGCACGGACGTGCCGAAAATCGTCGACTGGTACATGGAAGGCAAGCTCAACATTGACGACCTGATCACGCACCGCTTGCCGCTCGAACGCATCAACGAAGGTTTCGACCTGATGAAGAGCGGCGAATCGATCCGTTCCGTGGTGTTGTACTAATCTTATCGCATGTACTCATTGCGCAACACTTGACGGACGGGGCAGGGCGACAGGCTGTACTTCGCTGCCTGCCCCTGCTAGTGTGAAAGCATCCGCCTTGCTTTGGGAGCCGTTCATGTTTGCCACTGCCTACCTCGCCACCTTGCGCCGCATGCTGCCCGTCTTCCTCGGCGCGGCCCTGTCTTCCCTGCTGGCCTTGTGGTGGAGCAATGCCACCAGCCTCGCCACGCCCGCCATCTGGCTGGCGCTGCTGGCCACCTATCTGCTGTGCGCGCTGGTGTTTACACCGCTGGCCCGGCAGAGCCGCCAACTGGCCACGCGCCACGTGCGTCACGGCAAGCCGCGCTGACGTCCTAGCGCGCCGTGCTGGAAAAGCGTTCGCGGTAGTCGCGCGGCGTGATGGCGAGTTTCTTTTGAAACAGGCGACGCAGCCTGTCCTCGCTGTGCAAGCCCGCCTGCACGGCCACCTGTTTTAAGGAAGACACATTGTCTTCCAGCAAGCGGCGCGCCACTTCAAAGCGCGCCGTCTCGATGAATTCCGTAGGACTGCTGCCCGTTTCGCGCTGGA
Source organism: Janthinobacterium sp. UMAB-60 (assembly GCF_900095235.1). Taxonomy (NCBI): domain Bacteria; kingdom Pseudomonadati; phylum Pseudomonadota; class Betaproteobacteria; order Burkholderiales; family Oxalobacteraceae; genus Janthinobacterium; species Janthinobacterium sp. UMAB-60. Next base: position 201,208 of record NZ_LT607495.1, read on the forward strand.
ACACGCGCGTAAAATTGCGCTCGCTCATGGCCAGCCTGGCTGCCAGCAGCGGCACCGTGAGCTCTTCGGCCAGGTGTTCCATGATCCAGCCCTGCAACTGGCGGATGGTCGGATGCGTGGTCATCTGGCTCGACAGGTGCACGGAAAACTGCGACTGGCCGCCGGGCCGCTTCAGGTACACCACCAGGTCGCGCGCCACCTCCAGCGCGATATCGCGGCTGAAATCGTCTTCCACCAGGGCCAGCGCCAGGTCGATGCCGGCCGTCACGCCGGCCGATGTCCAGAATTTCCCTTCCCGCACGAAAATCGCATCGGCATTGACCTGTATCAATGGATAGCGCTGGCGCAGGCTATCCACGGCGCTCCAGTGCGTGGCGGCGCTCTTGCCGTCGAGCACACCGGCCTCTGCCAGGAAGAAGCAGCCCGTGCACAGCGCCGCCAGCGTATCGATGCGCGGCGCCGCCTCGGCCACCCAGGCGGCCAGGGCGGGAATCTCCTGCAAGACTTGCTCGACGTGGTGGCAGCCGACGATGACGGCCAGGTCGGGCAGGCGGTTTACATCGAGCGCCTTGCTGGCGTGCAGCGACATCAGGGTGTCGGACTCGACGGGGCCGATGGCTGTCGAGGCGATGCGCACGTCGTAGCCGCCGGGCAGATTGCGCAGGCGCAAATGGGTATTGGCGTAATCAAACACTTTCATGGCGCCGATGGCTTCCAGCGCCTTGAAGCCGGGGTAGACGATGATGTCGACGGTACGTAATGGAAATTCTTGCGGGCTGTGCTTGATCATGCAATGAGTGAGATAAAGGAGATAGTGCCATAATGCAACTGCGGTTTTGGCATGCAGATTAGCATGAAATTCGCTACCAACCGTTTGTCCTCTCATTCATCAGATTGCCGAATACCGTGCGCCTATATATTTTCATTGTCGCTTTACTATTTTCGCTGTGTACTGGCCTGGCCCGCGCCGGAACGCTCAATTTTAACGGTGCCGCCGTCACGGACTGCAGCAATAGCGGCGTCGAATATACCTGCGCCTCTTTGTCGATGCAATGGAATGACGACATGGTCATTGAGAGCGGCTACCGTGTGACGGTCAACAGCCCAGTGACAATTACGTATAACCAAGGCTTGACGATGAGAGGCACGGCGACCCTGACGGCCAAGGGAGATATCAATGTCAGCGACAACCCGCCATCGAGGTTAAAAATAAGTGGCGGTAGCATGATCGCCAATGGCGGCACTTTTATCGCAGGCGGGCAGAACGGGCAAAACATAGTCGCCAATATCATCGCGTCGTCGATCAAGCTGGGCGGCAGTCCGATCAGCGTGACAGGCAATCTTAATGCCACGGGTGCCGTCACTATCTCTGCCAGTTCGATCGTGAATGGCGCTATCCAGGGCGGCTCCGTGAGCATCGAGGCGGATGCCAAGGTCACCAACGGTATTAGCTCGACAGGGCCAATCAATCTCGCATCGAGAGTGAATGTCACGGGGGCTATTACCGGTACCACCATCGTTACCGCTTCCGCTGTCGTTATTGATGGCAGCATCACCGCCAGCACCTCGCTCTTGATCGAGTCTGCCAGCAAGGTGACGGGCAACCTGACTGCCCCTTCCATCCAGCTGAAGTCGACGGACCTGGTGGTGACGGGCAATGTCAAGGCATCCCAGACTCTGGTCATTGAGAACAAAGCTACCATCAAGGGCGATATAGAAGGTGGAAACGTGACCCTTGGGGATTCCGATGCGACCATTACCGGCAACGCCTTGGTCGATCACATTACATTGGGGTATCACGGCTGGGTGCAGCAGACCATTACCTGCAAGGCCTACACGCCGTCCAATCCGTGCAGCTGC
>NZ_LT607496.1:0-22650 GCF_900095235.1 Janthinobacterium sp. UMAB-60
CTGCGGATTGCTCACCAGCTGCTCGCAATACTGCACCGCGCGGCCGATATTCGTGCCACCACCCAGCTGCACCGTCAGCAGCACCTCGACCGGGTCGGCGGCCAGGTGCGTCAGGTCCACCACGCCGGTGTCGAACACCACCAGCCGCACATTCACGGCCGGCAGGCCAGACAGGATGCCGGCCACCACGGCCGCATAGATCACCGAATCCATCATCGAGGCGCTCTGGTCGACGCACAGGATGACGTCCCATGGCAGGCTGCGCTTGACGCGCGCATTGAAAACGGGCCGCGCCATCAGCAGGCGGCGGCTGGCCAGATCATAGTGTTTCAGGTTGGCGGCAATGGTGGCGCGCCAGTCGAAGTTCTGCGCGCTCTTCATCTGCGTGCGGCGAAAGCGGTTGCGCCGCCCCACCACCGCGTTGACGAAATCCTTGCGCAGGCGCTCGGTGATTTCCTCGACCACGTGCCGTATCACGGCGCGCACCGCGTCATGCATGTCCGCGCCGAGCCGCCCGCGCATGCCGATCAGGGCGCGCGCCAGCGCCTGGTTCGGCTCCAGGCTGGCCAGGACAAACGGGTCGCGCAGCAGGCCGCTCAATTCATAGCGCTCGATCGCGTGGCCCTGCACGCGCTCGTACACGTCTTGCGGAAACAGCTTGCGCGTCTGTGCCAGCCAGTCGATGGCGCGCAGCTGGCTGGGGTCCAGCGAACCGCCACCGCTGGCGCGCAGCATGCCCTTGCGCTCATACTCGCGGCCATACAGATAATCGAGGCTGGCATCGAGCCGGCCATCGTTGGCGGACCAGGCTTCCGTTTGCAGCGGCTGCGCGTAGCGTCCCAGCATCAGGCGCCAGCGGCGCAGCATTTCCTGATGATGCAGATTCTCAGCCATGCGGCTTCTCCGTTGAAAGATCCAGCCAGACAGACAGCGCATCGCGCTCCAGGCAGGCGGCCAGCGCCGCGTTCAGGCGGCCGCCCGCCAGCATCTCGTCTTCGCTGACGTCGTAGTGAAATTCGACCTGCAAGGCGTCCGGCGCGGCGCCGTTGAGCACCGCCAGCGCCTCGGCCAGGTCGCTCGTCTCCTGCGGCTTCAGGCCAGTGAAGGCCAGCCGCAAATCGGGCAAATACTGAATGAAACTGGCCTCGTCCCAGCTGCCGACCAGGGTATTGAAGCTGCGCCGCAGTCCCGGCTGCGTCAGCAGCAATTCAGGCGCGGCGGCCATCAGGCCCGACAGGAAGCGCACGGCATCCTGCGGCGTGGCGCCGGCGCCGAAGCGCTGTTCCAGCAAGCGCGACAAATCCTGTTCATCCCAGGCGCCATCGAGGAACAGCAGCGCGGCGGCAGCGCCGCAGATGCCGGGCGCGCAGGCGCGCGTCGCCGTCAGGGCCTGCAGGCGCCGGTGCAGGTCGCCGGCTTCGAAAGCCAGGCCAGCCTCCCGCACCGGCAAGGCGCTGCGCGCGGCACGGCCAAATTCGCGCAATGCCAGCAACTGTCCCACTTGCGCGCCTTCCCCATCCCTGCCCGTATCGGCCAGCCCGGGCAGCAGGAACAGCGCGGCCGGCCAGACACGCCGCATCAGCGCCAGCACGCCCGGATGCTCGCGCACGCCCAGCGGCTCGCGCGCGCGCCACAGGGTCACCAGCGCATGGCCGCAGCCGACGACGGAGGCAAAATCGGCATCGTCATCGAGATGGCGCGACAACAGCGACAACAGGTCGGGTAAACGTTCATGCAAGCCCACCAGGCAGGCACGCACCAGCAGGGCCGCGGCGCTGCCGGCCGAACGGGCCCGGCCCGCGGCGCCCAGCGCCTGCTCTTCGCGCAGCAGCCGCGCCAGCGCCACCTCGCCCAGGGTGGCGCCATCGGCGGCCAATTCGATCAGGCGCGCTTCGACCAGCGGCGTCCACGCATACGTCCATTCCTCGAACAGCAGTTCCAGCCGGCTGCCGGCCATGAAATCGGGGCCGCCCTGCCAGCGCGCCAGGTCCGTGTCCAGATACTGCATCAGATGAAAGAAGCGGCTGCGCCGGCGGTGGCGCTCCTTGCGGTACAGGTCCAGCCGCGCCAGCCGCTTGTCGCCGTCGTCGAGGCGCAAGCCGTGGCGATGCGCAGCCGCGCGCGCGTCTTGCACCAGCGGCGGCGAACCGGCCGATGGCGGCACGTCACCCAGCCGGCTGCCCGTCATCTGGCGCCGCACGTCGTCGAACAGGCCTTGCATGCCATCGTCGATGGCGCCCTTGACGAAGCAGGAGCGCATGGCGTCGAGCACATCCTGGCGGCCTGGCCCCGCATGGCCGCGCAAGGCCGCCAGCCTGGCCGCCTGCAGCACGGCCGCCTGTACCTGCGCCGTGGAAATGCGCTCCTGCACGCCGCGCGCCCGGCTATCCTGGGCCAGCCTGGTCAACTGGTCCACGGCGACGGCAAGCTGATGCTCGCCAGGCGCCGGCGACTGCAGGGCGTCCCAGACGGCCTGGTAGTAGGCGGGCGCCGGCATGCCGGCGCCATAGCCATTCAGGGCATCGAGCCGCTCAAAGCTGTAGCGTATCAGCCAGCTGGCGCCAGCGGCGGCAGGTGCGGCAGGTACGGGATTGGCGTCAAGCAGTTCGATCAGCGCGCTGGTGTGAAAGCCGCCGGTGACCACCACGACGGGGCCATCGACCTGTTTGCGCCAGCGGGCGATATGTGCCGCCATGTGGCGTTCGCGCGGCAGGCTGCCCTCCGCTTCCAGCACGGCCGGCTCGTAATCGAGGCGGGCCATGGCGCAGTATGAAAACACGTCGCCAAACACGCTGCGCCAATCCGCCAGCGCCGCGCGCGAGCGCGCCTCGAACAGGTGATCCCACAGTTCATCCTGGTCGCGGCAGCCGGCGCGCGCGGCCAGGGCGTTCAGATAGCTGCTGTGGGCCAGGTAGCGCTCGGCCATCAGGCTGCGCGCCTCGGCATCGGGCTGCGCGTCGGCCGTGCCCGCGCGCGCCTGCCACGGCAGGTCGATGAAGGCCAGCTGCGCCTGCACGGCCGCCCCCTCGCGCAGCGCCACCCATTCGGGGCTGTAATCGCAAAACGGGAAAAACGCCGATTGCGCGCGCATGCCCTCCGCGCCTGCCGCCGGCGTCTGGCACAACAGCGCCACGGGCGGGCGCGTGCGTGCGTCCAGCAGCAGGGGCAGCATGTCCGTAAAACCTTCCGGTCCCTCGATCAGTACGGCGGCCGGGCGCAATTCGCGCAACATGGCCTGCAAGGCATGCGCACACGCCGGGCTGTGGTGGCGCACCGGCGCAAAGTACACGCCCTGTCCGAACAGCCTGGCGCGCGCGGCGGCCACGCCGGCCGGCAAATCCGGCGACAAGTCCGGCGGCACTACAGCCATAGCTGGCGCGCCGCGTCGCCGAAGCTTTTCCACAAATCGTCGCGGCGGCCACGTTCGCGCACCACCGTGTCGAAATAATGGCGCACGCGCTTGAGGTCATCGGCATTGTCCTTCAGGACCACGCCCTGCAACTGGTTGGCCAGTTCGCGCGGGCGCAAGGTGCCGTCGCCGAAATGCAGCGCCTCCAGCGAGGCCGCATAGACCAGGTTGACCGCCTCGGCGCTCGACATCACCGCCTCCGGCGTCTTGATGGCCGTGCCTTCGCGGGTCTGGCCGGCGCGCAGTTCCTGGAACGTGGTCACCAGCAGCTCGACCACGTCGCGCTTGACGATGACGGCGGCGCCGATGGCATCGAGTTCGCGCCGCAGCTGCTGCATCACCAGTTCGACTTCGAAGCCATGGTCGCGGATCGGCTTGACGGTTTCGAAGTTGAAGCGGCGTTTCAGCGCCGACGACATTTCATGCACGCCGCGGTCGCGCAAGTTGGCGCTGGCGATGATATTGAAGCCGCGCCGCGCATGCACGCGCGCGTCGCCGCCCAGTTCCGGAATCATCAGCTGCTTTTCCGACATCAGTGAAATGAGCACGTCCTGCATCTCGGGCGCGCAGCGCGTGATTTCCTCGAAGCGCACCAGCTTGCCCGCTTCCATGGCCTGGAACAAGGGCGACGGCACCAGTGCGCGCCGGCTCGGCCCTTCGGCCAGCAGCAAGGCATAGTTCCACGAATACTTGATATGGTCTTCAGTGGTGCCGGCCGTGCCCTGTATCGCCAGCGCGGAGTCGCCGCTGATGGCCGCGGCCAGCAATTCGGACAGCAGCGACTTGGCCGTACCCGGCTCGCCCACCAGCATCAGCCCCTGGTGCCCCATCAGGGTGACGATGGCGCGGTCGACCAGCGGATCGTCGCCATAGAATTTGCGGCTCACTTGCAGCGCCGCGTCGCCCAGGATGAAGCGGCGCACCGCGCGCGGCGACAGCAGCCAGCCCTCCGGGCGCGGATCGGCATCGGCCGCTTTCAGGCGTTCCAGCTCGCTGGCGTAGCGCTGTTCGGCGCTGCGGCGCACCACCTGATTATCGTTCTGTTGTTCCGTCATCATGTTGTTCTCTTTGCTCACCACGGCATTTTACTTTCCCATTGCGCATCATAGCCGCCGCACGCCTTCGACACCGCCAGATAATCGGCATAGGTTTCGGCCAGCAGCACGGACGGCACGTCGGCCAGCGGCACCGCCTCGTCGCGCCAGGAGCGCGGCAAGGGATAGAATTGCAGCGTTTTCAGGGCGGCCGCCATCAATTCCTCGGGCAGGCTGCTGCCGGAAAATTCGATCACCGCGCGCAGGCCGGCGCTGACGAAATCCTTGTGATACTCGGTGAAGACGCCGCCATCCTCGGCCTGGCCGCGCTGATAGCCGTGCTTGCCGAAGGCGCCGCGCAAGCCGAAGGTGTCGCCCACCCAGCCTTCGCGGTCCGCGATGTGCCGGCCCGCCATCAGCGCGGCGTCGGGCAATTGATGCGCCAGCTGCTCGAACAGGGGCTTGACCTTGTAGTCCTTGAAATGGCGCTGCCAGGCGGCGATCTGCGGCGCGTCCAGCAGCGAGGCGTGCGCCAGGCGCAGCCGGCTGCCTTCGGGCAGCGCGACTTCCTCGTCGTCCGCGTCGAGCAGGCTGCCATCGTCGCTGGGGCGCAGCAGGGTGCGGCCTGCGTCGTCCTCCCTGATCCACAGCAGCGCCTGCACCAGGCGGCCCGCGATCGGATGGCCGAGCAGGTAATCGCGCCACTCCTGCGCCGGCCAGACACGTCCCGCGCACATGGCTTCGTACAGGCGCGCCGTCTGCATGGTGATGACTTGCTTGAGTTCTTTCTTGCACACCGATAGCTGCTGTTTGGCTTCCTTGGCCAGTTCGGGCGCTTCGTCCTGGCGCGGCTCGGGCAAGGCCTTGATCTCCTTGCCGTCGGGGTTGTGCAAGCGCGGCTTCATGGCGCCGCCCAAGGTCACATGGAAGACCCGCTCGCCATACGACAGGTCGAGGCGGCCACTGTCGTCGAAGCCGCCGGTCGGGATGGTGCGGTCGCCCAGCTGGTCGTGGCTCCAGCCCTTGCCTTGCGCGATGCGCTCGACCAGCAGACGCGCCTTTTCCTGCACCGAGGCCGTGCGGTAGCGCCGCGCAATCCCCAGCAATAACTGGATGACGGCCGGATCGTAGCCGTCAGCGAGGCCGTCGAGCATCGCTTCGATCTGCGCGCGGCGCGGGTAATGGTCGCGCATATACGCTTGCAGCAGGCTGATCGCCACATGGCCAGGCGTATGCGCGGCCAGCGCCAGGATGCCCTTCTCGCCGATGGCGCTGCCCAGGTATTCGGCCATCTTGTTGCGGCGGATCTGGTCGAACACCTGCTCTTCGGTCATCTTGCCCTGCGCGGCATAATACTCGGGATAGCGCCTGGCCTGGTCCTGGTAGCTCTGGTAGGCCTGCGGCGCGCGCGCCTGCGCTTCGGCGGTCGCCACTTCCAGGCTCGGGCCGCGCAGATCCTCGGTGATGAACAGGCGCAGCACCGTCTCGCCCAAGGCGGCGCGGCCTGCCTCGTCGAGCAGGCCCAGATAGCGCAGCAGCAAGGCGTTGCCGCCCGGCTCCTTCAATTTGCAGGCCAGTACCACCCACCAGCGGATGATGTCGGCGTCGACCGGCGTGCCGTCCTGCCAGCGGCAGGCGGGCAGCGCCTCGAAGACGAACCAGGCCAGGCCGATGGGCGCCTTGCCCTTCAAGCCCTTGCGCGCGGCGGCCAGCAGGATCTCAGGCGACAGGCGCGGACTCAGGTCCTCGCCCAGTTTTTCCAGCGCCGTCATCAGCGCGGCGATCACGGTCTCGCGCGTCTCCTTGTCCAGCGCCTGGTACAGCGCCGGGACGGCGGCGCGGTAATCGAGGTCGGCCAGCCAGCGCGCGGCGCCGATGCGCATGTCCTGCTTGCCCGATCCCAGCGCCTCGGCCACGCGCTTGCCGATATCGGGCAGGCTGGCCAGCACCTGCTGCGCGCTGGCACGGTGCTGCTTGCCCTCGCCCAGCGCGATCTCCATCACGCGCGGCAGCCATTGCGCCGGCAGCAGGGGAAAGGTGGCCAGCACTTCCAGGGTGGGACCCAGCTCGGGCGCCACGCCCTGGCGCCTTTCGACGGCGCGCAAGCCCAGGCCCTGCTCGATCAGTTCGGGGCGTTCCGCGAACAGCGGCCAGACCATGTCCGCCGCCAGCACCTGCTGCGGCTTGGCGCCCCACCAGTTGCTGCCCATGCAGGCCATGGCCACGCTGTCATGCTCGTCGCCGGCCTCGCGCATGGCGCGCGCCAGCAGGCGCAGGTCGAAGGTGGACAGGTCCTGCCGCGCCAGCCATTGCTGGAAAAAGTCATCGTGCCAGAAGTGAAGACTGTTGCGCTGCGAAGTCATCAGCCAGCGCGCCATGTGCGCCACGCCAAAATCCGGCAAGGCAGCCAGTTTTCCCTGAAACTGGACCGGTTCGCGCATCATGTTGTTTTTCAGGAGCTGCGCCTCGCCCTTCGACGCCTCGCCATTGAACACGCGGATGGCCGCTTCCATGTAGGCAGGCTTGATCGCCTCAAAGCGTTTCAGGCGCTCCTGATGCCACTCGTACTTGTGCTTGGCGTGCTGGTTGTCTTCGCGCTCCCGCCGTGCTTCGGCGCGGCTTTTTTCCAGCAGCGCCGCATGATTGGCCTGCAGCAGCTGCAGCGCGGCGTCGCCCAGGCGCGTCGCCGGCGGCGCGGGCGGCAGCGGCGGCACGGGCAGTTCCGCCGCGCCCGCATCGCTGGCCGCGCCCAGCCACGACAGGGCATTGCGGATGGCCGCCTGCACCGGTTTGCTCGTCTCCTGCGCCAGCGCCTGTTCCAGCAGCGCACCCTGCCGCGGCCCCAGGCTGCGGCCCAGCAGCTCGGCCGCCTGCACGCGCTCTTCCGTCTTGCCCGTCAACAGGCACTGCTGCAGCAAGACGGCCCTGCGTTCCACGGGAATGGCGGCCAGATGCGGAGCCGCTTCGATGCGCACGCTCTTGCCGCCATCGACGGCCAGGCGCACCAGGATGGCGGCATAGGCGTCGGCCAGCGCCGGCGCGGCGCCCACGCGCCTGGCCAGCTGCGCCTTGCCGCTGGCCGACAGCAGCGCCGGCAATTGCTCCACCTGCGCGGCATGCGCGAGCATGTAAGCGTCGAGCGCGCCAGACGCCAGCAAGCGCTGCAGGCAGTTATCGCGCACGTATTCGTTCAATTCGCGCCGCTCGAACACCAGTTGCAGCGCGCCCTCTTCCGCCTCGCCATCGGCAGCCAGCAGGCGCGCCAGCAGCGCCACGTCCCAGCCACGCCGGTTGACCGTGGTCGCCTGCGCGCGGGTCTCGGAAAAACTGGCGAACAACGCATCGCTGAGCAGGTAATCGAGCCACTGCGGCACTGGGGCGCCCGTGCGTTCCAGCGTATCGCCCCCGTCGGCGGCCTGCAGCAGCTTGCCCAAGCGCACCAGCAGCGCCGCGTCCAGCGTCGCCGCGTCGGATTGGGCGTAGAACTGGTGCCGGTGGCGCAGGCTTTCATTGGCCAGCGCGCCATCCTTGTTACCCAGGTTATGGGTATAAAAATGCGAGTACAGGCGCCCGGGCTTGCCCAGCAAGGTGCCGCCGCGCGGCGCCGCCGCCTGCACATCGAGCAGCACGCCTTCCTCGCGCCCTTCGCAGACAAACTCGCAGGCGCGCTCCCACAGCGCAGGCGAGATCTGCGCCAGACCGCGCAAGCCCTTCTTCAACTGCGCATGCTCATCCAGGCCTGCCAGACCCACTACGCCCTGCGCCAGTGCCAGTATTTTTTTAAACATCGGGTGATCCGTCTTTCCTGTTCATCAAGGCCCTTGCCGGGCGTGTTTTCTTTTCGCAATCGGCGTCCGTATCGGCGGCATGCATCGTGCATCGAACTTGTATCCAATCAAGTTGCTGATTGTATATTCTTACCCTCCTGACAGCATGCACGTTTGCATGACGATCAACAAAAAAAAAGCGCTCCCGCAGGAGCGCCATCGCCACGACCGCTGCCTTATGCCGGCGTATCCTGCAGCCGGTAGATGCTGGAGAAATCGAGCCCGCCCGATCCTGCCTTGCTGTGCATGTCATACAGCGTGCGCGCCAGGGCGCCCAGCGGTACGCTGGCGCCCGACGCCTCGGCGCTTTCCATGGCCAGGCCCAGGTCTTTGAGCATCAGGTCGACGCCGAAGCCGCCCGTGTAGCCGCGCGACGCGGGCACGTTCTCGGCCACGCCCGGACACGGGTTGTACACCTCCAGGGTCCAGTTGCGGCCCGAGCTTTGCGCCATCACGTCCGACACCACTTTTGGATCGAGGCCATTGGCCACGCCCAGGCGTATCGCTTCGCTGGTGCCGATCATCAAAATCCCCAGCAGCATGTTGTTGCAGATCTTGACCGTCTGGCCGCAACCCGCGCCGCCCGCATGGAAAATCGCCTTGCCCATGACGTCCAGGTAGGGCCGCGCCGCCGCCAGCGCCGCTTCTTCGCCGCCCACCATGAAGGTCAAGGTGCCGTTGGTGGCGCCCGCCGTGCCGCCCGACACGGGCGCATCCAGCATGGGCATGCCCTTTTCCTCGGCCGCGCGGCCCACCTGGCGCGCCGCCTCGGTGGAAATCGTCGAACAGTCGATCAGCAGGGTGCCGCGCCGCGCCTGCGCCAGGATGCCTGCGTCGCCAAGGTAGGCGCCCAGCACGTGGCGGCTGGCCGGCAGCATGGTGATGACGATGTCGGCCTGGCCTATCGCCGCCGCCTGGTCATCGGAGACCAGGCCGCCGCCGTCGGCAAACTGCCGCACGCTGGCCGGCAGCAAGTCAAAACCCGTCACCGCATGGCCGGCCCGCACGAGGTTTTGCGCCATGGGCAGCCCCATGTTCCCCAGGCCGATGAAAACGATATTGGTGCTCATCGCCGCCTCCTTATTTCATCGAGATGGTGGTGTTGACGCCGCTGCCGCCGTCGTCCGGGGCGAACCAGCGCGCCGTGACGGTCTTGGTCTGCGTCCAGAAGTACAAGGCTTGCTTGCCGTTCGGGCCCAGATCGCCCAGTTTCGAGGCGCGCGAACCGGTAAAACTGAAATAGGCGACGGGCACGGGAATGGCCACGTTGATGCCCACCTGCCCCACGTCGATCTCGTTCTGGAACTTGCGCCCCGCCCAGCCGGACGAGGTGAAGATCGAGGTGCCGTTGCCGTTCGGGTTGGCGTTGATGAAGGCGATGGCCTGGTCCAGCGTATCCGTTTCGACCACGCACATGGCGGGGCCGAAGATTTCCTGCGTGTAGACGGAGTTCGACGCGGCCACCTGCGAGAAAATCGTCGGTCCCATGAAGTTGCCGCCCTCGTAGCCGGCCACCTTGAGGCCACGGCCGTCGAGCAGCAGCTGCGCGCCCTCGTCCACGCCCGCCTGGATCAGCTTTTCCGCCCGCTGCATGGCGGCCCTGGAGACCATCGGGCCCAGATCGGCCGTGCGGTCGCTGCCCGGCCCCACTTTCAGCGCCTGCGAGCGGGCGACGATTTCCGGCAGCCAGGAACGCGCCTCGCCCACCAGCACGACGACGGAATTGGCCATGCAGCGCTGACCGGCCGCGCCAAAGGCGGCGCCGATCAGGTTATTGATCGCCTGCTCCTTGTTGGCGTCGGCCAGCACCACGCAATGGTTTTTCGCGCCCATCATCGACTGCGCGCGCTTGCCCGATTCGCTGGCGCGGCGGTACACATGCGTGCCCACATGGGTGGAGCCGATGAAGGACACGGCCTTGATGTCGGGATGGTCGCACAGCATGTTGACGACGTCGGCGCCGCCATGCACGACGTTCAGCACGCCGGCCGGCAAGCCCGCCTGGTACATCAGTTCGACCAGATACATGGTCGATGACGGGTCCTGCTCCGACGGTTTCAATACAAACGTATTGCCGCAGGCGATAGCGATGGGGAACATGAAGCACGGCAGCATGACGGGGAAATTGAAGGCCGTGATGCCGGCGCCGACGCCCAGCGGCTGATAGATATTGTAGACATCGACGCCGGTGGCCGCGTTTTCCGCGATCTCGCCCAGCTGCAGGGTGGCGATCGAGCACGCGTGCTCCACCACTTCCAGGCCCCGCATCACTTCCCCTTCCGCGTCGGGCAGGGTCTTGCCGTGTTCGCGCGTGATCAGTTCGGCCAAAGCACCAATGTTCTCGCGGATCAGGTGCTGGTACTTGAGCATGATGCGCATGCGCGCCGCCAGCGGGGTATTCCGCCAGGTTTTAAAGGCTTCCTTGGCCGTGGCGACGGCCAGCTTGACTTCGTCCGGCGTGGAAAACGGCACCCTGGCGACGATTTCCTGCGTGGCCGGGTTGACGACGTCGCGCCATTCGGTGCTGGTCGAGGCGTGATGCTTGCCGCCGATATGCAGGGGGATGGCGGGGATTTGGGTGAGGGCTTGGTTCATGTTTTGCTCCGTGATTATTTTTTAACGAGATTGCACGCCGCCGCATCCATCGGCTTGAACGCCTGGTCGGCGGGGATGGTGGACAGCACTTTCAGGTAGTCCCACGCGCCTTTCGATTCGGCCGGGGTTTTGACCTGCACCAGGTACATGTCGTGGATCACGCGGCCGTCGGGGCGGATCGAGGCGTTGTTCATGACGGCATCCTTGATCGGCAGCTCGCGCATCTTCTGGGCGACGATCTTCGAGTCATCGCTCTTCGCCGCCGCCACCGATTTCAGGTAGTGGTAGACGCTCGAATACACGCCCGCCTGCACCATGGTCGGTTTGGCGCCCTTGTTGAGCGCCTCGAAGCGCTTGGCAAACGCGCGGCTGCGTTCATCGTAATCCCAGTAAAAACCGTCCGCGTAGACGAGGCCCTGGGCCGTTTCCAGGCCCAGCGCATGCACGTCGGACAGGAACACCAGCAAGGCGGCCAGGCGCTGGTCCTTGCCGCTGCCGATACGGAATTCGCGCGCCTGCTTGATGGCCGAGACCACGTCGGCGCCGCCGTTGGCCAGGCCGATCACCTGTGCCTTCGAGCCTTGCGCCTGCACCAGGAAGGACGAGAAATCGGACGCGTTCAGAGGATGGCGCACGGCGCCCAGCACCGTGCCGCCATTGTGCTTGACGACTTCGCTGGCATCTTTTTCCAGCGAGTGGCCGAACGCGTAATCGACGGTGACGAAATACCACGATTTCTGCCCCAGCTTGGTCAGCGCCGCCGCCGTGCCGGCCGCCTGCGAATAGGTATCGAACATCCAGTGGAAGCCGTTCGGCGAGCAATCTTCATTGGTCAGGCGCGTGGTGGCCGGGCCGCTGAACATGGCGATGCCGCCCTTCTCTTTCATCAGCTTTTGCACGGACAGGGCCACCGAGGAATTGGTCAGGTCGGCGATGGCGTCGACCTTGTCGCGGTCTATCCATTCGCGCGCCTTGGAGGCGGCGATGTCGGCCTTGTTCAAGTGGTCGGCCGAGAGGATTTCGATCTTCATGCCCTTGCATTCGGCTTTCAGACAATCCTCGACGGCCATCTGGCTGGCGACGACGGAGCCGCGCCCGCCCATGGCCGAATACGGGCCGGACATGTCGGTCAGGATGCCGATCTTGACGACGCCATCGGAAATCTGCGCGTGCGCGCCGCCAAAGGAAAGGGTGAGCGCCAGCGCGCCCATGGCCAGAACGGTTTTTTTCATGCGTGTCTCCAGGTGGATGGGTTTTCTTATATGTGTAGATGCATTCTGCATGTGTAAAAATATGCGCTCAAGTGAAATTAATGCATAATTCCTTTGCAAAAATGCACAGAGAGGGATTGCCATGCTCGATTGGGACAATGTACGGGTCTTCCTCGAACTGACGCGCAGCGCGGGACTCGTCGATGCGGCGAAAAAGCTGGGCATCGACCATTCCACCGTGTCGCGGCGCATGCGCAAGTTCGAGGAACAGGTGGGCACGCAGCTGTTCGACCGCAATTACGTGGGCTACCAGCTGACGCCCGAGGGCCACCGCCTGATGGAATACGCGGAAAACATGGAAAGCACGGTGTTTGCCGCCACCGAGGAACTGGGCGAACACAACCGGCTGCTGTCGGGCCAGGTGCGCCTGGGCGCCACCGAGGGCTTCGGTGCCATCGTGCTGGCCCCCCACCTGGCGCAGTTTTGCGGACGATACCCGCACATCAGCGTGGACCTGATCGCCGTGCCCCGTTTCGTCAGCCTGTCCAAGCGTGAGGCGGACGTGGCCATTTCCATCGAGCGGCCCCTGTCCGGCCCGTACGTGGTGACGAAATTGTCCGACTACCGCCTGAAGTTGTACGCCACGCCAGGCTATCTGGCGCGCCACGCGCCGATCACCAGCGTGGCGCAACTGGCGCGGCACCCGATCATCGGCTACGTGGACGACCTGGTCTTCAGTTCGGAGCTGCGCTACATGGACAACGTGGCGCCCGATTCCCTGCGCGCATTCCGCAGCACCAGCGTGATCGCCCAGTACCACGCGGCGCGCGCGGGCCAGGCGCTGGCGATTTTGCCCTGCTTCGTGGCGCAGCAGTCGAACGAGCTGGTGCCCGTGCTCGACGGCGAGATCGACCTGCTGCGCGCCTTCTGGATGATCTCGCCCAGCGAACGGCGCAATATCGCCCGCGTCAGCGCCCTGTGGAATTACCTGCGTGCCGCCATCGACCTCAATCACGCCTACCTGATGGGCGAAACGGCCGTGCCCAGCTGGCCAAGCTGAGCGCGCTACACTGTCGCCACATATGAATAAGGGAGAACGCCATGCTGATGGATGCGAACCAGGCTGTACTGGTCATTGTCGACCTGCAAGGCCGTTTGATGCCGGCCATCCACGACGCCGGCCTGGTGCTGGCGCAAAACCTGCGCCTGGCGAAGATCGCCCGCCTGCTCGACGTGCCCGTGCTGGGCACGGAACAGAACCGCCAGGGACTGGGGCCGAACGTGGAGGAAATCGCCGCGCTGTGCGAACGGACCTTGCACAAGACGCATTTCGGCGCCTGCTTTGACGGCTTGCAGGACATGCTGCCCGCCGGGCGCAAACAGATCGTCGTCACGGGTTGCGAAGCCCATGTGTGCATGCTGCAGACGGCCATCGGCCTGCTGCAGCTGGAGTATGAAGTCATCATCGCCATCGATGCCGTCGGCTCGCGCCAGGCCACCAGCCGCGACGCGGCGCTGGCCCGTCTGGACAAGCTGGGCGCCCATCTGGTGACGGTGGAAATGCTGGCCTTTGAATGGTTGCGTGACTGCAAGCACCCACGCTTCCGCGAGGTATTGGCGCTGATCAAATAGCCACTCCTTTACGCAGGATCAAGCCCGAAGACTGTTCATTTGCTAACTTGGTAACAGCGCCGCCATTCTGAGCGGTACAACTGTCCAACTGAGCTGGAGAACCATCATGGCCTATATCCTGCGGGGCAAACTGTGCGGCTTGATCTGTGCCGAGTGCCCTGAAGCCTTGTCGCACGTCATCGTGCGCCTGTACCGCCCGCGCGAATCGCAAAACGTCACGGCGCTGGCCGTGGCCAGCGCCAAGGAAACCTTCGCCATCCTCACTGACGAGGAAGTGCAGGCCAAAGCGCCGTTCCTGCTGGCCGAAGCGCGCACGGACGAGGACGGCAACTACAGCTTTACCCTGGAAGGCGATTACCAGGGTGAGGCCGTCGAGGTCGATATCCTGTGCCCCACCGTGCCGCAGTTGAAGCCAGGCCCGAAAGACCCCGTGCCGCTGCAATTTTCCATCACCACCATCCAGCCCCGCTGGCGCCAGGTCGACAACGATTTCCTCGCCATCTGGGATTACTGCCTGCCGCAACGCTTCTGGTGCCTGGTGCGTGCCCGCTTCGGCGCCTGGACCATCTGCGGCCGGCTGCGCACCTGCGATGCGCCCCACACGCCGATCGCCGGCGCCACCGTGCGCGCCTTCGACGCGGACTGGCTGCAGGACGATGCGCTGGGCGTGGCCGTCACCGATGCCACGGGGCGCTTCCGCATCGATTACCTGACGTCGGATTTCACGCTCACGCCGTTCTCGCCGTTCATCAACGTGGAATTCACCAGCGGCCCCGACGTGTATTTCACGGCGCAGCTGGGCAGCGTGACCATCCTGTCGGAAACGCAAGCGAACGGCCGTCAGCCGGGACGCGAAAACGTGGGCCACTGTTTCTGTGTGGAACTGTGCTCGAAAGACGTCTTGCCGCCCGACGTGGAAGGCGTGCCCCACTGGCAGCAGGTGGAAGTGTTCGACATCCACCCGTTCCCCTCGCTGGCCGGCTTTTCCGCGCAAGGCTATGCGGGCGGCGCCGGCGCATCGTATGTGTTCGCCGGCGGCGTCACTCTGAAAGGCAATTGCCCGCTGCGCAACAGCGCCATCCCCGCCAATCCGCTCGAATACCGCTTCCTGATCGGCGAATGGTCCTGGCCGGGCGGCAACGACGACCCGACAGCCTTGCCGACGGTGGCGCCGGCCAGCCTGGTGCCTTTGACGCAAGTGCTCGACACCCTGGTCGGCTATGTGTTTTATACGAATGGACTGGGCCTCGCCGACTCGGCACAGGTGATCGTCGATGCGAGCGATCTGAAACCGGGCGGCTGGATACGGGTGGACGGCAAGCAAGTCACTGTGGACATGCGCGATGGCACGACGGCCATCGTCATCGTGCAGCAGAATATCTTCCTGCGCACCTTCGATTTGCTCACCGTCAATACGCCCGCCATCACCAGCCTGCATCCTGCCAAGCTGCCGGGCGGCTTGCCCATCCTCGACGCGGGCCGCAGCCTGACGGCGGCCGAAAGCGAACCGATACGTCGCTACCGCCTGGGCTTCGAGGTGCGCGACGGCAACACCCTGGCCATCGTGGCCACGGACGGGCTCGATTCCATCGTCTTCGACAACTCGCCCGTCATCGTGGCGCTGGACCTGGAAGAATTGCGCAGCAATGCCTGCAACCCCATCGCGGGCGGCCTCGTGCATATCCTGTACACGATCGACCACCCGCATTTGCGCTTTTTTAATATCACGATTTCCAACAACAACGGCATCGCGCACCCGCCGCCACCGCTGCCGGCCGCCAGTTTTACACCGCCGCCACCGCCCAGCAATTATCTGTTCCGCGGCGGCGCGGGCGGACCGCATCTGTCGGGCAACAATGGCGGTTTTCCCGTCAACGTGGCGCTCGACCCGCCGTGCGCCTACCGCATGGCCATCGAATGGCAGACGCGGCATTACCTGGCATCCAGCCACAGCATAGACCGACTCTACTGTAAATAAGCCATAAAAAGCTGCGGCGCGTCGCTCAGCAGGTGGCTGGCGCCCGTGGCCGAGAGGCGGCGGTAATGCCGGCGTTCGGCACTGACGGTGACGACATCAGCGGACGGCGGTAAAACATGGAATTGCTGACTAGAGAGGAAATCCATGCACCAGTCTTGTATTGCAATTGACAATTAGTTCCCACTAAAACCTTCCCGAAAAACCTGCGTCAGAAAGTCCACGAACGCTTGCACCTTGGCGGCGCGCAGCTGGCGTGGGTGGAACAGCGCCCACAGGTCCGGTCCCCGCGTGCGGAACGGTTGCAGCACGGGCACCAGAGTCCCCTCGCGCAGCGGCTGCAGCACGGAGACGGACAGCGCCTGCACGATGCCGCAGCCGGCCTGGGCGGCGGCGATCATCGATTCGATATGGTCGAAAGCCAGCGCGGCTGGCG
Source organism: Janthinobacterium sp. UMAB-60 (assembly GCF_900095235.1). NCBI lineage: Bacteria > Pseudomonadati > Pseudomonadota > Betaproteobacteria > Burkholderiales > Oxalobacteraceae > Janthinobacterium > Janthinobacterium sp. UMAB-60. The sequence continues at coordinate 16,120 of NZ_LT607496.1, forward strand.
GCGTGTGGGCATACGGCTCGCCCGCGTCCCCGTCCTGGAACAGCCAGGGCCGCACCTGGCGCGCTTTCGGATACAGGAAATGCAGGCAAGCAAATTGATCGAGTTCCCGCGGCGATTGCGGCAGGCCATGCCGGGCGACAAAAGCGGGAGAAGCGCAGCACAGGTAATCCATGCTCAGCAGGCTGCGCGCCACCAGCGACGAATCCTGCGGTTCGCCGATGCGCAGCATGACGTCGATGCCCTCTTCCACCATGTCGATCAGGCGGTCGCTGACCGTCAGGCGCAGGGAAATATCGGGATAGGCGGCGATAAAGCGGGGCAAGGCGGGCGCCACCAGGTTGCGGCTGATGCTGCTGGGCATATCCACGCGCAGGCTGCCCGAGGGTTTCCCTGCCGCCTGCAGCAGGCTCGTTTCCAGCGCGGCCATATCGGTCAGCACCTGGCGCGCCTGCGCATGGCACTGCCGGCCTTCGGCCGTCAGCGACATGCTGCGCGTGGTGCGCTGCAAGAGGCGCACGCCGAAATGCTTTTCCAGCGCCGCCACCTGGTTCGTCACGGAAGACGTGGAAATGCCCAGGCGCTGCGCCGCCTTGCTGAAACCGCCCGCCTCGACCACGGCGCAAAACACCTGCATTGCTGCCAGCCTGTCCATGTATTCCCTCCTGTTTTCAATGATTATCCACGAAACTGAAATAGTGCATCGGGCCGCGCCCTGTTTTTCTTTGTGCCGTCGCCGCCTAGACTGGCCGCATCAACCCAACGGAGAACACCATGCAAGCCCTCGTCCTGACTACCTTTGCCGCCCCCATGAGCATTGAGCACCTGCCCGTGCCGCAGCCCGGCCCCGGGCAAGTCCTCGTGCGCATCGCCGCCAGCGGCGTCAATCCGCTCGACACGAAAATCACCGCCGGTGCCGCGCCGCACGCCCGGCCCCGCCTGCCCGCCATCCTCGGCATGGACATGGCCGGCACGGTGGCGGCCGTGGGTGATGGCGTGACAACTTTTCACGTTGGAGCAACAGTGTATGGCATGGCGGGCGGCATCGGCGGCGTCCAGGGCTCGCTGGCCGAATACGGCGTCTTCGACGCCGCCCTGCTGGCGCCCGTGCCGCCAGGACTGAGTTTGCGCGAAGCGGCCGCCCTGCCCCTCGTCTTCATCACGGCCTGGGAAGGGCTGGTCGACCGCGCCCACGTGCAGGCGGGCGACAGCGTGCTCGTGCATGGCGGCGCGGGCGGCGTGGGCCACATGGCCGTGCAGTTGGCCGTCGCCCTTGGCGCCAGAGTGTATGCCACGGGCAGCGCCGCCAGCCGCGCTGTCATCGAGGCGCTGGGCGCGCGCTTCATCGATTACCGCACCAGCACGGTGGATGACTACGTGGCCGAGCATACGGGTGGCGTGGGTTTCGACATCGTCTACGATACGGTGGGCGGCGCCACCCTGGACGCCAGTTTCAAAGCGGCACGCATCTACGGCGGCCACGTCGTCAGCTGCCTGGGCTGGGGCACGTTCGCCCTGAGCCCGCTGACGGCGCGCGCGGCGACTTACTCGGGCGTGTTCACCCTGCTGCCCCTGTTGAGCAGTGAGCATCACGCGCGTCATGGCGCCATCCTGCGCGAAGCCAACAAGCTGATCGACGCTGGCAAGTTAAATGTACGGCTCGATCCGCGCCGCTTTACTCTGCACACGGCACACGAGGCGCATATGGCGCAGATGGACGGCAGCGCGCGCGGCAAGCTGGTGGTGGAGGTGCAGGACTGAATACGGGCTTGTTTCCCGCGCACTGAAGCGTTAATATGCAAGAATATACTTGCATATCAAGATGAGGACGGCAATGCGTGAAAAACTGGAAAAACTGCTGGCGCAGGGACGCGACAGCGCCCTGCTTCGCTTTGGCCTGGGAGATGCCTGCCTGAAAGACAATGACGCCGAGCAAGCGGCCATCCACCTGGCGCAGGCGACGCAACAGCAAAAAAGCTATTCCGCCGCCTGGAAACTGCTGGGCAAGGCCCTGCATCAGCTGGGCCGGCTGGACGAAGCGCAGGCCGCCTGGACGACGGGCGTGACTGTGGCCCAGCAGCAAGGCGACCTGCAAGCCGTCAAGGAAATGACGGTGTTCCTGAAACGCCTGCAAAAACAGCGGCAGGCGGCCGAGTAAAACCGTTTAAGGCGCGTGCGCCGCGCCCCGCTCTTTCGCCAGACGCTTGGCCAGCAAGCCGCCCGCTTCGGCCGCATAGGCGCGGCAGGCATTCGCGTCGATCAGGGGATTGCTTGTGGCGCTGCGCCTGGCGGCCTTGCCCAGCACATCCGTCGTGCCCGGATGCACGGGGATGATGATGTCGCACGGCAAGGCAGCCACCTTGGCGATGCTCGCTTCGAACGAGGCCGAAATATCGGGTGTCCTGTCTTTGCCCGCGCCTTTGCCAGTGTATGTAAAATCGCCGCTCGCATACGGGTTCAGGCTGTCCGCGTACGCCACGTTCAGGCAGCGCGCGTCCTCGCACGAGGTCCACGTCCACGTCGTGCCGCCGGGCGTGTGGCCCGGCGTCATGTGGGCCGTCAATACCAATGGGCCCACCTTGACGGTATCGCCCTCGCCCACCACCTTGACCTTGGCCACTTTCGCCACATGCACGACGGGATCGGCCTGGTATTGCGGATCGTCCTTGCCATTCGTGCCGCTTTGCAGCACGGGGGCGGCCGCTGCGCTGGCCACCACGGTGGCGCCGCTGGCCCGCTGCAGCGCGGCGATGCCGCCCGCATGGTCCCAGTGCGCATGCGAATTGAGGATATATTTCACATCCTCGATGCGAAAGCCCAGCGCCTTGATGTTTTCCACGATCAGGGGCGCCGATTGCGGCAGCGCACCGTCGAGCAGGATATGGCCCTGCGGGCTCGTCACCAGCACGGCGGACAGGCCGGCCGTGCCCACATACCAGCTATTGCCATAGATATTGAATGGCTTGACGGGCGCATTCCATTCCTTGCAATTGTCGCAATTAACCGGTTTATCCTGCAGCGGTGCGGGGGTCTTCGCCTGCACCGTGCCTGCCGCCATGGTCGCAACCGTAGCCAGCATCAACTTCGCCAATAGTGTCATCTTCATCTCCAGAGTGTAAAAAGAAGGGCGCCCGCACTGGCGCGCCCGGGGGGGTATCAATGCATGGGGCCAGTCCTGTCGGCCAGGGTGTCGCGGATGTGGCCGGCGTCGAGCGAGCGCCGCTGCGCGCCGTCGGCGTCCAGCAGCACCACGGTGACGTGCTTGCCGCCGCTGCGCATGCGCATTGTCAGGCAGCTGCCCGCCGCGTGGCTGCTGCCCGTCTTCGACAGCAAGATGTCCCAGCCTTGGCCGCCCACCAGCGGGTTCGTGTTGTGCAAGGTGCGGACCTTGCCATTGACGGCCACGCTCGCTTGCGGGTGGCTGGTGATGCGCGCGATGTCGGGATAGCGCGCGGCCGCCGCGACGATCTTCGCCACCTCGCTGGCCGTGGACGTATTCGCCGGCGAACTGCCGACGGGGTCCGTCAGGGTGGTGCGCGTCAAGCCCAGGCTGCGGATCTTCGCTTGCAATGCCTGATGAAATGCCGCGCTGCCGCCGGGATAGGTGCGCGCCAGCGCGGCGGCGGCGCGGTTTTCAGACGGCAGCAGCGCCAGTTGCAACAGCGCGCCGCGCGACACGGCCACGCCCTCGGCCAGCAGGCTGTGGCGTTGCAGGGACGAGCCGCCATCGGCGCGCACGATGCGCAGCTGTTCGTCGGGGGCCAGGCCCGCGTCGAGCACCACCATGGCCGTCATCAGCTTGGTGATCGAGGCGATGGGCACGACGGCGTCCGCATCTTTCGCCATCAGCACCTGGCCCGTGCTGTCGTCAAATACCAGCATGTGTTTCGCGCTGACGGGCAAGTCCAGCATCGCGGCGGCGGCCTCGGCCAAGGTCGCTCCATTCACCTCGGGCTTGCCCTGCACCTGCAGCAGCAAGGTGGCGCAGGCCAGCAGCAAGGCGGGCACGGCCAGTTTCCAGCCGCCCGTGTCGCGATCGGGCGCCATCAGGCGTTCGATGCGCGTCAGCAACGCCCCGCCGCGGGCCGACATCAGCAAGCCGGAGTGCTGCGGCACAGCCGTGTGGAGGGACAAGGCATGCAGCGCCGTGGCCAGCTGCTGCGGGTCTTGCAGCGCTTGCGCAGCCAGCGCGTCGGCCACCTGTTCCCGTTCGACCCGCATGCGCGCCGACAGCCACCAGACGACGGGGTGAAAAAACAGCAGCGCCTCGGCCACGCTTTGCAACAGGTTGACCAGGTAATCCCAGCGCCGCACGTGCGCCAGTTCATGCGCCAGCAACGCTTCGAGCAAGGCGACGGGCATGCCGCTCAGCAAGGCGGCCGGCAGCAGGATGACGGGGCGCCAGAAACCCACCGTGACGGGACTGGACAATCCCCCATGCAGCTTCAGCGGCACTTGCCGACTGTCGTGCAAGCCCATGCGCAGCGCCAGCGCATCGAGGCGCGCCTGCCAGAGGGCGGGCGCGGCCACTGCCTGGCGGCGCAACCTGCCGACCCAGGCCAGGCCCAGGCACAGGCGCAAGCTCATCAAGCCGACACCGGCGCTCCAGGCCAGCACCAGGGCCGGCATCCACGCTTGCAGCGCGGCGCGCCAGGCGGGCGGCGCGTCCATCGGCAGCTGGGCCAGTGAAGTGCCGGACAGCAGAGACAGCAAATGGACGGTGGGAATGCACAGGCACAGCAGCAGTGCCAGCGCGCAGACGGCATAGCGCCAGCGCGCGCTGGCGTGGCGCAGCAGCCAGAGCAGGACAGCGGAGACGGCGCCGACGATCACGCCCTGCCAGACAAAATACAGCAAGACCCAGCCCAGCGCCGGCACGAAGTTGCCCAACTCTATGCCCAAGCGCATGTCCAGGTTCATGGCGCCTTGCCATCCTTGCTGCGCAGGATTTTTTCAATTTCCAGGCGCTCCGCGTCGCTCACGTGCTCGCGCAGCGCCGTCAGCACCAGCGCCTTGCCGGAACCGGAAAACACCTTGCCGATCAAATCCTTGAGCAAGCTGGTCTGTAACTTTTCCTGCGCATCGACGGCCGCATACAGCTGCGGCCGCTGGCTTTCGTCGCGGCTCAAGAGTCCCTTGCCATGCATCAGCTGCAACTGGCGCAGCACGGTGGCGTAGCTGGCGTCGGCACGCTCTTCGGCCAGGGCGTCGTACACGGCGCGAGCATCGGACGGACCGCGCCGCCACAGGATGCGCAGCAAGTCCAGTTCGGCGGCCGTGGGATGGGGAGTGGAGGTATTTTTTAACATGCCGCCAGAATACCCGCTCTAGAACTTCATGTCTAGAACTTTTTTTCTAGCTACTAAAAAAACTAAAAATCGCGCAAGCGGTCGAACAAGGCATACAGCGGCGCAACATCCGGCAGCTGCGTTTGCGTCAGTACCTGCTCCAGCGCCACATAAATTTCGTCGCGCTCCACCGTCTCGATGATGCTGGAACGCCGCTCGATCTGGTTGAACACGCTGACATAGGCAGTGACCATCTCCTGCGCCATGGCTTGCGCAGTCTCGGCATCGCTCACCCCGTCAAGCGTGCGCGCCGTGGCCAACAGCTTCTTGTACGCCTGCGCGGCCTTTTTGGCATATGCCGCCGAAATATGTGCGCGGCCATCCCAGTCGCGGAAGGCGTTGTGCAGGTTTTCCGCCAGCCATTCCGGCTTGCGCGGCCGCGTCACCGACAGGTCCAGGCCCAGCGCCGCCGCCTTTTTATAGCTGGCCTTGATGGCCTTGGCCGCGTCCAGCGGCAGGCTGGTCAGGCACAGGCTGGACAAGGCCGGCAACTGCGCCGGCGCGGGGAAGTCATCTGGACCGTAGCCAAACAGTTCATACGCGGTGAAGGAGCGCAAACGGTCCAGTCTGGCGATGCTGGTCACGTTCGACGCCAGCCCCGGCTTGCCCCACACGGTCAAGTCAGTCAACGCAGGGAAACGCTGTGCCACCACATCGAAATCGACGGCCGGCATGGCGCTCAGCGACAGGCGCGCCAGCTGATCGAGACCGTGGAATGGCGCCAGGGCGCCGGAACACAGCAGGCGCAGGAAGCGGCCAGCATGCGGGGCGTCGATGCGCAGCGCGGACGACGGCGCGCCATTCAGTATCAGAGTGCTCAAACCCTCGTTCAGGCGCAGCGAGCGCAAGCCTGCGCCATGCACGACGAGGCGGCTGACATTGCTGTTGCGCAAGTCGAATTCGCTCTCCGTCGAGGACTGCCACTGCACTTCGTTGATGATGGGGTTGCGGTTGATGTAGGCGGCCAGCGCCGCGCTGCCTTGGCGCGTCTCGATGGTCGTCAGGCAAGGCAGCTGGTCCAGTTCGGACAGGTCGCCGAGCGCCTGCAGGATATCGTCGCCGATGCGGTTCGTCGTCTGGCGCAAGGCCTGGCCGCCGACGATCACTTGCTCGCTGGACACGGATTGGCGGCGCGCGACGTACGCGCCGCCAAGGTATTTACCCTGCTCAGTCCGCGTGCAGCTTG
>NZ_LT607496.1:22664-34949 GCF_900095235.1 Janthinobacterium sp. UMAB-60
TTGTGATGCATGCGGCGCAGCCCCAGCCACACGCCGGCCGCCACAAACGGCACGAGGGCGCCGACGAGGATTTCCGGATTCACGGGTAAACCCAGCACCTTGGCCGCCTTGCCCGTGTAGCTGAACAGGCCAATCACGTAGTAGGAAATGGCGGCCACGGACAAGCCTTCCACCGCTTGCTGCAAGCGCAGCTGCTGCGCCGCGCGCGCGTTCATCGATTGCAGGATTTGCCGGTTTTGCAATTCCTGCACGATGCCCACGCGCGTGCGCAGCAAGTCATTCGTGTTGGCAATGCGCTGCGCCATCGCTTCCTGACGGCTGGCCATCGCTTCGCACGTGTTCATGGCGGGCGTCAAACGGCGGTCCATGAATTCCTCGACCGTGGGAATGCCCTCGATGCGCTCTTCGCGCAACTCCTCGATGCGCGCCTTGACCAGGCCCATGTAGGCTTTCGAGGCGGAAAAACGGTAGCTATTGTCGAGTGATAGCTTTTCAATGCGGGCCGCCAGGCGCGTGATGCGGTCAAGCAAGGCTTGCTCGGCGACGCCCTCGTCGGCTTTGGCCAGGCCCGGCGCGTCATCCGTATCGACCATGGCGGCGGCCAGGGTCGCCAGTTCGTTTTCGATGGCGTTCAACGAAGGCGCCGCCTGCATGGCGTAGGGCAAGCCCAGCAAGGCCATCATGCGGTAAGTTTCGATTTCCAGCACGCGCTGCACCAAACGGCCCGATTGCTGCGAGTGCATGCCCGCATCGCGGATGACGAAACGGCTGAAGCCGTCGGACTGGATCGTAAAGTCCGTCCACAATTCGCCGCCCTGCAACACCTTGCTGCCGGCCAGGGTATTACCCTCGAACACGCGCGACAAGCCCTGCATGAAAATCTCGGCCGGCTCGGTCGCCTGCTCCAGCACCACGTGGGCAGCCACCATCAGCTTGCCCTTCAAGCCCGCCAGCCACTGCTGCGGCAACTGTTCCAGGGGCATGCGCTCGAACGCCTGTTCCAGGGGCAAGGCGGCGCCCGGATGTTCGGCAAAGGTAAACGTGGCAAATTCCGTATGGCATTCCCATTTCAGGCGGAAGCGGCCAAAGTCGTAATAAAAATACTTGGCTTCGGCGGCGGGCGGCGTGACGCCGAAATGCGTGCACAGGGCCGCCAGAGTGGCGTGCTGGGCCGACATATTCGACGCACCGGGCGCCGCGCTGTCATCCTTGTACACGGCCAGATGGGTAATCAGCTCGGGGGCATCGAGCTGCAAAAACGGCCGCGAGTGGATTTCCGCAGCCAGCGGCACGCGCAAGGCGTGGTTCAAACTGGAGTTAATCAAGTGCATGATAGCCAAAGGTAAAGTTGCAAAACTGCTTAGACCCGCGCGCGTGCTGTGGCGCCCGCGGCACGGGTCTGATTGTCACAGTGTAACAAAGCAGAATGCATGCCATCCTTTTCCAGGGCTAGTCATGTTGTTTTAGCAACCCCAACCACGCCCTGCCCCACCCCTTGGCGGCTGCCCAGCCACCAGAATACGGCGGCCAGCACGACGGCCGCGGCCTGTCCCAGCGCCAGTTTGAAAGCGCTGTCGAACAGCAACGGTGCGACAAAACCGGACACCAGCGCAAACACCAGCATTTGCACGAAGTTTTGCAGGGACGCGGCCAGGCCCCGCATCTGCGGGAAAATGTCGAGCGTCGACATGGTCATGCCCGGCAAGGCCAGCGACATGCCGAACGCGTACAGCATCACGGGCACGACGGCGAACGGGATGCTGGCCGCGAACCAGTGGTTGTAAGCGATGTTGAGCGCGCCCGTGGCCGCCATGACCAGCAAGCCCCAGTGCACCAGCACGGTGCTTTTCACCGCATGGGCCAGCTTGCCCGACAGCGCCGAGCCCAGCACCAAACCGGCCACCATGGGGATGAACATCCAGCCAAACGCCGTTTCCGGCAGGCGCAGCAATTCCAAAATAAAATGCGGGGCCGAGGCGATGTACAGGGCGAAGCCGCCAAAGGCGAAGGCCACGGCCAGCGAACGCAGCAGGAACGCCCGGTGGCGCAAGGCCAGCCAGTAATTACGCGCGATGTTGCCGGGGTGGAAGGGTTGGCGTTGCTCGGCGGCTAAACTTTCCGGCAAGCCTTTCAGGCAGGCGAGCGCCAGCAGCACCGTGACGGAAAAGGTGAAGACGAACGTCGATTGCCAGCCGTAGGCCACGTGCAGCCAGCCGCCGATGATGGGGGCGATGGCCGGTGCGATGCCGAACACCATCATGATATTGGCCAGCATCTTTTGCGCGGCCGCGCCCGACAGGGTGTCGCGCACGATGGCTTGCCCGATGACCCTGCCCGCTCCCGCCGAGGCGCCCTGCATGCCGCGGAAGAACAGCAGCCAGCCAAAGCTGGGCGCGAAGGCGGCGCCGATGGAGCCGACAGCAAAGATCAGCAGGGATGCCAGGATCACGGGGCGGCGGCCAAACGAGTCGGACAAGGTGCCGTAGAACAAGGTCATGAAGGCGTAGGCGGCCAGGTAGACGCTCAGGGTCTGCTGCACCAGCACGCTGCTGACGTCGAAATGCGTGCCGATCGCGGGAAACGATGGCAAGAAGGTATCGGTGGCGAACGGACCCAGCATGGCCAGGCCGGCCAGCACCAAGGTCAGGTTACGCGCCTTCATGCGCCCGCCTGCACGGCATATTGGCGGCGCATGCCATCGAGGGCCGCCAGCGAGAATTGCGACACATGCTGCGCAATGCTGGCGATGCCCGCCTCGTCATAGGTGATCTCCGGCACCACCAGTTCATGCACGATGCGCGAACGGGCATAGAACACGGCCTGGCCAATCACGCTGAACACGCATTTCTGCACCACGTCGTGCGGCATGGCCGGCCCCACCACGCCACGGATCAAGCCCGTGAACAGGGCGTGCTGCGGGCGCACATTGCGTTCGGCCAGCTTGTGGATGGCCGCCGTCGGCTCGATCAGTTCGCGCGCCACCAGGCGGCTGAACAGCGATGCCGGCCCCGAGCGCAGCATGTCGGACACGAGCGCCTCGATGGCCAGGCGCAACTGTTCCACTGCCGGCAACTGCGCCCGCGCACTGGCGGCCGCCACGTCGGCGGCCGAGGCCCGCGCCAATTCGCGCGCATGGTCGAAGGCGGCCAGGTGCAGCTCTTCCTTGCTATGAAAATAATAATTGACCATCGCCACGTTGACGTGGGCCGCCTCGCAGATCCTGCGCACGGACGCGGCCTTGTAGCCCTCGTCGGCAAACAGGTCCGCCGCCGCCTGCAGGATGCGCGCGCGCGCCGGTTCGCTTTCGTTTTGTATTTCTTCCGTCATGCCTATCCCATCATTTAAACAACCGTTTAATATTGTCCGATATTGTATCAAACAGCTGTTTAATTTCCAAACGGGCACAAAAAAGCCCGGCGTACCGGGCTTTTCAAGGACGTAGCGGGAAGCTTAGTGCTTCATCGCCGGCATCGGGGCCGAGGCGGCGCCCAGCGGACGGGCCACGGCGGTCACTTCGATGGTTTCGCGGTGCTTGTCCTCGCCTTCGAGCACCAGGGTCAGCGGGATCTTGTCGCCCGCCTTCACCTGGCCTTTCAGGTCCAGCAGCATGACGTGGTAGCCGCCCGGTTTCAGTTCCACGGCTTTGCCGGCTGGCAAGGCGATTTCCTTGACCTGGCGCATGCGCATCATGTTGTCCGTCATGCTCATTTCATGGATTTCCGCCACGCCCGCCACGGGCGAGCGCACTTCCAGCAAGCGCATGGCTTTCGGCGCCGTGATCTGCATGAAGGCGCCCGTGGCTTTTTGCTGCGGCACGGTGGCGCGCACCCACGGGTCGGTAATCTGCACGGAAGTCTGGGCAGCGGCGGAGAAGGACAGCACGGTCAGGGCCGTGGCCAGCAGGGTTTTCAGATGGGTCATGATCATTCCTCGGTGTGGTTATAAGGTGTATTTCGATTTCATCAGGGTCTTGATGTCCTGCACGCACTCGTCGCCCGTCAACTGGTGTTTCAGGCCCAGGCGCATGCGCCCTTCCGTATCGAGCACATAGCTGATGGCCGTGTGGTCCATCGTGTACGAGCTGCCGCTCGGCACGCGGCGGTAGAAGACCTTGTAATTGAAGGCCGTCTGCGCCGTGTTCTTCGGATCCGTGCGCAAGCCCAGGAAGCTGGGGTCGAAGGCGCGCATGTATTCGCCCAGCAGCTCGGGCGTATCGCGCTCGGGATCGATGCTGATGAAGATCACTTGCAGTTTATCCCCATCGGCGCCCAGTTTCTGGCGGATTTCCAGCGCGCGCGACAAGGCTGTCGGGCAGACGTCCGGGCATTGCGTGAAGCCAAAGAAGACCATCACATACTTGCCCTTGAAGTCGGCCAGGGTGTAGACCTTGCCGTCGGGGCCGCTCAACTTGAAGTCGGGCTTGTAATCACCTCCCGTCAGGTCGAGGCCGTTGTAATGGGGTTTCGGTGCTTGTTCGCAAGCGGCAAGCGTGAGCAATCCCGCCGTGCCGGCGAGAAGGAAAAGACGACGTTTCATGGTAATTCCGGCCCGATGGGCGTAGTTGAGACAAGTTAGGACGTGGAAGGCGTGACTGTTGCGTTCAGGCAGTCAAAGGCGGGCCGCGCGGGCTGGCGCCCAGCCACGCGAACGGTACTCGCGGTGTCTGGCAGAACAATGGCGGATAGTGGTCGTGGCCCGTGATGACGGCCAGCGGAGACAAGGTCGGCGGCGGCAGGGCCGCGCTGCCCGCATGGCTCATGCAGAACGGGCAATGCTCGATGTGGTGCAGTACGGAATCGGTGGTGGATTTGACGGCCGGCGCCAGGTCCGCTTGCGTGTAGACGGCGCCGCTGGCCGAGCAGATCTCGACGGCGGCATTGTTCGCGTTTGCGTGCAGCGCGGAAAACGCATACGACAGGGACGGCGACAGCGCATTGAGCAGTATCGCCAGGCAGGCGAACCACATGTGCCACTGTTTGCGTTTCAATAAAGATCCCATGGCCCCGATTATAGCGGAGTCCGGCTATCCGGGCGCCTGGCCACGCAGGAACAGGCTGGGGCGCACGCCGGCCACGTCCACGCAGGCGTCGCAAAACGCGGGGATCGAGGCAAAGCCGGAGCCGGCCGCCACTTGCGCCAGGTCGCGCTCGCCTCCTTCGCCATCGGCGCCCGCTTGCGCCGCCGTGTGCAGCGCATGCGCCAGGCGCTGTTCGCGCACCAGGCTGAGCAATGCTTCGCCCTCGGCAAACAGGCGCGCACGCGCCTTGTGCGGCGTCACTTGCCACAGGGTCGCCAGGCGCGCCGCCGTCCATTTGCCTTGCGGCGTATCGAAGATGTGCTGCGCCAGCGCCTGGCTCCAGCGCTTGCCGCCGCCGTGGCCGCCCTCCGCCTCGTCGTCTTCCAGCGCCAGGGTGAACACGGCCGGCTTGCCCCGTCCCGGCATCACGTCGCAGGCGAAGCGCAGAAAAGCGGGCACGACGAAGCTGTCGCCGCTGCCCAGTTTCTTGGTGGTGATTTCATTATGCAAGGTGACAAAACCCTGGCGCACGGTGACGCGCAGCCTGAGCGGAAAGCGCAGGCCCAGCAAGTGCAAGGGATGATCGGAAACGAGGGCCATGCGTCAGGTCAATGTGGTGAACGAGCCATCAGCATGCCACACATCGCGCAAGCAGTCTGTCATCACAGCGACGCCACGCCATAGCGGCGCAAGCCATCGAGGTCCACCACGCGAATCGATTGGTAGGCGATGCTGATCAGTTTCAATTCGGCCAGGCGCCCCAGGGCCAGGTTCACCCGTTGGCGCGAAATGCCGGTCAGCAAGCCGATTTCTTCCTGCGACAGCTCAAGCACGCTGGAGGTGCGCGGGTATAGCATGGGGTGGAACAGCTGCGCGATCGCTTGCGCCACTTGCGCGTCGACGGCCAGCAGGCGCTGGTTCTGGATGGTGGCGATGAATTGCCCCATGCGTTCGTTCAGCTGGCGGATGACGAAGGCATTGAAGGAAAGGCTCTCGGCCAGCAACAGATGAAACAGCTCCACCGGCACCAGGATGATGCTCGATGCGCGCACGGCCACCACGTCGTAGCGGCGCAATTCGCGCTTGAGCACGCTTCCCTCGCCGCACCAGCCGCCGGCCGGCACGCCGGAAAACGTGGCGCCGCGCCCATCGGCGTTGTAGACGGCCAGCTTGATCAAGCCCGTATGCACGCCGATCCAGTGCGCCGACGGTTCGCCGCGCCGCGTGATGAAGGCACCCGCCTCGTAATGCCGGAGCACGCTGCCGGTGCGCAACAAGGTCTGATGCCGCGCGTCGAGGGCCGTGAACCAGTCATGGCTGTCGAGTTCCGGCACGGCACGGTCTACACTATCATTGCTATTCATTCCATCCTTCAGTTGTCACTAAGATGACAGTGATTTTCCAGCACCGGTGCTATGCTGGCCGGTATCAATCCCGAAACAGGGAGCTACAGAATTCCAGTACCAATATTATTTACCAGGAGACAAGCATGACTGCTGATTTCAACACCGGCCTCGGCAAAAACAGCGCCAACTACGCCGCCCTCACCCCGCTCGACTATATCGCCAGGGCAGCGGCAGTATATGGCAATCGACTGGCAATTGCACATGGCGCCGTGCGGCAGACGTGGCAACAAACCTATGCGCGCACGCGCCGCCTCGCCTCCGGCCTGATCAAACTGGGCGTGGGCACGGGCGACACGGTGGCCGTGATGCTGCCGAACACGCCCGCCATGGTGGAAGCGAGTTTTGGCGTGCCCATGGCCGGCGCCGTCCTCAACGCCCTGAATATCCGCCTCGACCTGGCGGCGCTGACCTTCATGCTGCGCCATGGCCACGCGAAAGTCTTGCTGGCCGATACGGAATTTGCCGAGCTGGCGCGCCAGATGGCGGCGCAGATTCCCGGTCTGCGCGTGATCCAGGTCAATGACGTGCTGGGACCGGAAGTGGAGGCTTTTTCCGACCTCGATTACGAAAGCTTGCTGGCCAGCGGCGACCCCGATTACGACTGGCAGCCGCCAGCGGACGAGTGGGACGCCATCGCCCTCAACTACACGTCCGGCACCACGGGCGACCCGAAAGGCGTGGTCTACCACCACCGGGGCGCGGCCCTGAACGCCCTGTCGAACATATTAGAGTGGGACATGCCCAAGCATGCCGTGTATTTATGGACATTACCGATGTTCCACTGCAATGGCTGGTGCTTCCCGTGGACCATCGCCGCGCGCGCCGGCGTCAACGTGTGCCTGCGCAAGTTCGAACCGAAACTGGTGTTCGACCTGATGCGCGAATTGCGCATCACCCACTATTGTGCGGCGCCCATCGTGCATGCGGCGCTAGCCAATGCACCCGCCAGCTGGCGCGAAGGAATCGACTGGACCGTGCGCGGCATGGTGGCCGGCGCGCCGCCGCCGGCCGCCATGGTGGCGAAGATCGAAGCCATGGGCTTTGACTTGATCCACTCGTATGGCTTGACGGAAGTGTACGGCCCCGCCGCCATCTGCGCGGAGCAGGATGAGTGGGCGGCCCTGAGCCAGGAAGAGCGCGCCGTATTGAAGTCGCGCCAGGGCGTGCGCTACCACTTGCAAAGCGCCGTGGCCGTGATCGACCCGGAAACCATGCAGCACGTGGCGGCCGACGGTGAACAGATCGGCGAGATCATGTTCCGTGGCAACATCTGCATGAAGGGTTACCTGAAGAATGAAAGGGCGACGCAGGAAGCCTTCGCCGGTGGCTGGTTCCACACGGGCGACCTCGGTGTCATGTATCCGGACGGCTATATCAAGCTGAAGGACCGCAGCAAGGACATCATCATTTCCGGCGGCGAGAATATTTCCAGCGTGGAAGTGGAAGATGCGCTGTACCACCACCCGCAAGTGCTGGCCGCCGCCGTCATCGCCCAGCCGGACGAAAAATGGGGCGAGACGCCATGCGCCTTCGTCGAATTGCGCGAAGGGGCCAGCGTGACGGAAGCGGAATTGATCGCCTTCTGCAAGAACAACCTGGCCGGATTCAAGGTGCCGAAAGCCATTTATTTTGGTCCCCTGCCCCGCACGTCGACGGGCAAGATCCAGAAGTTCGAATTGCGCAAGCGCATGCAGTCGGACAAGGCCATCGACGTCTAGGCGCTTAATTGTCCTTGCCCGACAGCCACGCCGGCTGCGCGACCACCAGGCGCGAAAAGCTGGCGATGCTGGCCACGGCGGCAAATCCTGCCGCCAGGCACAGCGCATACGTCGTGCCCCTGGCGGCGGAAACCGTGAAGCAATACGCGACCAGCGCCGCGCCCGTGGCTTGCCCGATCAGGCGCGAGGTGGCCACCACGCCGCTGGCGCCGCCGGCCCGCTCGGGCGGCGCGCTGCCCATGATGGCTTTCAGATTGGGCGCCTGGAAAAAGCCGAAACCGATGCCGCACAAGGCCATGCGCCAGCCGATATCAAACGCGCTCGGGTGCGCCGGTATCCACACCAGTGTCAGCAAGCCGCCGGCCAGCGCCGCCAGGCCGATGCCGCCCAGCACGCCCGGCGAGTAACGGTCGCTCAAACGCCCGGCCACGGGCGCCATCACGGCCACCAGCACGGCCCACGGCGTCATCAAAAAACCCGTTTCCACGGGCGAACGGCCCAGTGTCACTTCAAAATAGAATGGCAGCGAAACGAACGCCAGCCCCTGCGCGGCAAACGTGCAGATGGCCGTCAGCGAGGACAGCAAAAACAATGGACGGCGGAACAGGTCGATCGGCAGCATGGGCGCCGCATGTCCCGCCTGGCGACGCAGCAGCAAGGCAAAGAACACGGCCACGGCCACCAGTTCCGCCAGCAGGACGGCGCTGGACGCGTGATGGGCCGCGTCGCCGAACAGCAAAATGAGCAAGCCGAAGGCGCCCACGTTGTACAGCGCCGTGCGCGCATCGAGCGTGTGGCCGGACAGTTTTGTCGCCGGCAGCATGCGGCTGGCGAGGAAAAAGCCGGCCACGCCCAAGGGCACGTTGATCGCGAACAGCCACGGCCACGACGCCGTCGCCAGGATCAGCGAGGCGGCCGTGGGGCCGATGGCGAACGCGACGGCCACCACCAGCGCATTGTTGCCGAACGCGCGGCCCAGCAAGTGTTTCGGATACAGGGCGCGCAGCAGCGCCGTATTGACGCTCATCATGGCGCTGGCGCCGACGCCTTGAAACAGCCTTGCCACCACCAGCGACGGCAGGGACCAGGCCAGCGCACAGGCGAGCGACGCCAGGGTAAATAACAGCATGCCGGAGATAAATACACGGCGGTAGCCGGCGATTTCGCCGAGGGCGGAAAACGGCAGCAGGGTCGCCACCATGGCCAGTTGATAGACGTTGACGATCCAGACGGAAGCTGCCGGCGTCGTGTGCAACTCGCTGGCGATGGCCGGCAAGGCCGTGTTGGCGATCGCCGTATCGAGCGAGGCCATGCCCACGCCGATGGCCAGCGCCAGCATGGCCCATAAACGGGCGCCGGGCGGCAAGCCGTCCTCGCCCACCATGACGGGTTGCGTTTGCCGCTGCATAGACTGCTGCATAAATACACTACCTGTTCATCTTGCTGATCCGGGCAACACACTAGCATGGATGAAAGAAAGCTGCAGGACAGGCAGGCTTACTTCTGGCAGTCGATCACTTTAAACTCTTTCGAATAACAGATGCGCAACTCGCCCGAGTGCTTTTCATAGCCGAGCCAGCGGCCCTTCAGCTGCGGGTTGTGCTGCTTCATCCACTGGAACAGTTCGTTTTTCGGCATGGTGGAATCCGGCAATTTCAAGGCCTGGAACAGTTCGCGTTCCTTCTCGAAATACTGCTTGGCCGTATCGAAATCGCAGGCGCCATGCTTTTCCCATTCGCCCTGCAGCAAGGCTTCGCCGGGCTGCATGCACATGTACGGCAAAATTTCCGATGGCGCCAGCTTAGGCAAATTGCCCTTGCAATAGCGCGGGTGCATGTCCGTCTTGCGCGGCGGCGTCACGGAAATGTCTTCGCAGGTGGCCGGATTGGCCGACTGTGCCCACAAGCCATGCACGATCCAGCCGAAGTGGTTGCTCTCGGCGCACTGGAAGGCGGCCTTCTTCGACACTGCGCCGCGGCGGCGCTGGCTGTCGCAAAATCCTGGCGACCACGACAGCGCCAGCATGAAGTAATCGGTGGGCACGTTGGTGCTTTGCTTGTAGCACGTGTTTTTCTCGTCCGACGGCTTGACGTCGTAATCGACATAGCTGACGTTGCGGGGAATGGCGCAGGTGGCGTCGGCCGCGTGGACGGCGCCGGCGGACAGGCCGAGGAAAACGGCGGCCAGGGCAGGCAGAATAGAGCGAATTTTCATCGAGTTTCCTTCAAGATATAAAAACGCCGGCAACTGAGTGCCGGCGCAGTATCAATCAGACAAGCTGATCAGCAAACCTTGTGCATCCAGTGATGCGTGTCCGGTGCCGTGCCATGCTGCAAGCCCAGCAGCGCTTCGCGCAGGGCCAGGGTGACGGCGCCGTTTTCATTGTTGTTGATGGTCATTTCAAAGCCGTTGGCCTTGGCCACGCCCACGGGCGTGATGACGGCGGCCGTGCCGCAGGCGAACACTTCGGTCATGCGGCCCGAGGCGATGTCGTCGCGCCATTGCTGGACGGACAATTTACGTTCTTCCGTCGCATAGCCGAGGTCTTTCGCCATTTCCAGCAAGCTGCGGCGGGTGATGCCTGGCAGCAAGGTGCCCGTCAATTCCGGCGTCACGACGGTGACCTTTTCGCCATCCTTGTACACGAAGAACAGGTTCATGCCGCCCATTTCCTCGATGAATTCACGGTGCACGGCATCGAGCCAGACGACCTGGTCGCAGCCCTTTTCCTGTGCTTGCGACTGGGCCATCAGGCTGGCCGCGTAATTGCCCGCGCACTTGGCTTCACCGGTGCCGCCGGGCGCGGCGCGCACGAAGTCTTCGCTGATCCACACGGTGACGGGTTTCACGCCTTGCGGGAAGTAGGCGCCGGCCGGCGAGGCGAACAGCACGAACAGGTATTCTTCCGATGGACGCACGCCCAGGTAAGGGTCGGTGGCGATCATCAGCGGACGCATGTACAGGCTTTCGCCCGTGTTCTTCGGCACCCAGTTGCGGTCTTGCGCAATCAGCGCGTCGCCCGCTTCCAGGAACAGCTCGACAGGGATGGCCGGCATGGCCAGGCGCGCGGCGCTGCGGTTGAAGCGCTCGGCATTTTGTTCTGGACGGAAAGTCTTGATGCTGCCATCGGGCTGGGCAAACGCTTTATAGCCTTCGAAGATGGCCTGGCCGTAGTGCAGCGACGAAGCGGACGGGTCCAGCGTCAAAGGGCCGTACGCCTTCAGTTCTCCCTGCTGCCACTTGCCGTCACGGTAAGGAATCACCACCATGTGGTCCGTGAAGATGCGGCCGAAGGCGGGGCTGACCATGCGCGCGGCGCGCTCGGCGTCGGACAAGGGGTGGGCGGACGGGGTGACGACGAGATTCGGTGTGGAAGTGGTCATGGCGGCAATGGGAACTAGTGAACAGTATCCCTATTGTAGCGCCTATGGCGACCACTCAGGCAAACGAGAATGGCCCCCGCCACGCGAAAACAGGGTGACATCATTTGCGAATGATTCTCGTTTGCGTTAAAATGTCAGCCTTCCTTCTTCCCGCCATGCCTGATATCTGCATGGCGGCGCTATCGAAAGCCGCCATGACCACCTCCTCCCTCCCCCAGTTGCGTGCCAGCAGCACCGACGCCGCGTCCGCAGTGCGCCAGCCAAGCGCCGCCCCGCAACAGCGGCGCTGGCACTGGAGTTGGAAGCAGCTGTGGTTTCAATTGCACTGGTTTATCGGTATCACGGCCGGCACGGTGCTGGTGATTATCGGCCTGAGCGGCGCCACGCTGGCCTTCAAGGATGAACTACTCGATGTCATGAACCCCGGCGTGCGCCATGTGCCCGTGGAAACACGCGCGCCGCTGACGCCGGCCCAGCTGAGCAACATTGCCGCAGCCGAGCACGGCCAGCGCGTCGCTTCCATCACCATATATGCAGAAGCGGGCGTGGCGCCACGCCTGTTCTTCGCGCCGAAGCATGGCCAGCGGCGCGGCGAGTCCATTTATGTGCACCCGTACACGGGCGCGACCCAGCCGGCGCTGGCGGGGGCGGAATTTTTCGAGTGGACGGAGTCCTTGCACCGCTGGCTGCTGCTGCCGCGCGATCCGGGTCGGCAAGTGGCGGGCGCGCTGGCCCTGTGCCTGCTGGGCCTGGCACTCTCC